>NZ_PUQD01000020.1 GCF_003331055.1 Pseudomonas sp. AFG_SD02_1510_Pfu_092 | reverse complement strand
CTTGCCCGCTCCCACATGGGCTGCGTATGCCTCGGGCTTGCGCTGAAACCTGTGGGAGCTGGCTTGCCGGCGATGGGGCGCAGCGCCCCCAAAAGCGGACTTTCAGGTCAACTCCGATCCGCGCCCAGCCCAGACGCGGCGCGGGATGCAACATGAAGCCCTTTGGTCCGCGACTTGATGCCACTTCATATGCCAGCGGCGAATCAATCGGTTAGAATGCCCCCCCAACTCACCCCGATCCTTGAGGACCGCCATGTTCAGCCGTGATTTGACCATTGCCAAGTACGACGCCGAGCTCTTCGAAGCCATGCAGCAAGAAGCTCTGCGCCAGGAAGAGCATATCGAGCTGATCGCTTCGGAAAACTACACCAGCCCGGCAGTCATGGAAGCCCAGGGCTCGGTCCTGACCAACAAGTACGCCGAAGGCTACCCGGGCAAGCGCTACTACGGTGGTTGCGAGTACGTCGACGTTGTCGAGCAACTGGCCATCGACCGCGCCAAGCAGCTGTTCGGCGCCGACTACGCCAACGTTCAGCCGCACGCCGGCTCCCAGGCCAACGCCGCTGTCTACCTGGCCCTGCTGTCGGCCGGTGACACCATTCTGGGCATGAGCCTGGCCCACGGTGGCCACCTGACCCACGGTGCTTCGGTAAGCTCCTCGGGCAAGCTGTACAACGCCATCCAGTACGGCATCGACGGCAACGGCCTGATCGACTACGACGAAGTCGAGCGCCTGGCTGTCGAGCACAAGCCGAAGATGATCGTTGCCGGCTTCTCGGCCTACTCGCAGGTTCTGGACTTCGCCCGCTTCCGCGCCATCGCCGACAAGGTCGGTGCCTACCTGTTCGTCGACATGGCCCACGTTGCCGGCCTGGTTGCCGCTGGCGTCTACCCTAACCCGGTACCGTTCGCCGACGTGGTCACCACCACCACCCACAAGACCCTGCGCGGCCCGCGCGGCGGCCTGATCCTCGCTCGCAAGAACGAAGAGATCGAGAAGAAGCTGAACTCCGCCGTATTCCCGGGCGCCCAGGGTGGCCCGCTGGAGCACGTCATCGCAGCCAAGGCCATCTGCTTCAAGGAAGCCCTGCAGCCTGAGTTCAAGGCTTACCAGCAGCAAGTGGTGAAGAACGCCCAGGCCATGGCCAGCGTGTTCATCGAGCGCGGTTTCGATGTGGTTTCCGGTGGCACCCAGAACCACCTGTTCCTGCTGTCGCTGATCAAGCAGGAAATCTCCGGCAAGGACGCTGACGCGGCCCTGGGCAAAGCGTTCATCACCGTTAACAAGAACTCGGTACCGAACGACCCACGCTCCCCGTTCGTCACCTCGGGCCTGCGTTTCGGCACCCCAGCCGTGACCACCCGTGGTTTCAAGGAAGCCGAGTGCCGCGAGCTGGCTGGCTGGATCTGCGACATCCTGGCCGACCTGAACAACGAAGCGGTGATCGATGCCGTGCGTGAGAAGGTCAAGGCCATCTGCAAGAAGCTGCCGGTTTACGGCAACTGATTGGCGCTTGCCTGAAGTGAAGAAGCCCGGCCTAGTGCCGGGCTTCTTCGTTTTCCGGACTCGAACCCTGTGGGAGCGGGCGCGCCCGCGAAGCAGACCACGCGGTGGGTGGCACCGGCTGCGCCGGTGTTCGCGGGCACGCCCGCTCCCACAGGTTATGATTGCGCTCCTTCCTTTTGCACACAGGCCGTACCTTGACCAGAGAGCAACTCGAAACCCGGCAAATCCCCCTCTACTTCGCCGCCGTGCTCGCCGCTGTCGCCTTCGGCCTGCTGGCCAGCGACACCGCACGCCACCTGGAAGCCCTGGTCACCCCGGCCATCGCCGTGCTGATGTACGCGATGTTCCTGCAAATCCCCTTCCTCGACCTGCGCCAGGGCCTTGGCAACCGCCGCTTCATCGCCGCCCTGCTGCTGGCCAACTTCGTCCTCGTGCCGCTGCTGGTGTGGGCCATCACCCGCGGTCTGGTCGAGCACCCGGCCATCCTGGTGGGCGCGCTGCTGGTGCTGCTCACCCCGTGCATCGATTACGTCGTGGTGTTCACCCATATCGGCAAAGGCGACGCCCGCCTGACCCTGGCCGCCACCCCCGTGCTGCTGTTGCTGCAACTGGTGCTACTGCCGCTCTACCTGGCGCTGATGCTGGGTGACAGCAGCAGCGTGGCGATCTCGATCCAGCCGTTCGTGCAGGCCTTTTTGCTGCTGATCGTGCTGCCGATGGCCCTGGCTGTGCTCACCAGCGCCCGGGCCCGTCGCTCGCCTGCGATTGCAGCCTGGAACGTCGCCTGGGCATGGCTGCCGGTACCGGCGATGGCCGTGGTACTGATGGTGGTGATCGCCTCGCAGATTGCCGTGGTACTGCAGGGTTTCGACCGATTGCTGCCGGTGATCCCGGTGTACATCGGCTTCATGCTGCTGGCGCCGGTGCTCGGCGTGCTCTCGGCGCGCCTGCTGCGCTTGCCGGCCACCGCAGCACGCTCGGTAACCTTCAGCGCCGCCACGCGCAACTCGCTGGTGGTGCTGCCGCTGGCGCTGGCCTTGCCGGAAGCGCTGCGCGGCTTGGCGGCGGCAGCCGTGATCACCCAGACCTTGCTGGAGCTGGTGGGGGAGCTGATCTACGTAAAGGCTGTGCCACGGCTGCTGCGCTGAACCGCTGACGCCGGCCATTACAGTTCACGGGTGCTCGGCGCACACGGCAAACACCTGCACTTCGACCAGATAACCCTCGCCCAGGTCGGCGCCAACGCAGGCCCGTGCCGGTTTGGCGCAACCCTGCAGCCAGGCGTCATACACCTCGTTCACCCGGTCGAAGTGCCGGTAGTCGGCGATCCACAGCTGAACCCGGGTCAACTGGTCCTTGGCCACCCTGGCCTCAGCCATCAGCCTGTCGATCGTATTCAGCGCCTGGCGTAACTGCCCCTGCACATCCTGTTGCAGATCGTCCGCGACCACGCCGGCCGTTTCGAACAGGCCCCGGTAGCTGACCGCCAACGACATTCGCTGGCCTACCCCATATCGCTTGATCATGGCCTTACCCCCTCATCCCATCTGGTTGATGCACACGACTTTGGGCTGGGTCATGTCCTCGTAAGCGAACCGCACCCCCTCACGCCCAAGGCTTCCATACTTGGAGCCACCGAACGGCATGGCATCGAAGCGGTAGTCGGAGGAGTCATTGATCATCACCCCGCCGGCCTCGATGCGCTTCGCCAGGCTAAGCGCCAAGGACAAATCACTGGTGAACACACCGGCATGCAAGCTGTACTCCGGGGCGTTGGCCAGGGCTACCGCTTGTTCGATGTTCTCGAAGGGCGCCAGCATCACCACCGGGGCGAATACTTCTTCGCGCCACAAGCGGCTGGCAGGGTCCACGCCTTCCAGCACCGTCGGCGCATAGCTCGCCCCTTGGCGCTTGTGGCCGCAGAGCAGGCGAGCGCCGCCTTGCAGGGCCTGGTCGACACGCTCTTCGATGTGCCGGGCAGCGGCTTCGCTGATCATCGGCCCCATGTCGGTTTCGCGCAGGCTCGGGTCACCCAGCACCATCGCCTGGGTCAGGGCAACGAAGCGCTGGCGAAACGCTTCGTAGATCGAAGCGTCGACCAGGATGCGCTGGGTGCCGATGCAGTTCTGCCCGGCAGCCCAGAACGCACCCGAAACGCAAGATTCGACAGTGGCCTCGAGGTCGCAGTCCTTGAGCGCCAGCACCGGTGCGTTGCCGCCCAGGTCCATGGCGAGCTTCTTCAGCCCGGCCCCATGGGCAATCTGCTCGCCTGTGGCGAAGCCGCCCGTGAAGGAAATCATGCGCACTTCACGCACGGCGACCAGCGCCTTGCCCAACTCGGCGCCCCCGGTGGCTACGCTGACAACGGCTTCGGGCAGCCCTGCATCGGTGAGGTACTGCACCAGTTTGAGCGCCGAAAGCGGGGCCAGCTCCGAGGGTTTGAGGATGACCGCATTACCGCCGGCAATGGCCGGCCCCAGCTTGTGCGCCACCAGATTGAGCGGGTCGTTATAGGGCGTGATCGCCAGGATCAGCCCCAACGGCTCACGGGTGAACCAGCCTTGGCGCGATTCGGAGCCTTCGTAGGCATCGAACGGCACCACTTCACCCGCGTTGCGCCGGGCTTCCTCGGCCGACAGCTTGAGCGTGTTGATGCAGCGTTTTACTTCCTTTTCGGCCTGGCGCAGGGTCTTGCCCGCTTCATCGACAATCAGGCCGGCGAAATCTGCAGCATCGCGTTCGATCAGGCGGGCGGCCTGTTCAAGAATGCTGGCACGTCGATGCCGGGGCAGCGCGGCACTTTCGCGCACACCCTGGCGGGCCCGGCTGAGCAGGCCTGGCACTGCGTCAGCGGCAAGATTGGCGACACTGCCGACCAGGCTGCCGTCGAAGGGGCTGTACACATCGATCAAGGTGGGTTGCTGCACGGTAACCCGGGGCACGGAAGTCAGGTTCATGAGCATTGCTCCTCAGGCCGTGCGGCCAGCGGTGTGGATGGCGACGATATCCGACAGCAGGGCAAAGGCCGTTTCCACACGCCCCGCACCTGGGCCGGACACCGTCACGGCGCCCAGCAACTCGGTGTCGAACGCAACCGCATTGGTGGCACCGGAAATACCCGCCAGCGGATGGTTGCCAGGCAGCAGACGCGCTTCAACGCTGGCCCGCACCGAACCATCGGTTTCACGGCTGGCGCTGCCGATCAGTTTCCAACGCTGGCCCGCCGCCTGCGCTTGCTCGATAGCCGCACTGTCGAGGCTGCTGATGCCGCTGCAGGTGACATCGCTGACCTGCAGGCAAGCGCCGAGCAGTTCGTTGGCAAGAATCACCACTTTCAGGCGCACGTCATGCCCTTCCACATCGGCGCTCGGGTCTGCCTCGGCGTAGCCCAGCGCTTGTGCCTGGGCCACCGCGTCGGCAAAGCCAAGCCCCTCTTCCATGCGCGTCAGGACATAGTTCGAGGTGCCGTTGAGGATACCCTCGAACCCGACCAGGCCTGCACCGGCCAAGGTCTGGCGCGCCATGCGCAGCACCGGCGTACCGCTCATCACAGCGCCTTCGTACTCGAACCACACGCCATTGGCCTTGGCCAACGCCTTCAACGCCTGGGCATGCAGGGCAATCGGCCCCTTGTTGGTGGTGACCACATGCTTGCCCGCCTCCAGTGCCCAACGGCAGAAGGTGGCTGCCGGTTCACCGTCGGTGGGGTTGGTGAAGGTGGCCTCGGCGATGATGTCGGCGCCCGACTGCTTGATCACCGCCTCGTTGAACGCCTCAGCCGAGCCTTGCGGGATCTGCGCCAGTGCGCCCTTCTGTGCTGGCAGCGCAGCCAGCATGGCCGCGTCCAGGCCATCGCGGTCGATCACCGAGCCCAGGAACAGGTCGGTGACGCCAACGATCTTCAGGCCAAAACCCAGCTCTTGCTGCCAGCGCGCATTGCGTTCGGCGATCAGTTGGGCCAGGGCACGGTTCACGCCGCCAAAGCCAACGAGTGCGATCTTGTATTCGGTCATGGTTTGCTGTCCTTCCAGGCGATTGGTCGATGAGGACAAGCCTAAGAGCCGGGCAATGCCAGTTGAATATGGCAATCCGCTGTATTTATTGGCCAATCTGGCCAGTGCCCGATGCACGCCTAGCAGCCCGCGCAATGCACAACGCCGCCAGGGCACAGGCCCAGGCGGCGTTGTTGTATGGAGGGTTGTCAGGTGCCAGGACGCGGTTCAGATCACCGTGGCCAGCACGAACGAAGTCACGGTGTTCTCGACCCCGGGCATGGCGGCAATTTCCTTCCATACGTGATGCACCCGCTCCGGGCTGGAGGCCTCGACGCGCAACAGCAGGTCGAACTCACCGCTGAGCACCTCACACTGGATCACCTCGGGGATCTGGCGCAGGGCATCGAGCACCGCTTCACCGCGCATGCGGTCGTAGCGGTAGACGAAGACCACCGCGTTGATCAACGACGTCGGCCTTCGCCCTTCACCAATGCGCAAGGTGTAGCCCTGGATCGCTCCGTCACGTTCCAGGCGCTCGATGCGCTGGCGTACCGCATTGCGCGACAGGTTCACTTTCAGCCCCAGCTCTGCATGGGCGATGCGCGCATTGGCAGTGAGTTCGGCGAGAATGCGCTCGTCCAGCGGGTCGAGGATGCGTTTCATCGCCTTGCCTGCAACTGGGCCAGTAATTCATGAACGCCCGCCAGGTCCTCGGGCGCCAGCAGCGGCGCGCCTGCGGTGCCAACGACGCTGGCCGGCACATCGCCGTGCCAGGCCCCCAGCTCCGCCAGCAAGGCAGCGGACTTTTCCGGGGCAAACTGCCCCAACGTGACGATCGGCGCGCCAATGTTGCGCCGGTGCAGGCGCCCGGCGAACGCCCCGGTTGCCGCATGCGGGTCTACCGCAGCACCGGTTTCCTGGAACAGCGTGACGATTTCTTCGCGGATCAGCGCGTCGTCCACGGCATACGAGTCGAACAGCATGCGCGCATGCAGCCACTGGCGGTTGCCGATGCTCAGCTCGCCGCAGTCCTCGAAGTGCTCCATCAATGCCTTGGTCGCCGCGCCGTCGCGGTCATACAACTCCCAGACGAAGCGCTCCAGGTTGGAGAACAGCGAGAAGTCCATGACCGGCGACAAGGTCTGGCTGGTTGAGCCACGGCTGTAGCGGTTGCAGTGAATGAACCGATGCAAGGCGTCGTTGCGGTTGGTGGAAACAATGATCTGGTTGATCGGCAGGCCCATCTTCTGGGCGATGAACCCCGCGTAGATCTCGGCAAAACTGGCCGTGGGAATGCTGAAACCCACTGGCCGTATGCCCCCGCCCAACTGCAGCGCCGCGTGGAAATAGAACACGATCTGCGCCAGCACGCCGACCCAGTTGGTCGAGTTGAAGCTGACCGGAATCAGCCCTGGGCACGGCCATGCACGCAACAGCGCCGACACCAGCGACTGGCAGTCATCGAAGCTGCCATCCACGGCCACGCAACTGACGCTTTCGCAAGCGGCACTGCGCATCACTGCGGCCCGGTCGGGCGGTGTTCCGGCGTTGGGGTACAGCGCTAGCAGGCGTGCCGTCGGGCAATGGCGCAAGGCCTCGATGGCCGCCACCGCCGTATCGCCGTTGCTGGCACCGACCAGCATGACCCGTTCGCAATCGGCCCCCAGGAAATGACGGATGAGCCGCGCCTGCAACTGCGCGGCAAAGTCCTTGGAGGAGCGGGTTGGCCCGTGAAACAGCTGCAGGATCCATTCGTTATGGCCGATCTGCTGCAACGGCGCGATGCCCCGGTGCCTGAACCCGCGGTAGCTGTCGCTGACCAGCGCCCTGAGGGTCGGCTCGTCGAGGGTGTCACCGACAAACGGCGCCATCACCCGCCAGGCCAGTTCATCGAACGGCAGCCAGGACCAGCTGGCGATTTCCTGCTGGCTGAACGTTGGCACCGCCGTCGGCACGTAAAGCCCGCCATCCGCGGCCAGCCCGGAAAGCAGCGCCGTGCGGAAATCTACCCGTATCTCGTTGCCGCGCGTGGATGTGTACTGCATCGGTGCTCCAGGAATGTATTGAATTAACGGTGAGCCATCGCCACCAACCAGTGGCTGAAGGCCTGGGCATCGCTGGACAACGCCTCACCCAGGCCGCGTACCAGGTAGAACGACTCGCTCGCCTCGATACGCTGGGTAAAAGGCGCGACCAGCCGCCCCTCCTGCAGCAAGTCCTCGACCAGCGACGAGCGTGCCAGCGCCACCCCAAGCCCCAACTCCGCCATGCGCAAGGTGGCCACCAGCGTGTCGAACTGCAGGCCGCTGGAGGAATCCACCTGTTCGGCGCCAACCCGCTCCAGCCAGTAGCCCCAGCCCTCCTCGTAACCCAGCACATGCAGCAGCGGTACACCGGCCAGGTCACGCGGATCGCGCAATGGGGCGTCAGCGATCAGCGCCGGCGAACAGACCGGCACCAGCACATCGCGGGTCAGGCGCTGCGCTTCCACGCCGGCCCACTGGCCACTGCCCCAGCGGATTTCCAGGTCGTCTTCGGCATCCAGCTCCTTGACCCACAGGTTGCTGATGTAGCGGATGTCCACCTGCGGGTGAGCACGCCGAAAGTCGGCCAGGCGAGGTGCCAGCCAGAAGTGCAGGAACGACAGGCTGCCGCGCACTTTCAGCGGCCGACGCTGGCGTTGCCCGAAAATTTCATTGGTGCCTACGGCCAGGCGGCTTATCGCATCCTGCACCACTGGCAGGTAGGACTGCCCCTCTTCGGTCAGCCCCAGGCCTCGGGGCAAACGCTTGAACAGCGCCACCCCCAGTTGGCATTCCAGGTGGCGGATCTGCTGGCTCACAGCCCCCTGGGTAAGGTGCAGCTCCTCGGCTGCGTGGGTGAAGTTCAGGTAACGCGCCGACACTTCGAAGGCTCTGAGCCAATTCAAGGGGGGCAGGGATTTCTGGGTCATCGGCGGTTTCTCGTGGCAACGTTCCGGTGGCCTAGTATCACCCCGCTCAGGCGGCCTCGGAACCTGACGCCACAACTTGCAGCGGCAGCGGGCGACGCGCGCGGTACTTGCGGGTCAGCCAGTACGCCAGGTAGCACCAGGCGATGAAGGGCAAACCGAAATACAGGGCCACGCGCTGCGCCGGGTCGAAGGCGATGCCGACGCAGGCCAGTACGCAGCAGGCAATCGCTGCCAGCGGCACGAACGGGTAGCCGCGTACGCGGAACTTCAGGTCTTCGAGCTTGCCGCCATTGGCCAGGTAGTGGCGACGGAAGGCCATCTGGCTGACCGCGATGCTGATCCACACCACCACCACCGCCAGCCCGGAAATGGACACCAGCGCGAGGTAGATGGTGTCGGGGGCAAACACGCCGCTCAGCAGCGAAGCCATGCCACCCGCCATGCTCAGGACGATGGCGTTGAACGGTGTGCCGCGGCGCGACAGCGCGGCATAGCGGCGTGGCATGTTGCCTTGGTCACTCAGGGTCCAGAGCATGCGGGCGGCAGCGTAAAGGCCGGAGTTGGCGGCGGACAACAGCGCGGTGATGATGACGAAGTTCATGATGTCCGCCGCGTAGGGGATACCAATCATTGCAAAGACCATCACGAACGGGCTCTCCACCACACCGGCCTGTTCACGCGGCAGCAATGTGGCGAGGACGAAGATGGTGCCGACGAAGAACAGTGCCAGACGCAGTACGGTGGTACGGATGGCCTTGGGCACGTTCTTTTCCGGGTCGCGGGTTTCGCCTGCGGCAATGCCGATCAGCTCAGTACCGGAGAAGGCGAAGGCCACTGCCAGCAGGGTCATGGCAATCGACCAGAAGCCGGTGGGAAACAGCCCTTCACGGGTGAAGTTGCCCAGCCCGACGCTGTGCGCCTGGGTAATTTCGAAGACGCCGAGGATTGCCCCACCGCCCACCACCAGGAAGGCAACCACCGCCAGCACCTTGATCAGTGACAGCCAGAATTCGGTTTCGGCAAACGAGCGCACCGAAATGATATTGCTGAAAAACACCGCCAACCCGAACAGCGCACTCCATAGCCACACGGGCGTGTCGGGGAACCAGCGCACCATGAGGATGCCGGCGGCGGTGAATTCCGAGCCGATGGCCACGGTCCAGGTCAGCCAGTACATCCAGGCCACCATGTAGCCGGTGCCCGGCCCGATGTAGCGCGTGGCGTAACTGCTGAACGAGCCGACTTCCGGCATGTGTACCGCCAGTTCACCCAGGCACATCATCACCAGGTAGACCATGATCGCGCCAAGGATGTAGGCAATCACCGCCCCCAGCGGCCCCGCCTGGTTGACGGTGTAGCCCGAGGTCAGAAACAGGCCGGTACCAATGACACCGCCCAGCGCCAGCATGACGATGTGGCGGGTTTGCATATCCTGCTTGAAGCCATGCGCAGAAGCATTTCTCGTTGTAGTTGTGTGCAGGGACATTGTGGTTTTCTCATGAAAGTTGGCGGGCAAGGACGTTGCAACGACCTCGTCTTGGCAGAGCGAAGCGAATTGCCTTGCATATTGTTTTTGTTCGACTTCATGAACGGGCGCACACCGCAACGGGTGGGCGCCACGCGCCTGCCTCAGGCCTGGACCTGGCCCCGGCAGGCGTACGCGTCACCGTGCAGATCCGTTGCTGCGGCCAACTCCTGACGCACCGATGCACAGGCCTGTGCCAGGTCTGCCAGCAGGTCCTCGGTGTCCTCGATGCCCACCGAAATGCGCACCAGCCCCTCGGAGATACCGAGGGCCAGGCGTTCTTCGAGGGTGTTCTCCACATGGCTGGTGGTGCGCGCCGGGCCATAGATGGTCTCGACCGCGCCCAGGTTGCCGGCCCGATGGGCGTACTTCAGGCGCGGCAACAGACGCGCCACGGTGGGCATGCCGCCCTTGAGCACGAAGCTGACGATGGCGCCGAAGCCGCGCATCTGCGCCTTGGCGATCGCATGGCCCGGGTGCCCGGGCAAGCCGGGGTAATTGACCGCCTCGACCAGCGGTTCGCTGCTCAGGTAATGCGCCAGCGCCTGGGCACTGGCCTGTTGCTGACGCAAGCGCAGGGCCAGGGTCTTGATACCGCGGATGATCAGGTAGGCGGAAAACGGGTCCAGCGACGCACCGTTGATCTCGCGGTAGTGGCGCACCTGCGCCATCAACGGCTCGGCACCACACACCACCCCACCCAGCACATCACCGTGCCCGGAGAGAAACTTGGTGGCGCTGTGCACCACCACATCCACACCCAGGGCCAACGGGTTCTGGTTAAGCGGGGTGGCGAAGGTGTTGTCGGCCACCACCACGGCGCCGGCCTGCCGGGCGGCGGCGCTCAGGCGCTGGATATCCAGAACCTTCAAGGTCGGGTTGGTCGGGGTTTCCAGGTACAGCAGGTCGCAGCCGGCGGCGATCTCGCGCTCCAGCGCCTCGGTGTCGAGGGTGTCGCACAGGCACACCTGCACGCCCATGCGCGGCAGGAACTCTTCGAAGATTTTGTTGGTGCCGCCGTAGCTGTCGCGGGTCGACACCACCCGCTTGCCGTTGCTGAGGAAGGTATGCAGCACGGCACTGATCGCCGCCATGCCGCTGCTGAAGGCCACGGCCGACTCGGCCTGCTCCAGCTCGCACAGCTTGGCTTCCAGTGTGGCGACCGTCGGGTTGCTCATGCGGCTGTAGATGTAACCCGGCAACTTGCCCTGGGCCACGTCGTACCAGGCGTCGATGTCGTTGTAGCCGTAGGCGGCACTGACCACGATCGGGGTCTGGGTAGCGTTGTACGGGTGCTGCACCTGCTCCCCGCCCCACACCACGCGCGTACCGATACCGGCCGCTGCATTGCCCGCGATTTTCTCTTTGTTGTTCATATCCGCTTCCCGCACCGCTGAGTTGTGTAGGCCGATTCGGCCTCGGCTTTCAGCGACTATAGGGGCATGGCGGGGGGCCTGAAAAACGATGGAATCCGGGTCTGAGTGGCGTTTTTTTTAATGGCTGGGACCAGGCGCAAACCGCCCGGCCCCTTCGAGAACTCACGCCAGATTGCGCTTCAGCTCAGCGATGTGCTCCGGGCCGATGCCACAGCAGCCACCAATCATGCTGGCACCGCGCTTGCGCCAGTCCGTGGCCCAGGCCAGGTAGCCCGGCGGGTCGAGGTCTTCGCGCAGCTCATCCAGGCCGTCGTTGGCGGTGGCTTCCTTCGGCTGCGGCGGGAAGGCGTTGGCGTAGGCGCCAATGGCGATGTCGGCATCGTGCTGCTCGATCACCGCGCGCGCTACATCGACCGCGGCACCAATCACCTCGGGCTGGCTGCAGTTGAACAGCACGGCACCCGCCCCCAGGCCGACCACGGCGGCGATGGCATCGGCCACCGGCTCGCCGGAACGCAGGCGCGGGGTGGCGTCGACATCTTCATCCTGCAAGGTGAACGACACCCAGAATGGCTTGCCGTCTGCCGGCAGGTGGGCGTGGATGGCCTGCACTTCGGCAACCGAACTCTGGGTTTCTGCCAGCCACAGGTCAACGTAAGGGGCCAGGCCCTGCAGCAGCGGGGTCAGCACTTGCTCGACGCGCTCGGGCTGGAACAGGTCTGGGCGGTAGGAGCCAAACAGCGGTGGCAGCGAACCGGCCACCTTGACCGGGTGTGCGCCGGCATCGGCGGCATGACGCGCCAGCTGGCCGGCGATTGTGGCCAACTGGCGCCCTTCGTTGGCGAAACGTTCCTCGCCGATGTGGAACGGCACCACTGCGTAGCTGTTGCTGGTGATCACCTGGGCACCGGCGGTGATGAACGCTGCGTGCACACCGACCACGGCCTCTGGCGCCTCGCTCAGTGCCAGCGCCGACCATTCAGGCTGACGAAACGGCGCGCCGCTGCGCTGCAGCTCACGGCCCATGCCACCGTCGAGAATCACCATCGCTCGCTGTTTCATATAACTACTCTGAAGGTTGATATGAATAAAATTCATTATGAGGGAAACATTTATAACTATTAAATACACTTTCTCTCTTTCGGCCAACTTTTCAGGTATGTACATGCGCTTCTCTACTGTGCTCGGTGCGGGCCTCGTGCTGCTCGCAACTGCTTCCCAGGCCTTCGCCGGCGCCACACTGGAGCGGGTTGAATCGCGCAAGGAACTGGTCAACGTGCTGATGGAAAGCTACCCGCCGTTTTCCTTCCTCAACGCGCAGAACCAGCTGGACGGTTTCGACGTGGATGTCGCCAAGGCCGTGGCCGACAAGCTCGGCGTCAAGCTGCGCCTGGAAACCCCGTCGTGGGATGTAATCGCCGCGGGCCGCTGGAGCGGCCGCTACGACATCTGCATCTGCTCGATGACCCCAAGCAAGGCCCGCGCCGAAGTGTTCGATTTCCCGGTGGAGTACTACGCATCGCCTGCGGTGATCGTGGTCAACGCCAACGATGAGCGCATCCACGGCGCCAAGGACCTGGACGGCCGCAAGGTGGGCCTGACCAGTGCCTCGAGCTACGAGAGCTACCTGAACAAGAACCTGGTGATCGAAGGCAACGAAGAGCAGAAGCTCGACTACCCGTTCGACTTCGTGCAGATCGCGCCGTACGACACCGACAACGTCGCCTTCCAGGACCTGGGCCTGGGCGCGGGCGTGCGCCTGGATGCGATCCTCACCAACCTGGTGACCGCGCAGCCGCGCCTGGACCAGGACAAGCGCTTCAAGCTGGCCGGCGCGCCGCTGTATGAAGAGCCGAATTCGGTGGCCATCGAAAAGGGCGACCCCGAGTGGGATGCCAAGGTGCGCCAGGTATTCGCCGAGCTGAAAGCTGACGGCACCCTGGCCAAGCTGTCGCAGAAGTGGATTGGCGCCGATATCAGCAAATGAGCACCTTCCCGTCCCCCAAGCCCGTGGTCAAAGCCACGGGCGCCGGCCTGCTGGGCTTTCGCACGCGGTTGCTGCTGACCTGGCTGGCGCTGTTCGGCCTGTTCGTTGCGTTTTTCCTCAGCTTCGACCTGAAGTTCGCGATCATTCTGGAGAAGTTTCCCAACCTCGCCGGCTTCAAGCTGGGGCCCAACGGCTTTCTGCAAGGCGCGGCGCTGACCCTGTTCCTGTGTTTGTGCTCGATGCTGGTGTCGGTGCTGTTCGGCTTTGCCGCGGCGCTGGCGCGGTTGTCGAACAGTGCGGTGCTGGTGGGGGTCGCCAGCTTCTACACCTCGTTCTTTCGCGGTACACCGCTGCTGATCCAGATTCTGCTGATCTACCTGGGGTTGCCGCAGCTGGGCCTGGTCCCGGGTGCGATCAGCGCCGGCATCATCGCCTTGTCGCTGAACTACGGGGCGTACCTGAGCGAGATCTTCCGCGCTGGCATCCTCGGCGTCGCGCGCGGGCAGCGTGAAGCCGCACTGGCGCTGGGCATGCGCACGCCGCAGATCTTCTGGCATATCGTGCTGCCGCAAGCCATGCGGGTGATCATCCCGCCCACGGCCAACCAGTTCATCTCGATGCTCAAGGATTCATCGCTGATCTCGGTGATGGGGGTGTGGGAGGTGATGTTCCTGGCGCAGTCGTACGGGCGCTCGAGCTACCGCTACCTGGAGATGCTGACCACGGCGGCGGTGATCTACTGGGTGCTGTCGATTCTGCTGGAGCTGGTGCAGGCGCGGCTGGAACGGCATTTCGGCAAGGCTTACCAGCGCTAAGGCCTCAGCCGAACTGGCTCGGCCTTTGTGGGAGCGGGCGCGCCCGCGAACACCGGCGCAGCCGGTGCCAGCCACCGCGTCGCCTGCTTCGCGGGTGAACCCGCTCCCACAGGATTTGTGTGGCCTTTGGGCCTTGTGCAGTACCTGTGCGAGCAACTGTCTTGCTCAATCTTTAAATACTGGCGCAATCCCTGTGGGAGCGGCTTTAGCCGCGAACACCGGCGCAGCCGGTGCCAGCCACCGCGTCGCCTGCTTCGCGGGTGAACCCGCTCCCACAAAATTTGTGTGGCCTTTGGGCCTTGTGCAATACCTGTGGAAGCAACTGTTTTGCTCAATCTTTAATACTGGCGCCAACTCTGTGGGAGCGGGCGAGCCCGCGAACACCGGCGCAGCCGGTGCCAGCCACCGCACCGCATGCTTCGCGGGCATGCCCGCTCCCACAGCGCTACAGCGCTTTCATCTCACCGATATCCCGCGCCACCTGATCGGCAGACTGGTCGAACATCGCCTGCTCCTGCGCATCCAGCGGCAACTCGATCACCCGCGCCAGCCCCTCTTCTGCCAGTACGCAAGGCACGCCCATGGCAATATCCGTGCGCCCATACTCCCCTTCCAGAATCGCCACCGCCGGCAAAATGCGGTTCCGCCCATTGGCGACCGCATCCACCATCTGCGCAATGGCCACACCCGGGGCATCGCAGGCGCTGCCCAGCTTCTTCAGCCCAAGAATTTCGCCGCCACCCTTGCGCGTGCGCTCGACGATCTGCTCGATTTGCCCAGCAGACAAGAACTGCGACAGCGGCACCGAGCCGATCTGGCAGTAACGCATCAACGGCACCATGCTGTCGCCATGCCCGCCCAGCACCAGCGCGGTGATATCACGGGCGGAAAACCCGGTCTGCTCGGCGATGAAGCACTTCATCCGCGCGGTATCCAGCACACCCGCCTGGCCGAACACCTTGTTGCGCCCCTGCCCGCTGAGGCTCCAGGCGCGATAGGTGAGCACATCGACCGGGTTGGACACCACCAGCACCGTCGCGCTCGGCGCATGCTGCTTGATGTCCGCCATGATGCCGTCGATGATCGGCAGGTTGGTACTGAGCACATCCTGCCGCGACTGGCCGGGCTTGCGCGGCACCCCGGCGGTGATGACCACCAGTTCGGAACCCTGCAGCAAAGCGGCATCGCCCCCGCCATGCACACGGGTATCGGAGCCGGACTCCACCGCCGCCTGCCACACATCCAGCGCCTTGCCCCGGGCCATGTCACCCTGCACATCCATCAGCACCAGCTCACGGCACAACTCTTCCCGGGCGATGATCTGCGCCGCCGCCTCGCCGACCATGCCGGCGCCCACGATAGACAGTTTGTTCACCTGACACCTCCTAGCGGCGCGCGCCACCAGGAACACGCCTGTAATTCAGAAGTATCGTCTGCCGCCAGCAAAAGGCCACCTGAGGTGGATGTACGGCCAGCCGTGTTCTGCTCAGGCCAGCATGGGCGCCAACACGCCGGGCGTCTGCGCACCGAATATAACCGTACCGTTGATGCGGAACGAGGGGATCACACGCCCGGCCCAGGCCGCGACCGAGGCTTCTATTTGCTCGAGCTCGACGGCACACGCGTCGCTGCGCATGAATGCCAGGATGTCGGCAAACGACACCCCTTCCGCACTCAGCAACCGTTGCAAAACCGCCTCGTCGCCAATGTCCTGGCCGTGGCAATACAAGGCCTCGAACACGCGCTCGACGAATGCCACAGCAGGCTTCCCCGTGCGCTGCAGCCAGAGCACCGCTACCAGCGCCGGGCAAGTGTCCGGAGCGCTACGGATTGCGCTGAACGCCAGCTCGATACCCAGCTTCTGCATTTCCGCCGCAACGAGCGATTGATGCACCGCCGCCTGGGTGCCGAAGCGGCGCTCGAGAAATTCGGCATACGCGCCCCCGGCAGCCACTCGGCTCAGCGGCGAACGGCAAGGTTGAAACAAGACGTCGAGTGGCTCGCCGACCTGGGCCATCGCAATCGCAAGCCGACGCACTGCAACCCAACCCCACGGGTCAAGAAAGTCAAAGGCCAGTTCGGGTGCAGTGTTCATCGTCAATATCCTTGAGGCTGTGTTCGCCTCAAGGTTAAGGAGTTGCCGGAACTTGCAGTAGCCATCCAGCACGCAAGGGAGCGTTGCGTCGGCTGCTAGGCGATGTTCAGTAGCTCTTTCATGAACTGGGCGAAGACTCTGATACGGGTCGATTCGCGATTGATCGGCAGGTAAACGATATTGATCGAAGCGTTTACCGCTGTCGGGTTGACTTCATATTCCGGCAGCAAGCGGGTCAGCCGCCCGTGTTGCACATCTTCTGCCACCAGCCAGTCGGCCAACAGCGCCACGCCCTGCCCCGCCACCGCCGCCTGCCGCAATATGTCGGCGTTATTGCTCTGCATCCGGCCCTGCACCGCCACAGGCACGGTCTGGCCATCCACCTGGAAATGCCAGTCCCTCAATGGGCCACCGTAATCGAAGCGCATGCACGCATGGCCCGACAGCTCGCCCGGTTGGGTCGGGGCGCCATGCTGTTGCAGATAGGCCGGGCTTGCCACCAACCAGCGCTGGAAGTGGCCGATGGTGCTGCAGATGACTTCTTCACTGGAAACCGTCGACCCCAGGCGAACGGCCAGATCGACCCGGTCCTTGAACAGATCGACCATGCCATCGTTCAGGTTCAGGCTCACCTCCAGTTCCGGATGCGCTGCCAGAAAGCGCCCGAGGTGGGGTGAGATCAAGCGGCGGCCGAACTCCACCGGAACGCTGACCCGCAGCTTGCCTTTGGCTTCGCTACCCCGGTCGGTGACCAGGCTGTCGGCGGCGGCGAGTGCATCGAGAATGGCCACGGCATTATCGAAATAGGCCTGGCCCAGGTCGGTGGGGCTGTTCTGCCGTGTGCTGCGGGTAATCAGCGTGGTACCCAGCTCCGCCTCCAGCGCAGCCACCTGCCGCGCTACCGAGGATGTCGCCACGCCGAGCTTGCGTGCGGCGGCGGAGTAGCCGCCGCAGCGCACGGTCTCTACAAACATGCTCAACGCGAGAAACTTGTCCATCTGTTCAGCTCCGCTGATGATCCATGAAGGGCTGCGTGGCGCCGCCCTTCGAGGTTGCAGGTAGTCTGGATCATAGTGACCTGAACGGCTTCGAGCTATGACGAGTGTGCTGCGCAGGCGTCAGCGCTTGCCGGCGTGCTTGCCGAGGAAAATCACCAGTGCCAGCGCGGGGATCACAGCGGCAACCAGGCTTGTGGTGGCCCAGCCAAAGCGCTCGTAGAGCGGGCTGGCGACCATCGAACCCAATGCACCACCGACGAAGATACTGGTCATGAACACCGCGTTCAGCCGTGCCCGGCTGTTAGGGTCCAGCGCGTAGACCTCGCGCTGGCCAAGGACCATGTTCAACTGCACCGCGAAGTCCAAAGCAACCGCAGCAGCGACCAGGCCCAGATAGCCCAGCCCCGGAATACCCCCGATCAGCAGCGCCGCCGGCGCCATAAGCAACGCTGCCAGCGTGCTGACATGGCCATGGCCGGCATCGGCCAGGCGACCAGCGATTGGCGCGGCGATGGCGCCCACGGCACCGACCAGGGCGAACAGCGCCACACCGTTCTGGCTGAAGCCGTAATGACGGATCAACTCGATCGGCACCACGGTCCAGAAGAAGCTGAAGCTGGCGAACAACAGCCCCTGATACAACGAACGCTCACGAAGCACCGCATAGCGCCTGGCCAGGCCGAACACCGAGCCGATCAACTGACCATAGGTGGTGTGATGGTTAGGCATACGCTTGGGCAGCAGCACCGCCACCAGCGCAGCGATCACCACCATCAGCACGGCGGCGCTGAAAAACACCCCGCGCCAGCCAATATATTCCGACACCAGGCTGGAGGCCGGACGCGCCAGCAGAATCCCCAGCAGCAGGCCACTCATGATGTTGCCCACCACCCGGCCCCGGCTGCTCTCCGGTGCCATGTGCGCGGCGAGCGGTACCAAAATCTGCACCGCGACAGAGGTCAGGCCGATCATCAGCGAGGCGATCAGGAACAACGACGGCGATTCGGCAACGCCTGCTGCGGCGAGAAACACGCCGACCACCAAGGTAAAGCCGATCACGAGACGCTTGTTTTCCATCAGGTCGGCCAGCGGCACCAGAAACAGCAGGCCCGCGGCGTAGCCGAACTGGGTCAACGAAACGATCAGGCTGGCATGTTCGGGCGACAGGCCGATGCTGGGCGCGATGAGTTCGACGATGGGTTGTGCGTAATAGAGGTTGGCGACCACCGCGCCACAGCAGAACGCAAGAAAGATGACCAACGCCTTGGACAGGGTCGGCGCTGCTTCGGCATGCGCCGACGATGAAGCGGTTACATCAGGGCTGCTCGCTGACATGGCGACATCTCCGAATGGGGTGAGAAAGTTCAGGAGAAAGCCTATTCGCCAGGTACCGTTGTTGGAATACGAACTTGCAGCAACGAACTTATGCACGTTGCGCAAAGCTGGCAGCGTTATGTGAGTGATCTGTGCCCCCAACCAAGCGGCACCCGAGGCAATGTCACAGGTCGATTTGTGGGAGCGGCCTTGCGTCGCGATGGGCTGCATAGCAGCCCCAATAACGCCGCCCATACCCGCAAGCCCGCATCAAGAAAAAGCCCCTCACAAACACGCACAAAGCCCATGCCATTTGCTCAGCTGCAGATCGTGCGCACATTCCTGGACTAGCACGGTCCTTAGAGCAACTGTCTTGCTCAATTTTGAATATTGGTGCGATCCCTGTGGGAGCGGGCGTGCCCGCGAACACGGGCGAAGCCCGTGCCATCCACCACGCCGCCCTCTCTAACAAGTAGTACACAAATCTTGAACACACCGCGGCCAAGGTAGGAGCTGGCTTGCCTGCGATGGGCTGCACAGCAGCCCCATAACCCGCTTGACAGAAACAACCCCCAAGCAACCGCAACAGCAGACCAGCCGCAACCACGGCGCCTGGCCCGCCACTCCTCAATAACCCCGCCTATGTCTCGGCGGCGTCCTGATCGTTCCGCGCCATCACCTTCCCACACTGCTCACTGGTCAAACGACTGATGATCCGGATCGCCTGATGGATACCAGCCGTGTTGCGAAAGCTCAGGTGCGGGTTGTGTTCGCATTCCAGCGTTTCATCGTGCTGGACCAGGGCCTCGCCGAGCAGTTCGAGGGTCCAGGCGTAGCTTTGGATGGTGGAGAGGCGTTCTTGGTTAGTCATGGTGGGCCTCCGTTTTTGCGGAGATTGGGCGGGGGTGACTGGAGATAAAATTTCTGGAAACCGTCGAGAAACGGTGGTGGTGAGCGGATGTGAGGATGTTCAACGAATTTACGATGGTCATGCATGCGTTCCTTTCGTGATGGAACCGCCACCGCTCGCGGCCAAGCAAGTTAAGGTGGCAGCAGTACGCGGGTTGGCCGACCGGGACGAAAGGAGCCCGGCACACCCGAAGGTGTCCCGCGCACCACCGCCATAACGCGACATCACGAGCACAAAAAAGCGCCTGCGATGAAGATTGGGCGCTGATACGCCTTTCGATTCCGACCGGCCAAGGTCGCATCGCCGATGCGTCGGCGACGGGGGGACTTTATTCCCTAGGGGTTGGTTTCGCAAGTTTCCAAGGGTACGAAAGGGCTGCGCGCTTTGTGGGAATATGGTTGTTTACCAATTGGGGGCAAAGCGAACGCGAGCTTCGCTGTCGTCCGCCAGCCTTAGCCTGCGTAGCAACGCCAGTGCGGCCGGTACCTCAATCAGCGAGCGAAGGGTGGGTTAAGACGCTGCGAAACGTGATAAGTAAACCGGGCGTTTCAAAATCATCTCTAAACGACGAAACCATTACCTAAAAAGCCACAGTCCCCCGTCGTGAAAAAAACAGGTACAAAAAAGCCCCGCAGAAAGCGGGCATTTGCTTGATGCCAGACAGCGAAAACTCGCTACAACTGACTCTGGTGCGGAGAAAGGAATCGTATCAGCGCTCAAAGCTCTGAATTTATTCATATTTGTCCATCACGGCAAAAGTCCTTACCCAAAAGTTATCCTCAGTCTATTTTCCAGCTAACGAAACGCTATACTCCTAGAAAAACAATGGTAAATGCAAAAGCGATTGGCCATGCACAGACCAACTAAGAAGCAGGCCTTATTAATACAAAGCAAATCTCAAGCACATCCATATGCAAAGAGATCATACTTATGTGAAAAGAACCATTGAGAATAGCAAAACCTAAAGCGCAACCACACCCTAGATGTTCGCCACCTCAACACTATAATACTCATAGTGCGGATGTAGATTATTGAATACGCTACCAAAACCCAACATAAGGCTACTCGTAAAGCTGTCATTGTTAACAGATTTACTCGCGCCGTTCCCAGCAAGCACCCGATTCACCTTCTTCATTGCAGCTGTAGCGAGAAAGTGACCTCGCATAAAATCAAGAGCTCTATGCCCAGTCGCTGCAAACACGGCTTTTGTTGCAGTCATATGAGTATGCAAATTAAGGTTAGCTGCATGTTTCACTAGTTCTGCCCCGATCTTGGCATCACATGGGGAGCACGACTTCTGACTAGTCATAAACCTCGTACAATTGTCCGAAAGTACTGACTCTCCAATTCCATTAATTTGATTAGCTGCATCATAGAAGATTAAATCTTCAAAACTGTTCTCCAAACCTTCCATCCAATCGTCGAAATCCACCTCCGATATCGTACCGACTGGGACCCGACCGTACACCCTTGCAAGATGAACAAGCCCAGGTGATGTGATCAGTGTATTTTCGATTGAGTGTCCATACGTCACAACAACATCTGGAACGGCAACATAGCTCAAGTCCAGCTTATTAAAGTCCGAGTCCCTGGCCGCAGCCGAATCAATATCGCGATTAGCAATTTTGATAATCTTTTTCTTCAGCTCTTCAACTCCGCCCACAGACTCTACTTTATATCCGTCTTTTCCGAAGGCGCTTAGAATGGACTCCCAGAAGATGACGTCATCATCACCTTCAACATAAAGCATACGATTTTGGCCAAAAAATGCCGCCCGAACATTCAAGGCCTCATCCGAATATTCAAGCCCGGCCATTGATGACACCCTTCATATCAATGATATTATCGCGATATTTTGAAGCCACCTCCGGCGAGTGAGTAGCTGCAATTATTTGAGCATTTTGATTGAGTTTCTTAATAGCAGGGATAATTTTCCTCTGCCAGTCTATGTGCAATGAGAGTTCAGGTTCATCTGCGAGATAAACATAATGCCTTCCTCTCTGAAGCAAGGCTTCTGCCAGAAGGATTATTAATTGCTTCTCCCCGGAAGAAAGTTTAGCTATTGGGATTTCTTCGCTGTCGCCCTCAGTACTGCTAACTTTCAGCTCGCCAGAGCTTATACTAAAGCTTTTATCCGGAATGAATTCTTTTAGCGTAGACGTGAACTGATTCATCTCGCTATATATATCAAGCGTCTTCTCTTCTGCCATGAGGGACATCTCTACAATATTTTGAGTCCTCAAGAACGACTCAATGGCAGTGAAGTGCTTATCTTTCATATCCTTGGCATTATGCGTATAGAAAACCTTAAAAGCTTCGTCAACAGCCGCTATATGCGAAGAAATCTTTTTCTGAGTATTTGTATCGCTAGCTCCAAGCCTTGTATAAGCATTAACGAGCTTCCGTTGCTCTTTATCTTTTTCAAAATTTGCTGGCACTCTTCGGGAGCTTGTGGAACTTTCGGTAAAAAGGATTGACGCCAGCACGTCTTTTTGTAGAGTCGACGAAATCTCGCGCGCCTTAACAGATAGTTCGTACTGATATTTTGTTATATCCGCCCTTAATTGCATAAGCCGGAAGTCAATAGGCGATATCAGCCGCCTACCTGCTCGGTCCTTGATTTCATAATCTTCCGAGCTTTTAAGCCGATATACTGAGAGGGACGACAAACTGATAAGTTCAGCAAGACAGCTACGCACAGCTGCTGCCTCTTCTAGGATTCGTTTCTTGAACCCCATTGGCACGCGGACTTCGTCGCTACTAGCGATAGCCCTAAGGGAATGCCGCCTATTTGAAATCTTATAATCAATGGAATGAAAATTAAAACTCGGACCATCACTTTTTGTCACTCGAATTAATCGACTCTTACTGCCATTAACAAGTTTAATAGTAATGGTGGTAAAATCATTCTCAGCCAACTCTTCCAAATCTACCGTCAAAGCAGCGTGCAGCATATTCATGAAGGTAGTTTTGCCAGTGCCGTTACGTCCAATGATGATGTTTACATCGTCATTAAATGTGCATTTGGCATCCAGTCTATGCCAAAAATTATCTATTTTAACTTCCCTGACAGTGTACATTATAGCTCCGACTTATTTATGGTCTTCCCCGACATCACTCAGACACGACAAGCAGGCCCAATGCCATCACGGAAATGTACTACACCTGCTTCTTGCCTTGAAAGCCTCTGTTGAGCTAAAGCCTCACATTCCTGTTCTGCCAGCTTTTTTCAACTCCTTGGCAGAGAGAAACGTATCCACGAGGCGGCCATCTGCTTCGGAACGCCTAAGTTCGTCCATTATTTCTTCACCTGGCACCGAAGCCACATGGCTTTCCCAAGCGACAAGCAAGCAGTCTCACGGTCAACAGGTAGTAATATCTTGTAGCCTCGGGTCGTCCAGTTAGGCGCTGCTAAAGAAACCATACCAAATTTTTTTTCCGCCAAGCCCAAGGCGTCTCTAACTGCCAGCGCTTTGCGATTCAGCTTGGATAAGCTTCGCCGGCCTAAAATAGCGCTGCCTCGTTGCATTCGAGCCCGTCAGCACTGCAATCAAGAACAGCTCCATGTCAAATGGTTTGCTCATGCTCGACCACCATAGGCAGCGACCACATCGATTCTACCGTGCCCCAGCTCATAGCTGATCTTCCTCCTGGTCTCTTGATCAAGCTTAGACTGCACCGGGCTTGATCACCTCTTTCAGGTAATCCATGGCGGTCTCGATGTAGGCAATTTTCGGCAACCGGTGTGTGCTGCCGGCTTTCCCTTCGAGCTGCTGTCGATGTAAGTCGGCCAGTGCGGTGTGGTTGCCCTCGATCTTGGCCGACGCCAAGCTTTTCAGGGTGCGGAAAAAGAGTTTTCAGCTAAACGAACACCTAAGGTGGGGTGTCGCCCTCCAGCCTCAGTCTGCGGAAAAATTCCAGTTCGGCCAGTAGATCAACCAGCGACGAGTCGAAGGGTGGGTTCAGCAGCTGAAAATCGTGAGGAGTAATTGGGGGCATTTCAAAAATTTATCTCTAAATGACGAAACCATTATCTAGAAAAATCCCGGCTTTCACCCCGTAAACATTGGCCGAAACCTAAACGACAGATAACTATTATCTAAAAAATCCGGCAACCCTAAATGGAAAACGGCACGCCGCGAAGTGAAAAAACCACAGCCCCGCCGTGAAAATCCAGACACAAAAAAACCCGCACTAGGCGGGCTTTCTCTTGCTGCCAGTCAGCGATAAATCGCCAAAGGCCAATGGATTCTGGTGCGGGAGACAGGAATCGTATCAACACGAAATGTCCTGAATTCAATGGGTATTATTCTTAAGGGTACAACTCTTTATCTCTAAAATTATCCCCAGCATATTTTCAGGATCCCGACCACTGCGAAATGGCATGACAGGGTGATGGAGGACGGCTACCCAATCGCCAAAACCAGGCTCAGGCTCTTCTGGGGAAAGGCAGCTATCGACCCTTAGCGGCCCATCGGGGCGGACTGCTAAGGGCCACAAGACGCGGTTCGTAGTTGTCTAAAAAACTAAGATTTTTCAAATATATGGCGTCTCCTTTGCGCTCGACCAACACGGGGTTTGGCAATCGCTAAAATGGAGCTCGCGACTGCTAGGCACTGTACGAAAAGTAGTGTCGTAGACACCGCCGGCAGCAGGCCAATGTGACCATCGCCGCATAACTTGTTGCGAGCTTACAGTAGCGGGTCGACAGGCGGCAGTGCTCCTTCAACCAGCCAAACAGGCGCTCGATGAAGTTCCGCTCCCTGTACTTGGGCTTGTCGAATAGCCGCGGCAGACCTGGCTTCGGCTTGCGCTTCATGGCTCGGTAAGGGATGACAGGCTGCATGCGATAGCGGTCGCAGTACTGCCTGAGTGCTTCAGCGTCGTAACCCTTGTCTTCCATGAGCTTTCGGCATCGCTTGCGAGGTCTGCCCCAGCCTGTGTGCACCTGAACTCCATCAAGTAGAGGCTGAGCATGCGAGATATCGCTGGCCTGTCCGCCGGACAAGGTGAAATGCAGTGGCACACCGCGGGCGTCGCAGACCATATGAATTTTCGTCGTTAGCCCTGCCCGACTTCGCCCAAGTGCGTGGTCCGCTGGTTCTTCCTCCCCCCTTTTTTCCTGCTCCAGAGGAGGCCCGGGTTGCTTTGACTGCCGTTGAATCGATGCACCAGGTATCCAGATTGATCAGCCCTTGTGCGTTGAGCTTGACGTGCATCCGCCTGAGCATCTTGTTGAAGGTGCCCTGGTTTCGCCAGTCTCGAAACCGCTTATAAATCGTGGACCAAGGACCGTATCGCTCAGGCATGTCACGCCAGGTCGCGCAGCACCAAGAACACACCGTTGAGCATCACTCGATCATCGGCTGGTGGGCGTCCGGTGCGGCGGGGTGTATTGAAGAGATCGGCGACCAACTCCCAGTCGGCGTCGGAGATTTCGTATCGCTGTTTGGGCATGGCAGAGCCCTGCGCTAAAAAGCTCAGAACTCTACGGAAACTCAGGCGGGTTGGGGCGTTGGCGGAATTTCAAAGGATTTCGTACAGAGCCTAGTCCGAGAGTCTCTGCCTTTGCGCCCCCCTCAATCCCTTTGCAAAGCCGTTGCATCTTCAGTTGCGTACGACCGTATTGATAAATTTTATGCCATCCTCGGCTCATCGTGCGGCACGCTCAAAAACCAAGGAGAAATGGTGACTTTTTTTCAAGTAGACAGAACTCAATACCCAATCGGCCAAGGTAGCTTCCACGCCACTGCAATCCGCCGAAGAGGGAGCAAGCTGAGCATGGTCATCGACTGTGGTGGAGCCACTGCGGCGCACCGCGCCGTGCTGATTGATGAATTTGCTCAAGGGCAACGCCGACACGACATATTGGCCATCAGTCATTTCGATCAGGACCATATCAATGGTATCGAGGAGCTACATGCTGCTGGGGTGAGCTTCGACTCGGTGTTTTTACCCCATGCAGAGATTCGTAGCTATCTGCTATGGATGACGTTGAAACTCAGTGGTGAAGAGTTAGCCGACGAGGACATAGCCAACGTCATTCGTATAGGCGGGCGCCTTTACGGAGGTGACTTCGGTCCGGTGGTGCTGGTAGGCACAGGGTCTCCGGAGCAGCCTGGTGAAAGAGATTTGGGCCCGGACTCAACGAATGTGTTGAGGGACCAGCTCACAGATGACGCCTTCGAAGCGTTAAAACGAGCAAGAGAAGGCGGTCAAATTTTCTCTTGTTCGCAGTCGCTGAACATGAGAAATGTTGACTGGCTCTTTCGGTTCTATTCACGCGAATGGATCTATCCCGAGGAAGCGCGCGTCATCTGGAGCCTACCACTCTTTGCCGGTTTGAAGGCCGTGGTCAATCAAGCCAACCAAAAGATGACCCAAGCACAATGGAGCTCTTTCGCCTCCGCGCTTGAAGTCGAATTGTCGCGCAAAGTTTCGCACGCAGATGCCCCTCAGATCAGGAAGATCTTGGGGGCCGGGTTGAGCAAGACGGACACTCGACAGGAGCCGTTGCGAAGACTGGCTCATAAAATTCGGAATACGCCAGGGCTAAGTTGCAAAGAGGTGCTCACTACGCTGTATTCTCTTAGCCAATCACTGGAAGACTATAATGATGCATCGATGTGCGTTTACTCAGGACCAGCTCAACGCGGTACCGACACTTGGCCCGAACAGTTCTCACGAACGGTCCACCAAGGACAGCGGGCCCTGCGCAACGAGAAGCTGTTGTTAGCACACAATCGCGAAGTCGGCTGGATCACCACTGGTGATGCAGATTTTTCTACGCCGGAAAAAATGAAAGAATTCCTGCGGCATTACCATGCCGAAACAGCGCTGACCTCGGTGTTTGTGCTCCCCCATCATGGCTCGCGAAACAGCTACGACTCCAATATGGACCGACTGCGGGAACTTATCGCTAACCTTTGTGATAGGCCGCTGTTCATTGCACCAGCGAACCCGGAGCATAAAAAATTTCGCCATCCGCATTGGCCAGTTGAATCTACTTGTCGTAAAGCGGGAGATTTTTACATCGTCGACAACGACTTCGCCTCTTACTATCGTGAGACCATAAAGCCAGTCCGAGCGCTCGCCGAAGTACTCTCCTGGGAGTGGCCGTAACGAGTGACCTTGAGTTTCTCAAAAAGACAAAGCCCTTGTTACTCCAAGACTCGGGCTTTACATCAAGAATTTTGGGGATCATACAGACAGCCAAAACCTCCAACTCAGCTGATCTGCCCAGCACCCACTCCCCCCTCAGCGCGTACTACTAATCACGAATGCACGTTATGAGATTTGGGAACGGTGGGCCGTAGATATCTATACAGCCTGGTGACACACTGGGCCGTTCCATCGGCCGCTAGTTGCTATGGATCAATAGGTTCTGTGTACCAGATTAAGTTGAATTCTTATATTGGAGGGCAAGAATCCAAATTTAGGTATAAATGGCTGAAATTCCAGATTTTATTCATTCAGCGACTTCTTCCACTCTCACCAATACAATCTGATGCTGGTCAGTTATAGCCTCATCCCATTTACTCAAGCCCAGGCGCCTTTCAACGTATTGGCGCAATGCTATCCGTGTGCGGATTTTTATCTCCCCACTCACCATGTTGTAATCATGTTCTATGGCTAGCCGACGCGGTTCCGAGTAATTGGGGTTTGGCGAAATAACCAAGTCAACAAACTTATTCCACTCTATGTCTGGCGGAACGTTCTGTATATCGTCTTCGGCTTCAGCGATGGTGCGAATTCTGCCTAAAACAAAATCTTTATACATGGCGGATCTGAAGCAGTAAGCACGTAAGTGCCATCTGAATCCATCGAACCCGAAAGCGCTTGGGTATATTGTCCTTTCTGTTGGTTCGGGATGCGCCATAGATTGGTAGCCAACCTCTACTGCGCATTTGTTTCTTAATGCTCTAAGTAAATGTATGAGTACTGGAGTAGGAACATGGCGGTTGGGAAACGGCACAATGTCGGCTTCAGGGGACCATCCGATAAAACTTTCGCTCGGACTCAGCGAACCTGATTGGCGCCCAAACAATTCTTTGAGAAAGGTGTCGCTGTCCCGGCGACAGAGAATTGGTTCGAAGCCTGCCGTGGCCAGATAGGCTTTAGCCGTTCGATCGTAGACCAGGTTATCTGGAGCCAACTCGATATACCGGGCCAAATCCAGCGAGGCTTGGGGAGTAGAGATTTGGAAGAAGCCGATAAGGTCGGCACGGTTCAGCCGTCCCTCCCACATCAACCGAAAATCGATAAATTCGAGGCGGCGTTCTTGGCCCCAACGGCCCGTTCGCAGTGCCTTCTGGCTCATTTTGCTTACCTTCATCCCATCACACGATTAAAAATTATACGTCCAGTATCTAGACGGGTCTAGTTTTTAGGCTTAGCATCCTTCGCATTGGATCCAACTACCAAAATCGGAGGTCTCTCTTGGGTGCAAAGATTACGTTTTTCCCCGTTGCTAACGGGGACATGACACTGATCCGCCTCGCGGACACTAGGGTTACGACCATTCTGATTGACATTAAGATCCGGAAACCTGCTGACGACACTCCAGACGTCGCTGCGCAGTTGCGCAAACGCCTGCAATACGACGCCAAGAATCGCCCTTTCGTGGATGTTTTTCTGCTCAGTCACCCCGACCAAGACCACATTCTGGGCTTGCAGAAGCATTTCTGGCTTGGGCGCCCCGAGGACTATCCAGACGACGACAAAAAGGCATCTGAGCGGCGCATCATAATCAGGGAGATCTGGTCGTCCCCCATGGTTTTCCGACGTCATGAGAAAAATAATCATGTGCTTTGCCAGGATGCTAAGGACTTCGCCACCGAGGTACGCCGGCGAGTGAAGCACTGGAAGGCGAATCGCACCGCTGGTCCTGGCAACCGCCTGCTCATCCTCGGCGAGGATGAAGGCAACAAAACCGACGACTTGCAGGAAATTTTGATCAAGACGGGGGAAACACTGGACCGCATTGGCGGTGAGTCATTCTCTAGCCTGTTCTCCGCCATCCTCCTCGCTCCGGCACCGCGCCAGGACGACGAGCTTGAAGAGAAGCTGTCCAAGAACAACTCAAGCGTCATCCTGCGCATGAAGATCTTTGCCGCTAAAGGGTCGGCCAACCACGTGAAATTCCTTAGTGGAGGAGACGCTGGTGTAGTGATCTGGGAACGTATGTGGGACAACTACAAAAACGAACCGGAAGTACTGGAGTACGACCTTTTGCAGGCCCCTCACCACTGCTCGTGGCGGTCACTGTCCTATGACAGCTGGTCGGACAAGCAAGATGAGGCCAAGGTATGCGAGGGTGCACGCGAGGCCCTGAGCCAAGCTTTGGACGGCGCCACCATTGTCTCCAGTAGCGCCAAGATTGTTGATGATGACAATGATCCTCCCTGCATCCGCGCGAAAACTGAGTACAAGTCTATCCTGCGGTCGGTAGATGGTGCGTTCCTCTGCACCGGCGACGACAAAGCTGGGAACGAGACCGAGCTCGAGATTCAACCCAACGGAAAACTGGTGCGTGTTGTGGTCGGAGCGTTGGCCGCCGGTTTGAGTGTCGCGGCAGCTGCAGCGCCGAGGGCGGGTAAGCAATGACAGAGTACTTCGAGCCCGGGGAACGGGTGTGCCTCAATGACTACACCCCAAATTTCCCCCAGACTCGGGCGCTTTTGAATGCTTGTGAAGCGAATCCCTTCGTTGAGGTGGTTGAGCTGAGGCTCTCGCAGCAGCCACGCCTTACAGAGCTCATTGTGATAGATGCCGGCGACGCGACGATCGAGCACGCTAGCCCATCCGGCATCAAACGTAATGAACGACTAGCAATCAGGGTTTCGGACTCTACTACCGCCCCTGTCGAAGTGCTGGCACTGCGCAAAGACTTTCCGAGCCTTTCGCACCTGAACCACACCTTGGACAACGAACCTAAGTCCCTGTGCTTGTACAACGTTGACTGGAGTACAACTGAGCGGACCTGGACTGCACCGAAGTTTTTGCAGCGAATTTTCTGGTGGCTGAGGCAATCAGCAATTGGACAGCTACACCGGCCTGATCAACCGTTGGAGCAGCTTTTTTACATGAGTCCGTACCAGCTGTTTCTGCCCGCTGACTCCCTTCAATACGCCGCCGGCCAGGATAAAAAGCTGGCAATCCATTCGATCGATGGCCAGCACGGCATTCTTCGAGCGGTGCCGTTAACCAGCCCACTGCACAACCCTGCCTCCAAAGGACGTTTCCAACTCCTACCGATCGAGGTGGCGTCACTAGAATCCCATGAGGTGGTCGCGCCGCCTCAGACCCTCGGTCAGATACATGACCGCCTCGTTTTATGGGGAAGCGATTTGGTCACGCCACTGGCTGACAGCGTGAAAAACGCTTTTGGGGATGGCTCCGGCGTACTCACAAGTACGCTTTCAGCCATTACCGGGCTGGTGATCTTGATCGGCATCCCAAGAACCCGGCAGGGGGTTTTTGATCGCCATGACGTCCTAGGTTATCTCGCCCTAAAAAACCCGGCTGAGCTGGCTAACATGCTCGACTTTCCGGTTCAGGAAATTGGTGAGAAATCCTACCTGACGACATTGATAGGAAAATCATTCCCAGAGCAATCGGAGAAATGGAGGAGCTTGCCTGTCAAGCTCATTGAAATCCGGCGTTGTCTGGACAGTAAGTTTTCCCAAAAATTATCCGGTATTGATTCAGAGACCGCAGACTTCCGCGGTGTTCTGGCTGGCGTTGGTGCTCTCGGCAGCTTACTTGCGGATATATGGGCCAGAGAGGCATGGGGGTCATGGACCTATGTCGACCCCGACAGGGTGCTGCCGCATAACTTGAGTCGCCACATCGCGGTCGACGCCAACCTGGGCTTGGCCAAAGCAGAAGTCGTCCGAGCACACGTGATCAGTATCTTCCCTGATTCACCTCCACCGGTTGCTATTCATGCCAGCGTCACCGATGACGAAAGCGCGCTAGTCCAGGTCCTCTCGAACGCCGATGTGCTTGTGGACGTGACGACGACATTAGGCGTACCTCGCGAACTCTCCAACCGCCCAGACTGTCCTCGCCTGGCAACTCTGTTTATCACACCATCAGGAAACGGATGTGTTCTGCTCCTTGAGGACCAGCAAAGAGATTTGCGGAGCAAGGCCATCGAAGCGCAGTACTACCGAGCCATTCTCAACAGTGAATGGGGTGAGGAACACTTGGCAAACCACCATGGCGACATCTGGGTTGGGGGAGGCTGCCGAGATATCTCAGTCAAGCTAGCACCTGAGCGTATTCACCTGCATGCAGGAATTCTGGCCAGGCAGTTAAGACGCAGCCTGCAATCTACGGAGGCTCGAGCATGCGTGTGGGTAGTCAATGATGAGAGCGATGCCGTCACGCATATGGAACTAGAACTGCAGGCCTCCTGCTCGGTTGACACTCAAGGCTGGAAGATCATTTACGACCGGGGGTTGGTTGCCAAGTTTACTCAGTATCGACGCGAAGGATTACCGCGCGAAACCGGCGGCATGCTCCTTGGCGTTACCGACACTAAAAATATGGAAATTCTAGTTGTCGATGCTCTGACTGCGCCACTGGACAGCGAAGCGAGCGCTTGTCACTTCATTCGAGGTAAAGAGGGCCAGCAGGAAATCCTGGAGCGATGCCATCAGCGTACTGCGAACCTCGTGGACTATATCGGCGAATGGCACTCACACCCATCAGGGTATCCATCCAATCCAAGTGCGGATGATCGAGCCCTCCTTGCTAGTCTCACGGACAGAATGTCGAATGACGGCTTGCCGATGCTCATGGTGATTGTCGCAGAGGACTCGATCAGTTTTACCCTAGGTGTACCGCCCGTAGCGTAGATCGTCATTTACCAGTTCCCCGGGATCAGCCTATCCAAGGAGCAATTTCCAACTATGCTGTACGTCATTTTTCTTTACCTGCTGCTCCTGCTATTCGGAGCGACCTATTCAATCAGCGCCATGGAACTGGGCTGGCTCTCTCTGCCTTATGAGGTAATCAGGGTGCCACTCATGTGCGCCGCAATAGCTTGTGTGGGTGGTTGCCAGTACTGCCTCCGGGCTCTTTACCTCAACAAGTGCGTTCACAAACGCTGGGATCCAGACTGGTATGCGTGGTACTTCATCCGCCCCATCACCAGTATGGTGGCGGGCGCCATAAGCTACCTGTTCTTGAAGGCAGGCCTGCTGGTACTTGAGTCAAGCTCTAAAGAAAATGCCAGTGAGATCGGTTTCTTCGCCCTGGCGTTCATCGCTGGCTTCAACGTTGATAAGTTTTTCGCCAAAATCGAGGAAGTTGCTAAAGCGGTTTGGGGAATCGAAAAGTCTCGTGCATCCGAACCCCGTACTGGGCCACAGCCACCGCAGACGCCATAAGGTTAAATCTACTCCATATGTAGAAGGAGCTTCCGGTGCTTTCATGGATAGGGCAGTGGATGGGAAAAGCCTCCCATTACAGCTATGAGCAACGATTCGATCAAGCGCTGAAACGAACAACTGCATGGGGGCTGCCAGAAACACTATTCTGCCGATCACCCGAACGCTTTGTGAACGAGGACAGGTGCCAGATCTTCCAACAAGTGGTGACAGACGCCTTGTCACCGCTTCGTGCTGAAGAGGTTTCTCAGCAGTGCTTCACCATCACCGCGGCGCTGAAAGCACCACTCGAACACGCGCTACAGATACCTCTCGTATATACATTGGGCTATGTTGAGTACAACCATGGCAAGGTATTCCATAGCGATGTCCAGCAACTCAAGGAGTTGCTGGACAACGGAATAACATCTCCAAGCTTGGACCTGCATGCCTGGCTCACGCTACCAAGTCATGAAATCATTGATATAACGTTCGGTACAACATATGGAATTCTGACAGGTACGCCAGACTGCGTTGGAAAAATGTGCCTCTTGCATCCGGATGACATGCCAGTTGAAATGCAGTATCACCCTCAGTTGGTCGGTGAAGACTATTTGGAGCGAATTGGCGGAATGTATTCACTGACGGTACTGAATTTGGGACGTTGCACCTGACTTGATCAAGCGTTTGTATCCCACTTGACCACCTGTTTGCATTCGACTTGACCAGCCATTTGCATCGGATGTGGCCAGCGCACGGGTCCGTTTTGACCGGCAGGTATCGACCCGAAGCGGACAGTGGCATGAGCTGAATCAGCCGATAGTGGTTGGGAATGTCACTGAAAGTTTGTGATGATAAATAGGGATTGACGACAGCTCTGGTTCGTTTGGTATTCCCCACAGTCGTGAATCAAGCCATCTGAAAATAGCCAGGATCAGGATTTAATTCACTATCCAACCCTATCAGAACAATTTATTTATTTCAGAAGAACGTTCTATATCAGGTCGAAAGACCTCAATAATCAGCTTCTTAGTATTTTCCCGGATGGCACTCAAGCTTTGCATAAACTCACCTTCCGATATTTCTTTGTTACAAAGCAAAATTTTCCTATACAGCAAATTAAAATTATCTTCTTTTTTACCACTCCTTTGATTCATCATTAGAAGCGAAATGTAAACTATAGATTCCTTGATTGCCTCATCATTCATCAAGCCAGATAATTCCTTAACCCTTCCTTTGTTGCCCTCAAGTAAAAATACGAAAGGAGCAATAAATATTTGGTTCGTGCCAGGCTTTTGAAGAACCTCCTCAGTTGCAAGTATGTAGAAATAAAAGTCAAGATGAGCATTGAAAACAAACCAATATTCAGGCTCATTCATTTTGAATTTTCTAGAATACCCATTGACTACGGACAGAAAGGCATCTATAAAATCGGAGGTAGGTTCACCCTTGATCGAAAACACGTTAGAAAATAAACATATGCTTGGCGCTTTTTCTATATTTCTGAACTCTGCATTCTTTACGGCAAGCTCTTTCTTTCGCTGCAACTCCAGCTCACGCGCTTCGGATCTAGCCAAGTCATCCTTGTAATAATTTATTTGATCATACAAAAATAATGAGTAATACTTGAATGCCGAATAAAAATAATTCGCAGTTTCTTTAGCTACGCTTTCCTCTAGCTCAGGTATATCTACGAGCCGCTCTGCTAGATTCTTAAGATTCTCATCAGATGCAATGTATTTCCGAATGCTCTCTTTGTCTTTGAAGTTATCTTCCCCCATTAGCTCCACAATTGTCTCTTTGTTGGCATTCATTTGAACGAACGAGGCAAACGCCACAACCGAGTCATTGGATGAGTAATTGACGAGGATAGACCCTCCATGTGCATGATTAATAACATCAATCAGAGAGGCGTCATTTCTTTTCAAGCAAGAATATACAACCCTAAATATATCGCACACCACCTCAAACGATATTTTTCTAAAAGTCAAGCCTGTCGATGAATTTATTATTATGTCTGACTCTACAAATTCTATACTTGAAATCCTGAAGAAAGGAATATGCCCACTCTCGCCAAGAAGGTTATACACAAGATAATTTTTTGTAAAAAGAACCCCTTCACCCCATAGCCCTAAAAAGCTATCATCAAGGAAAAGTAAGCAGTCATCATCTGCCATGATCTTAAGGTTAGCGCGGGTCAAGAAATTATTCAGTTTGTGTTTTTCAATTTCGCCTTTAATGAAAACCCTTCTTAAAGATGAGAACTCATTGAAATCACTATTCCTTAACATTATTCCTTCCTTTAATAAGAACTAAACCTAGAAAACAATTCCACGAAATCAGGGTCAATTCATGCGCTCTTCACAAACCTCAAGTGGCTAGCATTCTTGAATACTCAGCGTCGAGATATGCATCCACCGCATCTGCGTCGATAGAACCTGCCATGTAGATCGCCTTGACTTCCTTAATCGCAACTGTTCCAAATCGAACCCAAGCGATCATATTACTGCGCATCAGGAAGGCGACGATGTTCCCACCCGAACGTAATCCTGCGTCAGCCACGTCTACTAAACACAATGAGCCGTGGCCGATGAGCAACATCCGGCGTAGTTCTGGGTTATTGGCTGACGGGATGCAGTTACGCCAATCTTGGCCATGATAGAACCGGCGTTTGATCACCCACATCATCCGGGTAAACAGCTCTGTGATAAGAACCGGGATGGCTATCGCGAGGCCATGCCGCATGTCGTAACCAGACTCAAAAACCTTCACTGCGATGGTCGAAAAGGTCTGACGATGCTGTCCGAATGAACCAACGTTAACGAACTGGAGTAGCGAGTAGAAAGGAATTGGAATGCCAGAGCCTCGTCCGCCACTTACGCCCCCGCGGCCGCCTGATGATCCTGCCATATCTGAAAACAGATGGCCGAGCCAGTTCATGAACCCTGCGAAAATCTTCGCCATCAGGTTGCTGCCGCTAAGCTCAAATGTCTCAGTGTTGATAGAGATCAGCTTTCCCTTGTCTACGAAGTGAGCTGTGCTGGTGAACTGATCTAGAATTGAGAAAAATAGACCGACCAGGTCAGGCGAATGCCCCAAGCTTTTAACGTGATGATTGCTCATCGACATGTTTTTTACCGCACCACCGGTTGCATGCGTGGTAGCGTGGTCATAGTTGATCTTGAATTTCCTTTCTAAGAAGCCGATTGCGCTCGCCGTGCCGTCGCCTTCCTTGCCCTTGCGACTCCATCCATTCAATTTGGCAAAGCGCTGTACTGCATTATCGGTCTGCGTGTCTGCCCATTTGCCAAGCGCTCCTTTGCCTGGCACCCCTACAAAAAATACGTCTACGAGCCCACCTATGAGGCCGCAGGTCCCCGCAATCATGTAGTCGTATTTGTCGCAGTTAGCAGCTTTAAGCGAGAAGTCTTCCTTGATGCGCTTCTCCAGCGCGATACGCTGGGTATCCGTCATCAGGTGACGGAAGGGGTCCTCGGTAGGCTCAATGCCTTGCCTCGCTGCATAGTCATCCAACTGGGTGAGATAAGAAGCCCAGCCGGCTGTTGGATCAGCGTCGACAGTGTCGAGCATTTCCAGCGGCTGTAGTGTTGGTTCATAGGTTGACGATGCTTCTACGAGGTAATCGTCAAAGACCACTTCAACACAATCATCCATCACGAACTCGATGGTCTGCCCGTCAACGATACTTTCAGCTTGAGCTATGAGGCTATCCAAAAGAGCATCATTGCTGCGCTGATCCTGAGCCATGGCATCAAGCGACCCGAGCATTTTGTCGAGATGCTGATTTGTCTGATCGAGCTGGTGTTGCTGAATCAGCATCGCCTGCGCTTGATCATCCAGTAGGCGTTTCTGGGTCATGAGAACAGACCGCTCAGCTTGTCACGGGCTTTGCCTGCAACGTCGGCTGCGGTTCCCTTGAGGACGTCGCTGACGTTGAAGTATCCGATGGCCTCAAATGCTCTGGCCAAGCTTTCCAGCTCTTGGCTACTTCTGCCGGACTTGATTACAAGCTTGGTGACTATTTGCTTATCCTCATCCTTGCTGGCTGCAACGATTTCTCGTTCTTCATAGAAGCCGAAAATGAAGTCATAGAGTTCAGCTTTGGTAGGTTCGCGCGTCAGTGCCTTGAGTTTGCCCTCATCGAGATACTGAGCGCAGCGAAGCTTGTTAGCGCTGGCCTGGGCAGAGCTGGATTTATCGGTCAGCACTGTTCCGGCACTCGTCATCTGAACCATTAGCCCCATGAGCTTTTTGATTTTTTCGTCCTGTGCACCATGAGCCTGAATGTACTCATTCAGTTTGCCAGTGATGAAGTTGATGTCCTTCATGACGAGAGATATGGTCAGTTGGGTTTGCTTGATGACCTCGTTGAGCATCAGCTCGCGGCGTTTAGAGCGGTTTATCTCGTTCGCACCTGTGAGCTTTCTAACACCTGCGTAAGCGCCGACACCGATCAGCACTGCGACCCCGATCCCGGTCATCATGCCTGACATGCCGAGCAAACCGCCCATGCCTAGGCTGGCAAGCCCCGAAGTCAATCCAGCAGCAGACATGCCGACCACGGAGCCGGATAAATACACGGCAGCCAATGGCGTGCCCACGGCGGCTGCTTTCGCTGACAACAACTTTAGAGCAGAGACGATCTGGTCATCAGTCATGTCATCGCGAAGCATGTCGTGATCGTTTTTGATGGCCGAGATCGCCAGCTCAATCTCTTCGTCGCTAACCTGCAGCAGAGCACGATTTTTCTGAAGAAAAGCGAAACTAGCGACGTCGCGGCCGCCAGTGCTGTAGAACAGATTGATCAGGTCTTTCACCAGAGAGATGTGCAGAGCCTTGATCTGACCAGCTGGACTCTGAGTATTGATTTGCTCAACCAGAGTCGCCAGAGGGATCTGCGCGCTGCTGGAAGCCATATAGGCCCTTAGCGTGAACCGCGTATCAGGGCTCAGATCCAAGCGCGTCATCAACTGAAGTATCTCAGCGAATTCTTTGTCATCGACTACGTCGTCGTTGTCGTAAGCCATGTTGATGACAGCTTGAACATAGGCCATCTTCAAGTGTTCGCTCAATTCAGAGATTGGAACGAGCTGCCGTTCTTCCTTGAACTCTTCAAAGCCGTCGATGCATCCCTGTAGCGTCTCGGCTAATTTTCTGTAGTCGCAATTGATGAGGGCAGTGATTGACAGATCGCTAGCGTCACGTCGAGAAATTAGGACTGATGCCTCAATTTTGTCCTTCTTACTACCAGTTAAGGTCTCGACGTAAGCAGCGGAAGCGATCGATGCATACGGCACGCTGATTGGATCTGAAAAGCTGGCGCGATAAATTATCTGTTCACCCGTGAACAGGATGCCATCTTTGCCGCTGCCCATTAGCGTGTTATCGAGCAGAGCTACTACGTTTGATGGGCTTCCAGAGAAGCCGAATGCCTTGACCGCGTTGTTGAGTTTTTTCTCGTCGATGTTCGGTGCGATGGAGATCTTGCTGGTAACGTTGGCGAGGTTTTCTCGCAGGTAAACGTTGACGTTGGTCATTGCACGTCCTTGTGAAAGAATAGGGTGTAGTGGCTTGTTGCTATCTCGGAAACTTATCAAATTCGATCGAGCTTTGGTACAGGATTGTCGGCCACAGCGTCCTTTCTGGGGTCGTAGCCTGGGTACGGGCATGTATACACAAAGGGTGAGTACGCATGGAAACCGGACGCTGGAGACATTCCGACCGAACCGCCGGATATTTCCGGTGTACGGTATGGGGGTAGGCTGTGGGAGTGGAGTAGTGGTGGCTAGATTGCTTCGATGGGCGATGCGCCGGAATTTGATGAGCCCAAATTTTTGCGCGTTTTCCATCTTCACTGATTTCAGGACTCGCCAGTTTTGCCCGAATGCGGTTTGTCGTGAATATCAATCGCGTATTTGGCATTTGAAGACCCATGGCTTTTCTAAACGACCCACAAGCAGCCGCACCGTCAACAGGTAGTAATACTGAGTCGACTCGCATCGTCTAGCCAGGCGATGCTCAAGAAACCAAGCCACATGTTTTCTCCGCCAGGCCCAAGGTGTTTCGAGCTGCCACCGTTCTGCTATCTCCGCTTGGATGATCTTTGCTTGACGTAAATGGCGCTGCCGCGTTGCGTATGACCCCGTCAGCACCGCAGACAAGAACAGTTCCATGTCGAATGGCTTACTCACGCGCGCCCTCCAATGTAAGCAGCTACCACATCGACCCGAGCGTGCCCCAGCTCGTAGCTGATCTGCTTCCGGGCTTCACGATCAAGGTTCCTATCTACCTGGCATAAGTGGCCGCCATTGATAGGCGCACGGTGTTGGGCGATTTGCTCATAGCGCTCACAAGCGTATGCCGCTCGTAGCTCATGGAATCCTTTGAGGTTGTGTGCATGCAGGATGTTTCGCGCAGGGCGGATGATTCGTTGCAGAAGGCTCAGGTAGCTTTCGTGTGGCGCAATCAGGTTGCGGCTACCTGCAGGCGAAATCTGCCGCGCAAACCCAAGGGCACCTCGAACATGGTCGTCCACCGCAATCCAACGTGGCGCTGAGGCACCGGCGCGGCCACCTTTGGTGCCGTTCTGAATGTTGATCCTGCGTAGGTCGTTAGCCTCACGGCTCAGCCGTGGCAGGTCAGCCAAGATGGCCTCGCGCAAGCGCATGCCGGCGGCTCGGGCCAACAGAACAATTGCGGCGGCCCGTAGCTGATGTTGGCGACAAAGTGCATCGACGATCTGTTTAACCTTTGCGCGGTCTTGGCCATGCGGCACCGACTGTCGAACCCCGCTGCGCTGCATACCCAACGCCTTGCTCGGGCTGGGCAATTTCACGTACTGATCACCGCGAAGCGCTGCCATGGTTCTGTTAACACTGGATAGCCGATTTTGCGCGGTGCTGATGGCGAGGTCACCGCGCCTAACTACCTCACGCAGATGATCCGCATAGTCGGCCAACACCTTCCGATCAATCTGCCGTGCATCATTCAATCCGGGCCCCTGTTCGGAGCGGCACCATTTGACGAATGCCTGCCAGCGATCACAGTGCGCTTTGACCGTACCGTAGTGACCAGCGCCGAACATGTCTTTCATTGCCTGCGGCCCTGCATAGCTCAATTGTCTGCCGTAACCGAAATTACGGCCATCGCGCCTACCCACCAATGTCATGTCGGTCACCTCATCTTCCGATCTCCGATCCTCGCCCCACGTCATCCCGCCAAGAATGCTGAGTGTTATCAGGGATCAAGGCCCCTGCGACCTGTGGGGAATGTCCTCTACGCGGGACTGGCGGCTCCTTACGTCCGGGAGCTAGGGCATCTCATGATCTGGCCTCCTTAACACCGTTGCCGGTGGGCGGGTGGAGGCAGTGCTGGCTGACTAAACCAGCGCCTGAAGATCCTGAGCCGGGTGAGCGCAGCAATGCGATGACCGGGGCATGCCTGACTGTCAGTCAGGTGCAGTCCATTCCGTGGTCTGCGGCACCATCATCTACATCGCTGTTGCTGGTGACATCAGCGTTTGTCACGCCGATTGTCACGAGTGGAGTAGCCGCAAAGCCAATTGCGATGAGGGCTGCAGCAGTGTTAGAGGCGCCCGTCTCTTTCCAGGAGAAAGAGACGGGCGCAGGTTGGCGCAAGATTCGGCCAAGCGGAAAGGTTGCTGCAGGGCAGCGAAGTAGGAAGTGTTGTCTGGCGCACGAGGGCCATCATCTGAAGTAGGCATCCATCACCGGGGAGGTGACCGGGCGAGCTGCCGGATGCGAATCGCCATTTGGGGGGAGAACCACCGCAGAAGCGGCGTGACCTTGAAGGCTCGAGTCACCTAGGGTGCTGTCAACGACAGCCTTTGCACTGTCTTTTCTACGCCCGCAATCCGAGAGGGTCAAGCGATGTGCACCGCATGGTTTTGCGATTGAAAATGGTACTGGCCGTATGCGGAACACCGTGGCACCCAGTGCCCGATGTGGTGCTTTTGATCTTTTTAGGTAAGGTCCATCCAAACAGGGCGGCTTTGCAGCCCTGTTTGGATGGACCCGCATGGAAAGCAGATCACCGAAATTTCAAAACCGTGCGCTCACTCGACTGCGCCACGCCTTGCTCTTAGGCTAGAAACGTTTGCCCCGGTCTGATTGGCGAACTCATGCGGCGAGATATGCTCCTGCCGGTTCGCTTCGAGATAACGGCTCCACCAACTCATGATCATTCGCCGTTCCTCCAGGAACTCGGCCTTGTGGATATACGCCGCCCGAACGTTGTTGCGCTCCCTGTGGCTCATCTGCCGCTCGATAGCGGTCTCTGACCACAGCCCGGATTCGACCAAGGCACTGCATGCCATGGACCGAAAGCCATGTCCGCAGATTTCGGTCTTGGTGTCGTAGCCCATGTTCCGCAAAGCGCTGTTGACCGTGTTCTCAGACATCGGCTTCCACGAGCGAGCATCACTGGTGAACACCAGATCGAAGTACCCCGTGATCGCGTGAATCTGTTCGAGCAACGCCACCGCTTGCGGTGACAGAGGGACCAGATGGATGTGGCCCGCCATCTTCGTGCCTCTGGTCGAATACGGGACGCCATCCAAAGCGGGCCGCGTATCAGGTATCTCCCATATACCGCGCTTCAGATCGAACTCACTCCAACGTGCGAAGCGCAATTCGCTGGACCGGACAAACACATGCAGAGACAGCATGACGGTCAGCCGAGTGAGCGCACGTCCCTTGTAGTTCTCAATACGGTCCATCAACTCAGGCAGGCGTGACAGCGGAAGTGCGGGCCGATGCGTAACCCGCGGCGCGCTGATGAAGCCCTCAAGGTCATACGCAGGGTTGACCGTGATCAGCCGTAACCGCTTCGCCTCACGCATGATGCTCTGAAGGTAGTTTTGTACCCTTAAGGCCACATCGATCGTGCCGCGCTTCTTGATCGCCTCAAGCGGCTGCATGAGGTCGAAGGTATCCAGATCGACGATGGCGCGTGCGCCTAGCAGCGGGAATACGTGAGTCTTCAAACGACTCAGCACGGTCCTCGAATGGCCAGGCGCCCACTTCACGGACATTTCCTTATGCCAGTCCAAGGCAACGCGCTCGAATGTGTGGCCTCTGACAACCGCCTCGACCTTGGCCTGATGCTTAGACGCAATCGGATCAATGCTCTCAGCCAGCATCCTCTTAGTTTCCAGGCGCTTCTGCCGAGCATCTGCAAGACCAATGACGGGATAGTTGCCAAACGAGGTCAGCCCCTCTCGCCCATCCGGTTTCACATACCGGAAGCGCCAGCCTTTACGGCCATTGGGGTAAACGAGGAGGTAAAGACCGTCACCGTCAAAAAGCTTGTACGGGCGGTCAGTAGGCTTGGCCGAGCGGCATGCGGTGTCGGTCAGGGGAGCAGTAGTACGAGCCATAAGGGTAAACCCCTTTATCGAATCGACTTTATCCCAAACGTTACCCCTAAATCGGCTGGCAGCTGTCGGAATCCGACGGAACGCCATAACGAAAAAACCCGCCAAAATGCGGGTTTTACGGGGGTTCCAGAGATTTTGGTAGCCTTCGCTGGAACCTGAACTGGTGCCGGAGACAGGAATCGAACCTGCGACCTTCGCGTTACGAGTGCGCTGCTCTACCGACTGAGCTACACCGGCGTGTAGCGCAACGTACCACTGCTCGCACCCGTTACGCAAACCCCTGTTTCCCCTGGCTTATTCCCCCACCCTCAAGGCGCCTTGCACCCCTTCGGCGCCAGGTCTGTCTCGATGTCGGTGGTGCAGGCCCACCCGCTAGCCGAGCGCGTCAGGGTCAGTGCCTTGCCCAGCACCGTGGCGGGTGCATCCACCAGGGTGCACACGATGCTCCCGGTGCCATCCGCCGCTTTACCGCCAGCGGTAATCGCACAATGGGTCGTCGCTGGCTGGCCGCCCAACTCCGCCACACCCGTGACGTCCTTGCCTTCGTTCAAGCGCAGGTCCATCGCCGTTTTCAGTGCGCTGATCTCCAGCAACCCGGCGGCGGCTTTCGAGCGGGACTGGTGGTTGGTGTACATCGGTAAGGCGATGGTCGCCAGAATGCCGATGATCGCGACGACGATCATCAGTTCGATCAGGGTGATACCGCGTTGCCCTTTCATGAACGGTTTCCTTTTGATACGCGTACTCGTTGAGGTCAGGCTCGACCCCGGCTGGCAGCGGCGCAGTAGGCCTGAACAGACACCTTTTGTCACCCCTGCCCGCTTGGGCGTCGTCTTCGCTGAACTACTCTAGTGAGCAACACGGAAGCGCGCCCCTTCATGGACACGGCAAGCTGTTTCCAGGCTTGTCGCACGGGCAAAAAAGGACCTTTGCATGAACACCTCGACCCTCCTTTACAGCTGGCACGGCACCGACGCCAACGGCGCGCCGGTCAGTGGCCGAACGCCCGGGCGCAGCCCGGCCTATGTGCGTGCCGGGCTGATTCGCCAAGGCATCAAGGTGGCCAGCTTGCGGCCCGCCGGCGGGCTGACGTTGAGCCTGCCCAAGCGCCGCGAGAAGGCCGACCCGGCGGGGTTCAGCCGGCAACTGGCGACCTTGCTCAAGGCCGGGGTGCCGCTGTTGCAGGCATTCGAGGTGATGGGGCGCAGTGGTTGCGATGCGCCGCAGGCGGCGTTGCTGGACAGCCTGAAACAGGATGTGGCAGCTGGCCTGGGGCTGGCGGATGCGTTGCAGCGCCACCCGCAGTGGTTCGATGGGTTGTACTGCAACCTGGTGCGGGTGGGTGAGCAGTCGGGCACGCTGGACCGGCAGCTGGAACAGCTGGCCGGCATGCTGGAGCAGCGCCAGGCGCTGCACAGGAAGGTGCGCAAGGCGATGATCTACCCGTTGCTGCTGTTGCTGACCGGGCTGGGGGTGTCGGCGATTTTGTTGCTGGAGGTGATTCCGAAATTCGAGAACATGTTCTCTGGCATGGGCGCTGAATTGCCGGCTTTTACCCAGTGGGTGATCGACTTGTCCACAGGGCTGAGTCGGTTTGCACCGCTGTTGCTGGTGATGGCCGTGGTGCTAGGTTTGGCCGCTCGCCAACTCTACCGGCAGCATGCGCCGGCGCGCCTGTGGATACTGCACAAGGTGCTGGGCTTGCCGGTGTTCGGCACGTTGCTCGGGCAGGCGGCGCTGGCGCGGTTTTCCCGCAGCCTGGCTACGTCCTACGCGGCCGGGGTGCCGTTGCTGGACGCGCTGGGCACGGTGGCCAGGGTCAGTGGCAGCGAGCTGCATGAACAGGCGGTGTTGCGCCTGCGCCAGGGCATGGCCAATGGGCAGGCGCTGAACCAGGCGATGGCGCTGGAGCCGTTGTTTCCGCCGCTGCTGGTGCAACTGACCGCCATTGGTGAATCCAGCGGCACGCTGGAGCAGATGCTGGAAAAAGCCGCCAGCCATTACCAGGAACAGGTCAGCCAGGCGCTGGAGCAGTTGACCAGCCTGCTGGAGCCGGCCATCGTGCTGGTCCTGGGCCTGCTGGTGGGTGGCCTGGTGGTGGCGATGTACCTGCCGATCTTCCAGTTGGGTAGCCTGATCTGAACATGACTTTATGGACATTGCTGGCCGAGCAGCCGGCGTACTTCCTCACCTTGGCCGGCGTGCTCGGCCTGTTGGTGGGCAGTTTTCTCAACGTGCTGGTGTACCGGCTGCCGATCATGCTGGAGCGGCAATGGCAGCGTGAAGCGCAGGAAATGCTGGGGCTGCCGGTAACGCCGCACGCGCGTTTCGATCTGTGCCTGCCCGCCTCGCGCTGCCCGCATTGCGCGCATCGGATTCGCCCGTGGGAGAACATCCCGGTCGTCAGTTACCTGGCATTGCGCGGGCGCTGTTCAGCCTGCAAAACCCGCATCAGCCCGCGCTACCCGTTGCTGGAGGTGGCCAGCGCGCTGCTGTCGCTGGTGGTGGCCTGGCGCTTTGGCGCTTCGGCCGAGGCCTTGCTGGCGTTGCCGCTGACCTGGTGCCTGCTGGCCCTTAGCCTGATCGATGCCGAGCACCAGTTGTTGCCGGATGCGTTGGTGCTGCCCACGCTGTGGCTGGGCTTGATCGTCAATGCGTTCGGCATCTACGCGCCGCTGGCCGCTGCGCTGTGGGGCGCGGTGATCGGCTACCTCAGCCTGTGGTCGGTGTATTGGCTGTTCAAGCTGGCCACCGGCAAGGAAGGCATGGGCTATGGCGACTTCAAGCTGATGGCGCTGATTGGCGCCTGGGGTGGCTGGCAGGTGCTGCCGTTGACCTTGCTGCTGTCATCGGTGGTCGGGGCGTTGGTCGGGCTGTGCCTGCTGCGCCTGCGCCGGCATGCGCTGGGTACGGCGATCCCGTTTGGCCCCTATCTGGCGATTGCGGGGTGGATTGCCGTGCTCTGGGGTGATGAAATGTACGCCTCATACCTTCAACTGCTTGGATTCTGATGACCATTGCGGCCTTTACCCCCTGGATACTCGGCCTGACCGGCGGCATTGGTAGCGGCAAAAGTGCCGCTGCCGAGCGTTTCGTCGAGCTTGGCGTGCACCTGGTCGATGCCGACCAGGCGGCGCGCTGGGTTGTCGAGCCTGGCCGCCCGGCCTTGGCCAGCATCGTCGAGCGCTTCGGCGCTGGCGTGTTGCAGGCAGACGGCCAGCTCGATCGCGCCGCCCTGCGCCAGCTGATCTTTGCCGACCCGGCGCAGCGCAAATGGCTGGAACAATTGCTGCACCCGCTGATCGGCCAGGAGATTTTCAGCTACCTGGCCAAGGCGGAGTCGCCCTATGCGGTGTATGTGTCGCCGCTGCTGATCGAGTCGGGGCAGTACCAGAAAACCCAGCGGGTGCTGGTGATCGATGCGCCGCAGGAGCTGCAGGTGGCGCGCACCCTGGCCCGTGACAACACCAGCGCCGAACAGGTGCAGGCCATTCTCGGGGCCCAGCTGGCCCGTGAGGAGCGCCTGCGCCATGCCGATGATGTGGTGGTCAATGACGGCGACCTCGCCGCGCTGCATCAGCAGATTGACCGCCTGCACCACTTTTACCTGACTTTACGAGGAGGCCAGCCATGAGCCAGCCATTGACCGTCGATTGCCCGACCTGTGGCGCACCTGTGGAATGGAACGAGAAAAGCCCGTTCCGGCCGTTTTGTTCGGACCGTTGCAAGCTGATCGACCTGGGGGCGTGGGCGGCCGAGGAGCACAAGATTCCGGGGGCGGACGAGTCCGAGGATGAGCTGTATTCGGGGGACCTGGAGCCGCGGCATTGAGTTGATAAATGGGTGGCTGTACTGGCCTTTTCGCGGGCTCGCCCGCTCCCACAGGTACTGCACTAGCCTTGAAAGCCGTGGGGTTCATGTGGGAGCGGGCGAGCCCGCGAAAGGGCCGGTACAGCCACCACAAAATCACTGCTCATCCTCCTTCCACGGCGCTTGCAGGTACCGGGTGCGGTTGAAGGTTTCCAGCCACTCCGGGCAAAACACCACCAGCGCACTGATTACCGTGCCGTTGATGAACGCTTCAGGAAACATCATCAGCCACAGGTAGCCGACAAAGTCGCTGAGCCACTCCGGCATGGCGAAGCGCCCGTTCAGCCACAACAGCCCCAGCCCGGCCAACAGGCAGGCCAGTACGGTCAATGCCGCCGGGAAAAACCCTGAACAGAAGATATACACGAACAGGTTGCGCGGCTGGGCGCGCTCCACCCCTATCGCGCACGCCTCGGCAATCAGCACCGGCAGGCCAACCAGCAACAAGCCGTTCACGCCCAACGCCGCCAAGTCCTGGCGCCCCAGCGCCAGCAAGCCGAGCTGGGCCATGAACCCGCCCACTAGCGCCAGCGGCCAGTCGAGCAACAGGGTGACTGCGGTCATGCCGATGAAGTGGTAAGACACGCCGGTATCGAAATCGCGCCGCACCAGCCACAAGGCAAACAGGCAGAACACCGTGCCGAACAGCAGATGCTGACGCCGCCGGTCGGTGAACAGCTCGACCCAGCGCACCCGGCAGACTGCCCAGATCAGCAGCGGCACATAACCAAGCCACCCGATCGTGAGGGTGGTGCCGGACAACACCTGCGCACTGATCACCTTGGAATACCCCTGGCAGCCCTGTGGATAAGGGCGAGTCTACACCCATTCGCCGGCGCGCCTGGCAAAGGCGGCCGGTACCGGGCCGATTTGCGCGCACAAACAGCATCTTATCGTCATCGATTAGCGTCTAAGCTTGTCCCATGGATGACTCAGACTACCTGCGCCTGCTTACCATCCAGGCCGAACAAGCCAATGCCTTTCTCTCCAACGCCCGCAAGTGGGAGCGGGAGCGCTGGGTGTGCCAGCGGCTTTTGCAGGGGCTGAACATCCCCTACCGCAGCGAGGACTTCACCCCGGCCGGCCAGGAACCGCCGGATGTGCTGTTCCGCGACGCCGCCTTCGAGGTGTTTTTCGTGCTGGACGAGGGCCGCCGGCTCAACGATGAATGGCGCGAAGAACTGCAGCGCCGGCGCAGCGCCTTTTCCCTGGCGCAACTGGTGCGCCGCGAAGCACGCCCGCGGCGCATCAGCGCCACCGAGCTGCTGGGGCGGCTGGCGCCGACCTTGCGCAAGAAGGCGCACAACTACCGGGAACGCGGGCTGGAGCTGAACGAGCTGGACATCATCGCCTTCGCCAGCCTCAAGCGCGAGGTGCTGGACCTCAACACCCACTTCCCGCCGCCCACCGAATACCTGCGCCAGGGCTGGCGCTCGCTGTCGCTGGTCGGGCCGACCTTTGCCCGGGTGCTGTTCGCCCACCCCGACGCGCCGGACTTCCTGCGGGGCAACCTGGGCCGCAGCATCGTTTTCGATGTGGGTATCAGTCTTTGATCCGGTGCAGCGAATGTTTGCGATGGCGTACACTCGGCGCCAGAGATAGAAAGCATTATCATTTGTTTCAAGCGCTTGCGTGAACACTGTAGCGTTTACGCAGTCACAAACGTCTACCTGACGAGGCCCACCATGACCAGCCGCCTGAATCCGGAAGATCAGCGTCGTGTCGATGAGTATCTGCGAGCCCCCCAGCACCAAGTCGAGCGCAGGCCCTTCCGGCCGTGGTTGCTCCTGGTCCTGGTGGTGGCCGTGACCATCGGGTTGGGCCTTGTCAGCCGCCTGCTCAGTGGACTGGTGCTATGAGCCGCTTCGCGCTCGCCCTCCCCTCGTGCAGTTTGCGCCCGGCCCCTGGGGCCACGAATTCCGTAAACCTTATGAGATATCCCCATGACTCATCGCATCGTGATTGTCGGCGGCGGCGCCGGCGGCCTGGAACTGGCGACCCGCCTGGGTAAAAGCCTGGGCAAGCGCAAGCAGGCCGAGATCACCCTGGTCGACGCCAACCTCACGCACATCTGGAAACCCCTGCTGCACGAGGTGGCCGCCGGCTCGCTGAACTCCTCGGAAGACGAACTGAACTACGTGGCCCAGGCCAAGTGGAACCACTTCAACTTCCAGCTGGGGCGCATGAGCGGCCTGGACCGTGAAGGCAAGCAGATTCAACTGGCTGCCACCCTCGACGAAGAGGGCCGCGAGCTGCTGCCTGCGCGCACCCTGGGCTACGACACGCTGGTGATCGCCGTGGGCTCCAACACCAACGACTTCGGCACCTTGGGCGCAGCGCAGCACTGCCTGTTCCTCGACACCCGTAAACAGGCCGAGCGTTTCCACCAGCAACTGCTCAACCACTACCTGCGTGCCCATGCCGGCGACGCGGCCAGCGAGAAGATCAGCGTGGCCATCGTCGGCGCCGGCGCCACCGGTGTGGAACTGGCGGCCGAGCTGCACCACGCCGCGCACGAGCTGGCGGCCTACGGCCTGGACCGCATCCAGCCCAAGGACATGCACATCACCCTGATCGAGGCGGGCCCACGGGTATTGCCGGCACTGCCCGAGCGCATCAGCGTGCCGGTGCACAAAACGCTGGAAAAGCTCGGCGTGAAGGTGATGACCAACGCCGCCGTCAGTGAAGTGACCGAGGATGGCTTGAAAACCAAGGACGGTGAGGTTATCCAGGCCAGCCTGAAGGTCTGGGCGGCGGGTATCCGTGCGCCAGGCTTCCTCAAGGACATCGATGGGCTGGAAACCAACCGCATCAACCAGTTGGTGGTGCGCCCTACCCTGCAGACCACGCGCGACGACAATATCTTTGCCTTCGGTGATTGCGCCGCCTGCCCGCAACCGGGCAGCGACCGCAACGTGCCACCACGGGCACAGGCGGCGCACCAGCAGGCTTCGATGCTGGCGCAGAGCTTGAAGGCGCGGTTGGAGAACAAGCCGCTGCCGACCTACGCATACAAGGACTATGGCTCGCTGGTGTCGCTGTCGCGCTTCTCGGCAGTGGGCAACCTGATGGGTAACCTGATGGGCAGCGTTAAGCTGGAGGGCTGGCTGGCGCGGATGTTCTATGTGTCGCTGTACCGCATGCACCAGATGGCGTTGTACGGGTTCTTCCGCACGGCGTTGATGATGCTGGGCAGCAAGATTGGCCGGGGTACCGAGCCGCGTCTGAAGCTGCACTGACAAGCATCAGCATGCCCTGTGGGAGCGGGTTTACCCGCGAATGCGATGGTGAACATGCCGCCGCATTCGCGGGTGAACCCGCTCCCACAGGTGGCTGTATTCGCAGCCAAGAGCGCATTTCTGGTGGGATGAACTCAAGACAAAAAAAAGGGCATCTCATGCGAGATGCCCTTTCTTCATGGTGGGTCGTGTAGGATTCGAACCTACGACCAATTGGTTAAAAGCCAACTGCTCTACCAACTGAGCTAACGACCCGAAAATGGTCGGGGTGAGGGGATTCGAACTCCTGACATCCTGCTCCCAAAGCAGGCGCGCTACCGGACTGCGCTACACCCCGGGTGTTACTAAAGAAAAAGGGCATCTCTTTGAGATGCCCTCTTTACATGGTGGGTCGTGTAGGATTCGAACCTACGACCAATTGGTTAAAAGCCAACTGCTCTACCAACTGAGCTAACGACCCGGAAAATGGTCGGGGTGAGGGGATTCGAACTCCTGACATCCTGCTCCCAAAGCAGGCGCGCTACCGGACTGCGCTACACCCCGAGATTGGCTCCGCGACCTGGACTCGAACCAGGGACCCAATGATTAACAGTCATTTGCTCTACCGACTGAGCTATCGCGGAACTGAACTTCGGTACATCTCTACAGCATCGAAGCTTGTGTTAGCTTCGGTCTCTTGGCTATCCGCTTTCGCGTTGTCGCTGCTGAGGCCGGCTATTCTACATTCTTCGTTTTGCTTGTCAACCACTTTTTTTCTTTCAACTTACTGATTTGTAAGTTGTTTTGCGGTCACCGATGTTGCTGGTGATTCGCTTAGTGCCTGACAACGCGGCGTATATTAGGGGCAGCCGATTTTGGATGCAAGCGAAAATTTCAAAAATTTCAGCAGGTTATCCAGAAAATTCTAAACACCCCGGATTTGCTGGGGCCGCGCCGGCCTCTTCGCGGGCTTGCCCGCTCCCACAGAGACGCCGCAGCCCCGAAATCTGTGCAGGAAACAGGCAAAAAAAGCCCCGCAGATGCGGGGCTCATGGTGAAGCAGATCAGCCAAAGACGATTTCGTCGCCTTCCACCTTGGCGGTAATCGCTGTCCCCGGCATGAACTGGCCTGCCAGGATCAACTGCGCCAGCGGGTTTTCGATCCAGCGCTGGATCGCCCGCTTCAGCGGCCGTGCGCCGTACACCGGGTCGTAACCCACGGCAATCAGCTTGTCCAACGCCTCGGGGCTCAGGCTCAGCGACAGTTCGCGCTCCAGCAAACGGCTGCGCAGGCGGCCCAGCTGGATTTCGGTGATGCCGGCAATCTGCTCGCGGCCCAGTGGCTCGAACACCACCACTTCGTCGATACGGTTGATGAACTCCGGACGGAAGTGCGCCCCCACCGCATCCATCACCGCCGCACGCTGCGCCTCGCGGTCGCCTACCAGTTCCTGGATCTGCGCCGAGCCCAGGTTGGAGGTCATCACGATCACGGTGTTGCGGAAGTCCACGGTGCGCCCATGGCTGTCGGTCAGGCGGCCGTCTTCCAGCACCTGCAGCAACACGTTGAACACGTCCGGGTGGGCCTTCTCCACCTCGTCCAGCAGCACCACCGAGTACGGCTTGCGGCGTACCGCTTCGGTCAGGTAACCGCCCTCTTCATAGCCTACATAGCCTGGCGGGGCGCCGATCAGGCGAGCCACGGAGTGCTTCTCCATGAACTCGGACATGTCGATACGCACCATCGCTTCTTCGGTGTCGAACAGGAACTCGGCCAGCGCCTTGCACAGCTCGGTCTTGCCCACCCCGGTCGGGCCGAGGAACAGGAACGAGCCACTTGGCCGGTTCGGGTCGGACAGCCCGGCACGCGAGCGGCGCACGGCGTTGGCCACGGCGGTTACCGCTTCGCTCTGGCCGATCACGCGCTGGTGCAGCAGCGCTTCCATCTTCAGCAGCTTCTCGCGCTCGCCTTCGAGCATCTTGGACACCGGAATGCCGGTCCACTTCGACACCACTTCGGCAATTTCTTCCTCGGTCACCTTGTTGCGCAGCAACTGGTTCTCAGTCTTGCCGTGCTGGTCGACCATCTGCAGGCTGCGCTCCAGGTCCGGGATCACCCCGTACTGCAACTCGGCCATGCGGCTCAGGTCGCCTTTGCGACGGGCGCTTTCCAGCTCCTGGCGGGCCTGCTCGATCTTTTGCTGAATCTGCGCCGAGCCCTGCACTTCTGCCTTTTCCGAGGCCCAGATTTCTTCCAGGTCGGCGTACTCACGCTCCAGCCGCTCGATTTCCTCGGTCAGCTTCTCCAGGCGTTTTTTCGCCGCTTCGTCTTCTTCCTTCTTCAGCGCCTGAGATTCCACCTTCAGCTGGATCAGGCGGCGATCCAGGCGGTCCAGCACTTCCGGCTTGGAGTCGATCTCCATGCGGATGCGGCTGGCCGCTTCGTCGATCAGGTCGATGGCCTTGTCCGGCAGCTGACGGTCGGTGATGTAGCGGTGGCTGAGCTTGGCCGCCGCGATGATCGCACCGTCGGTAATGGCCACCTTGTGGTGCACTTCATAGCGCTCTTTCAGGCCACGCAGGATGGCGATGGTGTCTTCCTCGCTCGGCTCCTCGACCAGTACCTTCTGGAAGCGCCGCTCCAGGGCGGCGTCTTTCTCGATGAACTGGCGGTATTCGTTGAGCGTGGTGGCACCGACGCAGTGCAGCTCGCCACGGGCCAGGGCCGGCTTGAGCATGTTGCCGGCATCCATGGCCCCCTCGCCTTTGCCGGCGCCGACCATGGTGTGCAGTTCGTCGATGAACAGGATGATCTGGCCTTCCTGCTTGGACAGCTCGTTCAGCAGGCTTTTCAGGCGTTCTTCGAACTCGCCGCGGTACTTGGCACCGGCGATCAGCGCGCCCATGTCCAGCGCTAGCAGGCGCTTGCCTTTGAGGCCATCCGGCACTTCACCGTTGATGATGCGCTGGGCCAGGCCTTCGGCGATGGCGGTCTTACCCACACCGGGCTCACCGATAAGCACCGGGTTGTTCTTGGTACGGCGTTGCAGCACCTGTACGGTACGGCGGATCTCGTCATCGCGGCCGATCACCGGGTCCAGCTTGCCTTCTTCGGCACGCTTGGTCAGGTCGACGGTGTACTTGTCCAGGGCCTGGCGCGACTCTTCGGCATTGGCGTCATTCACCGCCGCGCCGCCGCGCAGGTTGTTGATGGCGTTTTCCAGGGCCTTCTTGCTCACGCCCTGGCTCAGCAACAACTTGCCAAGCTTGCTGTTCTCGTCCATGGCGGCCAGCAGCACCAGCTCGCTGGAGATGAACTGGTCACCTTTCTGCTGGGCCAGGCGGTCAGCCTGGTTGAGCAGGCGCGCCAAGTCCTGCGACATGTTCACGTCGCCGGTGGGGTTCTGGATTTTCGGCAGCTGGTCGAGTTCTTTCACCAGCGCCTGGCGCAGGCTGTTGATGTCGAAACCTACCTGCATCAGCAGGGGCTTGATCGAACCGCCCTGCTGCTCGAGCAATGCCTGCAACAGGTGCACGGGCTCGATGGCAGGGTGGTCCATGCCAACGGCCAGGGATTGGGCATCGGATATGGCAAGCTGCAGCTTGCTGGTCAAACGGTCTATTCGCATGGTGTACCTTCCTTTAAAGGGCAGGTCGGAGCGATGGACAGCGCCTGTTTATGAAGAAACCTGCCTGAGATGACCTTATAGATAAGGCTGATTCTGGAAGATTCAAGCGTAGCGGGGTTGACTGGGGTCAACCTGTTCGATTGGCGCTGGGGCATTCGCGGGTGAACCCGCTCCCACAGGGACTGCACCGCTCTCAAGGCCTGTGATTATCCTGTGGGAGCGGGTTTACCCGCGAAGAGGCCGGTACAGGCTAGCGCCGTTCCAGCCACACCAGGGAAGCAAACCGCCCGCCCTGCGGCGTACGGCGATAGGAGAAGAACCGCTCATCACTGACCGTGCACCAGCCACCGCCATACACGGCAGTCACCCCACGGGCAGCCAGGCGAATGCGCGCCAGTTCATAGATGTCGGCCAGCAGCTTGCCTGGCCGCTCGCCTTCGACGAAGGCCCGCGCCGCTTCGGGATGCACGGCAGTGAACGCATCACGCACTTCCAGCCCGACTTCGAAGGCCTTGGGGCCGATCGCCGGCCCCAACCACACCAACACCTCTTCCGGGGCCAGCGCCAGGCGGTCCAGCGTGGCCTCCAGCACACCGCCAGCCAGCCCGCGCCAACCGGCGTGCGCCGCCGCCACGCGGGTACCTGCCCGGTCGCAGAACAGCGCAGGCAGGCAATCGGCAGTCATCACGGCACAGGCAATGCCAGGCTGGTCGGTCCAGCTGGCGTCGGCTTCGGCTACCACTGCCGGGTCGGCAGCCGCCACCACCCGCCCGTGTACCTGCTTGAGCCAGGCCGGCTGGATGGCGAACGCGTCGCCCAGGCGGCGACGGTTTTCGGCGACCGCAGCAGGGTCATCGCCCACATGGTCGCCAAGGTTGAAGGTTGCATAGGGCGGCAGGCTGACGCCGCCCTGACGAGTAGTGACACAGGCGCGCACCGAGGCCGGGGCTGGCCAGTCGGGGAACAGCAGCGACTGCGTCAGGCCACTCATCCGATAAAGCTCTCGCGGTCCTGGTTCAGCAGCGACAGCAACCAGACGAAATCGTCCGGCAGCGGCGATTCCCACTTCATGACTTCACCGGTAATCGGGTGGGCCAATGCCAGGAAGCGCGCGTGCAGCGCCTGGCGCGGGAAGGTCTTCACCGCCTCGACCATGGTCGGGCTGGCAGCTGGCGGAATGCGGAAGCGCCCGCCGTAGGTCTGGTCGCCGACCAATGGGAAGCCAACGTGGGCCATGTGCACGCGAATCTGGTGGGTACGGCCGGTTTCCAGCTTGACCCGCACGTGGGTGTGCGAGCGGAAGCGCTTGAGCACCCGGTAGTGGCTGACCGCAGGCTTGCCGCCGTCGGTAACCGCCATGCGCTGGCGCATGCCGCCGTGGCGGCCGATCGGCGCATCGATCTTGCCACCGGCGGTGACCACGCCGATCACGATGCACTCGTAGATGCGGCTGACCTTGCGCGCCTGCATCTGCTCGACCAGACGGGTCTGCGCCTGCAAGGTCTTGGCCACCACCATCAGGCCGGTGGTGTCCTTGTCCAGGCGGTGGACGATACCGGCGCGCGGTACGTTGACGATGTCAGGCACGTGGTGCAGCAGGGCATTGAGCAACGTGCCGCTGGCATGCCCGGCGGCCGGGTGCACAACCAGCCCGGCAGGCTTGTTGATGACCATGATATGGTCGTCTTCGTAGACGATATCCAGCTCGATGTCTTCGGCGACCCACTCGCCCTGGGCCTCTTGCTCGGCCTCCAGGGTAAGTTGCGAGCCACCATAGACGAGGTCTCGAGGGCGCACCACGGCACCATCGACCGTCAGGCGGCCTTCTTTGATCCACGAAGTCAGCCGGGAACGCGAGTACTCGGCGAACAATTGGGCGGCGACCTGGTCGAGGCGTTGACCGCCCAGTTCGGACGGCACCTCTGCGCTAAGTTGAATGATCTCGGACATGCTCGATTCGGCGGGCGCACAGCCTTTGGTTTCGGCTGCGAGCTTGTGGTTAAATACGACTTCTTTTGTCCCGGGGTTGGCCGGGGCGCTCATCATAACAGGACGGCACCGCCCAAGACAGCGGCCGTCAAAGGGACGCAAGCCGCCATGCAAGTGAAACACCTGCTGCTGATCGCCATCCTCGGGCTCACCGCGGCCTGTTCCTCCAATAAGGAAGTCATCGACGAGAACCTCAGCGAGGCCGAGCTGTACCAGCAGGCTCAAGCTGACCTGGACAACTCCAGCTACACCAGCGCCGTGAACAAGCTCAAGGCCCTGGAGTCGCGCTACCCGTTCGGCCGTTATGCCGACCAGGCGCAGCTCGAGCTGATCTACGCCAACTACAAGAACGCCGAGCCCGAGGCTGCCAAGTCGGCTGCCGAGCGCTTCATCCGCCTGCACCCGCAGCACCCGAACGTCGACTACGCCTACTACCTCAAGGGCCTGACCTCGTTCGACCAGGACCGTGGCCTGGTGGCGCGCTTCCTGCCGCTGGACATGACCAAGCGTGACCCGGGCGCCGCGCGCGACTCGTACAACGAGTTCGCCCAGCTGACCAGCCGCTTCCCCAACAGCCGCTACTCGCCCGATGCCAAGCAGCGCATGATCTACCTGCGCAACCTGCTGGCTTCGTACGAAATCCACGTTGCCGACTACTACCTGAGCCGCCAGGCCTATGTAGCCGCCGCCAACCGTGGCCGCTACGTGGTCGAGAACTTCCAGGAAACCCCATCGGTCGGCGACGGCCTGGCGGTGATGGTCGAGGCGTACCAGAAGATGCACCTGGACGAGCTGGCCGCCACCAGCCTGGAAACCCTGAAGCTCAACTACCCGGACCACCCGAGCCTGGCCGATGGCGAGTTCCAGCCCAAGCAGACCGAGTCTGACGGCCGTGGCTGGCTGTCCAAGGCCACCCTGGGCCTGATCGAGACCGAGACCCCGCTGCCGCCGGGCGAAACCCGCGCCAACCAGGATGTGGTCAAGCAGTTCCAGGATGCGCGCGACGAGATGCCGCGCGAGCTGCTGCCGACCGACGAGAATGGCGACCCGATCGTGCCGGAAGGGCCGAAGGAAGCCGAGCAAGACCGCTCCTGGTTCAGCTACATGACCTTTGGTCTGTTCGACTGACCCAGCGCGGTACATGAAAGGGAGGCCCAGGGCCTAATGCCAGTCAGTTAAGCTGACTGGCATTAGGCCCTGGGCCTCCCTTTTTTATTGGCCGCGTCCTAGACTGTCGGCTTCTTCAACCGACAAGCTGGACACCATGGTTCGCCTACTTTTCTGGATCGCCCTGATCGCCGCCGCGTTCTGGCTGTGGCGCAAGTTCAAAGCCAGCCAACAGTCGCACCCCGAGGCGAAGCTGGATGCACCGCTGACGATGGTGCGCTGCGCCCATTGCGGCGTGCACCTGCCCAACGACCGGGCGTTGCAGCAGGGCAGCGAGTGGTATTGCAGCCAGGCACATCTGCAGCAAGGGCCTGGCCGCCAGGACTAGACTCAAATCTCCTCTGGCCTCTTCGCGGGCACGCCCGCTCCCACAGGTACAGCACAAGGCTCAAGGCCTGTGGGGTACCTGTGGGAGCGGGCGTGCCCGCGAAAAGGCCCTCAGCCCAGCCGCCCCTCTGGCGCATACGGCGCCGGGTCGATGATCGGCTCGGCACCGGTCAGCAAGTCGGTAAACAGCTGACAAGAAGCCGGTGCCAATACCAGCCCGTTGCGGTAATGACCGCAGTTCAGCCACAGCCCTTCATGCCCAGGTACCCGCCCGATGTACGGGATACCTTCCGGCGAACCCGGCCGCAGCCCGGCCCAATGCGCCATCACCTCGGCCCCCTCGAGCCCTGGCAGCAATTCCACTGCCGACGCTTTCAGGCTTTCCAACGCATCAACGGTGGGCGTCTTGTCATACCCGGCGTGTTCCAGGGTACTGCCCACCAGAATATGCCCGTCACGCCGCGGGATGGCATAGCGCCCTTTGGCCAGCACCATGCTCGGCAAAAAGTCTTCGGCGCACTTGAACAGGATCATCTGGCCTTTCACCGGTTCCACCGGCAGTTCGAGGCCAAGCGTGCGCAACAGGTCGCCGCTCCAGGCCCCGGCGCTGAGCACCACTTCATCAGCCGCCAGCACACCATCGGCCGTCTGCACGCCGCTTACCCGCCCGCCCTGCTGGACGAAGCCGGTGATCTGGCAGTGCTCGCGCAAGGTCACGTTGGGCAGCGCCAGCAACGCCGCCTTGAGCGATTTGACCAGGCGCGGGTTGCGCACGTTGGCCACCCCAGCCATGTAGATGGCACGCTTGAAACCAGCGCCCAGCACTGGCACGGCGTCGTAAACCGCCGAGATATCCACGGCGCTCAGCGGCCGCTGCTCGCGCCCGGCCCAGGCCAGCGCTTCGGCTTCGTCGTCCAGGTCGAGCCAGTACAGGCCGGTGGTGTGTACTTCGGGGTCGACACCGGTGCTGGCGAACAAGCGCTCGCCCAGCTGTGGGTAAAAGTCCTGTGACCAGTGTGCCAGGGCAGTCACTGCCGGGCTGTAGCGCCACGGGTACAGTGGCGAGACGATGCCACCCCCGGCCCAGGACGATTCGCGGCCGACTTCACCCTGGTCACACACCACCACCTGGCCGACCTTGGCCGCCAGGTTGAATGCCGTCAGCAGGCCAATCACCCCGCCGCCGACCACCACTACTTGCTTGCTCATCTGTCGATCCAACACCTGAAGTAAATCCGCGATGCACCGGGCATCATTCAACCTTCAGCTTCCCCAGCAGTGCTCGCCGCCGGCAACGGCCCCTGGGTTGCTCCGCACGCCGGCCTGGTCGAGCTGGAAATCGCCACAGCGGTCCTGCGCCATCAGCCCGCTCGGCAGCCTCCGGGCACGCAGCGTGAAAGTGTCGCTGTCGCGCTGGGCCTGCAGGCTGTAATAACGGTTGGCGGCGGGCAAGGCCGGGTCGCCTTCGGCATATTGGCCGGTGCGCACGCGGTGGCGCTCCAGGCGCAGGGCGGCATCGTGCAGCAGGCCGACCACTTCGCTGCGTGCGGCTCGCCGTAGCTGGTCGCTGTAACTTGGGTAGGCAATGGCTGCCAGAATGCCGGTCACGGCCAGCACAATCAACAACTCGATCAGGCTCATGCCTTGCTGCATGTCAGTCTCCTCGCAATCTTTGCCGCCAGGTGATGCGCCGGGGGCTGTCGTCGGCCACCGCGTAGACAGCTTCCAGCACATGCCGTGCCTGCGCCTGCAGGCTGACCGCGGTGACCCGGTACAGGGTGACCAGCTGGCGTTCCGGCATATGCGCAACGCGTTCGCTGGTGCCAAGGTTCTGCAGCTGGAAGTAGCCGGTTGGCGTGCGCTGCCATTGCCCGGCCAGTTCATGCGGGCGGCTGGGCGGCAGGCAACCGTCACACTGTTCAGGAGGCGCCCGCTCGAGCTCGCCCGCCCCCACCAGCAATGTGGCCTCGGCCTGCTCCAGCGCCAGCAAGCCTTCGCTCAGGTAGCCGGTCATCCGCGTTTCCATCAGCGCAGCGCGCAAGGCGGACGCTGCTAGCAGGCCCAACAGCAGGCTCAGGACCAAGGCCAGCAACAGGACCACACCACGCTGGCGGTTCATGAGGCGGGTACCCGGTTGCGCAGTGCCACGCTCAGTGCGTGATGCTGCTCCAGCTGCAATGTCGGCTCATACAATGTCAGCTGCAAATCAACCCGTTCGCCTGGCACATGCACCACCTGCAAGGCTCGCACATGCTCGACCAGCGCCCGGTTGATACCACTACGGTTGAAGAACAGCTTGTTGTTTTTCAGCACATAAAGATGCTGGCTGATGGGGACAGCCGTAAGGTTTTTGCTGCCCGGTACCCAGCCCTTGTACACCCGGGCCTCTTTAGTACAGTCTGTCAACAAGGTCCACTCCGGGTCGCCGGCATGCCCGGGCAACTCGGCTACCACCAGGCTCAGGCTTGCCGTGCCGACCACCAATGGCCGGGCGAAGACCTGCTGGTCGGCGGGGTCCTGGAAATCGTCAGGCTGAAGGCGCAGGCAGCCGAACATCCCGGCCATGCGGATATCCTGGGCGATGCGCAGCAGCGCGAGGCGGGCATCTTCGTGCATACGCGTTGCCGCCCCCTGCACGCGCCAGGTCTGGTGGCTTGAAACAAAAAGCTGGCTGACTGCGGCCAGCAGCATCAACCCGATAGCCAATGCCAGCATCAGCTCAAGCAAGCCAAAACCACGCTGAACGCGACTCATGAGCGCCGCCTTTCTTGCTCACTGTGCGCCGCCATCGCCGCCTGCCCGTTGCGGCGCGCGTCCTGTGTAGCCTGCAAAGCCTGTAGCTGCAGGGCCGCCGCAGCGAACATGCCCACGGCCACGACCGCTACCGCCAATAACACCTCAAGGAGCGTCATGCCCCGTTGCCTTGCGTGCATCCCTGCACCTCCTGCGACTTTTCCTGCAATTGCCTTGAACCCCGGCGACTGGAACGCATGTCCAACGTCCGTGAAGCTATAGCCAAGCACTTCCTTGGGAGAAATGCACGGTGAAGCAACGAGGCGTAACACTGATACAAATGTTGTCGGCCTTGGCCGTGGCGATGTTGCTGACACAGCTCGGCATGCCGGCCTACGCCAGGTTGAGCGATGACCTGCACAGGGCGGCGGCAGCCCGTGACCTGGCGCAGGCACTGCGCAGTGCGCGCAGTCATGCCTTGTTGCAGGGCCAGCCGGTGCTGGTGCAGGCGCTGGAGGGCGACTGGGGGAATGGTTGGCAGGTGGTGCTGGAGCACAATCAGCAGGTGCTGCGTGAGCAGCGCCTTGCACGGCCCCTGAAAATCACCAGCAATCGCGGTGCCCGGTTCAAGTTCAGTGCGCTGGGGGAGCCCATGCTGCTGGGTAGCAACTGGCTGGGGACGACGCTGCTGGTTTGCGACCGCGCATCTGCTACCAGCCGATATCAAGTAGTGCTGGCGCCGAGCGGGAAAGTCAGCTTGCTTACAGAGGAGCGCAACAGCACCCGGTGTGCGGCCTCTTAGCCTCGGTTGGCTGTGCCGGCCCTATCGCCGGCAAGCCAGCTCCCACAGGTACTGCGTGAGCCATAGCCCTGTGCAATTTCATGTGGGAGCGGGCGGGTTCAGATCAGCGACCGAACCCGCAGCTCTTTGGGCATGGAGAAGGTGATGTTCTCTTCTCGCCCATCCAGCTCTTCAGCGCCGGTGGCGCCCCAGGCCTTGAGCTGCTCGATCACGCCACGCACCAGCACTTCGGGGGCCGAAGCACCGGCGGTGATGCCAATTCGCGCCGCCTGGTCGAACCAGCCACGTTGCAGGTCTTCGGCACCATCGATCAGGTACGCCGGGGTGCCCATACGCTCGGCCAGTTCGCGCAAGCGGTTGGAGTTGGAGCTGTTCGGGCTGCCAACCACCAGCACCACATCGCATTCGTCCGCCAGCTGCTTGACCGCATCCTGGCGGTTTTGCGTGGCGTAGCAGATGTCGTCCTTGCGCGGGCCGCCGATGTTCGGGAAGCGCGCCCGCAGCGCGTCGATGACGCGGCTGGTGTCGTCCATCGACAACGTGGTCTGGGTGACGAAAGCCAGGTGATCCGGGTCTTTCACCTGCAGGTTGGCAACATCCTCTTCGTCTTCGACGAGGTAGATGGCGCCACCATTGCTGGCGTCGTACTGGCCCATGGTGCCTTCGACTTCCGGGTGCCCTTCGTGGCCGATGAGAATGCACTCACGGCCGTCGCGGCTGTACTTGGCCACTTCGATATGCACCTTGGTCACCAGCGGGCAGGTGGCGTCGAACACTTTCAGGCCACGGCCAGCGGCTTCCTGGCGCACGGCCTGGGAAACACCGTGGGCACTGAAGATGACGATGACATCGTCTGGCACCTGGTCCAGTTCTTCGACGAAGACCGCGCCACGGTTGCGTAGGTCTTCCACCACGAACTTGTTGTGCACCACTTCGTGACGCACATAGATCGGCGGGCCGAAGACTTCCAGCGCACGGTTGACGATCTCGATCGCCCGATCGACCCCGGCGCAGAAGCCGCGAGGGTTGGCGAGTTTGATTTGCATGCTCGGCTCCAGGCTTACAGGGCCTTCACCTCGAGGATCTCCACCTCGAAGGTCAGGGTCTTGCCAGCCAGTGGGTGATTGAAGTCGATGGTCACCTGGTCGTCATCGAACGCTTTGACCACACCCGGCAGCTCGGTGTTGGCGGCGTCGTTGAAGATGATCAGCAGCCCTTCGGACAACTCCATGCCCTCGAACTGCGACCGCGGCATGACTTGCACGTTCTGCGGGTTGGGCTGGCCGAAGGCGTTCTCCGGGGCCACCACGACGGTGCGCTTGTCACCGCCCTTGAAGCCGAACAGCGCGTTCTCGAAGCCAGGCAGCAGGTTGCCATCGCCGACCTTGAAGGTGGCCGGGGCTTTGTCGAAGGTGCTGTCGACGGTGTCGCCGTTTTCCAGGTGCAGCGCGAAGTGCAGGGTGACTTCGGTGTTCTGGCCGATACGGGTGTCAGTCATGGACCGGATCCTCGGACTTCTTGCTCTTGAACATATCCAGCGCCAGCATCACCGCACCAACGGTGATGGCGCTGTCGGCCAGGTTGAAGGCCGGGAAGTAATGGCGGTTCTGCCAGTGCACCAGGATGAAGTCGACCACATGGCCGAGCACGACACGGTCGTACAGGTTGCCGATCGCACCGCCCAGCACCAGCGCCAGCGCCACGGCCAGCCAGGTCTCGTTGCGCCCCAGGCGCTTGAGCCACACCACCAGCACGGCACTGACCACCACGGCGATCAGGGCGAACAGCCAGCGCTGCCAGCCGGAGCTGTCCGCCAGGAAGCTGAACGCCGCGCCGGTGTTGTAAGCCAGGGTCCAGCTGAAGTAGTCAGGGATGACCACGATCTGCTGGTACATGGTCAGGGCGTTGTTGAAATACAGCTTGGTGGCCTGGTCGAGGACCAGCACCACCAGGCTCAGCCAAAGCCATGCAAGGCGCCCGAAGCGCCCCGCTACAGGGTTAGGCATAGTGACGCACCTCGCCAGAGCCGCTCAGGTTGTCGACGCAACGGCCGCAGATTTCCGGGTGCTCCGGGTGGCTGCCGACGTCAGCGCGGAAGTGCCAGCAACGGCCGCACTTGGCGTGGCCGGACTTGACCACTTGCAGCTTGAGGCCTTCGACTTCGGTGGCCACGGCTTCGGCCGGGGCCTGCACGAACGGCACCACGCTGGCCGCCGAGGTGATCAACACGAAGCGCAGTTCGTCGCCCAGCTTGCCCAGGTCAGCGCTCAGGCCTTCGTCGGCATACAGGGTGACTTCGGCCTGCAGGTTGCCGCCGATGACCTTGGCGGTACGCTGGTTTTCCAGCTCCTTGTTGACCGATGCCTTCACGGCCATCACGCGGTCCCAATAGGCGCGGTCCAGCTCGGTGCCTTCCGGCAGTTCGCTCAAGCCCTGGTACCAGCCGTTGAGCATGACCGACTCGTTGCGCTCGCCCGGCAGGTACTGCCAGATTTCGTCAGCGGTGAACGCCAGGATCGGCGCGATCCAGCGCACCAGCGCCTCGCTGATGTGGTACAGCGCAGTCTGGCAGGAGCGGCGCGCGACACTGTTGGCGCCGGTGGTGTACTGGCGGTCCTTGATGATGTCGAGGTAGAAGCCGCCCAGCTCCTGCACGCAGAAGTTGTGCACCTTGGAGTAGACGTTCCAGAAACGGTACTCGCTGTAGTGCTCTTCCAGTTCGCGTTGCAGCAGCAGGGTGCGGTCCACCGCCCAGCGGTCCAGCGCAAGCATGTCTTGCGGGGCCAGCAGATCGCGCGCCGGGTCGAAGCCGGACAGGTTGGACAGCAGGAAGCGCGCGGTATTGCGGATACGCCGGTAGGCGTCGGCGCTGCGCTGCAGGATCTGCTCGGAAACGGCCATTTCACCGGAGTAGTCGGTAGCCGCTACCCATAGGCGCAGGATGTCGGCGCCCAGGGTATTGTTGACCTTTTCCGGCTCGATCGTGTTGCCCAGCGACTTGGACATCTTGCGACCGTTCTCGTCCACGGTGAAGCCGTGGGTCAGCAGCTCGCGGTACGGCGCGTGGCCGTCGATGGCGCAACCGGTCAGCAACGACGAGTGGAACCAGCCGCGGTGCTGGTCGGAACCTTCCAGGTACAGGTCGGCACGCGGGCCGGTGGCGTGGCCGATGTCGTGCGAGCCACGCAGTACGTGCCAGTGGGTGGTACCCGAGTCGAACCAGACATCGAGGGTGTCGGTGATCTTGTCGTACTGCTCGGCTTCGGCGCCCAGCAGTTCGGCGGCGTCCAGCTTGAACCAGGCTTCGATGCCTTCCTTCTCGACGCGTTTGGCCACGGCGTCCATCAGCTCGACGGTGCGCGGGTGCAGTTCACCGGTCTGCTTGTGCAGGAAGAACGGGATCGGCACGCCCCAGTTGCGTTGACGCGAGATGCACCAGTCCGGGCGGTTGGCGATCATCGAATGCAGGCGCGCCTGGCCCCAGGCCGGGACGAACTTGGTGTCTTCGATGGCTTTCAGCGCGCGTTCACGCAGCGGCTCGCCGGTGCTCGGCTGCTTGTCCATGCCGACGAACCACTGCGCGGTGGCGCGGTAGATCAGCGGGGTCTTGTGGCGCCAGCAGTGCATGTAGCTGTGGCTGATGGTTTCGGTGTGCATCAGCGCACCGACTTCGCCGAGCTTCTCGACGATGGCCGGGTTGGCCTTCCAGATGAACTGGCCGCCGAAGAATGGCAGCGAATCGACGTACACGCCGTTGCTCTGCACCGGGGTGAGGATGTCGTCGTTGACCATGCCGTAGCGCTTGCAGGTGACGAAGTCGTCTTCACCGTAGGCTGGCGAGGAATGCACCACGCCGGTACCGGCGCCCAGTTCGACATAGTCGGCCAGGTAGACCGGCGACAGGCGATCGTAGAACGGGTGGCGGAAGTTGATCAGTTCCAGTGCCGAGCCCTGGGCGGTGGCGATCACCGAGCCTTCCAGGTCGTAGCGCTTCAGGCACGACTCGACCAGCTCTTCGGCCAGCACCAGCAGGCGCTCGCCGGTATCGACCAGGGCGTACTTGAACTCCGGGTGGATGTTCAGCGCCTGGTTGGCCGGGATGGTCCACGGGGTGGTGGTCCAGATCACGATGGCGGCTGGCTTGGCCAGCGAAGCCAGGCCAAAGGCGGCGGCCAGCCTGGCCTCGTCTGCGACCGGGAAGGCGACGTCGATGGTCTGCGACTTCTTGTCGGCGTACTCGACCTCGGCCTCGGCCAGCGCCGAACCGCAATCGAAGCACCAGTTCACCGGCTTCAGGCCCTTGAACACGAAGCCTTGCTTGACCATTTCGGCCAGGGCGCGGATTTCGCCGGCCTCGTTGGCGAAGTTCATGGTCTTGTACGGGTTGTCCCAGTCACCCAGCACGCCCAGGCGGATGAACTCGGTCTTCTGCCCTTCGATCTGCTCGGCGGCATATTCGCGGCACAGCTCACGGGTGCGGTCAGCGGACAGGTGCTTGCCGTGAGTGACCTCGACCTTGTGCTCGATCGGCAGGCCATGGCAGTCCCAGCCCGGCACGTACGGCGCGTCGAAGCCAGACAGGGTCTTGGAACGGACGATCATGTCCTTGAGGATCTTGTTCAGCGCATGACCGATGTGAATCTTGCCATTGGCATAGGGCGGGCCGTCGTGCAGGACGAACTTGGGACGATCCTTGCCAATTTCGCGCAGCTTCTGGTACAGGCCAATGCTGTCCCAGCGCTGCAGGATCTGCGGTTCGCGCTGAGGCAGGCCGGCCTTCATGGGGAAGGCGGTGTCCGGAAGGTTAAGCGTGGCTTTGTAGTCGGTCATTTCAGGCTCTTCGTTAACGGTTGAGCGTGCCAATGTGCACGTGCGGCGGCGATATCCGCATCGATCGCCGACTTCAGCGCCTCCAGGGAGGCGAATCGCTGCTCTTCACGCAGCTTGTGGTGGAACTCCACCGTCAGGCGCCGGCCATACAGGTCGCCGGCATAGTCCAGCAGATGAATCTCCAGGTGCGGGCGCCCGTCACCGGCAACGGTGGGGCGCACGCCGATATTGCCGACACCCGGCCAGGCCTTGCCGTCGATCTCGATACTGGCCAGGTAGACCCCGGACAACGGCACGCGGCGGCGCTTGAGCTGGATGTTGGCAGTCGGTGTGCCGAGCTGGCGGGCCAGCTTCTGGCCATGCAGCACACGGCCAGTGATGCGATACGGGCGGCCCAGCAGGTGCTCGGCCAGCTCGAAGTTGCCTTCGGACAGGGCTTTGCGCACTTCGGTGCTGCTGACCCGCAGGCCGTCCTGGATCACCGTGTTGGCAGCTTCGACCGTGAAGCCGTACTGCTTGCCGGCCTCGATCAGGAAGGCGAAGTCACCGGCACGGTCGCAACCGAAGCGGAAGTCATCGCCCACTTCGAGGTGGCGTACCCCCAGGCCGTCGACCAGGATGGCCTTGACGAAGGCATCGGCGCCGAGCTTACTCAGGCGCTGGTTGAATGCCAGGCACAGCACCCGGTCGATGCCTTCGCCCGCCAGCAGCTCGATCTTGTCGCGCAGGCGCGCCAGGCGGGCCGGGGCGGTGTCGGGGGCGAAATACTCGCGTGGTTGTGGCTCGAAGATCACCACGCAGGTCGGCAGGCCCAAGGCCTGGCCGCGCTCGCGCAGGCGCGCCAGGATTGCCTGGTGGCCGCGGTGAACCCCGTCGAAGTTGCCAATGGTGGCGACACAGCCCCGGTGCTCGGGGCGCAGGTTGTGAAGACCTCGAACCAGCTGCATAACGCGCTTCTTGCTCATAAAGTGGCCGATTATAACCACACCCGGGCGCCGGTGACAGGCAACAGCGCCCAAGCGCGGCGTGGAATGCGAAAAACCGACGCCTGACCCGCCCGCGGCCTCAGTGCAAGGCCTTGCGGGCGAAATGCCGAGGCCGGAAGCCGCACAGGTACAGGCAGCCGAAATAGGTCACCACGCCCGCCACTACCAGCGCCCCCAGGCGCAGCAGGCGCTCGAGCATGGCGCCCTGCTCCCAGGCCGGCAGGTAGTGCATGCCAGCGAGCAACACCGCCGACATCAGCCCCACCGCCAGCACCAGCTTGAGCAGGAACAGCGCCCAGCCCGGCTGCGGCTGGAACAGTTGCTGGCTGCGCAGCTTCCAGTACAACAGGCCAGCGTTCAGGCAGGCCCCCAGGCTGATCGCCAGGGCCAGGCCGGCATGCGCCAGCGGGCCGATCAGGGCCAGGTTGAACAGCTGGGTGCAGACCAGGGTGAAGACCGCGATCTTCACCGGCGTACGGATATTCTGCTGCGCATAGAAGCCGGGTGCCAGTACCTTGACCAGGATGATCGCCAGCAAGCCCACGGAATAGGCGATCAGCGCCCGCTGGGTCATGGCCGCATCGGTGGCGGTGAACTTGCCGTACTGGAACAGCGCCACGGTCAGCGGCTCGGCGAGCAGCGCCAGGGCCAGGGTGCAGGGCAATACCAGCAGGAAGCACAGGCGCAGCCCCCAGTCGAGAATCCGTGAGTACTCCTCGCGGTCCTTGTTGGCGTAGGTCTTGGCCAGGGTCGGCAGCAGAATGGTGCCCAGGGCCACGCCCAGCACGCCGGATGGCAGCTCCATGAGGCGGTCGGCGTAGTACATCCACGACACCGAGCCTGCCACCAGGAAGGAGGCGAAGATGGTGTTGATGATCAGCGAAATCTGGCTCACCGAGACCCCGAGAATCGCCGGCAGCATCTGCTTGAGCACCCGCCACACGCCAGCATCGCGCAGGTTTACGCGCGGCAGCACGAGCATGCCGATCTTCTTCAGCGCCGGCAGCTGGTACAGCAACTGCGCCAGGCCACCGGCCAGCACGCCCCAGGCCAGGGCCATGATCGGCGGGTCGAAGTACGGCGTCAGCAGCACCGCGAAGGCGATCATGGCCACGTTCAGCAGGGTCGGGGTGAAGGCCGGAACCGAGAAACGGTTCCAGGTATTGAGGATCGCCCCGACCAGGGACGAGAGCGAGATCAGCAATATATAAGGAAAGGTGACCCGCAGCAGATCGGTGGTCAGCTGATATTTTTCGGCGTTGTCGACAAAGCCTGGCGCAGTGGCCCACACCACCCATGGCGCGGCCAGGATGCCAATGGCGGTCACCAGGGCGAGGGCCAGGGTCAGCAGGCCGCTGACGTAGGCAATGAAGGTGCGGGTCGCCTCCTCGCCTTGCTGGGCCTTGTATTCGGCCAGAATCGGCACGAAGGCCTGGGAAAATGCACCTTCGGCGAAGATGCGCCGCAGCAGGTTGGGCAGTTTGAAGGCGATGAAGAAGGCATCGGTGGCGATGCCGGCACCGAAAATACGCGCCAGGATAGTGTCGCGGACAAAGCCCAGCACCCGCGAAATCATGGTGATCGAGCTTACCGCAGCCAGGGATTTGAGCAGGTTCATCGAAAAGATTCACGCCAAGGGCAGAGGACGCTGCCAGACAGCGTCCGAATGTGCGATACTCCCGCGCCTTCGCAGGGGAGCCAAAAATTCCCGAGTTTACAGGTCGCGCAGCAGAAAGGAATCTTTCCCTCCTGTTGGCGCACCGCTCGGCGGAACCTTGCAGGTGGCCTTGACATCCGCTCGACTGATCGGCATGATTCGCGGCCTATTTTGTTTGCTATTTACCTAAAGTCTTTCGAGGAGCTCGACGGTGGCCAACACACCTTCCGCCAAGAAACGTGCAAAACAGGCTGAGAAGCGTCGCAGCCACAACGCCAGCCTGCGTTCCATGGTCCGCACCTACATCAAGAATGTAGTTAAAGCCATTGACGCAAAAGACGCTGAAAAAGCGCAAGCCGCTTACGTTCTGGCTGTGCCTGTAATCGACCGCATGGCCGACAAGGGCATCATCCACAAGAACAAGGCTGCTCGTCACAAAGGCCGTCTGAATGGCCACATCAAGGCGCTGAAAGAAGCTGCAGCTGCCTAAGCGACGCGCTAGTCGAAAAGCCGACCCTAGGGTCGGCTTTTTGTTGCCTGCGATTTGATGGCTTATCAGGGATAGGCTGATCTGGCTCATCGCTGGCAAGCCAGGCTCCTACAGGGATAGCGCCTGGCTTGAAGCCAATGCGGTCGGTGTGGGAGCTGGCTTGCCGGCGATGGGCCGCAAAGCGGCCCCCTCTGCAATCTTACTGGGCTAGCTGAATCTTCGGCGCCCACTGCAGCCATTCATCCTCGGCCTGGTCGAACAGGGCAAAGGTCTGCTGCGGCCGTGCCGGGTTACCCATCTGCTCGCCATCTGGCGTGGCGAAGGCGATACCGCCGTCGATCAGGGTCTCCACCGACTCGGTGCGCACCGTTGCCCCTTTGAGCAGCCCCCAGTCGAAACCGAAGCCACTGCTGTTCCAGAAGCGACTGCCGCTGCGCACCAACGCCGCATAGCGCGGCTCGATCAGAATATGGATCAGCACACGGTCAGCGCTCTGGCCCAATTCAAAGCCCGTCACCTTGCCCACAGCAACCTCACGGTAAGTCACCGGCACACCCGGCTTGATCGAGCCACGGCGTGGGGCGCTGAGCGTCAACGGCAGGCCGACTTCCGGCCCGGCCACCTGCGGGGCATCGGCCAGGGCGATGAAATCGCGCTGCGGGCCACGGTCCTTGGTCGCTGGCTGCACTTCCAGATACTGCCCACCCACCAGGGTGTCGAGGTTCTGGGTACGTACCAGGCCAAAGGCTGGCTTGACCACCCAGAACTGCGTACCGGCACGCGCGATACGGTCCGCCGCTTCGGTAATGCGTGCCCGCAGCAGCACCGCCTGCAGGTCATCGGTCAGGTCGACGCTTTCGACACTGCCCACATCCAGGCCGCGGAAACGAATCGCCGTGCCCGGCTTCAGGCCATCGGCGCGCTCCACGCGGATGGTGATCAAGGTACCGGCACGGTTGACCGCCTCCTGGCTGTCATGCAGGCGGAAGCGCGGAATATGTCGCTTGAGCGGCACATCAGGCCGCGGCGTATCGAATGCGATGCCACCCGCCATCAGCGTCTGCAGCGACTCACTCTTGATCTTGATGCCCGACAGGCCGCCGGTCAGGGTGATACCACTGACGTTCCAGAAGCGCGACGAACCGTTGACCAGTTTTTCGTACTCCTTTTCGATGTGCACACCGATCAGGATGCGGTTGCTGTTACGGGCGAACTGGTAGCTCTGCACGCTACCCACTTTCACCTGGCGGTACATCACCGGGCTACCGACTTCCAGCGAGCCCAGGGTGTCAGCGAACAACACCATGTGCAGGCCTGGTGCCTTGAGGTCGAGCGGCGGCGCCTTGGCGCGAGCTTCGAACTCACGCTCGGGGCGCGCGCCCTTGTCACCGGGACGAATGGCGATGTAGTTACCTTTGACCAGCGCTTCCAGGCCGGTGATACCCGCCAGGGAAATCGAGGGCTTGACCACCCAGAACTGCGTGCCCTCGACCAGATAATCCTCGGCCAACGGGTCCAGCGTAAGCTCGGCCGATGCGCTGGCCAGGTTGTCTTCCATCTTCAGGGTCTTCAGCGAACCTACCTGAATGCCCTTGTACATGACCGGCGTACGGCCAGCCTGCAGGCCTTCATAATCGCTGAGCTTCACCTTTACCCGGATACCAGCCTGGGCGGCGTCGAAGTCCTCGTACAGGCGGAACGGCAGGCTCGAGTCGGTCGGCGGGCTGTCCTTGCGGTGTTCCGGGGTGGCAAAGGCGATACCACCGGCGACAATGCTCGACAGCGACTCGCTACGCACTTTCACGCCGGACAACGAGGCATCGATGCTGACGCCGCTGGCGTTCCAGAAACGCGTGTGTTTACGCACCAGGCTGGCATAGCCCGGCTCGATGAAGACCTTGATCTCGACGGTGCTCTGGTCTTCGGACAGCCGGTAGCTTTTAACACGGCCCACCTGGATCTGCTTGTAGAACACCGGGCTGTCACGGTTGAGCGAACCCAGCCGCTCAGCCTTCAGGGTCAGGTGCAGGCCTGGCTCGGTGTCCGACAGCGGTGGCGCTACCTTCAGGGCGGTAAAGCGCTTGGTCCGCTCCCCCTCCCCCGGGCTGACGGCGATGTAGTTCCCTGACACCAGTGTTTCCAGGCCGGAAATACCTGCCAGGCTGACACTCGGCTTTACCAGCCAGAAGCGCGTACCTTTGGTCAGGTGCGGCTCGGCGGCCTTGTTCATTTCGATGGTGGCGATAACCCCCTGGTTATCACCCTTGGCATCGAGCACCAGGCTTTTGACCTTGCCTACCGGCATGCCTTTGTAGATCACTTCGGTCTTGTTGGCGACGATACCCTCGCCCGACTCGAAGCGGACTTCAATTTCCACCCCGGCATCACGGTAGGCCTGCCAGGCAAGCCAGCCGCCGATCATCAAGGCGATCAAAGGCAAAATCCAGATGGCCGACCAGTTCGAGGCTGGGCGGGTTTTAGCCGTTGGCAGGTCACTCATGGTCGTCATCCGACTCCGTGTTATCCCAGATCAGTCGCGGATCGAAAGTTAAAGCAGCAAGCATCGTCAGGATCACCACAGTTGCAAAGGCGACAGCGCCCAGGTTGGCTTCGACACTGGCTATTCGACCGAAATTCACCACCGCCACGAGGATGGCGATAACGAAGATATCGAGCATGGACCAGCGCCCAATGAATTCGATGAAGCGGTACATCAATATGCGTTGCCGCGCCGAGAGTGGCTGCCGGCGCTGAACCGAGTACAGCAGCAAGCCGATGCCCACCAGCTTGAAGGTGGGCACCAGAATACTGGCAATGAACACCACGGCGGCAATGGGTAACATGCCGTGCTTGAGCAAGGTGATGACGCCGGACATGATCGTGTCGGGGCTACCCTGGCCCAGCGTGCTCACGGTCATGATCGGCAGCAGGTTGGCCGGGATGTACAGGATCGAGGCGGCAATCAGCAGCGCCCAGGTGCGCGCGATGCTGTTCGGCCGCCGGGCATGCACGATCGCACCGCAGCGTGTACAGGTTTGTGACGCGCTGCCTGGCTGCCGCCTGTTCAGCTCGTGACATTCGTTGCAGACAAGAATGCCCGCATCAATCGCCCGCATGCAGGTCCTCCCCCGATAGCGCACTCCAGATCTGATGCGGTGACATCACCACTTCGAGCCACACCTGGACCAATAACAGGCTGATGAAACAGAACAGCCCCAGGCCTATGGTCAGCTCGGCAAGGTCAACCAGCTTGACGATGGCCACCAGCACGCCCATGAAATAGACCTCGAGCATCCCCCAGTCACGCAAGTGGTGATAGATGCGGTAGAACAGCAGGCCAAAGTTGCGCCCAACGTTCAGGCGGATGCTCAACAGCACGGCCAACTGGCAAAGCAGCTTCGCCAGAGGGATGGCCATGCTGCACAGGAACACCACCACCGCCACACCGCGCATTTCCGAGTTGTACAGGCCCACCACGCCGCTCCAGACAGTATCGTCCGATGTCTGGCCGAGCAGGTGCAGCTGCATGATCGGCAGGAAATTGGCCGGCACAAACAGCAGCAGGGCGGTGAGTACCAAGGCCAGGCTGCGGTTGACCACATTGTGCCGATGGGCGTAGAGCTCGTAGCCGCAACGCGGGCATTGGGCTTTTTCATCGTGCTGCAGCACCGGCTTGCGCAGCAGCAAGTCGCACTCATGACAGGCGACAAGCTGGTCCAGCGGCAGGCGGGCCAGGGTTTCAGGTTCGACAGGATTGGGCATATAGCGCTTCTGGATAGGTGCGTGGGCCTATTCTAGTGTTCTGGCTCGAATTGTGGGAGGAGATCACCGGTCAGACTGACAGGGTTGCTGGCGTGGTCCCTGTGGGAGCGGCCGTGGCCGCGAACACCGGCGCAGCCGGTGCCATGCACCGCGTCGTCTGCTTCGCGGGCTTGCCCGCTCCCACAGGGGGCTGCTTTTTTGCGGCACAAAGACAAAACCCCTACCTGCATGTGCAGATAGGGGTTTTGCGAAATGAATCTTGACGATGACCTACTCTCACATGGGGAAACCCCACACTACCATCGGCGA
>NZ_PUQD01000019.1 GCF_003331055.1 Pseudomonas sp. AFG_SD02_1510_Pfu_092 | reverse complement strand
GTTCGTTGCGCTTGATCGGCTCGGGCGGTTGCGGGTGCAGGCGAGGGGGGGGGGGCGGGGGGGGGGGCGGGGCGGGGGGGGGGGGGGGGGGGGGGGGGCGGGCGCCCCCCCCCCCCCCCCCCCCCCCCCCCCCCCCCCCCGCCCCCGGGGGGGGGGCGGGCCCCCCGGCGATGGGCTGCAAGGCAGCCCCCGAGGCCCTCAAGCCTTGCCGTTAGCCAATTGTGCCGGCGCGAAGTGGCAGGTAAAGGTACTGCCGTGCCCCGGTACGCTGCTGATTTCCAGCTTGCCACGGTGGCGCATCAGCACATGCTTGACGATCGCCAGCCCCAGCCCGGTGCCGCCGGTATTCGACGCACGGCTGGAATCGACCCGGTAGAAGCGTTCGGTCAGGCGTGGCAGGTGCTTGGCCTCGATCCCCACCCCCGAGTCCTGCACCGACAGGTGCGCGCCCTGGGCATCGGCCCACCAGCGAACACGAATGCTGCCTTCGTCCTGGGTGTACTTGACCGCGTTGAACACCAGGTTGGAAAAGGCGCTGCGCAGTTCCGACTCGCTGCCCTTGAGCATCACGCCGGGTGCGGCTTCCAGGGTGATGCGCTGGTTGCGTGGCCCGGACAGGGCCTGGGCGTCGTTGCTGATCGCGGCGAGCAACGCATCGACTGCCACCGGCTGGTTATCCGAGGGGTAGTCGGTGGCCTCCAGCTTGGCCAGCAGCAGCAAGTCGTTGAGCAGCGTCTGCATGCGCGAGCCTTGCTGGCTCATCTGCTGCAAGGCACGGCTCCAGCGCGGGTTCACATCGTCGACGTTGTCCAGCAGGGTTTCCAGGTAGCCGGTGATCACCGTCAGCGGCGTGCGCAGCTCGTGCGACACGTTGGCCACGAAGTCCTTGCGCATCTGCTCCAGCTGGTGGATGCGGGTGACATCGCGCACCAGCATCAGGTGCTCGTTGTTGCCATAGCGGGTGATATGCAGCTGCACGCGCATGCGGTCGTTGATCGGCGAGGGAATTTCCAGCGGTTCGAGGTAGTTCTCGGCTTCGAAGTATTCCTTGAAGCGCGGGTGGCGCACCAGGTTGGTCACCTGCTGGCCGCCGTCCTGGGGGGTCTTGAAGCCCAGCAGGGTTTCGGCGGCGCGGTTCCACCATTCCAGGTTGCCATCGCTGTCGAGCATGATCACTGCGTCACGCAGCGCGGCGGTGGACTCCTGCACCCGGTCGATCACCGCCTGCAGGCGCCCGCGCACGCGCTGGTCGCGGCGTTGCAGGTGGTAGATGCTGTCGAACACCTCGCCCCACAGGCCGTAGCCATCGGGCGGTGCTTCGTCGGGTTGATGGTTGCGCAGCCAATCATGCAGGCGCAGCAGTTGCTTGAGGGTCCAGCCCAGATAGAGCGCCAGGCCGACAGCCAGGCTCCAGCCGTAGTAGCCGCTGATCAGCCCGCCGATCAGGCAGACGGTAATCAGCAGCAGCAGGTGGCGAATCAGGGTCGCGTGCCAGTTCTGGTTCAATTGACGGTCCTTGTACAACGACGTGCAGCGTGGCGCCTGTAGACTCGATCAGCTCTTGGTCGAGAAGCGGTAGCCAGTGCCCCGGACGGTTTGTACCAGATTTTCGTAGGCTTCACCCAGCGCCTTGCGCAGGCGGCGAATGTGCACATCGACGGTGCGCTCTTCGACATAGACGTTGCCGCCCCACACCTGGTCCAGCAGCTGGCCACGGGTGTAGGCGCGTTCCTGGTGGGTCATGAAGAACTGCAACAGGCGGTATTCGGTGGGGCCCATCTCGGCAGGCTTGCCATCGATGGTGACGCGGTGGCTGATCGGGTCGAGCAGCAGGCCGCCGACTTCGATGGGGGCCTCGCTGTCGCTCGGGCCGGTGCGGCGCAGCACGGCTTTCAGGCGGGCGACCAGCTCACGTGGCGAGAAGGGCTTGGTGATGTAGTCGTCGGCGCCCACTTCCAGGCCCTGGATCTTGTTGTCCTCTTCGCCTTTGGCGGTGAGCATGATGATCGGAATGTCGCCGGTCAGTTCGTCGCGCTTGAGGCGGCGGGCCAGCTCGATGCCGGAGGTGCCTGGCAGCATCCAGTCGAGCAGGATCAGGTCTGGCTTGCGGTCGACGATGATCGCATGGGCCTGTTGGGAGTTTTCCGCTTCCAGGCAGTCATAGCCGGCCATTTCCAGGGCAACGGCGATCATCTCGCGAATAGGCGCTTCGTCGTCGACGATCAGTATGTTCCTGCCAACCATGCTCAAAACCTCTCCTGGATACGATGTCTTGGCCCGCATTAGATAACGGAATTATTGCAGCTGTGTGACAGGGTGTTGGCCATTCTGGCGACATTCCATGACTGAACTAGGCTTGAAAGGGCCGCAATCGCGGCAATTTCAACTCAATCCCCCCGAAACAATGGTGAATCCAATGACACGACAAACGCTGAGCTGGATGGCCCTTTTCACTGCGCTGGCGCTACCGGGGGTGGCCTCTGCCGACCATGCGATGGAGAAGGGCGGCATGTTGGTCGACCATGCCGGCATGACCCTGTACACCTTCGACAAGGATGCGGGAGGCAAGTCGATGTGCAATGGCGAGTGCGCCACCAACTGGCCGCCGTTGATGGTCAAGGCCAATGACGAACCGGCCAAGGACAAGTGGACGGTGGTGATGCGCGATGACGGCAGCAAGCAGTGGGCCTATGACGGCAAGCCGCTGTACACCTTCATCAAGGACAAGAAAGCCGGGGACAAGACCGGTGATGGCGTGAAGGATGTCTGGCATATCGCCAAGCCTTGAGATCCGGGGCCGCGTTGCGACCCATCGCCGGCAAGCCAGCTCCCACAGGTTATGTGCAAGCTGTGAAGGCAGCGCTGTACCTGTGGGAGCTGGCTTGCCGGCGATAGGGACGTCAGCCTTAACGCAATGCGTAATCCAGCACGACCCCGATAAACACCAGCAGCCCCGCCCAGTGATTGTGCAGAAACGCCTTGAAGCACGAGTCCCGGTCCAGCTTGCGCGTTGACCAGTATTCCCAGGCGAAGCACGCCGCCGCGCCCAGCAGGCCCAGATGGAACCAGCCACCCAGTTCGAAGCGGTTACCGGCCAGCAACAGGCAGCCCAGCGACAGTAACTGCAAGGTCAGGATGATGGCACGGTCGGCGTCGCCGAACAGGATCGCGGTCGATTTCACGCCAATCTTCAGGTCGTCATCGCGGTCGACCATGGCGTAGTAGGTGTCGTAACCCACCGTCCACAGCAGGTTGGCGATATACAGCAGCCAGGCGCTGGCCGGCAGTTCGCCGCCGGCGGCAGTGAAGGCCATGGGAATGCCCCAGGAATACGCCGCGCCCAGCACCACCTGCGGGTAGTAGGTGTAGCGCTTCATGAACGGGTAGCAGAACGCCAGCGCCACCGCCCCGAATGACAGCCAGACCGTGCGGCTGTTGGTGCACAGCACCAGCAGGAAGCTTGCCCCGACCAGGATGGCGAACAGCGCCAGCGCTTCACGCGGGTTGACCCGGCCGCTGGCCAGGGGGCGGTCGGCGGTGCGTTTTACGTGGCCGTCCACCTTGCGGTCGGCAAAGTCGTTGATGCAGCAGCCGGCAGCACGCATCAGTACCACACCAAGGCCGAAGATCAGCACGTTGGCCAGGGTCGGTGAGCCGTTGCCGGCAATCCACACCGCCGACAGGGTCGGCCACAGCAGCAGGTAGATACCGATCGGCCGGTCCATGCGGCTGAGCTGGACGAAGTCCCAGGCGCGCGGGTGCAGGCGGTTCAGCGACTTGAGCAATTGCAGGTACATCAGCGGTGTTCCTCCTTGGCCGCTTGCCACAGTGCCGGCAGAAACACCTCTGCCACCAGCAGGTCCAGGCCGTCACGTTCGAAGCGCGAGCGGCGGCCCCACAGCGCCGCCTCGGCGGCTTCGCTCGGCAGCCAGGCCTGTGGATAACTGCACACCTCGATGGGGTGGCGGATGAACGCCTGGTCGCAGAACAGCAATTCCCCCAGCGAGCGGCTGCCCAGGGTTTCCAGGTCCAGCCCGCCGCGCTCCAGGGCACTGCGGCTGGCGACGCTGCGCGCGAACACCCAGGGTTGGCCGTGGCCGCGCAGGTACACCTCGCGCACCCAGCCTTCGGCACCGGCGGCGATGCCCAGCGCCTGGCATTCGTCAGCGCGCAACGGCTGCCAACCCTCGAACAGCGGGGTGACGCAGAAGTGGTCGTCGGACAGGCGGGTCAGGCGGCGGGTCAGCGAGCCCTCGTCGAACAGCCAGCCAAGGGTAGGCTGGTCAATGGCGGTCGCCAGCTGTGAATACGGCAGCCACGCGACAGCGGCTGCTTGCGGGGATTCGTACGACACGTCGGTCTGCTTGTTACATCCAGAGAGGCGGCGAGCTTAGCATGATTGCCCCGACTGCTTGCATACTGACGGCAGGGCCGCTACAAAGCCCCACGCATTGCGCGCTGGCTTCTTCGCGGCTAAAGCCGCTCCCACAGGGACCGCACAACCTCTGATGCTGTGCGGTCCCTGTGGGAGCGGCTTCAGCCGCGAAAGGGCCATCAGCAGCAACACAAAGCCCCAGCCTGAACCGAGGAAACCACCCCCTATGAAAAAGTGGCAATGTATTGTCTGCGGCCTGATCTACGACGAAGCCCAAGGCTGGCCCGACGACGGCATCGCTGCCGGTACCCGCTGGGAAGACGTGCCAGAAGACTGGCTGTGCCCCGACTGCGGCGTCGGCAAGAGCGACTTTGAAATGATCGCCATCGGTTGAGCGAGGAAAGCACGACATGACGTCCCCCGTGGTAATCATCGGTACCGGTCTTGCGGGCTACAACCTGGCCCGCGAATTTCGCAAGCTCGATACGCAGACGCCGTTGCTGCTGATCAGCGCCGATGACGGGCGCTCCTATTCCAAGCCCATGCTGTCCACCGGCTTTGCCAAGCAAAAGGACGCCGATGGCCTGTGCATGGCCGAGCCGGGCGCCATGGCCGAGCAACTGAACGCCGAAATCCGCACCCATACCCGCATTAGCGGTATCGACCCTGGGCACAAGCGCCTGTGGATCGGTGAAGAGGCAGTGTCCTACCGCGACCTGGTGCTGGCCTGGGGCGCGCAGACCGTGCAGGTGCCGATCGAAGGCGACGGCAGCCACCTGGTATTCCCGATCAACGACCTGGAAGACTACGCACGCTTTCGTGCCGCCGCCGCCGGCAAACAGCGCGTGCTGATTCTCGGTGCCGGCCTGATCGGCTGCGAGTTCGCCAACGACATGAGCCTTGGCGGTTTCCAGGTCGATGTGGTCGCCCCCTGCGAGCAGATCATGCCGACCCTGCTGCACTCGGCTGCCGCCAGCGCGGTGCAGGCCGGCCTGCAAGGCTTGGGTGTGCGCTTCCACCTTGGCCCGGTGCTGACCCGTCTGCAGCAGGTAGCGCACGGCCTGGAGGCGCACCTGTCGGATGGCAGCGTGATCGCCTGCGACCTGGTGGTGTCGGCCATCGGCCTGCGCCCGCGCACCGACCTGGCGGCTGCGGCCGGCCTGCAGACCAACCGCGGCGTCAGCGTGGACCGCGAGTTGCGCACCTCGCATGCCAACATCTTCGCCCTGGGCGATTGTGCCGAAGTCGATGGCATCAACCTGCTCTATGTGATGCCGCTGATGAGTTGTGCCCGGGCGCTGGCGCAAACCTTGGCCGGCACGCCGACAAAGGTCAGCTACGGGCCGATGCCGATCACCGTGAAAACCCCGGCCTGCCCGCTGGTGGTCTCGCCTGCGCCGCTGGGCCACGAAGGCACTTGGCAGGTAGAAGGCCAGGGCAGTGACCTCAAGGTGCTGTGCCTGGATGCCGACGGCAAGCTGCTGGGTTACGCCCTGACCGGGGCGGCGGTGATGGACAAGCTGGCCCTGAATCGCCAGTTGCCGGCGGTTATGGCGTAAATAGCGGGCGTTCTGTCGGATTTATCCTGTTGTTGCTCGCACAATGGCCGCGCAGATACTGGCGCGGCCCCGGTGCACGTGCCATTCTCACTTCCGTCTGCCGCAGATTAGAGCCTGCGGTGCCTTGAGCGCTGCTCCCAGGGCAGCACGGCATAACAACAAGAATTCCGTCAAAGAGGCTTCACTATGCGCAAACCAGAACTCGCCGCCGTCATCGCCGAAAAGGCCGATCTGACCAAGGAAAAGGCCAATCAGGTTTTGAACGCGATTCTCGACAGCATCACGGGTGCCCTGGACAAGGACACCGTGACCTTGGTCGGTTTCGGCACCTTCGAAAAACGCCATCGCGGTGCGCGTACCGGCAAGAACCCGCAAACCGGTGAGCCGGTCAAGATCAAGGCCAGCAACACCGTGGCCTTCAAGCCAGGCAAGAACCTGCGTGACAGCGTCAACGTGCCTGCCAAGCCGGCCAAGAAGGGCAAATGATCGCTTCCTGACCACCGCATGTCAGCCAAGCGGGCGCCTCAGGGCGCCCGTTGTGCTTTCTGTAGGCAAAGTGTTTCGAACTTGCATGAATAGTTCTGAAAAAGGATAGACTGCGCGCCTTAGTCATTTTTTATTCGAGGCGCGTTGATGAAGTTCCGTTTTCTTCTCTGGGCCATGGGGCTGTTGATGGCCAGGGCCAGCCGTAATAACCCGGCGTTCCAGCAGCAGCTCAAGGGCAAGGACCTGGTGTTCCAGATGCAGACCCTGGACGGCAAGGTCGCCCGGCACTTCATCGTCAACAACGAGCGCGTCAGCAGCAAGGGCGGTGCGCACCCGCAGCCAGCCTTCGCCATTGCCTTCAAGGACGCCGCTTATGGCTTTGCCACGATGCAGGCGGGCAACAAGCAGTTGGCGTTCATGCAGGGGATTCAGGACAAGAGCATCCAGATCAAGGGTAATCCGGCGCTGGTGATGTGGTTTCAGGGGCTGATGAAGTACCTCAAGCCGAAGAAGAAGAGCTGAAACCCAACGGGGCTGTTGACGCTTTGCCTGTGGGAGCGGGCATGCCCGCGAAACAAACGACGCGGTGTATGGCACCGGCTTCGCCGGTGTTCGCGGGCATGCCCGCTCCCACAGGTGACGCGTTAATGCTCAATGCGGTGCGTGAAACTGCGAAGCCAGCTCGCGCAACAGGCTCTCGGCCTCTAGCACCTTGTTCACCACTTCCTCGGCCTTGTCCCGGGTCATCCCCAGACGCTCCAGCAGCTCGTCAGGAATCTCCTGTTGCGGCCCCGAGCCAATCCCCCGCGAGCGCAGCAGGCGGGTGGCCAGGCATACCAGGTTGGGGAACGGCGCATATTCGCCGTCATAGGCCGGGTCGTGCTGGAAGCGCAGCGCGGTCGACAACTCCTCCGGCATGTCCCACAGCTTCATCAGCCAGGCGCCGATCTGTTCGCGGCTGATGCCCAGCAGGTGTTGTTCCACATAGGTGTGGCACAGGTGCGGGTTGACCTCCAGATGGCGGCAGATCAGCGAGAAATGTGGCGGGAACACGTGAGCCAGCAGCAGGTAGCCAAAGTTGTGCAGCAGCCCGGCCAGGTAGGTCAGGCCGGCCTCCGGGCGCTCGGCCCGTGGCATGGCGCGGGTCAGGCCTTCGATCACTGCAGCGGTGTAGATCGACTGTTGCCAGTACGGTGTGGCCTGTTGCGGGTGATCCTTCGGCAGGCTCAAGGTCTTGCCCAGCGCCAGGCCCAGAGCCAGGTTGATCACCAGATCGAAGCCCAGCACACGCACGATGGCGTCTTCCACCGAGCGGATCTTGCCCGGTGAGGCGTAGTACGGCGATGCCGCCCAGCTCACCACCTGCGCGGCCAGTGCCGGGTCGGTCTCGACCACGCCGGTGATGTCGTCGATGCTGGCGTTGGGGTCTACCCGCAGCTTGATGATTTTTTGCGCGGTATCGGCCAGTGGCGGGATTTCGATGGTTTCTTCCAGGCGCTTCTGGATGCGCCGGGCGGTGAAGGCCTGGACTGCCTGGCTGATTTCCCGGGTGTCGTCATGGGGGCGGTCGAGGTTGGGGCTGATCGCCTCGACGTCCTGGCCGAAGCTGCTGGCGCTGGCCTTGACCAGCATGCGCTTGAAATGCGCGCGCTCGATTTCCAGCAGAACGCCGGCTTCACCGGACTGAATGAACACGCTGTCGGCGTCGAGCAGGCTCTTTTCGTACTGGCACGGCGAGCTGGTCAGCGCTGGAATGCCTGGCAGGGCCTTGAGCTGGTGTTTGTCGAGCATCTGCTTCAGGCGCGGCACCGACACTGCGGTGAGCTGGCGCCCGGTCAGTTCGGCCAGGCGGTTGAGGTCCAGCAGCTGGCTCTGCGGGAACAGCACCATCAGCGCGCCGACTTCATCGTCGAGCAACACCGCCTGTACCCGCGCGGCTGCCGGCAGCTGCGGATGTTCGACCACCTCACGGTAGGCCACGCCGAGTTTGTCGAGCAGCAGCCGGATGACCGAAGGCGCGTGTGGGGTTGCGTTGTCCAGGGCAACTTCAGTCATGGTCCGTATCCACTGTTCGTTTAAACGCGAAGTATAACCAGCCTTAGGGCAAATCTGGATCCATTATGGGATCGTCGTCACACTTGGCCATATTGCTGCCCATGCCGCAACCAACGGTCGAGCAACGGGCTGACATGCTCCGGCCAGCGCGCGATCAGCGCCTGAGCGGCGTCGCGCACGGCGGGGAGCAGGTCGGCATCGCGCATCAGGTCGGCCACCTTGAACTGCAACAGGCCGGTCTGGCGGGTGCCGAGCATCTCGCCTGGGCCACGCAGCTCCAGGTCCTTTTCGGCGATGACGAAGCCGTCGTTGGTTTCGCGCATGATCCCCAGTCGCTCGCGGCCGATCTGCGACAGCGGCGGGTGGTACAACAGCACGCAATGGCTGACGGCGCTGCCCCGGCCAACCCGGCCGCGCAGCTGGTGCAACTGGGCCAGGCCCAGGCGCTCGGGGTTCTCGATGATCATCAGGCTGGCGTTGGGCACGTCCACGCCTACCTCGATGACCGTGGTAGCCACCAGCAGTTGCAGGTTGCCAGCCTTGAACTCGGCCATGATCTCGGCCTTTTCCGCTGGTTTCATGCGCCCGTGGATCAGCCCCACCCGCAATTCGCCCAGGGCGCTGCCCAGCTCTTCATAGGTGCTTTCGGCAGCCTGGCAGGTGAGCTCTTCGGATTCTTCGATCAAGGTGCACACCCAATAGGCCTGACGCCCTTCGGCGCAGGCGGCGCGCACGCGCTCGACCACTTCGAAACGACGGCTGTCGGCCACCAGCACGGTGTTCACCGGGGTACGGCCGGGCGGCAGTTCGTCGAGCACCGAGGTGTCCAGGTCGGCATAGGCGCTCATGGCCAGGGTGCGCGGAATCGGTGTGGCGGTCATGATCAACTGGTGCGGGCACAATTCGCCGGCCACCCCCTTCTTGCGCAGGGCCAGGCGCTGCTGCACGCCAAAACGGTGTTGTTCATCGATGATCGCCAGGGCCAGGTGCTTGAACTTCACCTCTTCCTGGAACAGCGCATGGGTGCCGACCACCATCGGTGCACCGTTGGCGATCTGTTCCAGCGACGCAGCCCGGGCCTTGCCCTTGAGCTTGCCGGCCAGCCAGGCCACTTCGATGCCCAGCGGCTCCAGCCAGCGCTTGAAGGTGATGTAGTGCTGTTCGGCAAGGATCTCGGTGGGCGCCATCAACGCCACCTGGTAGCCGGCTTCCAGCGCCTGCAGCGCGGCCAGTGCGGCGACCACGGTCTTGCCGGCACCTACATCACCTTGCACCAGGCGCATCATCGGCTCGTGCTGGCTCAGGTCGTAGGCAATTTCGTTGGCTACCCGCTGTTGCGCGCCGGTTGGCTGGAAGCCCAGGTTGGCCAGGTATTGCGCCGGCAGGCGGGTGGCCTTGGGCAGCACCGGTGCACGCAGGCTGCGCAGGCTTTCGCGTAGGCGCTGCTGCGACAGCTGGTGGGTCAGCAGTTCTTCGAAGGCCAGGCGGTGCTGGGCCCAGTGCTGGCCTTCGGCAAGCTCGTCGAGGTCGGCATCGGCTGGCGGGTTGTGCAAGTAGCGGATGGCATCGTCCAGTGGCGCCAGCCGGTAGTCGCGGGCCAGTTCGTCGGGCAGCCAGTCGGGCAGGCTGCGCGGGCCGAGCAGGCCCAGGCTCTGCTGGCACAGCTGGCGCAGGCGCTGCTGGGTGAGGCCTTCGGTGGACGGGTAGATCGGCGTCAGGGTCTGCTCGACCGGCGGTGGCGGCTCGTCGCCGTTCAGCGCGCGGTATTCCGGGTGGTAGATTTCCAGGCCCGAGGCGCCGGGGCGGGCTTCGCCATAGCAGCGCAGGTGGGTGCCACGCTTGAGGCCTTCCTTCTGCGCGTTGCTGAAGTGGTAGAAGCGCAGGCTCAGCACGCCACTGCCGTCGCCCAGGCGCACCACCAGGCTGCGGCGCTTGCCCATGGTCACGTCGGCGCCGCTGACCACGCCCTCGATCACCGCATCCTGGCCCGGGCGCAGCTGGCCGATGGGCACCACGCGGGTGCGGTCCTGATAGCGCAGGGGCAGGTGGAACAACACATCCTGCAGGTTTTCCAGGCCGACCTTGGCGAGTTTTTCCGCCATGGCCTCGCCAACACCCTTGAGTACCGTGACCGGGACCTTCGACAGCTCAGTCATGACTCAGGCCGGTTGTTCCACAGGGGCTTTGGCGACCGAGCAGAGGCGGATCGAGTCGGCGAGGATCTCGATGGCCTTCGGCCGCGGGAAGCTGGCACGCCAGGCGATGGCAACGGTGCGGAAAGGTGCCGGTGCGGTCAGCGGGCGGACTTCGATGACGCCGGGGGCGTAGTGGTGGCTGTGCACCGCCGACAGCGGCAGGATCGATACGCCAAGGCCCGAGGCGACCATGTGCCGGATGGTTTCCAGCGAGCTGGACTCGACCGTGGTGTGCCGGGAACCTTCACCGCCCTTGTTCAGGGTGGGGCAGGCTTCCAGTACCTGGTCGCGGAAGCAGTGCCCTTCACCGAGCAGCAACAGGCTCTTGTCGTTGAGCATGGCGGTGTCGATGGTCTTTTTCGCTGTCCACGGGTGGTCGGCCGGCATCAGGGCGCAGAACGGTTCATCGTACAGCGGCAAGGTCAGCACATCGGCTTCGTTGAACGGCAGGGCGATGATCACTGCGTCCAGTTCGCCGTTGCGCAGCTTTTCGCGCAGCACGTGGGTGAAGTTCTCTTCGATGTACAGCGGCATCTGCGGCGCCACGCGGTGCAGCTGCGGGATCAGGTGCGGGAACAGGTAGGGGCCGACGGTATAGATGGCACCGACCTTCAGCGGGGCGGTCAGCTGGTTCTTGCCAGCCTGGGCCAGCTCGCGAATGCCCTGGGCCTGCTCCAGTACCTTCTGCGCCTGGGCAACGATGCTCTCGCCGACCGGGGTCAGGCGCACCGCGCTCTTGCTGCGCTCGAAAATCAACACGCCAAGCTCGTCCTCGAGCTTCTTCACACCGACCGACAGGGTCGGCTGGCTCACATGACAGCGTTCGGCGGCATGGCCGAAATGCTGTTCCTGGGCGAGTGTGACGATGTAGCGTAATTCTGTGAGGGTCATAACGTGCGTCCATGAAGTTGCGAGCCCAGCATAGCGGCTGCAATCGATAGACGCACGTTATCAGACTTGCCGATTTGTGACAGAAACAAAAGTCTCAGCGGCGGTCCAGCGAGTAGACGAACGGGGCCACGACTTCGATCGTGCCGTTGTTCAGCAACTCAGGTGGCGGCTTGGGTACCGTGCCGGCCCGACGGATCATTTCCAGGGTCGCCCGGTCCAGCGCGGCACTGCCCGAGCCGCCGGCCATCGAGTACGACACCACCTTGCCCTCGGCGTCGACCACGAAGCGCAGGCGGTTGATGCCCTGCAGGCCGCGACGGCGCGCGTCTTCCGGGTAACGCTTGTACTTGGCCAGGTGGCGCAGCAGGTCACTCTGCCAGGTCGGCAGGGCCTTGCTGTTGGACGCAATGCTCGGCGCCGGTGCCGCCGACTTCTGCGGTGGCGTGTTGCTGGGCGGGGCGTCTACCGTCTGTTCGGTCGGCGGTGCTTCCTTCGGCGGCTCAGGCTTTTTCTCAGGCTTGGGCGGCTGTGGCTTGGCCTTCGGCTTGGGCGGCTTGGCGATGGCGATCTTTGGCTTGGGCGCCTCGACCAGCTTCGGCAGCGGTGGTTCCTCGACCGGTGCCGGTGGCTGCGGGGCCGCCTTCGGAGGGGGTGGTGGCGCAGGCTCCGGCAATGGCGCCAGCTCGACCATCATGGCTGCCGGGGGCAGCTCGATGGCCTGCGGCACCGACCAGTTCAGCGTCAGCAGCACGGCGACCACGTGCACACCCAGCACGAGCGCCAGGCTGCCAGCGTAGCGCGCCATGTTAGAGCGCGTTTTCGTCATTTCTTGGCTGCCGTCTCGAGACCCACCAGACCGACTTTCAGGTAACCGGCCGCGCGCATGTTGTTCATCACTTCCATCAGGTCACCGTAATCCACGCCTTTGTCAGCCTGGAAGAAGATGGTGGTTTCCTTGTCGCCCTTGGTCTTGGCGTCGAGCATGCGGCCAAGCTGGTCGGGGGCAGGGACCTGATCGTCGCCGACGTACAGCTTCTGGTCGGCCTTGACGCTGACGAACACCGGTTTCTCGGGCCTTGGTGCCGGCTTGGCGGTCGAGGCCGGCAGGTCGACCTTGATGTCCACCGTGGCCAAAGGGGCTGCGACCATGAAGATGATCAGCAGCACCAGCATCACGTCGATGAACGGCGTAACGTTGATTTCGTGGTTTTCGGCGAGGTCGTCGCCACCTTCGTTGAGATGCAGGCCCATGGCTTACCCCACTTTCACCATGTGCGGGGCAACGCGATCGCTGCCCTGGTGGTCGAGGTCACGGCTGACCAGCAGCAGCACCTGCGCGGAGGCGTCGGACACCTGGGCCTTGTAGCCGGCGATGGAGCGGGCGAAGACGTTGTAGATGACCACGGCCGGGATCGCGGCGACCAGGCCCAGGGCGGTGGCCAGCAGGGCTTCGGCGATACCCGGGGCAACCACGGCCAGGTTGGTGGTCTGGGTCTTGGCGATGCCGATGAAGCTGTTCATGATGCCCCATACGGTACCGAACAGGCCGACGAACGGTGCGGTGGAGCCGATGGTAGCGAGTACCCCGGTGCCGCTGCTCATGGTGCGGCCGCTGGCGTGTACCAGGCGCTCCAGGCGGAAGCTGACACGCTCCTTGATGCCTTCTTTTTCGCGGGCGTTGGCCGACAGGCGCATTTCTTCCAGCGCGTCGTGGACCAGGGTGTGCGCCAGGGTGCCTTCCTTGTTGGAAACCTCGCTGGCCTCCTTGAGGCTGGCGGACTTCTTCAGCAGGGCGATTTCACCGCGCAGGCGACGCTTGGCGCCCATCAGCTCGAAGCCTTTGGCAATCCAGATGGTCCAGGTGATGATGGAGGCAATGGCCAGGCCGATCATGACCGCCTTCACCACCACATCGGCGTTCTTGTACATGCCCCATGGGGACAGGTCGTGGGCCATGCCCAGCGAGGTATCTTCAACCAGGGCTTCGACGCTCGGGTCTACCGCGGCCGGGGCATCCGCCGGGGCAACAGTGCCAGCGGCAGGTGCCGGTGCAGCGGAAGCCGGGGCTGCTGGGGCAGCAGCGGCAGCCGGGGTGGCAGTATTGGCGGTTGGCTCATCGGCCATGGCCACCGGGGCCAGCACCAGGCTGAGCGTCAGCGCGGCGATGGCGCGCCAGGCGCGCGACGGGGTTGGCGAAGCGGAAGGTTGAGTACGTGTCATGCTAGCCGGACCTGATGAAGAAATAAGTGAGCGTTCTCCAAGGCCTCGAGGTAGGCCGAGAACAAATTGGCCGCCATTATTGCAAGTAATTCTTGTTAACAAAAGTAATCTTGTTGCTTTTTTCGCCTAAGGTCTAGCCATCCATCGTGTAGCGTGGTCGGGCTGATCAATGGGTCTAGGAGTTCAGAGATGTCAGACCGTTCCGTGATGGTGGTGGGTTGTGGTGATGTGGGCGGGCGTCTTGCCCGGCAGCTGCTTGCGCGTGGCTGGCAGGTGAGCGGCCTGCGCCGTTCGGTCGGGCAGCTGCCTGCGGGGGTTATGCCAGTGGCGGCGGACTTGTCCGAGCCTGCGATGCCCAGCGCCTGGCCGCAGCGCGCGCCGGATTACCTGGTGTATTGCGTGGCGGCCAGCCAGCACGACGAAGCGGGCTACCAGGCGGCCTATGTCGACGGTTTGCGCCATGTGCTGGCCTGGCTGGCCGAGCGCGGTCAGCGCCCGCGCCGGTTGCTGTTCGTTTCCAGCAGCAGCGTGTTTGCGCAGAAGGATGGCGAGTGGATCGATGAGCGCGCCGCCACCGAGCCGGAAGGCTATTCCGGGCGGTTGATGCTGGAAGCCGAGCAGCTGGCCCTGGCCAGCGGCATCCCGGCCAGCGTGGTGCGCCTGACCGGCATCTATGGCCCGGGCCGCGAGTGGCTGCTCAGCCAGGTGCGCCAGGGCTACCGCGTGGCCGAGCAGCCGCCGCTGTATGGCAACCGCATCCACGCCGAGGACGCCGCCAGCCTGTTGGCGTTCCTGTTGCAGGCGGATGCCGACGGCAAGGTGCTGGACGACTGCTACATCGGCGTCGACGACGACCCGGCGCCGCTGGCCGATGTGGTGGCGTGGCTGCGTGGGTACCTGGGGGTTACCGAGTGGTCCGATGAGCAGCGGGTGCGGCGTACCGGCAGCAAGCGCTGCAGCAACGCCCGGGCCCGGGCGCTGGGCTGGGCACCGGTGTACCCGAGTTACAAGGAAGGCTATGCGGCGATCCTGAAAGACCTGTGCTGAGGCTGCGGGCCTCTTCGCGGGTAAACCCGCTCCCACAAGTGCACCGCTGGTTTCAAGCCCGGCGGTGTACTTGTGGGAGCGGGTTTACCCGCGAAGGGGCCGGTGGGGTCGACTACGATTCCAGCAGGCTTCAGTCCTGCTCCAGCAGCCACTGGCGCTTGCCGGCTGCCAGCACGGGCATTTCGTCCGGCTGCGCACGGTTCACCGCCTGGAAGATTTCCAGCGTGTCGCCATCGCGCTTGAGAATGAACGGCGCGCCACGCTGGTTACGCTCCAGCCACAGGCTGTCATTGCTGCCACCCATGGTCGCGCAATCGCCGGCCAGGCACAGGGCGAAACGGTCTGGCCCGGGCAGGCCGGTAACGTTGCCGGTGTCGCTGAAGCGCACGCTGGCGCCTTTGCCCTGGCCTTCGATGATCTTCCAGTTGCCGCCCAGGTACGCCTGGTACAGCGCTTTCTCGAAACTGCTGCCCAGCGGCGCATTGGCCGCAGCGGGGGCCTTGGCGCGCACGAAGGTCTGTTTGGCGCCGCTTTGGTCGACAGCCTGCAACTCGTCGCCATCCAGCGACAACTGCTCGGTCTGGCCGCCCTGGAAGCGCGCCTGCCATTGCTTGTCGGTGGCGCTCAGTTGGCCGTCGGCCGCTTCGAAGCCATTGCTGTAGCTGGCCTGCTGGCTGGCGACGTCGAGCTTCCACTCGAATACAGGGCCGTGCTCATTGAGCGCCTGACGCAGGCTGCCGCCCTTGACGGCCGCAGTGATGGCGTCCTGGTTGATCCAGGTGCCGTTGAAATCTTCAGGTTTGTGACTGGCGCAGCCGCCCAGAAGCAGGGCTGCCAGCGCGAAGGGCAGTGCTTGACGCATGACGGGGTAACCTTGCGAAGGAGGGAAGGTGACGGGCAGGGCGCCCGTCACCAAGGGCATCATTCGATGACCAGGATGGCGTCCATTTCGACCTGGGAGCCTTTCGGCAGTGCGGCAACGCCAATGGCGGCGCGGGCCGGGTAGGGCTGCTCGAAGTAGCGGCCCATCACCTCGTTGACCTTGGCGAAGTGGCTCAGGTCAGTAAGGAAGATGTTCAGCTTGACGATGTCCTTGAACGAACCGCCAGCGGCTTCCGCCACGGCCTTGAGGTTCTCGAACACCTGAACGGTCTGGGCTTCGAAGCCTTCGACCAGTTCCATGGTTTTCGGGTCAAGCGGGATCTGGCCAGACATGTACACGGTGTTGCCGGCCTTGATCGCCTGCGAGTAGGTGCCGATGGCGGCAGGGGCCTTGTCGCTGTTGATGACGGTCTTGCTCATGTTGACTCCTTGCGGTTGGCGGACTACGTACGCATGCGGGTGATGCGGACCACACCGGCCAGGGTACGCAGCTTCTTGATCACACGCGCCAGGTGCACGCGGTCGTGCACGCTGACCACCAGTTGGACCACGCTGATACGGCCGTCGCGTTCGTCCATGCTGATCTTCTCGATGTTGCCGTCGGCGGCGTTGACGCTGCTTGCCAGCAGGGCAATCAGGCCGCGCTGGTGCTCCAGCTCGACACGCAACTCGACGTTGAACTCACCGGTGATGTCCTTGGCCCAGGAGAGCTGTACGCACTTTTCCGGGTTGTGGCGGATTTCACTGATGTTGCGGCAGTTTTCCAGGTGCACGACCATGCCCTTGCCGGCTGACAGGTGGCCAACGATCGGGTCGCCCGGGATCGGCGTGCAGCACTTGGCGTAGCTCAGCACCAGGCCTTCGGTACCGCGGATCGCCAGCGGGCCTTCCGGCGCCGGCAGCTGCTCGCCTTCGGCCGACAGCAGGCGGCGCGCGACCACGTAGGCCATGCGGTTGCCCAGGCCGATGTCTTCGAGCAGGTCTTCGATCAGTTCCAGGCGGTACTCGGCGAGAATCGCCTGGATGCGCTCCTGGGGGATTTTCTCCAGGCTGCTGTCGAAACCGGTAAGCACCTTGTTCAGCAAGCGTTCGCCCAGGCTGATCGACTCGGAGCGGCGCTGCTGCTTGAGCGCGTGGCGGATGTGCGTGCGAGCCTTGCCGGTAACCACGAAGTTGAGCCAGGCCGGGTTCGGCCTGGCGCCCGGGGCGCTGACGATTTCCACCGTCGAGCCGCTTTGCAGCGGTTCGGACAGCGGCGCCAGGCGGCGGTTGATGCGGCAGGCGATGCAGCTGTTGCCAACGTCGGTGTGCACCGCGTAGGCGAAGTCGACGGCCGTGGAGCCTTTGGGCAGCTCCATGATGCGGCCTTTGGGCGTGAACACGTAGACCTCGTCCGGGAACAGGTCGATCTTCACGCTTTCGATGAATTCCAGCGAGTTGCCGGCCCGTTGCTGCAGCTCGAGGATACCCTTGACCCACTGGCGGGCGCGGGCGTGGCTGCCCTTGGGCTGCTCGTCGTCGTTGGACTTGTACAGCCAGTGCGCGGCGATGCCGTTGTTGGCCATCTCTTCCATCTCGCGGGTACGGATCTGGATTTCGATGGGCACGCCGTGCATGCCGAACAGCGTGGTGTGCAACGACTGGTAGCCGTTGGCCTTGGGGATTGCGATGTAATCCTTGAAGCGGCCCGGCAGCGGCTTGTACAGGTTGTGCACGGCGCCGAGCACGCGGTAGCAGGTGTCGACCTTGTCGACGACGATGCGGAAGGCGTACACGTCCATGATCTCGTTGAAGGCGCGGCGCTTGCCACGCATCTTCTTGTAGATGCCATAGAGGTGCTTCTGCCGGCCGCTGACCTCGCCCACGATGCCGTCGGCGGCCAGGCAGTTGGCCAGCGAGTGCTCGATCTTGGCGACGATTTCCTTGCGGTTGCCGCGTGCGCTTTTCACCGCCCGGTGGATCAGCGACGAGCGCATCGGGTGCATGGCCTTGAAGCCGAGGTCCTCGAATTCCACGCGCACGGTGTGCATGCCCAGGCGGTTGGCGATGGGCGCGTAGATCTCGAGGGTTTCCTTGGCGATGCGCCGGCGTTTCTCGCCGGACAGCACTTCCAGGGTGCGCATGTTGTGCAGGCGGTCGGCCAGCTTGACCAGGATCACGCGGATATCGCGGGCCATGGCCATGGCCATTTTCTGGAAGTTCTCGGCCTGCGCCTCGGCCTTGGTCTCGAAGTTCATCTGGGTCAGCTTGCTGACCCCGTCGACCAGCTCGGCCACGGTCTCGCCGAACTGCTGGCTGAGGGCTTCCTTGGCGATGCCGGTGTCTTCGATCACATCGTGCAGCATGGCCGCCATCAGGCTCTGATGGTCCATGTGCATGTCGGCGAGGATGCTGGCCACGGCCAGCGGGTGGGTCACGTAGGGCTCGCCACTGCGGCGGCGCTGCCCGTCGTGGGCCTGTTCGGCGTAGAAATAGGCGCGCCGGACCAGGTTGACCTGTTCGGGGCCAAGATAGGTCGACAGCCGTTCGGCCAAGGCTTCTATACCCGGCATGGGTTCACCTCCTGCCGAGGAAGAGGGCCTTGCGCCGTGCGACGTCGACCTGGCATCAATCAGACAGCCTCGTTGTTCTCGTCCTCGAACGCGGCGAAGACCGGATCCTCGGTGACGATCTCTTCAGCAGCGATGAATTCGTTGGTGACGATGCCTTCGGCGATTTCACGCAGGGCAACAACGGTCGGCTTGTCGTTTTCCCACGCCACGCGTGGTTCTTTGCCGCCGGTCGCCAGCTGGCGAGCGCGCTTGGTCGAGAGCATGACCAGCTCAAAGCGGTTATCCACGTGTTCCAGGCAGTCTTCAACAGTTACGCGGGCCATGGTCTTCCTCAGTAGCAAATGCGGTGGGCGTGCAGCCCGATAATGGGCAGGCGGACTCGATAGTTTAAAAAATCACCAGCCAATAGGGAAGCGCTGTTTTGTCGGGTGTTACCTTCAAGCCCTGTGTTGCCTTCTTCGCGGCTAAAGCCGCTCCCACAGGGACCGCGTTGTCCTCAAGCCCGGCACCGCACCCTGTGGGAGCGACTTCAGTCGCGAAAGGGCCGCAACAGACAGCCTACCGCTTGAGCCTGACGATAACCTCAGAGCATCGCGTCACGCAACCGCGGGGTCAGCTCCTCGAACAGCGTCTGCACCGAGCGCAACGCCCGGCAATCCGGCCGGGTCAGCAGCCACAACTGGGTGTCGCAGCCCGGCAGCGGCCCGCTCAGTGCATCCACCCCGGGCAGCGCATGCACCATGTAGTCCGGCAGCGCCGCCACACCCAGCCCAGCGGTGACCAGCTGGGCGATGGTGGACATGCCGCTGCACTGGTAGCGCGGGCTCAGCCCCGGGTGCTGCTGGTTGCGCCAGACCACCGTGGGGTGGTCCTGCATCGAGTCGTCGGGGGCGATCCACGGCACGCTGGCGGGCGCCTCGGCCAGGCGCTCGCGCCACTGCGGCTGGCCGCAGACTACATAAGAGGTAGAGCCCAGGTTACGGCCCACCAGGTGTTCCGGAGGCGTATTGGTCAGGCGCAGGGCGATGTCGGCATCGCGTCGGCTGAGGTTGGCGAAGGTGTTGGAGGTGCCCATCTCCAGCGACAAGGCCGGGTAGTTGGGCATGAACTCGGCCAGCGCCGGCAGCAGCAGGCTGTGCATCACCGCCTCGGTACAGGTCAGCCGCACCGTTCCGCTGACCACCTGTTCGCCGCTGGTCATGGCAATACGCGCGGCCTCCAGCGCCTGTTCGGCACGCTCGGCCTGCTCGGCCAGCGCCTGCGCGGTGTCGGTCGGCAGGTAGCCCTTGCGGCTCTTGACGAACAGGGCGGTGCCCAGCGCCGACTCCAGGCGACGGATCGAGCGGAACACCGTCGATACGTCGACCTTGAGCAACTCGGCAGCCTTGGCCAGCGAGCGGCCACGTTCCAGCGCCAGGACCAGGGAGAGGTCGGCATGGGTAATCTGATATTGCATTGGTGCACGCTCTGCTTGCCGAATTGCCAATGTCTGTTGCGTTTTGGCCATTTTATAGTGGAACCGCCCCTGGGAATCAATGCGCCCGGTCGGGTAACCAATCCCCACGATGGGAAAGTGAAAAGAACAACAGCTGCAACCATCGTCGCCCCCCGAGGCGCCAGCCGCATCTCCACATCGCCGCAGCAAATCATAGGATGTACAGCCATGACGTCGGTAACCCCGTGCGCCAGTTCTTCCAGCGAGATGAATGACTTCCTCCAGGCCCATCCGGACACGCAGTACGTCGACCTGCTGATCTCCGACATGAACGGCGTGGTACGTGGCAAGCGCATCGAGCGGGCCAGCCTGCACAAGGTGTACGAAAAGGGCATCAACCTGCCGGCATCGCTGTTCGCCCTGGACATCAACGGCTCCACCGTGGAAAGCACCGGCCTTGGCCTGGACATCGGCGACGCCGACCGCATCTGCTTCCCGATCGCCGGCACGCTGTCGGACGAGCCGTGGCAGAAACGCCCCACCGCCCAGCTGCTGATGACCATGCACGAGCTGGATGGCCAGCCGTTCTTCGCCGACCCGCGCGAAGTGCTGCGCCAGGTGGTCAGCAAGTTCGACGACCTGGGCCTGGATATCTGCGCCGCGTTCGAGCTGGAGTTCTACCTGATCGATCAGGACAACCTCAACGGCCGGCCACAGCCGCCGCGTTCGCCGATTTCCGGCAAGCGCCCGCAGTCGACCCAGGTGTACCTGATCGACGACCTCGACGAATACGCCGACTGCCTGCAGGACATGCTCGAAGCGGCCAAGGAGCAGGGCCTGCCTGCCGACGCCATCGTCAAGGAAAGCGCCCCGGCGCAGTTCGAGGTCAACCTGCACCATGTGGCCGACCCACTGAAGGCCTGCGACTACGCGATCCTGCTCAAGCGCCTGATCAAGAACGTCGCCTACGACCATGAAATGGACACCACCTTCATGGCCAAGCCCTACCCGGGCCAGGCCGGCAATGGCCTGCACGTGCACATCTCGTTGCTGGACAAGAAAACCGGCAAGAACATTTTCGCCAGCGACGACCCGCTGCAAAGCGACGCGCTGCGCCATGCCATCGGCGGTGTACTGGAGACCATGCCGGCGTCGATGGCCTTCCTCTGCCCGAACATCAACTCCTATCGCCGCTTCGGCGCGCAGTTCTACGTGCCCAACGCGCCAAGCTGGGGCCTGGACAACCGCACCGTGGCCGTGCGCGTACCCACCGACAGCAGCGACAACGTGCGCCTCGAGCACCGCGTGGCCGGCGCCGACGCCAACCCGTACCTGATGCTCGCGGCGATCCTCGCCGGCGTTCACCACGGCCTGACCCAGCAGGTCGAGCCCCAGGCGCCGATCGAAGGCAACTCGTACGAGCAGCTGGATCAGAGCCTGCCGAACAACCTGCGCGATGCCCTGCGCGCGCTGGACGACAGCGAAATCCTCAACCAATACATCAGCCCGGACTACATCGATATCTTCGTGGCCTGCAAGGAAAGCGAACTGGCCGAGTTCGAAGTGTCGATTTCCGACCTCGAGTACAACTGGTACCTGCACACGGTGTAAGCCCATGAGCGCAAATGCGGTCCCCTTGATCGGTGTCAGCGCCTGCCGTCAGCAGGTGGGGAAGAACTCGTCGCACACGGTAGGCGACAAGTATGTCGAGGCGGCCGGCTTTGCCGGCTTGCCGCTGATCTTGCCCGCGCGTGACGGGGGCAGCGACACGCAGGCGCTGCTGGCTCGCCTGCATGGCATTGTTTTTACCGGCTCGCCTTCAAATATCGAACCGCATCATTACAATGGCGCCCCCAGCGCGGCGGGAACCCGGCACGATCTGGCACGTGATCGCCTGACCCTGCCGCTGCTGCAGGCGGCCATTGCCGCCGGTGTACCGGTGTTCTGTATCTGCCGTGGCTACCAGGAATTGAACGTGGCCCTGGGCGGCAGCTTGCACCAGCGCGTGCAGGAACTGCCCGGCTACCTTGACCATCGCGAACCTGAGGACGCACCCCTGGAGGTGCAATACGCCCCTCGTCACCCAGTCGGCATAGTGCCAGGCGGGTTGTTCGAGCGGCTGGGCCTGGCTGCGCAGTTCGAGGTCAACTCGCTGCACAGCCAGGGCATCGACCGCCTGGCCCCGGGCCTGCGCGTCGAGGCACGGGCCCCGGACGGCCTGATCGAAGCGGTGTCCATGCCTGCGGCGCCGGGCTTCGTGCTCGGCGTGCAGTGGCACCCGGAGTGGCGATTCAGCGAAAACCCGGTCTCGCTGCGCCTGTTCCAGGCGTTTCGCGAAGCCTGCATTGCTTATGCAACACGGGAGGCCGCACGGCAGGAGGCATTCTGACGTCAGCCGAAGGTCTCGGATGACTTGTTCCCGGCAGCACGCTTTCAATGAGTGAAAGCGGGTCTTGTACGCAAGGCCTGTGAAAACAATTCCAAAATTTACGGCAAATTACTCATGAGCAATTACACAGAAGCCGGCCGCCCACCCGATGTGGCAGCCGACGCGGGCAACACCCAGCGCAGCAAGGGGCTGGCCACCGGCCGGCTGGGCTTGCTGGCCAGCGTGGTGCTGGGCATTTCCACCATCGCCCCGGTCTACACCCTCACCGGCGCCCTTGGCCCGACCGTGCGTGAAGTGGGCGCGCACTTGCCTGCCGTGTTCATCGTCGGCTTCCTGCCGATGCTGCTGGTGGCCCTGGGCTACCGCGAACTGAACTCGGCAGAGCCGGACAGCGGCACCTCGTTCACCTGGTCGGCGCGTGCCTTCGGGCCGATGATCGGCTGGATCGGCGGTTGGGGGCTGGTGGTTGCCACCACCATCGTGCTGTCGAACCTGGCGGGGGTGGCGGTCGATTTCTTCTACCTGTTCCTTGGCCAGATCACCGGCAAGCACGAGCTGGCGGGGCTGGCCGACAACCTGTTGATCAACATCACCACCTGTTGCGTATTCATCGCCCTGGCGGTGTGGATCTGTTGCCGTGGCATGACCACCACCATGACCGTGCAGTACGGCCTGGTGGCGTTGCAGCTGCTGGTGCTGATCGGCTTCGGCTTTGCCGCTTTCGGCGAAACCACCGCGCCGCCACCCCTGGCGTTCGATTTCGCCTGGTTCAACCCGTTCGGCGTCGAGTCGTTCTCGGCCTTTGCTGCCGGGCTGTCGCTGTCGATCTTCATCTTCTGGGGCTGGGATGTGTGCCTGACCGTCAGCGAAGAATCGGTTGGCAGTGATGAGGTGCCGGGCAAGGCGGCCACCTGGACCGTGCTGCTGATTCTCGGCCTGTACCTGTTCACCGCCATTGCCACGCTGCAGTTCGCCGGTATCAGCGAACAGGGCCTGGGCCTGAACAACCCGCGCATCCAGGAAAACGTGTTCGCCCACCTGGCCGGTCCGGTCATGGGGCCGCTGGCGATCCTGATGTCCATCGCCGTGCTGGCCAGCACCGCGGCGTCGCTGCAGTCGACCTTCGTGTCGCCGGCGCGCACCCTGCTGGCCATGGGTTACTACGGCGCGGTGCCGCAGAAGTTCGCCAGTGTCTGCCCGCGCTCGCAAACCCCGCGTTACGCCACCATTTGCGCCGGCGTGGCCGCAGGCCTGTTCTACGTGACCATGCGTACCCTGAGCGAGAACGTGTTGGCCGACACCATCACGGCACTGGGCATGATGATCTGCTTCTACTATTCGCTGACGGCGTTCGCCTGCGTCTGGTACTTCCGCGACAGCCTGTTCGACAGCTTGCGCCACTTCCTGATGCGCGGCCTGTGCCCGCTGGCGGGTGGGGTGATCCTGTCGGTGATCTTCGTGCGTACCGCCATCGACAGCGCCTCGCCGGACTTCGGCAGCGGTTCGCATGTGGGCGGGCTGGGGCTGGTGTTCGTGATCGCCGCGATCATCTCGGTGCTGGGGATCGTGCTGATGATGCTGTCGCGCCTGCGCGCGCCGGCGTACTTCCTGGGGGCTACCCTGCGTCAGCAGGCTACCTTGCCACTGCAGGAATAAAGCTGGGGGCGCTTTGCGCCCCTATCGCGACACAAGGCCGCTCCCACAAAAGCACGGCGTACGCCATCAGATGTGGGAGCGGCCTTGTGTCGCGAAAGGGCCTCGAAGAGGCCCCATCGATTTTCAGCCGATCATTTGCTTCAGCAAAGCCGCGTGGCGCTGTTGCTGCTTCTTCAGCAGCAGGCGATTCGCGCGGAACACCGCCTTCAGATCTTCCAGCGCTTCGGCGAAATCATCGTTGATGATCACGTAGTCGTACTCGTCGTAGTGCACCATCTCGCTGACCGCTTCCTTCATGCGCCCGGCGATGATCTCTTCGCTGTCTTGCCCACGGCCATCCAGGCGCTCGCGCAGGGCCTGCTGGCTTGGCGGCAGGATGAACACCGACAGCGCCTCAGGCATCAGCTTGCGTACCTGCTGGGCGCCTTGCCAGTCGATTTCCAGGATCAGGTCATTGCCCTGGTCGAGTACCTCTTGCAGCGCGCTGCGCGAAGTCCCGTAGAAATTGCCGAACACTTCGGCGTGCTCGAGGAAGTCACCCTTGGCGATCAGCCCCTTGAAGTCTTCATGGCTGACGAAGTGGTAGTTCACGCCGTGCTGCTCACCCGGGCGCATGGCCCGCGTAGTGTGCGAAACCGAGACGCTGACGCGTTCGTCGGCCTTGATCAGGGCGGTGACCAGGCTGGTCTTGCCGGCGCCCGAAGGGGCCGAAACGATGTAGAGGGTGCCGCTGCTGTGGTTCATGGTCGGGGTGGCCTTACTCGATGTTCTGTACTTGTTCACGCATCTGTTCGATCAATACCTTCAGGTTGACCGCCGCTTGCGTGCTGCGCGGGTCGAAGGCCTTGGAGCCGAGGGTGTTGGCTTCGCGGTTGAGTTCCTGCATCAGGAAGTCCAGGCGCCGGCCGGCGGCACCGCCACCCTTGAGCACCCGGCGCACTTCGGTGACGTGGGTGCTGAGGCGGTCGAGCTCCTCGGCCACATCGCTCTTCTGGGCCAGCAGCACCATTTCCTGCTCCAGGCGCTGCGGGTCGAGCTCGGCCTGCATGTCGCCGAAGCGGTCGAGGATTTTCTGCCGCTGCGCCGCCAGCATCTGCGGCACCAGCGCGCGCAGGGTGGTGACTTCGCTGGCCATGTTGTCCAGGCGTTCGTTGATCAGCCGGGCCAGTTCCTGGCCTTCACGCTGGCGCCCGGCCTTGAGCTCGGCCAGCGCCTCATCGAACAGCGCCATGGCTTCGGCGTTCAGCGCCTGCGGGTCGCTGGCGTCGGCCACCAGCACGCCCGGCCACGACAGCACTTCCAGCGGGTTCAGCGGTGCCGGCTGCTTGATCAGGCCGGCGACTTCCTCGGCGGCGGCAACCAGCTGCGCGGCGCGTTCGCGGTCCACCTTCAGCGGTTTGCCGTTGCTGTCTTCGTTGAGGCGCAGGGTGCATTCCACCTTGCCCCGCGACAGGCCCTGGCGCAGGCCTTCGCGCACGGCGCCTTCGAGGTCGCGCAGGGCCTCGGGCAGGCGCAGGTGGGGCTCCAGGTAACGGTGGTTGACCGAACGCAGCTCCCAGACCAGGGTGCCTTGGCTGCCGGCACGCTCGACACGCGCAAAAGCGGTCATGCTGTGCACCATGGGGAGTACCTCGCATAGATGAATGAACGGGGAGCCTCTCGGCTGCAAGGCGCAGGATTGTAGCGCAGTGGGGCCTTGGCGCCCAATCCACCCATGTTACAGAGGGGGCGCCTGGCCGGTAGGAAAAGGCGACGGGCTGTGCCGGGCGCGACAATAGGCATGTCTTCCCCGGGCGCCGGGCTCTATAATGCTCGGCAGATTTACAGTCCCAGTACAGGTATCCCAGATGAAACGTCCAAGTGGTCGCGCCGCCGATCAGCTCCGCTCGATCCGCATCACCCGCAACTACACCAAGCACGCCGAAGGGTCGGTACTGGTCGAGTTCGGTGACACCAAGGTCATCTGCACGGTCAGCGTGGAAAACGGTGTGCCGCGCTTCCTCAAAGGCCAGGGCCAGGGTTGGCTGACCGCCGAATACGGCATGCTGCCGCGCTCCACCGGCGAGCGTAACCAGCGCGAAGCCAGCCGTGGCAAGCAGGGTGGTCGCACCCTGGAAATCCAGCGCCTCATCGGCCGTTCGCTGCGCGCCGCGCTGGACATGAGCAAGCTCGGTGACATCACCCTGTACGTCGACTGCGACGTGATCCAGGCCGATGGCGGCACCCGTACCGCGTCCATCACCGGCGCCATGGTCGCCCTGTGCGACGCCCTGGCGGTGATCAAGAAGCGCGGCGGCCTGAAGGCCGGCAACCCGCTCAAGCACATGATCGCCGCCGTGTCGGTGGGCATGTACCAGGGCGAAGCGGTACTCGACCTGGACTACCTGGAAGACTCCGCCGCCGAAACCGACCTGAACGTGGTCATGACCAGTGCCGGTGGTTTCATCGAGGTGCAGGGTACCGCCGAAGGCGCGCCGTTCCAGCCAGAAGACTTCAACGCGATGCTCGCGCTGGCGCAGAAGGGCATGACGGAAATCTTCGAGCTGCAACAGGCCGCATTGGCCGACTGAACCCAGCCAGGGAGGTGCGGGGCATGAGCGATTCGAACCTGTCGATCACCCCGCCCAATGCCGAGATCCGGCAATGGGCGATGTTCTGTCACCTCTCCGCGCTGCTGGGCCTGGTGGTGCCGCTCGGGCATTTGCTGGGGCCGCTGGTGCTGTGGCACCTCAAGCGTGAGCAAGACCCTTTCATCGACGCCCAGGGCAAAGAGGCGCTGAACTTTCAGATCAGCGTGACCATTGCCGGGTTCATCTGCTTCCTGCTGATGTTCGTGTTCGTCGGGCTGATGCTGTTCGCCATGCTGATGGTGGCGGTGCTGGTGCTGATCATCATCGCCGCCGTGCGGGCCAATGAAGGGAAGCCGTATCGTTACCCGATGATCTGGCGGCCGATCAAATAGCCATTGGGGCCGCACTGCGGCCCCAATTGGCGTTTAGATGGTCAACGTCCAGTCATAGTCGACGATCAGCGGCGCATGCTGCGAGAAGCGTGGCTGACGCGGCAGGCGGGCGTTGCGCACGAAACGGCGCAGGCCCGGGGTGAGGATCTGGTAGTCGAACCGGTAGCCCAGGTTGAGCATCTCGGCCTGCTCGTTGTCCGGCCACCAGCTGTACTGGTCGCCTTCACGGCTGACTTCGCGCAGGGCATCGACATAACCCATCTCGCCGGTGATTGCATCCATCCAGGCGCGCTCCGGCGCCAGGAAGCCCGGCGACTGCTGGCTGTCACGCCAGTTCTTGATGTCGAGCTTCTGCTGCGCCACGTAGAACGAGCCGCAGTAGATGTATTCGCGACGCTTGCGACGCTGCTTGTCCAGGTACTTGGCGAAGTCGTCCATCAACTTGAATTTCTGGTTCAAGTCTTCGTCGCCGTTCATGCCCGAAGGCAGCAGCAGGCTGGCAATACTGACTTTGTCGAAATCTGCTTGCAGGTAACGCCCGTAGCGGTCGGCTGTCTCGAAGCCCAGGCCGGTGATGACTGCCTTGGGCTGCATGCGCGAATACAGGGCCACGCCACCTTGGGCAGGCACCTCCGCGTCGCAGGCATAAAGGAAATAGCCATCGAGCTGGAAAGCTGGGTCGTCGAGTTCAAAGGCCGAGGCGCGGGTATCCTGAAGGCAGATGACGTCGGCATTCTGGGCTTGCAGCCAGCTGAGCAAACCACGCTCGGCCGCAGCCTGAATGCCATTCACGTTCACACTGATGATCCGCATAAATGGCCCCAAAAATCTCGTGCGTGTATGATACCCGAGCTCAACCCATTTAGCTAAATCCGTGGTGTCCGGGACTATCCATGCAGCCGTATCAGCGCGACTTCATCCGTTTTGCCATCGATCGCGGGGTACTGCGTTTCGGTGAATTCACTCTGAAATCGGGGCGTACCAGCCCGTATTTCTTCAATGCCGGCCTGTTCAATACCGGTTCTGCCCTGGCCGAGCTGGGGCGTTGCTACGCCGCCGCCATCGTCGACAGCAAGATCCCGTTCGATGTGCTGTTCGGCCCGGCCTACAAAGGTATTCCGCTGGCGGCGACCACCGCGGTGGCCCTGGCTGACCAGCATCAGCTGGATGTGCCATGGTGCTTCAACCGCAAGGAAGCCAAGGACCACGGCGAAGGTGGCAGCCTGGTGGGCGCGCCTCTGGCCGGTGATGTGCTGATCATCGACGATGTGATCACTGCCGGTACGGCCATCCGCGAGGTCATGCAGATCATCAACGCCCAGCAGGCCAAGGCCGCAGGCGTACTGATCGCACTGAACCGCGAAGAGCGCGGCAATGGTGAACTGTCGGCGATCCAGGAAGTGGAGCGCGATTTCGGTATCCCGGTGGTCAGCATCGTTTCGCTGACCCAGGTGCTGGAGTTCCTGGCCGATGACCCACAGCTCAAGCAGCACCTGCCGGCAGTCGAGGCTTACCGGGCGCAGTACGGGATCTGATCCGGGCCTGGAAATGAGAAAAGGCGACCTTCTCGTGAAGGTCGCCTTTTTTGTGTCGGCTGTTCCGGCCTCTTCGCGGGCATGCCCGCTCCCACAGTTACAAGCGTGGCGCTATCCCCGTGGGAGCGGGCGTGCCGGCGAAGAGGCCGGAACAGGCAGCACCTCAGTCAGTGCCGTACTTGGGCGAACGCGGCCCGTACAGAATGCCGCCGTTCGGGTGCGGCGTCAGCAGGCGTGCGCTGGTCATGCCGGCGATCGGGTAGCCCGCATCTTCCTGCACGCTGCTGATGATCTGGTTGACCGCCGCAACGATCAGCATGCCGACCAGGCCACCCTGGTTCTGCTGATTCTCCTGGCTGGACGCCGTGGCGCTGCCAGTCCACAAGGTGGTGCCGGTCTTCAGGTCGACCAGCTTGGCAGTGGCGGTGACGATGGTCGCGCTGCTCAGCACCATGTAACGAGTGCCATAGTCCGATACCGTCACATACAGGCCGGCATCAGCGCCAAAGATCTCGCGCAGCTTTGGCATCGGCAGCTGGTGGATGTCGGCCGGCGTCGTCATGCCGTTCTGGCGGAAGGTCTCGTCCACCAGCGCTACCGGCATCACGTAGTACCCGGCTTCGGCCAGCGGGTAGGTAACCTGCGACAGCATGCTGTAGGTCGCCTTCACATCCGGCGATTCGTTCAGGGGCGGCAGGATCAGGATCGACTTCGGCCGGCTCTGCTTGTAAGCCGAATAGTCGATGGTCTTGCGCTCTGCGCAGCCAGCGAACAGAGCCAGCACGCAGGCGCCGACGACAAGGCGGGCAAGGCGTTTGATCATTGCTTGGCCCCCTTGGTGGCGTTGCTCAGCAGAAAGTCCATGTACGCTGCCGATTCCGGAAACAGCGCCTTCTCGGTGCGGAACTGCTGGACCATCTGGTCATCCTTGCCCAGGCTGGAATACAGCAGGCCAAGCTGCGCATGGTAGCCAGGCGGTACGGCACCATTTTTGGCCTTGATCTTTTCGAGGTCGCGCTCCAGGGCGATGACCTGTTCCTCTTTCGAGTCGCCTTTGAGGTAGCTGTAAACCTGGGGCTGATAGCTTTCCCATTGGTACAGCGGCTTGGGCGCGTTGCAGCCGGCCAGCAGGATGCTGCCCAGCACAAGGCCAGCGCAGCTGCGCATGGCCGGTAGGGTGATGCTCATGGGAGGAGTCCTTCCTGGAAAAGTCCGTTACTGGGCCTTCGGGTTCCATTGGCCGTTTTCGACGGCGTTCACCAGTTTGTTCACCGCTTCGCGCATGGCCAGGTCCAGCACTTTGCCGTTGAGCGTCGAGTCGTAGCTGGCGGTGCCGCCAAAACCGATGATTTCGCGGTTGGACAAGGCATACTCACCTGCACCCTGGCTCGAATAGACCACTTCGGAGGTGCTGATGTTGACGATGTTCAGTGCCACCTTGGCGTAGGCGATCTGGGTCTTGCCGCGGCCGAGAATGCCGAACAGCTGGTGGTCGCCGACTTCCTTGCGGCCGAACTCGGTGACATCACCGGTGACCACGAAGTCCGCACCTTTCAGGCGTTGGGCCTGGCCCTTGATCGCCGCTTCCTGCTGGATCTCGCTCATGTTGTCGCGGTCGAGCACATTGAAGCGGTTGGTCTGCTGCAGGTGGGTGATGAGGATGGTCTTGGCCTGGCCGCCGAGGCGGTCGACGCCATCGGAGAAGATGCCACGCATGTAGCTGGAACGGTTGTCGAACTTGCCGACGGCAATCGGCGCGCGCACACCGCTGTAGGGGCGGCTGACGCTTTCGACCTGTTGCACGGCAACAGCAGTGGATGTTTCGGTGGCGCAGCCGGCGATGGACCCGACAGCCAGGGCAGCTGCCAGCACGAGTCCTTGTGATGCGTATTTCACGCAGTTTCTCCAGAGTAGGTTCAAGTTGCAGCGAGATGGCATTCTGCCGTTTTTTGCGGCAAAAAGCATCGCCGGCGAGCTGGCTCCCGCAGTACCGCGCCGACCTGAGTCAGTGCAGTGCTGCGGAAGCCGGCTTGCCGGCGACAGGGTGTTGCGGGCGGTCAGCGTGGCTTGCGGTTGGTAATCAGGGTACCTACGCCGCTGTCGGTGAAGATTTCCAGCAGCACCGCATTCGGCACGCGGCCGTCGATGATGTGCGAGCTGTTCACCCCGCCCTGCACCGCATCCAGCGCGCACTTGATCTTCGGCAGCATGCCGCCGTAGATGGTGCCGTCGGCGATCAGTTCGTTGACCTGCTCGGTGGTCAGGCCGGTCAGTACCTCGCCCTGCTTGTCCATCAGGCCGGCGATGTTGGTCAGCAGCATCAGCTTCTCGGCCTTGAGGGCCTCGGCTACCTTGCCCGCCACCAGGTCGGCGTTGATGTTGTACGACTCACCGTTGGCGCCCACGCCGATCGGCGCGATCACCGGGATGAAGTCGCCCTTGACCAGCATGTTCAGCAGGTCGGTGTTCACGCTCACCACTTCGCCGACATGGCCGATGTCGATGATTTCCGGGGTGGTCATTTCGGGCGTCTGGCGGCTGACGGTCAGCTTGCGCGCACGGATCAGCTCCGCATCCTTGCCGGTCAGGCCGATGGCGCTGCCGCCGTGGCGGTTGATCAGGTTGACGATGTCCTTGTTGACCTGGCCACCCAGCACCATCTCCACCACGTCCATGGTCGCCGAGTCGGTGACGCGCATGCCGTCGATGAAATGGCTTTCGATCGACAGGCGCTTGAGCAGGTCGCCGATCTGCGGGCCGCCACCGTGGACCACCACCGGGTTGATGCCCACAGCCTTCATCAGCACGATGTCACGGGCGAAGCCGGTCTTGAGCTCCTCGCTCTCCATCGCGTTGCCGCCGTACTTGATCACCAGGGTCTTGCCGACAAAGCGGCGAATGTAAGGCAGTGCTTCGGACAAAACCTCGGCTACATGGGAAGCGGCATCGCGATCGAGGGTCATGCAGGGCTCCTGTAAGGAACAGATAGTCGGTCAGAACGGCAGTTGCAGCTCAGGCTCAACCCGCAGCAACTGGGTACGGAAAACATCCTTGATACGTTGCAATTCGGCGTCGCTGTCGGCCTCGAAGCGCAGCACCAGCACCGGGGTGGTGTTGGAGGCGCGAACCAGGCCCCAGCCGTGGGCGTAATCCACCCGTACCCCGTCGATGGTGGTCAGGTTGGCTTCGCCCCAGTCGGCGTCGCGTTGCAGTGCATCAATGATGCTGAATTTACCCTCGTCGGTCACATCAATATTGATTTCCGGCGTGGAAATATCGTTCGGGAAGGCGGCAAACAGGTCTTCGGCGCTCTGATCGGCCTTGCTGAGGATCTCCAGCAGGCGTGCGGCGCTGTAGATGCCATCATCGAAACCGTACCAGCGTTCCTTGATGAAGATGTGACCGCTCATCTCGCCGGCCAGCAGCGAACCGGTCTGTTTCATCTTCTTCTTGATCAGCGAGTGGCCGGTTTTCCACATCAGTGCGCGGCCACCGTGCTGTTCGATCAGCGGGGTCAGGCGGCGGGTGCATTTGACGTCGAAGATGATCTCGGCGCCGGGGTTGCGCGACAGCACGTCCTGGGCGAACAGCATCAGCAGGCGGTCAGGGTAGACGATGCTGCCGGTGTTGGTCACCACGCCGACGCGGTCGCCGTCACCGTCGAAAGCCAGGCCGATGTCGGCGCCGGTTTCCTTGACCTTGGCGATCAGGTCTTCGAGGTTTTCCGGCTTGCCCGGGTCCGGGTGGTGGTTGGGGAAGTTGCCATCGACCTCGCAGAACAGCGGAATCACTTCGCAGCCCAGGGCTTCGATCAATTGCGGCGCGATCACGCCGGCGGCACCGTTACCGCAGTCCACCACCACCTTGAGCTTTTTCGCCAGCTTCACATCAGCGACGATCTGCTGGAAGTAGCGGTCAAGGATTTCGACCTTTTCCACGCGGCCATCGGCGCGGCTCAGGTTGTTGGTTTTAAGGCGGGTGAGCAGGGCCTGGATCTGTTCGTTGGCCAGGGTGTCACCGGCGATGACGATCTTGAAGCCGTTGTAGTCGGACGGGTTGTGGCTGCCGGTCAGCATCACCCCGGACTTGCCCGCCAGCACATTGGCCGCGTAGTACAGCGCCGGGGTGGGCACCAGGCCGACGTCGCTGACCTGGCAACCGGCATCGGCCAGGCCCTTGATCAGCTGTTCGACCAGCATCGGGCCGGACAGACGGCCATCGCGGCCGACCGAAACCTGCGGTTCACCCTGGGCCAGGCTCTGTGCGCCGATGGCGCGGCCGATCCAGTAGGCGGTTTCGGCGTGAAGGGTCTTGCCGACCACGCCGCGGATGTCATACGCGCGGAAAATGCTGTCTGGCAGTGCGGCGGGTACCAGCTGGGCCATGTCGTTCATCTCTGGAAGCTCCATTAGTCAAAGGCTGTCTGGGCAGGCGCAAACTGAACGCTTGGACGGTGGTTTCGCCAGAGAGTTCGCCATCCTTGGCTTGAACGGTCATTTGTCGGCTCAGTGGCTGCCGGAGTGGCCGAAGCCGCCAGCGCCGCGCTGGCTTTTGTCGAACGCCTCGACGATATCGAAATGCGCCTGGACCACAGGCACCAGCACCAGCTGGGCGATACGCTCGCCAACCGCGATGGTGAACGGGGTGTTGCCACGGTTCCAGCACGACACCATCAGCTCGCCCTGGTAGTCCGAGTCGATCAGCCCGACCAGGTTGCCCAGCACGATGCCGTGCTTATGGCCCAGGCCGGAGCGCGGCAGGATCACCGCTGCCAGGCCCGGGTCGCCGATGTAGATCGACAGGCCGGTCGGGATCAGCAGGGTCTGGCCTGGTTCGAGGACGGTGTCTTGCTGCAGCAGGGCGCGCAGGTCGAGGCCGGCGGAACCGGGGGTGGCGTAGGTCGGCAGCGGGAATTCGCTGCCCAGACGTGGGTCGAGGATCTTGGCTTGAAGAGCGTGCATGTAACTTATTGAACCTGATTGAGCCGTTCGGCGATGAAGGCGACCAGTTGCCGGGCAATCTTGCCTTTGCTGGTCTGCGCGAAGAGGGTCTGGTGCTGCTGACGGTCGATCACGGTCAGGGCATTTTCCTCGCTGTTGAAGCCGATGCTGGGGTTGGCCACATCATTGGCGACGATCAGGTCGAGGTTCTTGTCCTTGAGCTTGCGCGTGGCGTAATCGAGCAAGTGTTCGGTCTCGGCGGCGAAGCCGACGCTGAACGGGCGGTCGGCGCGGCCAGCGAGGGTGGCAAGGATATCGGGATTGCGCACCATCTGCAGCAGCATGCCGTCGCCGGTCGTAGGATCTTTCTTGAGCTTTTGCGGGGCAACGACTTCCGGGCGGTAGTCCGCAACCGCCGCCGAGGCGATGAACAGGTCGCACGGCATGGCCGCTTCACAGGCCGCGAGCATGTCCCGCGCGCTGACCACGTCGATGCGGCTGACCCGGTCGGGGGTGGGCAAGTGCACCGGGCCGGTGACGAGGGTAACCCGAGCACCGGCTTCGGCGGCCGCTTCGGCCAGGGCGAAGCCCATCTTGCCGGAGCTATGATTGGTGATGTAGCGCACCGGGTCGATGTTTTCCTGGGTCGGCCCGGCGGTGATCAGTACGTGTTTGCCGGTCAGTGCCTGGCGCTTGAAGCTTTCAGCGGCACACCAGGCCAGCTCGGTGGCTTCGAGCATGCGGCCCAGGCCGACGTCGCCACAGGCCTGGCTGCCGGAGGCCGGGCCGAACACCTGGATGCCACGGCTCTTGAGCAGCTCGAGGTTGGCCTGGGTGGCCGGGTCGCGCCACATGGCCTGGTTCATGGCCGGGGCGACGGCGACGGTGGCGTCGGTGGCCAGCACCAGGGTGGTCAGCAAGTCGTCGGCCATGCCTTGGGCCATGCGCGCCATGAGGTCGGCGGTGGCCGGGGCGATCAGCACCAGGTCGGCCCACTTGGCCAGTTCGATATGGCCCATGGCCGCTTCGGCGGCAGGGTCGAGCAGATCCATGTGCACCGGGTGGCCCGACAGCGCCTGCAGGGTCAGCGGGGTGATGAACTCGGCACCACCACGGGTCATGACGACGCGCACCTGCGCGCCGTGCTCCAGGAGTCGGCGAATCAGTTCGGCGCTTTTGTAGGCGGCAATGCCGCCTCCCACGCCGAGAACGATGCGCTTGCGATACAGCCGCTGCATAGGCTTGCCTTTTTCCAGTGAGAGCGGGCGACGACGTTTGAAAATGCCTGCGGCGGAACGTCGCATGTACGAGGCGAAATAGATTAACACAGGGCCGAAATGGGCCGCAGCAAGGGCAGAGGGCGGGATGAATATCAGGCAATGGCCGGCTGAAGAGCGGCCGCGAGAGAAGTTGTTGCAGCGCGGGGCCGCAAGCCTGACCGACGCGGAGTTGCTGGCTGTGTTTCTCGGCTCCGGCGTGCGTGGGCGCAATGTCGTCGAGCTGGCGCGGGGTCTGCTGGTTAAGTTCGGGGGCTTGCGCCAGTTGCTGGAGGCTGACCGCGAGGCCTTCGTCGGCGAGCTTGGGCTGGGCCCGGTGAGGTACAGCCAGCTGCAGGCGTTGCTGGAGATCGGGCGCAGGCACCTTGCAACGTCGATCAAGCGTGAGTCTGCCATGGACAGCCCGGCAACGGTGCGGCGCTATTTGAAAGCCATGCTGCGGCATGAGGTCAGTGAGGTATTCGGCTGCCTGTTTCTGGACACCAAGCACCGGCCGCTGGCCTTCGAGATCCTGTTCAGGGGCACGATAGACCGGGCTAGTGTCTACCCGCGGGAGGTAGTGCGGCGGGCACTGCTGCACAACGCGGCGGCGTTGATCCTGTGCCACAACCATCCTTCAGGCAACAACGAGCCGAGCCAGGATGATGTGCATTTGACCCTGTCGTTGAAGCGCGGGCTGGCGTTGATCGATGTGCGGGTGCTGGACCACATCATCATTGGTGACGGGGAGCCGCTGTCGATGGTCGAGCATGGGTGGATTGTGGCCTGAGAAAAAACTGGAGTTTTGTGCTGCCAGTACCGGCCCTTTCGCGGGTGAACCCGCTCCCACAGGGACTGCGCCCACCTTGAATGTGGTGCAGCACCTGTGGGAGCGGGTTTACCCGCGAAGAGGCCGGCACAGGTTTACTTTGTTACGGAAACCTTGCTGAAATCCAATCGCCCGAACGGGCTCACCTGATACCCCTCGACCCCCTGGCGCAACAGGGTCGCCGCCGTCGGATGCGCCAGCGGCACCCACAGTGCCTGCTGCTGGATCAAGGTCTGCGCCTGCTGGTACAGCCGGCTGCGCACGCTCTGGTCGTTGGTGGTGCGCCCGGCGCTGATCAACTGGTCCAGGCGGCTATCGCAGAAGCGTGCGAAGTTGGTCCCGGACTGCACCGCCGCGCAGGAAAACTGCGGGCTGAGGAAGTTGTCCGGGTCGCCGTTGTCACCGGCCCAGCCCATGAACAGCAAGTCATGCTCGCCGGCCTTGGCGCGGCGGATCAGCTCGCCCCATTCGATCACGCGGATTTCCGCCTTGATGCCAACCTTGGCCAGGTCTGCCTGCAGCATCTGCGCACCGAGGCTGGGGTTGGGGTTGAGCAGGCTGCCCGACGGCCGGGTCCAGATCGTGGTGCTGAAGCCTTCCGCCAGGCCAGCCTTGGTCAGCAAGGCCTTGGCTTTCTTCAAATCCAGTGGGTAGCCAGGCAGGTCCTTGGCGTAGCTCCAGGTGTTGGGCGGGTAGGGGCCGTTGGCGGCCACTGCGGAATCTTCGAACACGGCCTTCAGGTAAGCCTGCTTGTCGAAGGCCAGGTTGATGGCCTGGCGCACTTCCGGTTTGTCCAGCGGCGGGTGTTGGGCGTTGATGGCGACGAAGGCGGTCATGAAGGCCGGGGTGGTGGCCACCTTGAGGTTGCCATCCTTGCCGGCTTCGACGACGTCCAGCGGCTTGGGCGACAATGCCACCTGGCACTCGCCACGCTTGAGCTTCTGCAGGCGCACGTTGGCATCGGTGGTAATGGCGAAGATCAGCGGGTCGACCGCCGGCTTGCCGGCGAAGTAGTCCGGGTTGGCGCGGTAGCGCACCACCGCGTCCTTCTGGAAGCGCTGGAACACGAACGGCCCGGTGCCGATGGGCTGGCTGTTGAGCTTCTCCGGCGTGCCGGCCTTGAGCAGCTTGTCGGCGTATTCAGCGGAGTAGATCGAGGCGAAGCCCATGCTCAAGGTAGCCAGGAAGGTGGCGTCCGGGTGGTTGAGGGTGAAGCGCACGGCGTTCGGCGCCGGGGCCTCGATCGCCTTGATCAGGCTGCCCAGCTGCAGCGACTGGGCATGCGGGTAACCGCCGGCTGCGGTCTTGTGCCAGGCGTGGGCGGGGTAGAGCATGCGCTGGAAGCTGAACAGCACATCGTCGGCATTCAGTGCGCGGGTCGGTTTGAAGTAGGCGGTGCTGTGGAATTTAACGTCATCGCGCAGGGTGAAGTCGTAGGTCAGGCCGTCGGCCGATACCGTCCAGCTGGCCGCCAGGCTCGGCACCACCTTGCCTTGCGCTGCGTCGAACTCCACCAGGCGGTTCATCAGCACATCGGCGGTGGCGTTGGTGGTGGTCAGCGAATTGTACTGCACCACATCGAAGCCTTCGGGGCTGGCCTCGCTGCACACGCTGAGCGGAGCGGCCTGTGCAACGCCAGCGGCGAACAGGGCGCCGGCGGCGAACACAGAGTTGAACAATAAGGAAAGGGCGGCGGCACGCATGGTGGCTCCTTGGCTGTCAGTGGCCCATCTGCCAGTGCAGTCTGGAAAAGGCCTACCCTAGTGTGCCCGTCGGGAAATGACCACACCCTTTTTTACAAATCTGGCGACGAGCGGTCGACGGCTGGCGGGCCCTGCCGCTATGCTGGCCCGGCACGCTTGGCTGGTGTCGGAAACGTATCTTCTGTTGTTGTGGCCAAGTCTTTCTGGTATAAAGCAGCGCTCTTTTCTAGGGGCTCGGCCTGTCGCGTCAGCGTATCCGGTCGGTAAGACCTCCAGAATCACGGCGCCCAGGCGCCAAAGACTGAGAGATTAAGCGGCCAACCCATGCCGGGTTGGGCATGTGGTTTTAGAGGGCTGAGTCATGTCGAGAGTCTGTCAAGTTACTGGTAAGGGTCCAGTAACCGGGAACAACATTTCCCACGCAAACAACAAAACCCGTCGTCGTTTCCTGCCGAACCTGCAGCACCACCGTTTCTGGGTTGAATCCGAGAAGCGTTTCGTGCGTCTGCGCGTATCCGCCAAAGGCATGCGCGTCATTGACAAGCGTGGTATCGACGTAGTGCTGGCCGAGCTGCGTGCTCGCGGCGAAAAGTTCTAAGGAGAACGTCATGCGTGAATTGATCCGTCTGGTTTCGAGTGCTGGCACTGGCCACTTCTACACCACCGACAAGAACAAGCGCACCACTCCGGACAAAATCGAGATCAAGAAATACGATCCGGTTGTTCGCAAGCACGTGGTGTACAAGGAAGCCAAGATCAAGTAATTGATCGGCGACCTGAAAAAACCCGCATCCGAAAGGACGCGGGTTTTTTTATGCCTGCTCGGGCCTCTTCGCGGGCTTGCCCGCTCCCACAGGTACATCACAGCCCTCGAGAGCAATGAATCCCTGTGGGAGCGGGCAAGCCCGCGAAGAGGCCGGCACAGCCAGCGCTTACTTCTGCTCGAACATCACATAGATCTTGCGGCAAGGCTCCAGCACCTCCCAGGTGCCCTTGAAGCCGGCCGGGATGACGAACCGATCACCGGCACGCAGGGTCTTGGCCCCGCCGTCCTGGTCGCGCAGCACCGACACACCCTGAACGATTTCGCAGTACTCATGCTCGGTGTAGTTCACCGTCCACTGCCCCACCTCGCCTTCCCACACGCCCGCGGCGAACTGCCCGCATGGGCTGGAGTAATGGTTGTAGACCGCCTGGTCGGGTTCGCCCTTGAGGATTTTTTCCGCCGCCGGGCGGTAGCGTTCGGCCTCGGTAATGACCTGCGCGAAGTCGATGATGCTGGCGATACTCATGGTTCGGCTCCTGTTGTTGTTTAATAAAATGCACATCAGTAGGCTTTTGAGCCTTTTGTGTCAAATATATTGATAGTTTACCCCGGCTGGTTTAGGGTATCGCTTGCCAGTGTGCGCTCGTCGCCCGGCCAGAATTCTGACAACGCCTGTGAGTCCTCAGTGCGGCGTTGCACCTAAACAAGAGGAGGAGTTTCGTATGACCACCCTGACTCGTGCGGACTGGGAACAGCGTGCCCAGCAACTGAAGATCGAAGGCCGTGCCTTCATCAACGGCGAATACACCGATGCCGCATCCGGTGAAACCTTCGAGTGCCTGAGCCCGGTCGACGGACGCTTCCTGGCCAAGGTTGCCAGCTGCGACCTGGCCGATGCCAACCGCGCTGTGGAAAATGCCCGTGCCACCTTCAACGCCGGCGTCTGGTCGCAGCTGGCCCCGGCCAAGCGTAAAGCCAAGCTGATCCGCTTTGCCGACCTGCTGCGCAAGAACGTCGAAGAGCTGGCGCTGCTGGAAACCCTGGACATGGGCAAGCCGATCGGCGACTCCTCCAGCATCGACATTCCAGGTGCAGCGAATGCCATTCACTGGACTGCCGAAGCCATCGACAAAGTCTACGACGAAGTCGCCCCGACCCCGCATGACCAGCTTGGCCTGGTCACCCGCGAGCCAGTGGGTGTGGTCGGTGCCATCGTACCGTGGAACTTCCCCCTGCTGATGGCCTGCTGGAAACTCGGCCCGGCCCTGGCCACCGGCAACTCGGTGGTGCTCAAGCCGTCCGAGAAATCGCCGCTGACCGCCATTCGCATCGCCCAGCTGGCCATCGAAGCCGGTATCCCGGCTGGCGTGCTGAACGTGCTGCCTGGCTACGGCCACACCGTGGGCAAGGCCCTGGCCCTGCACATGGACGTCGACACCCTGGTGTTCACAGGCTCCACCAAGATCGCCAAGCAACTGATGGTCTACGCTGGCGAGTCGAACATGAAGCGCATCTGGCTGGAAGCCGGTGGCAAGAGCCCGAACATCGTCTTCGCCGACGCCCCGGACCTGAAAGCCGCTGCCGAGGCCGCCGCCAGCGCCATCGCCTTCAACCAGGGCGAAGTGTGCACTGCCGGTTCGCGCCTGCTGGTCGAGCGTTCGATCAAGGACAAGTTCCTGCCTATGGTGGTCGAGGCCCTGAAAGGCTGGAAGCCAGGCAACCCGCTGGACCCACAGACCACTGTCGGTGCCCTGGTCGACGCCCAGCAGATGAATACCGTGCTGTCGTACATCGAAGCTGGCCACCAGGACGGCGCCAAGCTGCTGGCTGGCGGCAAGCGCACCCTGGAAGAAACCGGCGGCACCTATGTCGAGCCGACCATCTTCGACGGCGTGACCAACGCCATGAAGATCGCCCAGGAAGAAATCTTCGGCCCGGTGCTGTCGGTGATCGCCTTCGACACCGCCGAAGAAGCCGTGGCCATTGCCAACGACACGCCGTACGGCCTGGCGGCGGGCATCTGGACCTCGGATATCTCCAAGGCTCACAAGACCGCCCGTGCCGTGCGTGCCGGCAGCGTCTGGGTCAACCAGTACGATGGCGGTGACATGACCGCGCCGTTCGGTGGTTTCAAGCAGTCGGGCAACGGCCGTGACAAGTCGCTGCATGCGCTGGAGAAGTACACCGAGCTGAAGGCGACCTGGATCAAGTTGTAATCCAGGGGGCCGCCTGGCGGCCCATTCGCGGGTGAACCCGCTCCCACAGGTACTGCACTGTTCGAGGACAGTGGTGTCCCCGTGGGAGCGGGTTTGCCCGCGAATCAGCCATGGAAATTCTTGGCCTGGGAGGCTGCAATGCGTTGGGGTACCTACTTCGCCGTACTGGCATCAGTACTGAGCGTCGGGCTGGCGCTCGGCGTGAGCATGCCGTTGGTATCCCTGCGCCTGGAGGCCTGGGGCTACGGCAGCTTCGCCATTGGCGTGATGGCCGCGATGCCGGCGCTGGGCGTGCTGATAGGTGCCAGCCTGGCCAGCCGCCTGGCCGGCTGGGTCGGCGTGCCCTCGGCGATGCGCCTGTGCCTGTGGGGCGGGGCGCTGTCGGTCGGCTTGGTCGCGCTGCTGCCCAGCTACCCGCTGTGGTTGCTGCTGCGCCTGCTGATCGGCATGTCGCTGACCGTAGTGTTCATCCTTGGTGAAAGCTGGATCAACCAGTTGGTGGTCGAGCAGTGGCGCGGTCGCCTGGTGGCGCTGTATGGCAGCAGTTACGCCCTCAGCCAGCTGGCCGGGCCGCTGGTGCTGGGTTTTCTCGGTTCCGATGATGACTTTGGTTTCTGGGCCGCGACCGGCCTGTTGCTGGTGGCGCCGCTGATCCTGTTTGGCCGTGGCGGGGCACCGAGCACCGAAGCCTGCAGCGTCACCTTCGGCGACCTGTTCGCCTTCTGCCGGCGTTTGCCGGTGATCGCCTGGGCGATTGCCCTGTTTGCCTCGTTCGAGGCGATGATTCTGACCTTGCTGCCGGTGTACTGCCTGCAGCAGGGCTTCAGCACCGAAATTGCCCTGTTCATGGTCAGTACCGTGGTGGTGGGCGATGCGGTGCTGCAACTGCCCATCGGTGCGCTGGCCGACCACATGTCGCGCCGTGCGCTGTTCACTGGCTGCGCGGTAACGCTGCTGGTGGCCAGCCTGGCGATTCCACTGTTGTTGCATACCCCGGCGATCTGGCCGTTGTGGGTGCTGTTCGGGGCCAGCGCGGGGGGCTTGTTCACCTTGTCGCTGGTGCTGATCGGTGAGCGTTATCGTGATGATGCGCTGGTGCGGGCGAATGCCCATGTGGCGCAGCTGTGGGGTATCGGTTGCTTGCTCGGGCCATTGCTGGCGGGGGCGGGGAGCCAGTGGATCAGTGGGCATGCGTTGCCGTTGCTGATGGCGGCAGGGGCAGCGGGGTTGGTGGTGTTGACCCGGCGGCGTGGGGCCTTCGAGCCGGTGTCTGCCTGATGGATTTTGGGGCCGCTTTGCGGCCCATCGCGACGCAAGGCCGCTCCCACATTTTTGTTCAGCGTACGCTGCACCTTTGTGGGAGCGGCCTTGCGTCGCGAAAGGGGCGCAGAGCGCCCCCAGCAATTGCGGCTACAACATCTTCTCCAGGCCGACCGCCTTGCTGATCCAGGCATTGAACCGCCGCCAGATGCCACCCGGCTCGGCGGTCAGCATATGCTGCTGGCCGTTGTCCTCGGTCACCCATACCAGCTTGTCGTCCACCAGCTTAACCTGGTAGCTCAACGCCGGCGCCATGCCCTGCTCGGCCAGCGCGCGGGTGTATTCGGCCAGTTCCGGGCTGTCCACCATTACCCCGACCTCGGTATTCCACAGCACCGACCTGGGGTCGAAGTTGAACGAGCCGATGAACGTCTTGCGCCGGTCGAACACGATCGCCTTGGTGTGCAGGCTTGAATCCGAGCTGCCGTGGTAACTCAGCCGTCCGGAGCTGGGGTCGCCTGGCTGGCGGCGCAGTTCGTAAAGCTGCACACCATGCTCCAGCAGCGCCCGGCGGTAGGGGGCATAGCCACCATGCACCGCCGGCACATCGGTGGCCTCCAGCGAGTTGGTCAGCAGCTTCACCGAAGTGCCGGCGTCGGCACGGCCGGTCAGGTACAGCAGGCCGGGTTCGCGCGGCACGAAATACGCCGACATCAGGATCAGTTCGCGCTGCACGCTGGCCAGGTCCGGTGCCAGCTGGTGGCTCAGCAGCAGTTGCGGTTCCGGTTCGTCGTCGGCCAGCACTTTGCTCGGCGCATCCCACAGCGCCTGGGCGTGGGCCCAGATCAGCTCGTTGCGCCATACATCCAGGTGCGGTTTCGACTGGTAGGCCATCAAGCGGTCATACAGCGCTTTGCGCTGGGTCCGGGCTTTGGCCAGCGACACTTCCAGGCGCTGGCGGCTGGCGCGCAGGTCGCTGGCATCCGGGTCCTGCCAGAGAAAGTCGGTGATCGGCCGGCTGAGGGCGCTGTTCCAGTACTGATCGAAGCTGTGCCCCAACTGCGCGGCGATCGGGCCGACGCCCAGCAGGTCGATGTCGGTGAAATTGAGGTTGGGCTCGGCATCGAAGTATTCGTCGCCCAGGTTGCGCCCGCCGACGATGGCCATGCTGTTGTCCACCAGAAACAGCTTGTTGTGCATGCGTCGGTGCTGGCGCGACAGGTTGAACAGGCGGCCCACGGCGCGGGTCACGCCGGTGCTGCGCCCCAGGTGCAGCGGGTTGAACACGCGGATGTGGATGTTCGGGTGGGCATCGAGGGTGCCCATGATCACATCGAGGCCGTCGCTGGTGGTGTCGTCGAGCAGGATGCGCACGCGTACGCCCCGGTCGGCGGCGCGCAGCAGCTCATGCACCAGCGCGCGGGTGCTGAGGCCGTCATGCACGATGTAGTACTGCAGATCGATGCTCGCCTGGGCGTTGCGGATCAGTTCGGCGCGGGCGCGGAACGCCTCGTTGCTGTTGGGCAGCAGGCGAAAGCCCGAGCGGCCGCCGTAGGGTTCGGCCTGGCGCAGTACCGAGCGGCCGAAGGCCGAGTCGTTGGCGGGTAGCGCCTGGCTGGTTTCGCGGGGTGTGCCGACACTGGCACAGCCGGCAAGGCCGAGCAGCAGCACCAGCAGCAGGGGCAAGGCTCGCTGGAGTCTCAAGGGTTGATCGTCCTGTGCAACGAAGGCTTGAAAGGTTGGACCGTTGCGGGCGGCGCAAAGTTACGCGTCGGCGCTTTCTTCATCCAGTAGACGAAGGGCGGTTTCCCCCACCTTGCGCACGGCGGCTTCGATCTGCGGCGTCGGCCGCGCGGCGAAGTTCATGCGCAGGCAGTGGCGGAACTTGCCCGAGGCCGAGAAGATGCTGCCCACGGCAATCTGTACGTCCTGTTCCAGTAAAGCGCGGTTCAGCCGCAGCGTGTCGAAATGTTCGGGCAGTTCCACCCACAGCATGAAGCCGCCCTGCGGCCGGCTGACCCGGGTGCCCGCCGGGAAGTAGCGGGTTACCCAGTCGCTCATCAGGTCGCGACTACGCTGGTACTGGCTGCGCATGCGCCTGACATGCGGTTGGTAGTGCCCCTCGGCGATGAAATCGGCAATCGCCAGTTGCGGCTGGCTGGCGGTACTGCCGGTGCTGATGTACTTCATGTGCAGCACTCGCTCCAGATAACGCCCGGGCGCTACCCAGCCCACCCGCAGGCCGGGGGCGAGGGTCTTGGAGAACGAGCTGCAGAGCAGCACGCGGCCATCTTCGTCGAACGACTTGAGGGTGCGCGGGCGTGGGTAGGTGTAGGCCAGGTCACCGTATACATCGTCTTCCAGAATAGCCACGTCGTAGCGCTGGGCCAGGCTCAGCAGGGCTTTCTTGCGCGCCTCGGGCATGATGTAACCGAGCGGGTTGTTGCAGCTGGGGGTGATCTGGATGAGCTTGATCGGCCATTGATCCAGGGCCAGCTCCAGCGCCTCCAGGCTGATGCCGGTGACCGGGTCGGTGGGGATTTCCAGGGCTTTCATGCCCAGGCCCTTGAGCGTTTGCATGGCGCCGTGGAAGCTCGGCGAGTCGACCGCGACGATGTCGCCGGGTTCGCACACCGCGCGGATGCTGCACGACAGCGCCTCATGGCAGCCGGTGGTGATGACCAGATCGGCCGGGCCCAGGCGACAGCCAGAGTCGAGCATCAACCGCGCCACCTGTTCGCGCAGGGCCAGGTTGCCGTGAATGTTGTCGTAGTAGAGGCCGGGCATGTCCTGCCGCCGGCTGAGCTGGGCGAGGCTGCGCAGCAGCGGCTTCAGGGTGGGGCTGTCGATGTCGGGCATGCCGCGGCCAAGCTGTATCACATCCTTGCGCGGGGTGCTGCGCACCAGCTCCAGCACCTGCTCCCACTGCGAGATGTCCACCGGGCGCTGGGCCGGGCGGCTGACTGCGGGCAAGGCGGGCAAGTGGCGGTGGTCACTGACGAAGTAGCCGGACTTGGGCCGGGGCGAGACCATGCCGCTGTCTTCCAGCATACGGTAGGCCTGTTGCACCGTGCTCAGGCTGACCCCGTGCTCCACGCTCAGGGCGCGCACCGAGGGCAGGCGCTGGCCGGGGCGATAGAGGCCCTGCTCGATGCGGGCGCCGAGCAGTTCGGCGAGGTTCAGGTAGAGGGTCACGGCATACTCCTGCGCTGCATTGGCATAGCGACCGGTACAGTTGGGGTGAAAATACAGCATTCAGTAGGCCAGTCGCCAATTCTGTATGGGAATAATAACCCTGTATTGGCTCTGTATTGGCGGTGCTGTCGACGCGCATGCTTTCTCCACGGTATCAATCGAATGGAGAACGCAGCGATGGGTGGCATGAGCGATGTGCGCTTGCAACTGTTGGCCAGGGAACTGGAAGCGGGGCAGCAAACCAAGGTGTTCAGCGCGCCGGCAGGGTTGGGGCGTTGGGGGCTGATGGTGCATCGCTGGCATACCCGCCGGGCGCTGCTGCAGCTGACGGACGATGAGTTGCGCGATGTCGGACTGAGCTGGGAGCAGGCGCGTACAGAAGGTCAAAAGCCTTTCTGGAAGGACTGAAGTTCACAACGGTTTTGAAGCCTGTACGGTCCCTGTGGGAGCGGGCGCGCCCGCGAAACTGGCGACGCGGTGGCTGGCACCGGCTTTGCCGGTGTTCGCGGGCATGCCCGCTCCCACAGGGTCCTAGGCCAGCTCTTTGAGCCTGTGCCACAGCATCCCCAGCGCCAGTAGCGGCGAGCGCAAGTGCTTGCCGCCGGGGAAGGTGATATGCGGCACCTTGGCGAACAGCTCGAAGCGCCCGCTCTCCTGGCCGCTGATGGCTTCACCCAGCAGGCGCGCGGCCAGATGGGTGGCGTTGAGCCCATGGCCCGAGTAAGCCTGCGCGTAATACACGTTCGGCTGACTGGCCAGGCGGCCGACCTGCGGCAGGCGGTTGGCGCCGATGGCGATCATGCCGCCCCACTGGTAGTCGATGCGCACATCGGCCAACTGCGGGAACACCTTGAGCATCTTCGGCCGCATGTAAGCCGCAATGTCTTTCGGGTCGCGGCCCGAGTAATGGCAGGCACCGCCGAACAGCAGACGGTTGTCGGCAGACAGACGGTAGTAATCCACCGCGACACGCTGGTCACACGCAGCCATGTTCTGCGGCAGCAGCGCGCGGGCGCGTTTCTCGCCCAGCGGCTCGGTGGCGATGATGTAGCTGCCGGCGGGCAACACCTTGCCGCCCAGCTCGCGGTTGAGGTGGTTATGGTAGGCGTTGCAGCACAGCACCAGGGTCTTGGCCCGGACGCGCCCTTGGGCGGTGTGCACCTGCACTTGCGGGCCGTAATCGATGCGGGTGACCTCGGACTGCTCGAACAGCTTCACGCCCAGGCTGGCGGCCACGGCGGCTTCACCCAGGGCCAGGTTGAGTGGGTGCAGGTGCCCGGAGCCCATGTCGACCAGCCCGCCCGCGTAGCAGTCGGCACCGACCACGCTGTGGATATCGTCCTTGCCGATCAGGCGCAGCTCGTGGTTGTAACCGAGGCTGCGCAGCGCTTCGGCTTCTTCGGCAAAGCCCGACAGCTCGGCGGGTTTGTTGGCCAGGTCGCAGTAGCCCCAGGTCAGGTCGCAGGCGATGGCGTGTGTTTCTACCCGCTCGCGCACGATCTGCACGGCCTCCAGGCCCATCAGCTTCATGCTGCGCACGCCTTCCTCGCCAATCACCGGAAGGAACTGCTCCAGGCCATGGCCGACGCCACGGATCAGCTGCCCGCCATTGCGCCCGCTGGCGCCCCAGCCGAGCTTGCGCGCCTCCAGCAGCATGACCGAAAAGCCGCGCTCGGCCAGTTCGATGGCGGTGTTAAGGCCCGAGTAACCGCCGCCGACGATGCACACATCGGCGCTGTGTTCACCTTGCAGAAACGAGTGGTCAGGGTGTGGCGCGCTGCTGGCGGCGTAATAGGAGGCGGCGTGCTGCGCGCTGTGGATCATTGGGCTCGGTCCTGGGGCTGATGGGCTAGGGGAGGAGGATAAGCCGGGGTAGGGTGGTGGGCAACAAGGCGAGGGCTGTGCCCTCGTTCGCGGGTAAACCCGCTCCCACAGGGACCGCGCCACTGTTGACGCATCCACCCGCCTGTGGGAGCGGGTTTACCCGCGAATGGGCCTATAATCCATCCAAATCATTTGCTCTGTACCCGCCATGTCCTGCAACCGCCACAAAATCCACTTCCTGCGCGAACTCATCCCTTCGTTCGAATGCGAGCCTGGCTGCCACGACTGCTGCGGCCCGGTCACCACCTCGGCGGAAGAAATGGCGCGCCTGCCGCGCAAGTCCCAGGCCGAGCAGGACGCTGCCCTGGAGCGCCTGGATTGCGTGCACCTGGGCCCCGACGGCTGCACCGTGTATGAAGAGCGCCCGATGATCTGCCGGCTGTTCGGCACCACCCCGCGCCTGGCCTGCCCGCGTGGGCGCGGCCCTGAACCGATGATCGACCCGGCCGCCGAGCAGCTGGTTCACCAGTTCATCGCCACCACCCGCCAGGTGCTGGTCTAGGCTCAGTCCGGGATCGGCAGGCAGAGGCTTTCCTTCACCTCTTCCATGACGATGTAGCTCTTCGATTCGCGTACGTGCGGCAGCTTCAGCAGGATGTCGCCGAGCAACTTGCGGTACGAAGCCATCTCGGAAATGCGCGCCTTCACCAGGTAGTCGAAGTCGCCCGACACCAGGTGGCACTCCAGCACATGCGGCAGCTTCAACACCGCCCGGCGGAACTCCTCGAAGGTGTCGCCCGACTTGTAGTCCAGGCTGATTTCCACGAACACCAGCAGGCTGCCCTTGAGGTGCTGCGGGTTAAGCCGGGCGTTGTAACCCATGATGATGCCCTCGCGCTCCAGGCGGCGCACCCGCTCGGTGCAAGGGGTAGTGGACAGCCCGACTTTCTCGCCCAGTTCGGTGAAGGAAATCCGCCCGTCGTTCTGCAGGATGCGCAGGATGTTACGGTCGATCTTGTCCAGTTCACGCTTGCTCTGGTGCTGGGTTCTCATAGGGGATGCCCCTCCGTGAAAGGCGATTTTGCCGAGAATTCTCGCCAATAATAGGCTTTTATATAGTGAATTGCACTGCCCTCAAATTCCTATACTGCGCGCATTCATGCCATTTCAATAAAAGTCTGCGGCGTGCCGCGTGCGAGGAATAAAACGATGCGAGTTCTGGTACTTGGTAGCGGTGTAATCGGAACCGCCAGTGCCTACTACCTGGCCCGGCAAGGTTTCGAAGTGACGGTGGTCGATCGCCAGCCGGCGGTGGCCATGGAAACCAGTTTTGCCAACGCAGGCCAGATCTCGCCCGGCTATGCCTCGCCCTGGGCCGCCCCGGGCGTGCCGCTGAAGGCCGTCAAATGGCTGCTGGAGCGCCATGCCCCGCTTGCCATCAAGCTCACCGGCGATGTCGACCAGTACCTGTGGATGGCCCAGATGCTGCGCAACTGCACCGCTAACCGCTACGCGGTGAACAAGGAGCGCATGGTGCGCCTGTCCGAGTACAGCCGTGACTGCCTCGACGAGCTGCGCGCCGAAACCGGCATCGCTTACGAAAACCGCAGCCTGGGCACCACCCAGCTGTTCCGTACCCAGGCCCAGGTTGACGCAGCAGCCAAGGACATTGCCGTGCTCGAACAGTCCGGGGTGCCTTACGAACTGCTCGACCGCGACGGCATTGCCCGCGTCGAACCGGCCCTGGCCGGGGTGAAAGACATCCTCGCCGGCGCCCTGCGCCTGCCTAACGACCAGACTGGCGACTGCCAGCTGTTTACCACCAAGCTGGCCGACATGGCCGTGAAGCTGGGCGTGGAGTTCCGCTTCGGCCAGGACATCCAGCGCCTGGACTTCGCCGGCGACCGCATCAATGGGGTGTGGATCGACGGCAAGCTGGAAACCGCCGACCGCTACGTGCTGGCGCTGGGCAGCTACTCGCCGCAGATGCTCAAGCCGTTGGGCATCAAGGCCCCGGTGTACCCGCTGAAGGGCTACTCGCTGAGCGTGCCGATCACCAACGCCGACATGGCCCCGACCTCGACCATTCTCGACGAGACCTACAAGGTCGCGATCACCCGCTTCGACAACCGCATTCGTGTCGGTGGCATGGCTGAAATCGCCGGTTTTGACCTGTCGCTGAACCCGCGCCGGCGCGAAACGCTGGAGATGATCGTCAACGACCTTTATCCTCGCGGCGGTGACCTGAGCCAGGCCAGCTTCTGGACCGGCCTGCGCCCGGCAACCCCGGACGGTACGCCTATTGTGGGTGCCACGGCGTTCCGCAACCTGTTCCTGAACACCGGTCACGGCACACTGGGCTGGACCATGGCGTGCGGCTCCGGTCGCCTGCTGGCCGACCTGATTGCGCGCAAGAAGCCGCAGATCAGTGCCGAAGGCCTGGACATCTCCCGCTATGGCCACAGCCCGGAAGTGGCCAAGCACGGGCAGGCTGCGCCGGCTCACCAGCAGTAATAGCCTGTACCGGCCTCATCGCCGGCAAGCCAGCTCCCACAGGATCTCTACAGTCTTCAGGCCCTGTGAAATCCTGTGGGAGCTGGCTTGCCGGCGATGAATCCAGCACCGATTTCAACCCGAACAACATAAGGCAGCCGCCATGCGTCCCGCCCGCGCCCTGATCGACCTCCAGGCCCTGCGCCACAACTACCGTCTGGCCCGTGAACTGACCGGTGCCAAAGCCCTCGCCGTGATCAAGGCCGACGGCTACGGCCATGGCGCCGTGCGTTGCGCCCTGGCCCTGGAAGCGGAAGCCGACGGTTTTGCCGTGGCCTGCATCGAAGAAGCGCTGGAACTGCGCGCCGCCGGTATCAAGGGCCCGCTGCTGCTGCTCGAAGGTTTCTTCGAAGCCAGCGAGCTGGCGCTGATTGCCGAGCACGACCTGTGGTGCGTGGTGCACTCGCTGTGGCAGCTGGAAGCGATCGAGCAGACCCAGTTGCACAAGCCGCTCAACGTCTGGCTCAAGCTCGACAGCGGCATGCATCGCGTCGGCCTGCACCCCAAGGACTACCGCGAGGCCTACCAGCGTCTGCTGGCCAGCGGCAAGGTTGCGCGCATCGTGTTGATGAGCCACTTCGCCCGCGCCGACGAGCTGGATGCCGACGCCACTGCCCAGCAGATCGCGGTGTTCGAGGCGGCCCGCCAGGGCCTGGCCGCCGAGTGCAGCCTGCGCAACTCGCCTGGCGTGCTGGGCTGGCCGCAGGCGCCCAGCGACTGGGTACGCCCAGGCCTGATGCTGTACGGCGCCACACCGTTCGAAGTGGCCCAGGCCGAGGCCGAGCGCCTGCAGCCGGTGATGACCCTGCAATCGCGGGTGATCAGCGTGCGCGAGCTGCCTGCCGGGGAACCGGTGGGCTACGGCGCCAAGTTCCTCAGCCCACGGCCAACCCGCGTGGGCGTGGTTGCCATGGGCTACGCCGACGGCTACCCGCGCCAGGCACCCAATGGCACCCCGGTGCTGGTCGCCGGCAAGCGCAGCCAACTGATCGGCCGGGTGTCGATGGACATGCTCAACATCGACCTGACCGACATTCCCGAAGCCACCGTCGGCAGCCCCGTGGAACTGTGGGGCAAGCACGTGCTGGCCAGCGAAGTGGCGGCGCATGCGGGCACCATTCCCTACCAGATCTTCTGCAACCTGAAGCGGGTGCCGCGGGACTACATCGGCGAATGACACGCTGAAGCGGACAGCTTGAAGGGCGGTGTGTTGTAAATACTGAACGGCATTGCCATGATATCGTTCACATCCACCCGCCTTTTCACCGTTTCAGGAGGCTCCAGCTTTGGACGTCGGCGAACGACTGCAAGCCATCCGCAAGCTCAAGGGCCTGTCCCAGCGCGAACTCGCCAAGCGTGCCGGCGTGACCAACAGCACCATCTCGATGATCGAGAAGAACAGCGTGAGCCCGTCGATCAGCTCGCTGCGCAAGGTGCTGAGCGGCATTCCCATGTCCATGGTCGAGTTCTTTTCGGTCGAACTGGCACCTGAAAGCCCCACCCAGATCGTCTACAAGGCCCATGAGCTGATCGATATCTCCGACGGTGCAGTGACCATGAAGCTGGTCGGCAAGTCGCACCCCAACCGCGCCATCGCCTTTCTCACCGAGGTGTACCCACCGGGCGCCGATACCGGGGCCGAAATGCTCACCCATGACGGCGAAGAAACCGGGATCCTGCTCGAAGGACGACTGGAACTGGTGGTCGGCAACGAGATCTTCATCCTCGAGGAAGGCGACAGCTACTACTTCGAAAGCACTCGCCCGCACCGTTTTCGCAACCCGTTCGACCGGCCGGCACGGCTGATCAGTGCAGCGACGCCTTCAAACTTTTGATCCAGCGCAGTGCATTGATTCGGCAATACCCCTTTCCTGTGTGGGGTCGTTTCACGCTCTGCGGGTTCCCGCTATACTTTTCAACGCTCGCCGATCCGTGGCCGCGAGCGTGATTAGCCACCATGAGGGTGTTCGCGTGAACCAAATCAAGAAGATGCTGGCCGTACCAGCAGCCGTATTCGCCCTCTGGGCAATGAGCGCAACCGCTGCGACCAATGACGACATCGCCAAACGCCTGGAGCCGGTTGGCCAGGTGTGCGTCCAGGGCCAGGAATGCAAAGGCATGGAAGTCGCTGCAGCAGCAGGTGGCGGTGGGGCCAAGACGCCAGATGAAATCATCGCCAAGCACTGCAATGCCTGCCATGGCAGCGGCCTGCTCGGCGCACCGAAGATCGGCGATACCGCAGCGTGGAAAGAACGCGCCGACCATCAGGGCGGCCTGGATGGCATCCTGGCCAAGGCCATTACCGGCATCAACGCCATGCCGCCGAAAGGCACTTGCGCGGACTGCTCGGATGACGACCTGAAAGGGGCGATCAAGAAGATGTCCGGGCTGTGAGAAACAGCTGAATTGCATGAGGCCCGCCTATTCTGGCGGGCTTTGTTTTTTTGGTGGGCCCTTTCGTGGCTAAAGCCGCTCCCACAACGACCTCGCAGTCCTTGAGCCTTGCGCTGTAGCTGTGGGAGCGGCTTTAGCCGCGAAAGGGCCGGTACAGGCAACCAACCCAACAAAGCCCCTGTCCAACCCCCTGAACCCATGGATGTCTCAGGAGGCCCCGATGCACCTCTGCTCCATCGACCAGGCGGTCGAGCAAGCCCTGGCACGCCTGCCAGCCCACATCCACATGGGCCTGCCGCTGGGCCTGGGCAAACCCAACGCCTTCGTCAATGCCCTTTATGCCCGGGTACGCGAGCTGCCCGAACGCCGGCTGACCATCTATACCGCGTTGTCCCTCGGCCGCCCGCCACTCGGTGATGGCCTGCAGCGGCGCTTTCTCGAACCCTTCGTCGAGCGCGTGTTCGCCGATTACGAAGAGCTCACCTACCTCGCCGACCTGCGCAACGACAGCCTGCCAGCCAACATCCGCGTCGAGCAGTTCTTCATGCAGCCCGGCAGCCTGCTGCACAGTGAAGCGGCCCAGCAGGACTACGTCAGCAGCAACTACAGCCACGCCGCCCGTGACATCAACGCCAAGGGCCTGAACCTGATCGCGCAACTGGTGGCCGCCAGCCCCGAGCGGCCCGTGCACCTGAGCCTGGCCTGCAACCCCGATATCACCCTCGATCTGCTGCCAATGATCGCCAAGCGCCGCGCCAATGGTGAAACCATCCTCATGCTGGGCCAGGTGCATGCCGAGTTGCCCTACATGCCGGGCGACGCCGAACTGCCCATGGATAGCTTCGACCTGCTGCTCGATGAAGCCGAGCAACGCCGCCTGTTCTCCACGCCGAACATGCCGGTCACCCTTCAGGACCATTGCATCGGCCTGTACGCCAGCAGCCTGGTACGCGACGGCGGCACCCTGCAGATCGGCATTGGCGCCATGGGTGATGCGGTCGCTGCCGCACTGCTGGCGCGCCAGGGCGACAACGCCGGCTATCGTGCCGTGCTCGACGCCCTGGATGCTCAAGCATGGCAAGGGCTGATCGAACGTGAAGGGGGCCTGGCCCCCTTTGCCCAAGGCCTCTACGGTTGCAGCGAGATGTTCGTCAACGGCCTGCTGGTGCTGGCCGAAGCGGGCCTGCTGCGGCGCCCCGTGGATGAGCAGGGCACCCTGTTACATGGTGGCTTCTTCCTTGGCCCGCAGGCGTTTTACCAGCGCCTGCGCGACATGACGTTGGAGCAGCGCGCACGCTTTGCCATGACCCGCATCAGCTTCATCAACGAGCTGTACGGGCAGGAGGAGCTCAAGCGCAGCCAGCGCCGCGATGCCCGTTTCATCAACACCGCGTTCGGCATGACCCTGCTTGGCGCCGGGGTGGCTGACCAGCTGGAAGATGGCCGGGTACTCAGCGGCGTGGGTGGGCAGTACAACTTCGTCGCCCAGGGCCATGCCCTGGAAGGCGGGCGTTCGATCCTGCTATTGCGCAGCTGGCGCGAGGCGGGTGGGGAGGTGACCTCGAACCTGTTCTGGACCTATGGTCACTGCACCATACCCCGGCACCTGCGCGATATCGTGGTGACCGAATACGGCATTGCCGATTTGCGCGGGCAGACCGACAGCGAGGTGATTGCGCGGTTGCTGGCGGTGTGTGATTCGCGGTTCCAGCCGGAGCTGATCGAGCAGGCGAAAGAGGCCGGCAAACTGCCTCGGGGGTTTCAGCTGGACGCGCGCTTTGCCGACAACACGCCCCAGCGCCTGGAGGCGATCAGGGCGCGGCATGCGCGGTTGTTCCCGGAGTATCCGCTGGGCACGGACTTCACCGCTGAGGAGCGCGATCTGTTGCGGGCGCTGAACTGGTTGAAGAGCAAGTTCAAGCTGAGCGAGATGCTGGAGCTGGGCAAAGCCGCGCTGGATGCGCCAGGGCCGCAGGGGTATGAGCAGCATCTGCTGCGGATGGGTCTGGATCAGCCGCAGGGGCTGAAGGAAGAGCTGTACCAGCGGCTGTTGCTGGCGGGGTTGGCGGCAGCCGAATGACTCCAGGGTACATTGGCCCCTGTGGGAGCGGGTTCACCCGCGAATGCGATAGGGAATGTGCCATCGCATTCGCGGGTAAACCCGCTCCCACAGGGATCGCGTAGCGGCCTTACTCGATAAAGGTCACCACACCACCTTCCAGCGACTTCACCCGGGCCAGCGACTCAACGCGATAACCCTGGCTGTCCAGCTCGGCACGGCCGCCCTGGAACGACTTCTCGATCACGATACCCAGGCCAGCCACGGTGGCGCCGGCCTGCTTGATGATCGAGATCAGCGCTTGCGACGCCTTGCCGTTGGCCAGGAAGTCGTCGATCACCAGCACGCGGTCGCTGCTGTTGAGGTGGCGCGGCGAGATGGCCACGGTGTTCTCGGTCTGCTTGGTGAAGGAGTACACCGAGGCGGTCAGCAGGTTCTCGGTCAGGGTCAGCGACTGATGCTTGCGGGCGAAGATCACCGGCACGCCCAGCTTCAGGCCGGTCATTACCGCCGGGGCGATGCCCGAAGCCTCGATGGTGACGATCTTGGTCACGCCCGCGTCGGCGAACAGACGGGCGAACTCGTCACCGATCAGCTGCATCAGCGCAGGGTCGATCTGGTGGTTGAGAAACGCATCGACTTTGAGAACCTGATCGGAAAGCACGATGCCTTCTTCGCGAATCTTCTGATGCAGTGCTTCCACTGTGGTATTCCTCGATGTAACAAAGGTGGCCGCTGCAAGCGGCAAGAATAAAGAGTAATGGTTGATCAGCGTTTGAGCATCGCCCGGATATCGGCCAGGGCGTTGTTGCCGCGTGCGGCCTTGACCTCGACCGGCGCGTCGTCCAGGCCTTCCCAGGCCAGGTCTTCCGGCGGCAGTTCGTCGAGGAACCGGCTCGGCGTGCAGTCGATGATTTCCCCGTACTGTTTGCGCTTGGCGGCGAAGGTGAAGGCCAGGGTCTGGCGCGCACGGGTGATGCCCACGTAGGCCAGGCGGCGTTCCTCTTCGATGGTGTCGGCCTCGATGCTGGAACGGTGCGGGAGGATTTCCTCTTCCATGCCCATGATGAACACGTAAGGGAACTCCAGGCCCTTGGAGGCATGCAGGGTCATCATCTGCACCCCTTCGGCGTTTTCTTCCTCTTCCTGCTGGCGCTCGAGCATGTCGCGCAGCACCAGCTTGCCGATGGCGTCCTCGATGGTCATGTCACCCTCTTCGTCCTTTTCGAGGGTGTTCTTCAGCGCTTCGACCAGGAACCAGACGTTGCTGATGCGGAACTCCGCAGCCTTGTCGCTGGCGGTCTGCTGGCGGATCCAGTTCTCGTAGTCGATGTCGCGAATCATCTCGTGCAGCGCGGCAATCGGGTCTTCCAGCGCAACCTTGTGGCGCACCCCGTCCAGCCAGTGCTTGAAGCGCTGCAAACGCTCGGTGTAGCGCGCGTCCAGGTGTTCGCCCAGGCCCAGCTCCTCGCTGGCGGCGTACATCGAAATGCCGCGCTCGGTGGCATAGTTGCCGAGCTTTTCCAGGGTGGTGGAGCCGATTTCACGGCGCGGTACGTTGATCACCCGCAGGTAGGCGTTGTCATCGTCCGGGTTCACCAGCAGGCGCAGGTAGGCCATCAGGTCCTTGACCTCCTGGCGGCCGAAGAAGCTGTTGCCGCCCGACAGGCGATACGGCACCTGGTGGTGCTGCAGCTTCAGTTCGATCAGCTTGGCCTGGTAGTTGCCGCGGTAGAGGATGGCGAAGTCGCTGTACGGGCGGTTGGTGCGCAGGTGCAGGGTGAGGATTTCCATGGCCACGCGTTCGGCCTCGGCTTCCTCGTTCTTGCAGCGGATCACGCGGATCTCGTCGCCCACGCCCATCTCGCTCCACAGCTGCTTTTCGAAGGCGTGCGGGTTGTTGGCGATCAGTACGTTGGCGCAGCGCAGGATGCGGCTGGTGGAGCGGTAGTTCTGCTCCAGCATCACCACTTTCAGGGAGGGGTAATCCTCCTTGAGCAGCATCAGGTTTTCCGGCCGGGCACCCCGCCAGGCGTAGATCGACTGGTCGTCATCGCCCACCACGGTGAACTGGTTGCGCATGCCGATCAGCATTTTCACCAGCAGGTACTGGCTGGCGTTGGTGTCCTGGTATTCGTCCACCAGCAGGTAGCGCACGCGGTTCTGCCAGCGCTCCAGCACATCGGGGTGTTCCTGGAACAGCTTGACCGGCAGCAGGATCAGGTCGTCGAAGTCCACCGCGTTGAACGCCTTGAGCGTGCGCTGGTAGTGGGTGTAGACGATGGCGGCGGTCTGCTCGCGCGGGTTGCGCGCCTTTTCCAGGGCCTCGGCGGGCAGGATCAGGTCGTTTTTCCAGGCACCGATCATGTTCTTGATCTCGTCGATGCCGTCGTCGCCGGAGTATTCCTTCTGCATGATGTCCGACAGCAAGGCCTTGATGTCGGACTCGTCGAAGATCGAGAACCCCGGCTTGTAGCCCAGGCGCTCGTGCTCCTTGCGGATGATGTTCAGGCCCAGGTTGTGGAAGGTGCACACCGTCAGGCCACGGCCTTCCCCCGGACGCAGCAGGGTGGCGACCCGCTCCTTCATCTCGCGCGCGGCTTTGTTGGTGAAGGTCATCGCCACGATGTACTGGGCACGAATGCCGCAGTTCTGGATGAGGTGGGCAATCTTGCGCGTGATCACGCTGGTCTTGCCCGAGCCTGCACCGGCGAGCACCAAAAGAGGGCCGCCGACATAGTCACGGGCTTCCTGCTGCCGGGGATTGAGTCGGGACATGCTAGAAACCGGGGGTCGCCAGAAAATAGCCGCGCATTCTAACAGGCATGGGGCCGTTGTGGCGCGACCGTCTGACGTCTGAGTCAAATATGTAAACGGATTTGCCGGCCGGCGCAGTTTCGCGCAGGATGCACGACAAAATACGTCGGGATGCTACGCCCGTAGAACCTGCATCAACGTGAAAAGCGTTTTCATCGAATGCAGTAGCATGCCTGGCAGTCCCCGTTGCACCGTGAAGCCCTAAGGAGCCCGCTTGTCCACGCCTGTCGAACCATTGCGTTTGCTGCTGTTGGCCGATGAGCCGGAATGGGCCGCGCTGCTGAACGCCTGCATGCCTGCCCTGGCGGGCAGCGCCGTGCTGCTGACGGCACCCAGCTGGGAGGCGGTCGACAGCCTGTTCAGCCACGACCGCCAGGCTATCGTGCTGGCAACCTCGGCCCTGCAACCGGCGCCGGGGCGCTGCGAGCTGCCGACCATTCTGCTGCTCGAACACGAGCCCGGGGTGGCGCCCAGCGCGGTCAGCGACTGGCTGGTGCGTGACCAGCTCAATGCCGACACCCTGCGCCGTTCGCTGCGCCATGTGCGCGAGCGCGGCGTGCTGGTGGCTACCTTGCAGCGCCTGGCCGAGCAGGACCCACTGACCGGCATCGCCAACCGCCAGGGCTTCCAGGCCTTGCTGACCGCCAGCCTGGCCGAGAATGACGGCCGCGGCCTTGCCCTCGGCCACCTGGACCTGGACAACTTCCGCCACGTCAACGACGCCCTCGGCCACCAGAGCGGCGACCGCCTGATCCTGCAGGTGGTGGCGCGTCTGAAGCAGCAACTGGAGGCCGGCGACCAGCTGGCGCGGCTGGGCAGCGACGAGTTCGCCCTGCTGATCGACACCCGGCGCGACGCCAACCGTGCCGAGTGGATTGCCGAGCGCATCGTCGAGGCACTGGCCGAGCCGTACTGGATCGACGGCGAAAGCCTGCTGCTGGGCTGCAGCCTGGGCCTGGCCCATGCCCGGGCCCAGAGTGGCGCCGACCCGCTGATGTGGCACGCGCATATCGCCATGCGCCAGGCCAAGGGTAGCCAGGGCTGCACCTTCCATGTCTTCAACGAGCGCATCAACCGCAATGCCCGCAGCCTGGCCGACCTGGAAAGCGAATTGCGCCGCGCCTTGCGGCGTGACGAGCTGGAGCTGCATTACCAGCCGCGGCTGAACCTGGCCGACGGGCGCATCGTCGGCCTCGAGGCGCTGGTGCGCTGGCGGCATGCCGAGCGCGGGCTGTTGCCGCCCAGCGAGTTCGTGCCACTGGCCGAGCAGAGCGGCCTGATCGTGCCGCTGGGCTACTGGGTGATCTCCCGCGCCCTGCGCGACATGCAGGTGTTGGGCGAGCGCGGGCTGGCGCCGCTGCACATGGCGGTCAACCTGAGCTTCCGCCAGTTCCAGGACAGCCAGCTGCTGGCGACTTTGAGCCGCCTGATTCTCGAGCATGGCGTGGATGCCCGCTGGCTGGAGTTCGAACTGACCGAAACGGCGGTGATGCGGCGCAACGAGCTGGTGCGCCAGACCATGGACGCGCTGGGCCGCCTGGGTGTGCGCTTCTCCCTTGATGACTTCGGCACCGGGTTTTCTTCGTTCGTGCACCTCAACAGCCTGCCGATCACCCTGCTCAAGGTAGACCGCAGCTTCGTCGCCGAAATGGAAATGCGCGAAGAGAACCGCAAGCTGGTGCACGCCATGATCAACCTGGCGCACAACCTCAACCTCGAGGTGGTGGCCGAAGGGGTGGAGAGCGAAGAACAGCTGGCATTGTTGCGCGGGTTTGGCTGTGACCAGGTGCAAGGGTTCCTGGTCAGCAAACCGTTGCCGGTGGGGGAGTTGATGGAGTTCTTGCTGGATTACAGTAAGCCGAAGCTGGTTAGCCTGTGACATCGCAGGGGAGGGCTTCGCCCTCCTTTCGCGACACAAGGCCGCTCCCACATTGATCGGCGAACGCAGGCCCATGTGGGAGCGGCCTTGCGTCGCGAAAGGGCTGCAAAGCAGCCCCGGCAATCACACAGACACTGCCGACCCGTCAGCCAGACCGGCCTTGCCCAAAAGCCGCTTCATCCGCCATTCAAAGCCAAAGGTCAGCGCCACTGCCGCGCACGCCAGCCCCAGCGCCAACCCCCACCACACCCCTAGCGCGCCCCCGCCCAGGGTAAAGGTGAACAGCCAGGCACTCGGCGCACCCACCAGCCAGTAGCACGCCAGCCCGATCAGGAAGGTGGTCTTGGCATCCTTCAGGCCACGGATCGAGCCCATCGCGATCGTCTGCATGCCATCGAACAGCTCGAACCACGCCGCCACCATCAGCAGCTGCACCGCCAGTTGGTAGATCGCCGTGAACGCCGGGTCATCACGGTCGATGAACAGCCCCACCAGCGCCTCGGGCAGCAGCCAGAACAGCGCGGCGAAGGCGAACATGATCGTCGCCCCGAAGCCGATGCCCACCCGCCCGGCGCTGCGCGCAGCCAGCAGGTTGCCGGCGCCGTAGTAAAGCCCCACGCGCATGGTTACGGCATACGACAACCCGGTCGGCACCATGAACGCTGTCGAAACGATCTGCAGGGCAATCTGGTGCGCCGCCAGCTCGGTACTGCCCAGCACGCCCATGCACAGCGCGGCGAAGGCGAACAGGCCGACTTCCACCATGTAGGTACCGCCAATCGGCAGCCCCAGCCGCCACAGCTCGCGCAAGGCCGGCAGTGACGGGCGCGACAGGCCCTTGCGCAGTGGGTAGGCGGCGTAGGCCGAGTGCCAGCGGATGTACAGCGCCAGGGCGATGGCCATGCCCATCGACACCACCGCCGTGACCAGGCCGATACCCATCAGGCCCAGCCTGGGCAGGCCGAACATGCCTTCGATCAGCGCCACGTTGAACAGGTAGTTGAGCACCGTGCCGACCAGGCTGATGACCATCACCGGGGTGGAGCGGCCCAGCGCGCTGGTGAAGCCGCGCAAGGCCATGAAGGTCAGGTAGCCGGGCAGGGCCAGTGGCAACAGGGTGAGAAACTCGGCGGCAGAGGCAACGTTCTCGGGTTTCTGGCCGAACAGCAACAGCACCGGCTCGAGGTTCCACAGCACCAGCCCGGCGAACAGCGCCAGGCCCCAGGCCAGCCACAGGCCGCTCTGCGCCAGGCGTGTGGCGCCCTCGATGTCGTTGGCGCCCTTGCGGATCGCCACCAAGGTACCCACCGCAGCGATCACGCCCAGGCAGAAGATCGACACGAACGAGTAGCTCGCCGCGCCCAGGCCGCCACCGGCCAGGGCCTGCGGGCTGATGCGGGCCATCATCAGGGTGTCGGTCAGCACCATCAGCATGTGCGCCAACTGCGAGGCGATAAGCGGCCCGGCCAGGCGCAGCAAAGCCTTGAGTTCTGTGGTGGGCGCGACATGCATGGGGCGGTCCTTCTTCCTGGGGTTAAGCAACGAAGGCCGATTCTGAGGCTTTGGTCAACTTTGCACAAAAGGATAAAAGCGATCATTGGCATGAGTCTTACTCATGTATGTATGCTTTCCAGTGATTCGCCCCATAGCCCGGTATTGCAGGTGCCATATGTCCCGTCATCTTCCTCCGCTGTATGCCCTGCGTGCATTCGAAGCGGCCGCGCGGCTGAGTTCCTTCACCCGTGCGGGCGAAGAGCTTTCGATTACCCAGAGTGCGGTCAGCCGGCACATCCGCACGCTGGAGGAGCATTTTGCCTGCCGCCTGTTCCTGCGCAGTGGTCGCAGCCTGCAACTGACCGAAGCGGCGCGGGTGTTGCTGCCCGGTGTGCGCGAAGGCTTTGCGGCGCTGGAGCGGGCCTGCGATACGCTGCGCGGCGAAGACGACATCCTGCGCATGAAGGCGCCCTCGACCCTGACCATGCGCTGGTTGCTGGCGCGCCTGAGCCGCTTTCGCCACTTGCAGCCTGGCAACGAAGTGCAGCTGACCAGCGCCTGGATGGACGTTGACCATGTGGACTTCAACCTGGAGCCGTTCGATTGCGCGGTGTTGCTCAGCGACGGCGTGTTCCCGGCGGACTGGGAGGTACGCAGGCTGTTCCCGGAGCTGCTGATCCCGGTCGGTGCGCCGGACCTGCTCGACAAGGAACCCTGGGACGTCTGCCGACTGGCGAGCATCGAACTGCTGCACCCCACGGTAGACAAGCGCGACTGGCGCGAATGGCTGGAGCGCATGGGCCTGAGCGACAAGGTATCGCTCAAGGGCGGCCAGGTATTCGATACCCTGGAGCTGGGCATGATCGCCGCCGCGCGTGGCTACGGGATATCGATGGGCGACTTGCTGATGGTGGCCGAAGATGTGGCGCAGAAGCGCCTGAGCCTGCCTTGGCCCACGGCCGTGCCCAGCGGTATGGATTACTACCTGGTGTGGCCGCGCACCCGGCGCGGCGGCGAGCGCCTGCGGCGTCTGAGCGCATTTCTCGAGCAGGAAGTAGCCGCGATGGATTTACCCGCTGTAGAAGTCCTGTCACGTCCCTGACTGCTGCGACGCGGCCCCTGTGGGAGCGGGCAAGCCCGCGAAAAGGGCATCACAGGAAAGTGCCGTGACAGGAAAGCGCAAAGGTTTGCGAATATCCCTGCCCGACGCTCAAGTATTCGCCAGCGACGCCGATTCACTGGCACCAGCGTCCCGGAAGAGGGCGCGCTTCCCGTCGATAACAAGCGGGTGGTCAGCGTGATCAGGATGATCCCGGCCTCTTGCCAGGAGCTTGCCCCATGTCTCAACCGCGTGCCCGTATTGCCTCACAGCTCGGTGTCGCCCTTGCCATCGTGCTGGCGCTGGTGATTTCCGGCAGTACCCTGTTTGCCCTGCGTTCGCTGGACGACGCCAACCTCGCCACCCGCCAGGCCCACCTGGCCAGCGAAGCGCGCCTGCTGGCCGACCAGCTCGACACCTTCCACGGTTCGCTCAAGGACAACACCCAGCGCCTGAGCGGCCTGTTCGAGCGGCGCTTTGCCTCGGGCCTGGCGCTGCATGCGGGCGAGACCGTGCAGGTCGCCGGCCAGGCAACGCCTGCCCTTTACCAGGGCGACCACCTGCTGAACAACGATTTCCAGCAAGTGGACGAATTCCAGCAGATGACGGCCGGCATCGCCACGCTGTTCGTGCGCAGCGGCGACGACTTCGTGCGCATCAGCACCAACCTGAAGAAGCAGGACGGCAGCCGCGCCATCGGTACCCAGCTCGATCGCCAGCACCCGGCCTACCTGAAACTGCTGGCCGGGCAGATGTACATCGGCCGTGCCGTGCTGTTCGAGCGCAACTACATGACCCGCTATGTGCCGGTGAGCGACAGCGCAGGGCGGGTGATCGCCGTGTTGTTCGTCGGCTTCGACTACACCGAGGCGCAGAACGCCCAGTTCGCCAACCTCAAGCGCTTTCGCATCGGCCAGACCGGTTCGCTGGCGCTGCAGGACGAGAAAGGCCAGTGGCTGGTACCGCCGGCCAATGCCGAGCAGCAGCTGTACAGCGCCACCGCGCCGTTTGCCGAGGGCCCGTGGACAGTGGTCGCGAGCATGCCGATGGCCGAAATCCGCGAGGTGACCTGGAGCGTCGGCCTGCGCCTGGCGATCGGCAGCCTGCTGGCGATGCTGCTGGCGGTGGCTGCCACGTTGTGGCTGCTGCGCCGCAAGCTGCGCCCGCTGGATGACCTGGTGCGCCAGGCCGAAGCGCTGGGGGCGGGCGACCTGAGCGCCCGCCTGGCGGTGACCAGCCATGATGAAATCGGGCAGCTGGCGCGCAGCTTCAACAAGATGGGCGAGGCGCTGTCGACCATGGTCGAACACATCCGCAGCGCCTCCGAGCAGGTCAGTAACCGCGCCCGCTCGCTGTCCGGGCTATCGGCCGGCGCTTGCGAAGGCATGGACCAGCAATCCGGCGAAATCACCAGCATGGCCGGCGCAGTCGAGGAGTTCAGCGCTACCTCGATGAACATCGCCGACAACATGTCCGGTACCGAACGCATGGCCCGCGACAACGCCCAGCAGACGCGCATCGGCCGCAGCGCCATGGACGAGGCTTCGCGCTCGCTGAAACAGATCGCCGAGGCCCTCGGCGGCACGGCCACGGTGATGGATAGCCTGGGCGCACGTTCGCAGGAAATCGGCGGCATCATCAGCGTGATTACCGCAATTGCCGAACAGACCAACCTGCTGGCATTGAACGCCGCCATCGAAGCGGCCCGTGCCGGTGAGCAGGGCCGTGGCTTTGCCGTGGTGGCGGATGAAGTGCGTGGCCTGGCAGCGCGGACGCGCCAGGCCACGGATGAAATCTCCGGCATGATCACCAGCATCCAGCAGCAGACCGGGCATGCCATCTCGACTCTGGAGCAGGGCAACCAACTGATGCAGGAAGGCCTGGAGCGCAACGACAAGGTGGCGCAGGCGCTGGCGCGTATCGACGAGCAGAGCCGCGCCGCCGGCGAACAGTTTGCCGTGATCAGTACCGCGACCCAGGAGCAGAGCAGCACCGCGACGGTGCTCAGCCGCAACCTGCAGAGCATCGCCCAGGCCAACGGCGAGCAACGCGAGGTGGCCAACGAACTGGCCTTTACCGCGCGGGAGCTGGAAGGGTTGGCGGCGCAGCTGCGCCAGGAAGTGGACCGTTTTCGGGTTGGCCGCTAAGCGCTGACATTGTTGTGCCGGTCAGGGCCTTTTCGCGGGCTTGCCCGCTCCCACAGGACTGAATTGTGGGAGCGGGCGAGCCCGCGAAGAGGCCATGAAAGACCCAATACCGTCCGAGCCTTACAGCGAGCCCAGGTTCAACGCCTGCGCACACGTCTGCAGCGAGCGCTGTTCGCTCTGCGCATATAGCGCCAGTTCGTCTTGCACCTTCAGCCCCAGCGCCGCTTCGAACGCTTCGCGGTTGGCGTTGCTGCCGTACTCCGCCTGCGCATCGTCACCCAGGTTGGACTGGAATATTCCCGCCGCACTGACCGGCAGGAAGTCTTCGTACACCAGCGCCTCGAAGTGCACATGGCCAGCCTCGATCAAGCCTTGCAGGGTGGTCGGGCGGCCAGCCTGGTCGCGCGCGGCCAGGCCTTTCTCAGTGGCGAAGTAGCGGAAGTAGGCCAGCCCCTGTTCACGCATCTGCCCCAGGTCATCCGGGAATTCTGCAAAGGTCGCCGTCAACAGCGCCATGTAGCGCTCGGCGTTGGCTTCGGCCGGTGCGCCCCCCAGGGCCGCGCGGGTGGCGTCGAGCAGCTTGTCATACAGCTGGCGGCCTTTCGGCGTCAGCGCCGCGCCACGTTGCTCGATTTCGCCGAAGCGTGCGGTGTGGCTGCCTTCGCTGCCCTGCTGGTCGCTGAACGCAACTTTTTCCTGCAGCGCCTTGAAGCTGGTCTGGCGCAGCAGGATCGGGTGACGGCGGGTGGGCGGGCCTTCGACCACGGCCTTCGGCGGAATACCCTTGGCCGGCATGCCCAGCTGGATCGCATCGATATCCAGGGTGCGCGGGGTCAGGTGATTGATATGCGGGCCCTTGAAGGCCACCACATCGGCGATCAGGCGGTGCTGGTCGTGCAGCTGCTGGTACTGCTCGGCGGTGACGGTAGCGTCATGGTGCCAGCGGAAGGTGTGCAGCGCTTCCTGGACGAAGGCCTCGGCATCCGCGGCGTTCAGGCCGCCATCGCGCTCGCGTTGGGCAATCAGTTCGAGCGCCCGGGCGGTGAAGATCTGGCGCTTGGCCAGGATGCTGTGTGCCAGCTCGCGCAGCTGCGGGTTGTCGATCAGTTCCAGGCGTAGCAGCGAGGTGAACACGCGGAACGGGCTGATGTGCAGCGACTGCTCATGGACCGCGCGAAAAGCGGTGGAATGCACCGGCACGCCGGCCGAGCTGAGGTCGTAATAGCCGACCGGCTGCATGCCCATGACCGCGAACAGGCGGGCGATGGTCGCCAGTTCTGCGGCGCTGCCGACGCGGATGGCGCCGTGGCGCTCCTGGTCCAGGCGCTCGATTTCGCCGGTCCAGCGCAGGGCCGCGGCGACCTCGGGCTGGCGGGCCATGACCTGCTGGTTGACTTCGCTCACCAGCTCCAGCAGCGTGCCGTACAGGGGCACTTCCTGTTTGTACATGAGCGACATGGCGGCAGAGAACTGCGCGCGGATGCTGTCGGGGCTGACGAAATCTTGGGCGGGCATCGCTAGCTTCCTGGTTGGGTTCGGACGCTTACATGAAAGCTGGGAATGCACTTGCCTCACAAGCGAAAAAAAGTGGGTGTGTCATTCCTTTTTTGATCGACCTTCATGGCCCTTTCGCGGGCACGCCCGCCCCCACATGGGCTGTGCCCGGGCTGAACCTGTGGGAGCGGGCGCGCCCGCGAAGAGGCCCTCAAGCCAATAACTGCTCGCGAATCCATTCCACCAGCGCCCGCACCTTCGGCACCTCCGCCGCATGCTCGGCATACGCCAGGTAATGCGCCCCGGCACTGCGCATCGCATGGTTCCACGGCACCACCAGGCTACCCTCGGCCAATTCCTTCGCCGCCAGGTAACGCGGCACCAGCGCTACCCCGCACCCGGCCTGCGCCGCGCTCAAGGCCATATAGAAGGTATCGAAGCGCGGCCCGTGGTAGGCGCTGACGCTCTGCAGGTCCTGCTCCAGAAACCACTCATGCCAGGCCTCCGGCCGTGATGTGCTCTGCAACAGCACCAGCTCGGCCAGCTCCTCGGCAGCGCCCAGCGCCCGCCCGGCGAGCAGCTCCGGCGCGCACACCGGCACCACCTCTTCACCGAACAGTTCCACGCAGGTGGCCCCCGGCCAGGTGCCCTGGCCATAGAAGAACACCACATCCGCCGAGCCTTGCAGCAGGGCGAACGGCTCCATCTCGTTGCGGATATCCAGGTGGATATTGTTGTGCCGCTTGCCAAAACCCTTGAGGTGCGGGATCAACCAGCGCACGCCAAAGCTCGGTTGGGTGGCTACCTTCAATATTTCGGTCTGCTCGCCATAAGTGAGCACGTAGCGGCTGGACATGTCCACCTGGGTGAGAATCTTGTTGACCTCGGCCAGGTACAGGCTGCCCGCCGGGGTCAGTTGCAGACGACGGCGGATGCGCAGGAACAGGTGGTGGCGCAGCATGTCCTCCAGCTGCGCTACCTGCTTGCTGACCGCGCTCTGGGTCAGGTGCAGCTCCTCGGCGGCACGGGTAAAGCTCAAATGGCGGGCTGCAGCTTCGAAGCACTGCAGGGCGGTCATGGACGGCACCAGGCGTTTGGACATAGCGGTCTCTGCGGTTCAAATCATTACCTGACGGAATGATATGCGGAATAAAGGTCGTTTGTTGCACCGGTGTGATCGGATTAATACTGATCCACATCATTTTTCCACCCCATCACCCGATGTAGGAGAAGCACAAATGGTTGCTGGATTGCTCGAGCGCCTTGGCGTTGCCGCCGCGGCTTACACCCAGGGCGACTACCCTGTTCACACGCCGATCGACGGCAGCCAGATCGCCTCGGTGAAACTGCTCGGCAAGGCCGAGACCATCGCCCGCATCGATCAGGCGCAGCGCGCCTTCGAAGCCTGGCGCAGCGTGCCGGCCCCGCGCCGTGGCGAGCTGGTGCGCCTGTTCGGCGAAGTGCTGCGCGAACACAAGGCCGACCTCGGCGAGCTGGTCTCGATCGAAGCCGGCAAGATCACCCAGGAAGGCCTGGGTGAAGTGCAGGAAATGATCGACATCTGCGATTTCGCCGTTGGCCTGTCGCGCCAGCTGTATGGCCTGACCATCGCCTCCGAGCGCCCTGGCCACCACATGCGCGAAACCTGGCACCCGCTGGGTGTGGTCGGCGTGATCAGCGCCTTCAACTTCCCGGTCGCAGTCTGGGCCTGGAACACCGCGCTGGCGCTGGTCGCCGGCAACTCGGTGGTGTGGAAGCCGTCCGAGAAGACCCCACTGACGGCCCTGGCCTGCCAGGCGCTATTCGAAAAAGCCCTGAAAGCCTTCGGCGATGCCCCGGCTGGCCTGGCACAACTGGTGATCGGCGGCCGCGAAGCCGGCGAAGCCATGGTCGATGACCCGCGCGTACCGCTGGTCAGCGCCACCGGCAGCACCCGCATGGGCCGCGAAGTGGGCCCACGTGTGGCGGCCCGCTTCGGCCGCAGCATCCTCGAACTGGGCGGCAACAATGCCATGATCCTGGCACCGAGCGCCGACCTCGATCTGGCCGTGCGCGGTATTCTGTTCTCCGCTGTCGGCACCGCCGGCCAGCGTTGCACCACCCTACGCCGGCTGATCGTGCACCGCTCGATCAAGGACGAAGTGGTGGCCCGCGTCAAAGCCGCCTACGGCAAGGTGCGCATCGGCGACCCACGCAAGGACAACCTGGTCGGCCCGCTGATCGACAAGCAGTCGTTCGACGCCATGCAGGGCGCGCTGGCCAAGGCTCGCGACGAAGGTGGCCAGGTGTTCGGTGGTGAGCGTCAGCTGGCCGACCAGTACCCGAACGCCTACTACGTGTCGCCGGCCATTGCCGAAATGCCGGCGCAGAGCGAGGTGGTCCGCCACGAAACCTTCGCGCCGATCCTGTACGTGCTGGCCTACGACGACTTCGAAGAGGCCCTGCGCCTGAACAACGAAGTGCCACAAGGCCTGTCGTCGTGCATCTTCACCACCGACATTCGCGAAGCCGAGCGCTTCCAGAGCGCCTCGGGCAGCGACTGCGGCATCGCCAACGTCAACATCGGCACCAGCGGCGCCGAGATCGGCGGTGCGTTCGGCGGCGAGAAGGAGACTGGCGGCGGTCGTGAGTCCGGTTCGGACGCCTGGAAAGGCTACATGCGTCGCCAGACCAACACGGTGAACTACTCGCGTGAGCTGCCGCTGGCGCAGGGTATCGTGTTCGACTGATCGGTTGATGCTGCATGGCCGGGGGTTTTGCCCCCGGTTCACCCGCGAATGGGCTGCAAGGCAGCCCCAGACAAGAACAAATTGCTGGAGCCGGGCCATGTCCGAATTGCGTCAACAATGCTTGTGGGAATTCGTCAGCAAACCGACCGTCGCCGCCCAGGCCCTGGCCGGTGAGCACAAGGCCGATGTCTGCGTGATCGGTGGCGGTATCACCGGCCTGTCGGCGGCCATCCACCTGCTCGAACAGGGCAAGTCGGTGATTCTGCTGGAGGCCTGGAAGATCGGCCATGGTGGCTCCGGGCGCAACGTCGGCCTGGTCAACGCCGGCACCTGGATTCGCCCCGATGACGTCGAGGCCACGCTTGGCCTGCAGCAGGGCAGCCGGCTGAACCAGGTGCTTGGCGAAGCCCCGGCGCAGGTGTTCGCCATGATCGAACGCCTTGGCATCGACTGCCAGGCCCAGCACAAAGGCACGCTGCACATGGCGCACAACGCCACCGGCATCGCCGACCTCGAAGCGCGCCACGAACAATGGCGCCGCCGTGGTGCCGATGTGCAGCTGCTGACCGGCGCCCAGTGCCAGGAGTATTGCGGTACCGACAAGATTTCCGCCGCGCTGCTAGATCGCCGCGCCGGCACCATCAACCCGATGGGTTACACCCAAGGCCTGGCCGCTGCCGTGGCGCGCCTGGGCGGCAAGCTGTTCCAGCAGTCGTCAGTCGAGGGCCTGGAGCGTGACGGCGATGCCTGGCGAGTGAAGACCGCGCGCGGTTCGGTGCGTGCCGACAAGGTGGTGATTTCCACTGGCGCCTACACCGAAGGCGACTGGAGCAACCTGCAAAAGCAGTTCTTCCGGGGTTATTACTACCAGGTGGCGTCCAAGCCGCTGCAGGGTGCTGCTGCCGACAAGGTGCTGCCACATGGCCAGGGTTCGTGGGATACCCGTACCGTGCTCAGCAGCATCCGTCGTGACGACCAGGGCCGTTTGCTGCTCGGCAGCCTGGGCCGGGTCGACAACAAGCCGGCCTGGTTCGTGCGCAGCTGGGCGGACCGCATCCAGAGCCATTACTACCCTGAACTGGGCAAGGTCGAGTGGGAGATGCACTGGACCGGCTGCATCGACTTTACCCCCGACCACCTGATGCGCCTGTTCGAGCCGGCGCCGGGGCTGGTGGCGGTGACCGGCTACAACGGCCGCGGCAATACCACCGGAACCGTGATTGGCCGGGCGTTTGCCGAGTTTCTGCTGAAGGGGGAGGCGGGCAGCCTGCCGATCCCGTTCTCGCCGATGAAGGGCGTGAGTGCGCCGTCGCTGCGTACGGCGTTCTATGAGTCCGGGTTCTCGCTGTACCACGCGGGGCAGTGCTTGCGGGTTGTGTTGTAAGCACGTGCCCCTTCGCGGGTGAACCCGCTCCCATAAGTATTCACAGCTTTTGAAACCTGTGGGAGCGGGTGAACCCGCTCCCATAAGTATTCACAGCTTTTGAAACCTGTGGGAGCGGGTTTACCCGCGAAGGGGCCAGCCCAGGCTTACCTGTGCAACCAACTGAGGAAGCCGCCTTTCTTGATTGAAACCGGCTTCTGCAGCAACAACGATTCCCGGCTCTGCCGCCTGAACCGCTGCAACTTGCTCAGCGCCGTCTGCACCTCGCCACGCTGCTCCAGGCAGCTTTTCACCTGGTCCTTGTCGATCCGGTACAGCACGCAACTGGTCAGCGTGCGGAATTCGGCGAGCGAGTCGTCTTCATCGATGATCCCTTCGATCCCCAGCACCTCGCCCGGCCCCATGCGCCCGGCCTCGACCAGCCTGTCGCCATCGCGAATCGACGCCGAAACCACCCCGCTGCCGATCACCAGCAAGTGATCGGAATGTTCGCCCACCCCCAGAATCACCTGGTCCGCCAGGTATTCCACCGCCGTCATGCGCTGGCTCAAGGCATCGCGCTCCTCGCTGTTGAGCGAGCGGAACACCCGCACTTCGTCCAGCACCTCGCGCTGGCGGCTGCGCGGCGGCAGCGCCAGGTCGACGTTCCACATCACGCCGCTGGCTTCCAGGTGCCGGTGGGCCAGGTCGAACAGCTGGTTGCGCGCGTCACCCTTGGCGCCGGCATCGGCGACGAAACCGCTGACCTCGTACTCTACCGATTCCAGCGTCGAGGCCTTCACCGTGACCTTCGGCTTTGGCGTGGCGAGGATGGCGCTGACGCCTTGCAACGCCTTTTCCAGCGCATCGAATACCCGCTTGGGCCGCACCTTGGCCGGCACTACCACACTGATTGTCACCCCATGGACATCGGCAGGGCGGCTGTGGTTGAGCAACCGGGCCTTGGCCGCCACCGAGTTGGGGATCACCGCCAGGCTGCCGCTGCCAGTGAGCAGGCGGGTGGCACGCCAGTCGATTTCCAGCACCTTGCCTTCGGTGCCATCGATGGAGATCGAATCGCCGATCTGATACGGCCGCGTGGTGTTGAGGATGATGCCGCTGAACACATCGGCCAGTGTGCTCTGCAACGCCAGGCCGATGACGATGGCCATCACCCCCGATGTCGCCAGCAGGCCTTTCACCGGCAACTGCAACACGTAGCCCGCAGCAGCGACCACGGCAACCAGGAAGATCAGTGCCCCCAGCACATCCTGCAGCAGTCGCCCGCCATGGCTGCCACGGGCGACCAGCAGCAGGCCGAACACCACCGTCACCGTGCGCGCCCCGAACAACCACCAACCGATGGCCAACACCGTGGCCATCAGGTTGCGCGAGACATCGTCGGGCCAGGGTGGCGGTTGCAGCGGGCTCATGCCAGCTGCCATCAGCACTGCGCTGAACAGCAGGAACAACAGCAGCCGCGCGGCGATGCGCCAGGCCCGGTGCTGCAGGGGAATGAGCTGCCAGAGCACGAGGTCGAGCAGGATCAGGGCGATGCCGAGCAGCAGCGGGTAGGACTGGATGAACGCCAGCATGGAGGTCTCGGGGGTGAGGGGACGGCTGTGGGTAGTAATAGAGCAGGTTGGCCGGGCAGGCAATGGGGCTGTGCCGGCCTCTTCGCGGCTAAAGCCGTTCCCACAGGTACTGCGCACGATTCAAATGCAGCGCAATCCCTGTGGGAGCGGCTTTAGCCGCGAAGAGGCCGGTAAAGCCCACACAAAACCATCGTTCATAAAACAGAACGCTAGAGCCAAAAACCGCTATCTACCGCTGAAAAGGTGATGGTTTTAATCTTCTCCCATCAACGCGAAACACCCAACTTACTGAAAATCAGAACCCTTAGGAGCTACCCCCATGAACAACTTCAAATACAACCGCCTGAACAAAGACGACGCCGCCGTTCTGCTGGTCGACCACCAGGCTGGCTTGCTCTCGCTGGTCCGCGACATCGAGCCGGATGCGTTCAAGAACAACGTGCTGGCCCTGGCCGACCTGGCCAAGTTCTTCAACCTGCCGACGATCCTCACCACCAGCTTCGAACAAGGCCCGAACGGCCCGCTGGTACCGGAACTGAAAGCGCTGTTCCCGGACGCCCCGTACATCGCCCGCCCTGGCCAGATCAACGCCTGGGACAACGAAGACTTCGTCAAGGCAGTGAAGGCCACCGGCAAGAAACAGCTGATCATCGCCGGTGTAGTCACCGAAGTGTGCGTCGCCTTCCCGGCCCTGGCTGCGCTGGAAGAAGAGTTCGAAGTGTTCGTGGTCACCGATGCCTCCGGCACGTTCAACGCCATGACCCGCGACGCCGCGCATGACCGCATGAGCCGTGCCGGCGCCCAGCTGATGACCTGGTTCGGTGTGGCCTGCGAGCTGCACCGCGACTGGCGCAACGACATCGAAGGCCTGGCCGCGCTGTGCTCCAACCACATTCCGGACTACCGCAACCTGATGACCAGCTACAACGCCTTCAACGCCAACAAGTAAGCCCAGCCGCAGCGGGCGCCGCCAGTCGGTGCCTGCCAGGGGCAGCACACCTATCCAATCCAGCGCCCGTCCGCCGTTGCACAGTGGATGCTGGCAAGCTCATCCCAAGGAACGCCGATGAACACCGTACGCCAAGACAACCGCGAAGTCGTGACCGTTTGCCTGCAACACCAAGTGCTCGACAGCGCGCCGGGCACCTCGGCGGCGCAGCCACCGCGCTGGAAGCAGGCGCTGCTGACCTACCTGGTGATCTGCCCGATGACCATGGTCATTCCGCAATTGCTGGCGCCGCTGTTCGCGCGCTTCCCCCAGCTGGGCGGCGCCATCACCGGCAACCTGATCGTCAACGTTTTCGTCATCCTGCCCGTGGTGTTCTACATCATGCCTTGGGTAACCCGCCGCTGCGCCAGCTGGCTGCGCGGTTGAGCCACGCCTTCACTTCGACACTATCAAGGAGATACCGTTATGAGCACCTTCGTTACCCGCGATGGCACTTCGATCTATTTCAAGGACTGGGGCACTGGCAAGCCCGTGCTGTTCAGCCACGGCTGGCCGCTGGACGCCGACATGTGGGATTCGCAGATGGAGTTCCTGGCCAGCCGCGGCTACCGTGCCATCGCCTTCGACCGCCGCGGTTTCGGCCGTTCGAGCCAGCCGTGGAGCGGTTATGACTACGATACCTTCGCCGATGACATCGCCCAGCTGATCGAACACCTCAACCTGCGCGAGGTGACCCTGGTGGGCTTCTCGATGGGTGGCGGCGACGTCAGCCGCTACATCGCCCGTCACGGCAGCGAGCGGGTGGCCGGCCTGGTCCTGCTGGGTGCGGTAACGCCGGTGTTCGGCAAGCGTGACGACAACCCTGAAGGTGTCGACCTGTCGGTGTTCGAAGGCATCCGCGCCGGCCTGCGTGCCGACCGTGCGCAGTTCATCGCCGATTTCGCCACGCCGTTCTATGGCCTGAACCATGGCCAGCAGGTGTCGCAAGGGGTGCAGACGCAGACCTTGAACATCGCGCTGATGGCGTCGATCAAGGGCACCCTGGATTGCGTGACGGCGTTCGCCGAAACCGACTTCCGCCCGGACATGGCCAAGGTCGATGTGCCCACTTTGGTGATTCATGGCGATGACGACCAGATCGTGCCGTTCGAGACCACTGGCAAGCAGGCGGCGGAGCTGATTCGCGGGGCAGAGCTGAAGGTGTATGCCGGGGCGCCGCACGGGTTCGCGGTGACCCATGCGCAGCAGCTGAACGAGGATTTGCTGGCGTTCTTGAATCGTTGAGGAAGCCGGGGCCGCTTTGCGGCCCATCGCCCGGGGGCCCCCCCCCCCCCCCCCCCCCCCCCCCCGGGGGCGGGGGGGGGGGGGGTGGGGGGGGGGGGGGGGGGGGGGGGGGGGCCCCGCCGCACACA
>NZ_PUQD01000018.1 GCF_003331055.1 Pseudomonas sp. AFG_SD02_1510_Pfu_092 | reverse complement strand
AGCGGTTGAAGAAGAGCTTGAACATCTCGACCAAGAGCCTTGTGCACCATTGGTCTAAAGCGGGCGGGCCGGGGCAGGTACCGGGGTATGCGACGCATCTGGACAAGGTGGCTCGGCTTGGCAAGTACCTTAATTATGGTGGGTATGCTGCAATTGGGTTGGGTGGAGCTTCGTCATACTTGAAGGTAGAGGAGGTATGTCGTGCCGGTGAAGCTGGCGCTTGTAAGAAGGTTCGTTTCACCGAGACGGGCAGCTTCGCTGGAAGCTTGGGGGGCGGCATGCTTGGGGCTTGGGGGGGAGGGGCTGCTACAACTGCCCTGTGCGGTGTCTTCGCGGCCGGTACTGGTGGCCTTGGCGTTCCGATATGCGGGATTGTTATTGTTGGCGTCGGATCTGCAGCGGGCTCTATGGGATCGGGCGCACTAGGAGAATGGGTCGGCGAATTCCTATATGAGGTGATAGATGATTGACTTTGAAAGTTGGCCGGTTCTGTTGAAGTTGGCATTCGTGATCGGGCCGTTTGTAATTGGCTTCTCAGGGCTTGCTATCAATGTGCAAATTGCGATGTCTGGCGATTTTAAAGTCGCCTTGTCGGCTATCACGAGTAATCCCTATCTGGAGCAAATGAAGCCTGTTTGGGGAGGAGGCAATTTGAGGTCTCGCTGTCTGTTGTTGAGCGCGGTGAGCGCTTTGGTCACCTTCCCAAGGCTATATCTGCACATGGGTTGGATTGATGAGCAGGAGCTTAAGGATTTTCCGCCATACTTGAAACGAAAAATGACTCTAGCGCTGTGGCTGATTTTTGCTTCACTATTCTGGATCTTGATTGATTACGTTATTATCAAACGATAAAATCGGAGCTATGCGTGGCGGCGCCCGTGTGTGGTGTTGTACTAGGGACCAGTGGTGTGGCTGGAGGTATACTAGTAGGAAAGTTTGGTGAGTCAGTAGGGAAAGTTATTTGCGAGGCGACTAATGATTGACATTGCTGACTGGCACCCACTTGCCAAACTGGCACTTTTATTAAGTCCGTTCGTCATCGGTATACCAGGGCTAGTCCTTAGCGCTGTCATGACAATGACAAAAGATTATAGATCGCGTGCTCGGCTATCACCAGCAACGACGCCTTCCTTGGGCTCTTGTAATATATCTGCACCCGTGGTGGTGAGATCACCATCTACTGCCTGCTCGGCAACGCCAGCCAGTCCATGGGCGTGGGCAAGGACATGCTGGAGCAGGGGCTGAAGCAGGTCAGTCATACGCTGACCAGTATCGAACACCTGCATCAGCGCGAGTTTATGCAGCATGGCCATCTGAACAGCCCAAGTTTCTTTGCCGAACGACGAAAACTGCTCCAGCAGCTGGATGGACAGTTGAAAGCGGCATTGCTTAACAAGCAGCTGAACCTAGGGAACTATGAACGGCTCAAGAAGAGCTTGAACATTTCGACCAAGAGCCTTGTGCACCACTGGTCGAAGGCCGGCGGGCCGGGGCAGATTCCGGGGTATGCGACGCATCTGGACAAGGTGGCGCGACTCAGCAAGTTTCTTGAGTACGGTGGCTACGCTGCGATTGGGTTGGGTGGGACTTCTTCGTATCTGAAAGTGCAAGAAGTTTGTCGGGCAGGGGAGACTGAAGATTGTAAAAAAGTGAGACTGACCGAGACGGGAGGTTTTGCTACTGGAACTGCCGGAGCAATGGCTAGCACTTTAGGAGCAAACCTCGTATCTGGAACAATTTGTGCCGCTGTTACAATGGGCTCGGCAGGTCTGGCTGCGCCGGTATGCGGTATTGTACTGGTGGGCACCAGCGGCATGGCTGGGGGAGTGCTGGGCGGGAAGCTCGGTGAGTCCGTGGGCGAGTTTATTTACGAGGCAACCAGTGATTGACATTACTGGCTGGCAACCACTTGCTAAAGTGGCGCTTCTATTAAGTCCTTTTGCTATCGCCATACCAGGACTAGTCCTTAGTGCTGTTTCAACGTTGACCAAAGATTATGACGTCGCCTGCTCGGCCATCACCAGCAACCCCTATTTTGAAAGCATCAAGCGTTATTGGGGTTGTGGGTCATTCAAGTGGCGCTGGATGACGCTATGTACGGCAAGTGGGTTAGTGGCATTTCCGTGGCTAGCGCTGCGAATGGGTCAACTGGATGCTGGCGAGCTAAACGCGTTTCCGAAGAAGCTTAAACGCAGGTTGAAAATCTCAGCCTGGCTAAACATGACTGGGTGCATCTGGATGGTGATTGTATGGGCGTTATTTAAGTTCAAGTAGGGGAGTCAGACCCGCATCTGCGGGTCATCCTCTTTCTGGCCGACTGTACGATCGGCATTTGCTGGTTGCTCGAGCGGCTGATCCACGACAGCCACCTTCTCCCCGCGCGTCTTGACCAACGAAACCACCACCCCACCCAACAGCAACCCGAACGTCACCCCCAACGACAACAACGCCGGTACCTTGCCGACCATGCCGTGATAGAAGATCTTGCAGCCAATGAAGATCAACACCAGCGCCAACGCATATTTCAAGTACACGAACCGGTGCATCAACGCCGACAGCGCGAAGTACAGCGAGCGCAGCCCAAGAATGGCGAAGATATTGGAGGTGTAGACGATGAACGGGTCCTGGGTAATCGCGAAGATCGCCGGCACGCTGTCGACCGCGAACACCAGGTCGGCCAGTTCGATCAGCACCAGGGCCAGGAACAATGGCGTGGCGTAACGCAGCGCCTTGCTGTGCCCGGGCGGGGTCTGGCGCACGAAGAAGTGTGAGCCGTGGATCTGCTCGGTCACCCGCAGGTGCCGGCGCACGAACTTGAGTATCGGGTTGTTCGCCAGGTCCGGGTGGCTGTCGTGTTTCGACAGCGCCATCTTGACCCCGGTGAACAACAGGAAGGCCCCGAAGAGGTACAACACCCAGGCGAAATTCTGTACCAGCGCTGCGCCCACGCCGATCATGATCGCCCGTAACACGACCACCCCGAGGATGCCCCAGAACAGCACGCGGTGCTGGTATTTGCGGGGGACGGCGAAGTAACTGAAGATCATCGCCATGACGAACACGTTGTCCATCGACAGCGACTGCTCGACCAGAAAACCGGTATAGAACTCCAGCGCCGACTGCGCGCCCAACTGGTACCAGACCCCGGCGCCGAACAGCACGCCGACGCTGAAGTAGCCTGAATACAGAAGCAGGCTCTCGCGCATTTCGATTTCCCGGTCGTGGCGATGCAGAACGCCGAGATCGAGCACCAGCAGGCCGATGACGATGGCCACGAAAAGCAGCCACAGCCAGGCGCTGGTGCCGAGAAAAGGGGTGGTGAGGAATGTGTGCAGAGCTGTCATGAGCCCCTCCTTGAATGTCGACGTTGCATGGCAACAGTGATCCGACATGGCGGCCTGGTAGCCGTCAGAGGGGCCCGGTATCACATGGGCTTGAGCCTAGACCCGTTTGCCGGTGATGCCGAATGGGGAGCTGTTACATTTGTTTGCCAGGGCGGAATTTCCGCAGGTTCAATAGACCCACACTTCGACCCGACGATTGCGCAGACGTCCCTGCTCCTGCTCGTTGCCGGCCACCGGCAGTTCATCGCCCATTCCGGTCACCTCCAGTACCTCCACACCATCGCGGGCCAGTTCGCGGCGCACCGCCTGGGCGCGCAGACGCGACAGCAGGGCGGCGCGGCCGGGGGTCTCCTTGGGGTCGCCAAAGCCTACCAGCACGGCCTTGCTGTGCAGCTTGCCGGCCTGGCGCAGGTACTCGGCCACCCGTCGGACATCGCGCAGGGCCTTGTTGTCGAGGCTGGCGCTGCCTTCCTGGAAGCGGAAGTTCACGCTCAGGCGCTGTGCCTGCTGGGCCAGGGTGCGATAGCGCGGTGGCATGTCGGCCTGTGGCACCACCGCTTGGGCGTTGATTTGCTGTGAAACGAAACCCTGCCGGGCGACAATCGCCTGGCCTGCAGGGCTCTGGGCGAAATCGGCCAGCGCCTGGGCCTGGGGCTTGGGGTTGGCGGGCAGGTAGAAGTACAGGCGCCGTGACAACGGGTAGTCCTCGCTGGCCACCCGTGCGCGCTCCGGCAGCATGGCCGGTGCGTCGCCTTCGGCCACAGCCAGCACCTTGGCCCCATGGACTGCGGCGAGGCTGCTGAAGCCGATGGCCTGGCGGTCGGCGCCTACCCGTGCGGCCAGCGCGTCGCTGGACTCGAAACGCGCGGCCTCGGCCGCTAGCTCGACATGCTGGGGTTCGAGCACGAGCGCCTTGAAGGTTTCGTAGGTACCGGAGCGGTCGTCACGGGCGTACAGGTGAATGGCTCCGCCGGAAACACCCAGCTGCTCCCAGCGCTGGATCTGCCCGGAGAAAATCTGCGCCAGTTGCCGCGTGTCAAGTTTCGGCAGTGGGTTGTCGGGGTGGACGATGACCGCGACACCGTCGAGGCCGATGACCTGTTCGGCGCTGGCGGCACGCAGGTCGCCCAAGGCTTGTAGTTGGCGTATTTCGCTGTCGTTGATCGGTCGCGAGGCGGCGGCCAGGTCGGCCTCGCCACGGCCGAGCGCCACGAAGCCGGTGCTGGAGCCGTGGGCAGCGATGTCGATGCGCACGGCCTGGCCGTGAGCGTCGCGGGCGCTGATGACGGTTTCATTGGCGAGCTGGCCCGGCTGCTGTTCGATGGCCGTGGCGTGCTGCGCGCGCAGTTGCCCTAGCACCAGCGCCGGCAGCAAGGCCGCGCCGATGGTGTTGGAACCTTGCACACGCAGGTGCTGGGTTTCGGCCATGGCGGCGACGGGTAGCAGGGTGAGCAGCAAGACAAGCAGGCGAGGCATGCCGGGTGGCCCTGTGGCATAGAGATGGCCGGCAGATTACGACAGTGGCGTGATGATGGTGTGACAGTCTTTATGGGGGCTGCTTTGCAGCCCATCGCCGGCAAGCCAGCTCCCACAGGTTTCAGCGCAAGCCCGAGGCATACGCAGCCCATGTGGGAGCGGGCAAGCCCGCGAAGCAGACGATGTGGTGGATGGCACCGGCTGCGCCGGTGTTCGCGGCCACGGCCGCTCCCACAGGGATCGCGCCAGTTTTTGGAAATTGATCAAGACAGTTGCTCCCACCCCGACCGCATTGGCCTCAAGGGCTGCGCTATGCCTGTGGAAGCTGGCTCCTACAGGCATAGCGCCTGGCTTGAGGCCAATGCGGTCTGGGTGGGAGCTGGCTTGCCAGCGATGGGCCGCGCAGCGGCCCCGGCGGTCTCAATGTGCCCCGGCCGACTTGCTCAGGTCGCTCTCGGCCCATTCGGTATAGATACAGGCATCCGCCACCGCCCAGCGCACCTTCACGCTATCGCCTGGCTGCATCGGCATGCCCGCAGCCGACAGCGCCTTCATTGTCAGCTCGGTGCCCCCCGCAGTCACTACATGGCAGGTCTGGCTTTCACCCAGGAACAGGACCTCGCCCACCTTAGCGCTGACCTCGTTCCAGCCTGCCGGCAGCGGCTCGCGCGCGGCCTGTTCGCGGGTCAGGGCCAGGGCCTTTTCCGGGCGCACCATGATCAGCGCATCCTGCGCAGCGGCCAGCCCCGGGGTCAGGCGAATGGCCAGCGGTTGCCCCTCGAAGCTGCCCGCACCGTTGCTGCTGGCCTTGATCCGAAGGAAGTTGGAGTTGCCCAGGAACGACGCGACGAAGGCATTCGGCGGGTTCTGGTAAAGGTCGTAACCGGTACCCAGGCCGACGATCTTGCCATGGCTGAAGATGGCGATGCGCTGGGACAGGCGCATGGCTTCTTCCTGGTCATGAGTGACATAGACGATGGTGATGCCCAACCGGCGATGCAACTGGCGCAGTTCGTCCTGCAGGTCTTCGCGCAGCTTCTTGTCCAGCGCACCGAGCGGCTCGTCCATCAGCAGAATGCGTGGTTCGTACACCAGCGCCCGGGCAATCGCCACGCGCTGCTGCTGGCCGCCGGACATCTGCGACGGCTTGCGGTGGGCGAACTGCTCCAGCTGCACCAGCTTGAGCATGGCGTCGACGCGCCTGGCGGTCTCGGCGGCGCCGAGCTTGCGGATCGCCAGCGGGAAGGCGATGTTGTCGCGCACGTTCAGGTGCGGGAACAGCGAGTAGCGCTGGAACACCATGCCGATGTCACGCTTGTGCGGCGGCACGTTGACCAGTGACTGGCCGTCGACCAGGATCTCGCCGCTGCTCGGTGTTTCGAAACCGGCCAGCATCGACAGGGTGGTGGACTTGCCCGAGCCACTGGAGCCGAGGAAGGTCAGGAACTCGCCGTCCTGGATTTCCAGGTCGAGGTTGTCCACGGCGGTGAAGTCGCCGTAGTGCTTGTTCAGCCCACGCAGGCTGACCAGGGTCTTGCCGTGCGCGTTGTCTTTGATCACTGCACTCATTGTTGTTTTCTCCGCGCGCTCAGGCGTTGACTTCGGTGCGCCGGCGCAACGCGGCGGCAATGAACATGACCAGCAGCGACAGGCCGATCAGCAAGGTCGAGGCCACGGCAATCACCGGGCTGAGGTCTTGGCGCAAGGTGGTCCACATCTTCACCGGCAGGGTCTGCAGGTCGGGGCTGGCCATCATCACGCTCAGCACCACTTCATCCCACGACACCAGGAAGGCGAACAGGCCGCCGGCGATCATCCCCGGGCGAATCGCCGGGAAGGTCACCTTGAAGATCGCCTGCAGGCGCGAGGCGCCGCAGATCACCGCAGCATCCTCGATCGACTGGTCGAACAGCTTCAGCGAGTTGATGATCGAGATGATGGTGAAGGGCAGGGCGACGATCACGTGGCTGACCACGAAAGCGAACAGCGTGCCGGTGTAGCCAAGCTTGAGGAACAGCGCGTACACCGCCACGGCGATGATCACCAGCGGCACGATCATCGGCATGGTGAACAGCCCGTACAGCAGTTCGCGGCCGGGGAAGCGGCCACGCACCAGGGCGAAGGCGGTGGGCAGGCCCAGCAGCACGGCGGCGACGGTGGTCAGCACGGCCACCTTCAGGCTGGCCAGCGCGGCGTCCATCCATTCCGGGTTGGAGAAGAACTGGCCGTACCACTTGAAGGTCCAGCCCGGCGGCGGGAACACCAGCCACTGCGACGAGCCGAACGACAACAGCACGATGAACACCACCGGCAGCAGCAAAAACGCCGCGATGACCCCGGTGGTCAGGTACAGGCCCGTACGCAGCGGGCGGCCCATGGCATTGGGAGACAGGAGCATGGCGGTTTACCTCGGGTTGCCAACCGGGGATTCCGGCTGCAGCTTCAGGTACAGGTAGAAGAGCACCAGGGTGATCACCACCAACAGTGCGGCGGCGGCGCTGGCCAGGCCCCAGTTGAGGAACGACTGCACCTGCTGGATGATGAATTCGGGCAGCATCATGTTCTGCGCGCCGCCCAGCAGCGCCGGGGTGACGTAGTAACCGAGCGACATCACGAACACCATCAGCGCCCCGGAGAACAGCCCGGAGCGGCACAGCGGCAGGAACACCTTGTAGAAATTGGTCCACGGGCTGGCGCCGCAGATCGAACCGGCCTGCAGCACCATCGGGTCGATGGCGTGCATGGTCGCCTGCAGCGGCAGCACGATGAACGGGATCATGATGTAGCTCATGCCGATCACCACGCCGGTCAGGTTGTGCACCATTTCCAGCGGGGTATCGATGATGCCCATGGCCATCAACGCCTTGTTGACCACCCCCGAACTCTGCAGCAGTACCAGCCACGAGTAGGTGCGCGCCAGCAGGCTGGTCCACATCGACAGCAGCACGATGTTCAGCAGCCAGCGGCCCCAGCCCTTGGGCACCAGGGTGATCGCCCAGGCCAGCGGGAAGCCCAGCAGCACGCTGATCAGGGTGACCAGGCCGGCCACCGAGAAGGTGTTGAACAGCACCCGCGCATACGCCGAGTTGGCGAACAGCTGCTCGTAGTTGCCCAGCCCCGGCGTGGGTTCCAGCACCCCGCGCAGCAACAGGCCGGCCAGCGGGGCGAAGAAGAACAGGCCAAGGAACAGCAGGGCCGGCAGCAGGTTGCGGCTGCCTTTCCAGCGCTGGCTCAGGCTGACGCGGCGGGGGGCTGTGCCCGGAGCGCCGGTGCCGGTGGGGGCACCTTGCACGTTATGCAGGGCGTTGATGGCGACTTTCATTTGACCAGCCACTCATTCCAGCGGGCGGCGATGGCCTGGCCGTTCTTGGCCCAGTAGGCGAAGTCGAGGGTGACCTGGTCCTGGGCGTAGGCGGTCGGCAGGTTCTGGGCGAGGTCCTTGTCGAGCTTGGCCACGCTGTCGACGTTCACCGGCGCGTAGGCCGTCTTGTTGGCGAACTCGGCCTGGCCTTCGGCGCTGCTGGCGTTGGCCAGGAACTTCATCGCCGCCTCTTTGTTTTTGGCGCCTTTGGGGATGACCAGAAAATCAGCCATGACCAGGTTCTGCTTCCAGCTCACACCCACCGGTGCGCCGTCTTGCTGCAGGGCGTAGACACGGCCGTTCCAGAACTGGCCGAGCGAGGCTTCGCCGGAGGCCAGCAGCTGCTGCGACTGAGCGCCGCCGCCCCACCAGACGATGTCCTGCTTGATGGTGTCGAGCTTCTTGAAGGCGCGGTCGAGGTCCAGCGGGTACAGCTTGTCGGGCGCTACGCCATCGGCCAGCAGGGCCAGCTCCAGCACGCCGGGGCTGGGCCATTTGTACAAGGCACGCTTGCCGGGGTAGGTCTTGGTGTCGAACAGCGCGGTCCAGTCCACCGGCTTGTTGGCGCCGAGCTTGCCTTCGTTGTAGCCGAGCACGAAGGAGAAGAAGAACGAGCCGACGCCATGGTCGGAGACGAAGCGCGGGTCGATCTTGTCGCGCTTGATCTGGTTGAAATCGAGCGGCTCGAGCAGCCCTTCGCTGGCCGCGCGCAGGGCGAAATCGGCTTCGACGTCGACCACGTCCCACTGCACGTTGCCGCTCTCGACCATGGCCTTGAGCTTGCCGTAGTCGGTAGGGCCGTCCTGGACGACCTTGATGTTGGTGGCTTTGCTGAACGGTACGGCCCACGCTTCTTTCTGGGCGTCCTGGGTGGTACCGCCCCAGCTGACGAAATTCAGGCTGTCGGCGGCCTGCACGGCCTGACATGCCAGGGTCAGCAGGCTGGCAGACAGCACTGCGGTTACACGTTTGCTCAACAGCATGGTTACGCCCTCGTTGCTTTTTGTTATTCGAGGCGGGCTTGTGGTGCGCCCGCCAACAGTGTTCGGGGAGCAGCTAAAACAAAGTGTCTGTGGCCGTTTTCAGAGTGTAGGTGGCGGCCTGTGGATTCAAGGTCTACGGGATATCATATTATGGTATTCCAAACTTTTGGCAAGAGGTACGAGGCGACCGGCCATCACTCTGTGCCTTCAAGAACGGCGCGGGGGCCCGGGGGGGGGGGGGGGGGGGCGCCCGCGGGGGGGGGGGGGGGGGGGGGGGGCCGGGGGGGGGGGGCCCCCCCCCCCCCCCGCCTGCCCCCCCCCCCCCCCCCGCGGGCCCCCCCCCCCCCCCCCCCCCGGGGCCCCGCCAAATCAGTTACTTATGTATTTTCAGCCGACCATCCCCGGCTCGAACGGAATGCTCTGCACCACCTCCAGCTCATACCCGGCCAGTCCCGCATATTTCAGCGGCGGGCCCAGATGGCGCAGCTTGCCCACGCCCAGGTCCTGCAGAATCTGCGCCCCGGTGCCGACCTCCGAGTACACCTTCGACTGCCCACGCTGGTAAGGTCGCACCGGCTGGGTCAGCTGCGGCACGCGCTCGAGCAGGGCCTGGGAGGACTCGTGGTTGGCCAGGATCACCACCACGCCGGCACCTTCCTCGGCCACCTTTTGCAGCGCCGCCCACAGCGTCCAGTTGGCCGGGCCGGCATATTCGGCGCCGACCAGGTCGCGCAGCGGGTCGATCACGTGCACCCGCACCAGGGTTGGCTGCTCGCGGCGGATGTCGCCCATCACCATGGCCATGTGCACGCCACCTTCGATGCGGTCCTCGTAGGTGACCAGGCGGAAGGTGCCATGCACGGTCGGCAGTTCACGTTCGCCGATGCGCTTGATGGTCTGCTCGGTACTCAGGCGATAGTGGATCAGGTCGGCGATGGTGCCGATCTTGATGCCATGCCGGGCGGCGAACACCTCCAGGTCCGGGCGGCGGGCCATGGTGCCGTCATCGTTGAGCACTTCGACGATGACCGAAGCCGCGCTGAAGCCGGCCAGGCGCGCCAGGTCGCAGCCGGCTTCGGTGTGGCCGGCGCGGGTCAGCACGCCGCCCTCGCGGGCGCGCAGGGGGAAGATGTGGCCTGGCTGCACGAGGTCTTCGGGGCGGGCGTTCGGGGCCATCGCCGCCGCCACGGTACGCGCCCGGTCGGCGGCAGAAATGCCGGTGGTAACGCCGCTGGCGGCCTCGATCGAGACAGTGAAGGCGGTGCTGAACACACTGCCATTGGCCGGCACCATCTGCTCAAGGCCCAGGCGTTGGCAATGTTCATCGGTCAAGGTCAGGCAGATCAACCCGCGCGCTTCACGGGCCATGAAGTTGATGGCCTGGGCGTCGCAGCGCTCGGCAGCGATCAGCAGGTCGCCTTCGTTCTCGCGGTCCTCATCGTCCACCAGCAGGACCATCTTGCCTTGCCGGTAGTCCTCGAGAAGTTCTTCGATGGTGTTGAAAGCCATGTTGCACGCTCACTGTGGTGGGTTGGTTTTATGGTATACCATCATACATAAATACCGTGACAGGAGCGCAGTGCATGAAAGCCTATTGGATCGCCCATGTGGATGTGACCGACCCCGAGCAATACCAGCAATATACCCAGCGCGCCCCGGCTGCCTTCAAGGCATTCGGCGGCCGCTTTCTGGCCCGTGGCGGGCGCAGCGAGGCGATGGAAGGGCGGCCCACCCCTCAGCGTAGCGTGGTGATCGAGTTCGATTCGTATGAGCAGGCGGTGGCGTGTTACCGGTCGGAGCTGTATCAGGAGGCGTGCAGCCATCGCCAGGGTGTGGCGAAGGCTGAGGTGATCATTGTTGAGGGGTTCGAGCCCTGAATTCGGGCGGATGGCCCTATCGCCGGCAAGCCAGCTCCCACAGATACTGCACAGACTTCAGAAGCTGTGCATTACCTGTGGGAGCTGGCTTGCCGGCGATAGGGCCATCGCTGTCAAAGCAGAAACTCAAGGCATACCTGGCAATTCATGCGGTCGCAGGTCAAACACCAGCACCTCGGCATCCACTCCATTGCCCAGCTCCAGCAGCTGTTCCTGCCTTACCCGAACGCCATCCCCTTCATTGAGCAACTGCCCATTGAGTTCGACACTGCCCCGGGCCACATGCACGTAGGCATGGCGGTTCTCCGGCAAGTGCAGCGTGGCGCGCTCATTTCCATCGAACAGACCGGCATACACCCGCGCATTCTGCCGCACCTGCAACGAACCCTCGGCGCCATCCGGGGAGATGATCAGGCGCAGCTTGCCGCGCTTTTCTTCGGCACTGAAATGCTGTTGCTGGTAACGCGGCGTGGCGCCTTGCACGTTCGGCACGATCCAGATCTGCAGAAAGTGCACCGGCTGCACCTGGCTGTGGTTGAACTCGCTATGCGCCACGCCATGGCCGGCGCTCATCAGTTGCACATCGCCCGGGCGGATCACCGAGCCAGTGCCCAGCGTGTCCTTGTGCTCCAGTGCGCCTTCCAGCACATAGGAGAAAATCTCCATGTCGCGGTGCGGGTGCTGGCCAAAGCCTTTGCCTGGGATGACGCGGTCGTCGTTGATCACCAGCAGGTCGGAGAAACCTTGCTCGTCGGCGTTGCGGTAATGGCCGAACGAGAAGGTGTGAAATGATTTCAGCCAGCCATGAAAGGCCAGGCCGCGGTCTTCAGCGTTGCGTACGGTAAGCATGGTGATTCTCCTTGATAAGCCTGAATCGCGAGGGCATCAGGTTGCTGATGGGAGAAGTTTAACTGTCAGTTTGGATGTTAAAAATACGCGACTATGTGAATGACTGTCCCTTCTTGAGTGACTATTAGGGAAGTGGCGCGTAGGGCAAGACAACGTGTCCTGTAGGACTGTTCTTGCACCGTTCGGGCGCGATTTCCTTGGTCTTGGTGGTGCTAGCCTCCCGGTTTTCGCTTGAGGAATCTACGCGTGGCAACTTTCAGGATTGACGATCGGACCCAGGCCTTGAATGGAGACCGCACCACTACAGGAGCCGTATGCCTGGCCAGTAACGTCGGGTTCCTGGTGCAGGGGCGCGAGGCCTTGAGGCTGGAGGACAAGACCACCCCATGCCCGGTTTGTGGTGAGGTCGGAACCCTCGTGGAGGGCATACCCCACTTCATCATCCAAGGGCGCCCGGCAGTGGTCGATGGAGCTTTGGTAGCCTGTGCGTGCCCAGCCGGAAGCAACCGTGTCATAGCCACGGGAGGACTTGGCGAAACGACAAGATTCGCGGCGACACAGCAGACGAGTCGATTGGCAACATCAGGTCAAGCTGGCCCTATTCTTCCCATCAAACCGGCGTTAATAGAAAACAAGCCTGGCACATGCAAAGATCCTGACATGATGGAACAGGCGGCCAGCTATATCGCCGGAGAGATGAACCGCAATATCACACATCCATCCGTACTGAAAATGAAGAAGCTAACCAGCTTTGACGCGACAGAGGAAAAAGTAAAATTCCAAAAGATCCCTTGGTATGCACGTCTTTTACCGCCTGACTTTCAAGCAATCACGGTGAGTAATACTGCTGCCGCGATGGCGCTTTGGGCTGAGCGGGTTGGTCAGAACAGACCATGGGATCATAAAAAGACCATTAGGCAACAATTCGGTGGGATTTGGCACAAACAAGGTGAGGTTGACTACTACTACGATATCTGGTCGAACATCCATTACGGCTATGTAGGGCGGGCCGGTGGCCTCTCTGAAGGCGCGCTTCTCGACGGTGCAGGGCTAGAGCAGATTGCGTCAGACACAATACGGAAGGTTCAAGACTGGGATGAACAGGATGGGCCTCGTCGCTACGCAGACATCGACGGGATGCGCGCTTGGGATGATATAGGCGATCGTGTCGCTATTAGTATTGGCATCCAACTGTATAAGCAGCAACCAAACGGTGGGATCACGGCGAAGGTGCTCATGGATGAGGTATTAGCATTGCCACTGTCAAACTGGGGAGGAAGCGTACGTGATCATGTCTGCAAATAAACCGAAACGGCATTTCTGGCGCTGGGTGGTCGCGATAATGCTTAGCCCAATCGTCTTTTGGTATGTTGCCACACCCCATGTAAGTTTTCATTTTTCTGACAAAGGCCAGGGGCGTCTTGGCTATATCTTGAATGTTCAAGATGACATCTCAAAAGGTGAGATCTTCCCAGGTGAAGCCACCGGCGGCGGCGGTCATATCTTCCCGGACGATCAGTTTTTCATGCAGCTTGATTGGACCAACCGCGGAAAGTGGCACTGCATCCGGGCCAAACCCAAGTGGCCCCAGGTCGATATCTACATCGGTGCGGACGGTGCCCTGGATAGCCGCACCGATAGCAGGTTCATCGAAGCCTGCGGGCCATTTCCGCAATAGAAACAATAGAAAAAAGACCCGCCTGGGCGGGCCCTTTGCTCATCGACTCACTGCAGGTGCACTTTCAGTTCGGTGCCCGCCTGCCGCATCGCCGCCTTCACCGCCGGTACCTGGCTCAGCGGGTTGAGCAGCCCATAGTCATGAATCATCCCGTTGTAGCGCACCGAGGTCACCGTCACGCCCGCTGCATTCAACTTGCGCGCATACGCTTCACCTTCATCGCGCAGCACATCGAACTCGGCCGTTTGCACCAGGGCCGGCGGCAAGCCTTTCAGCTGTTCGACAGTGGCGCGCAGCGGCGAGGCGTAGATCTGCTGGCGCGCCTTGGCATCGGTGGTGTAGTTGTCCCAGAACCATTTCATCATCCCGGTGGTGAGGAAGTGCCCTTCGGCAAATTGCTTGTACGACGCCGTCTCGAAGCTGGCATCGGTCACCGGCCACAGCAACAGCTGGAAACGCAGCGCCGGGGTACCGGCCTCTTTGGCCTTGAGCGCGACCACCGCCGCCATGTTGCCGCCGACGCTGTTGCCGGCTACCGCCAGGCGTTTGCCGTCCACGCCGAGTTCCTTGCCATGCTCGGCCACCCAGCGCGTCGCGGCGTAGGCCTGGTCGATCGCGGTCGGGTAGTGCGACTCAGGTGACGGCGTGTAGTCGACATACACCGCCACCGCGCCGGAGCCGACCACCAGGTCGCGAATCAGCCGCTGGTGGGTCGGGAAGTCGCCCAGCACCCAGCCGCCACCGTGGAAGAACATGAACACCGGCAATTCCCCCTGCACATTGGCCGGGCGTACCACCTGCAGCTTGATCGACTCACCGTTGGCCTGAATGGTCCGTTCCTTTACCTCGATGCCAGAGAGGTCGATCTTGACCGAAGCCTGAGCGCCGGTCAGCACTGCACGGGCGTCTTTCGGGCTGAGTTGTTCCAGTGGCTTGCCGCCGCCTTGCTCCAGGGCTTCGAGGAAGGCCTGGGTGTGCTGCTCGACACCTGGGCTGCCAGCGGCGAAGGCGCTGGAAACGGACAGGGCCAGCAGGGAGGCGGTCAGCGTTTTGTGGACAATGTTCATGGGCGAATCCTTTTCTACATGTTCGGGGAGTGGGCGTCTTGCCTGGCCTTCGGGCCATCGCTGCGACTTGTGGGTAGATTAGGGAGATGCGCCGTTGGGAAAAAGCCGCTATAAAGCGTTTGACTGTCACCAAGAGCGAGACAATGAACCCTTACGAAGACATGCGTATCTTTGCCCAGGTCATGGAGGCCGGCAGTTTCACGGCTGCGGCCGACCGCCTGGGCATGTCCAAGCAATCGGTGAGCCGGCGCCTGATGCAGCTTGAAGAGCGCCTGGGGGTGCGGCTGCTCAACCGCTCCACCCGGCGCCTGGACGCTACGCCGCTGGGCCAGCACTACTACCAGGCGGCGCTGCGCCTGCTCGGCGAAGTGCAGCAGGTGGAGCACGACATCAGCGGCCAGGCCCAGGCCCTGCGCGGCACCTTGCGCCTGAGCGCGCCGCTGTCGTTCGCCATGGCGCACCTGGGCTGCCTGCTGACCGAGTTTCTGCAACTGCATCCGCAGGTGGATGTGGAGGTCGACCTCAGTGACCGCGCGGTAGACCTGATTGGCGAGGGCTATGACCTGGCGCTGCGGATTGGCGCGCTGGAAGACTCCAGCCTGATTGCGCGGCGCATTGCCGATGTCGAGCGGGTGTACTGCGCCAGCCCGGCCTACCTGGAGGCACGCGGCGTACCGGCCAGGCCGGAGGCATTGGCCGGGCATGACTGCCTGCCGTATGGGCATTCGCGGCAGGTGCAATGGCAGTTCCGCCAGGCAGGCAAGGCCCAGGCGATTCCGGTAACCGGGCGCATGCGGGCAAACAACGGCGAGTTGCTCAGGGATGCGGCGATCGCCGGAATGGGCGTGACGTACCTGCCGACCTTCATCGTTGGCCAGGCGTTGGCCGATGGGCGCCTGGTGACGCTGCTGGAGGCGTGGACGCCGCCGGCGTTGCAGCTGTCGGCGGTGTACCCGCAGCACCGCCAGGTGGCGCGGCCGGTGCAGGGTTTCGTGGCGTTTCTGCGCGAGCGACTGGTGCAGCTGTGACCGCCTTCAGGGCAACATCAGGCGCACCCGCGAAGCGGCCGCAAGCGGCTATGCTTGCTGCATGAGCACACCACCCCCTTTGCGCCAGCCTTGCCCACCTGGCGCCTGTGACTGCGGCCGGGAACAGCTGGCCGATCACGCGCCGGCCGCGCGGCGCATCCTGCTGCTGACCCGGCAGGAAGAAAAGCGCCTGCTCGAACGCCTGGAACACCTCAAGGACCTGGAAGACCTGCAACGCCTGCAGCAGCGCCTGTATGAAAACCTCGGCATCCGCGTGCACATCGCCCCCGGCTTCAACGAAGTGCGGACCATGCGCGGCATCGTCATCGAGCTGGACGACCAACCGGGGCTGTGCCGCAAGACCCGCCAGTCGATCCCGGCGGCGATCCGTCGAGGGCTGGAGCGTAACCCGCAGGTTGCGTTCCGCCTGCTCGACACCCACGACCTGCTGCGCGATACCTGACGGTGGAGGCGGGTCAGCCTGGTTAATTTTTTCGCCGCGCCCTACGTCTACTTCAAAGCCCCCCTGCGCCAGGCGCACAATGGCACCCATCACTCAAGGAGACAGACAATGACTTCCGTTTTCGACCGCGACGATATCCAGTTCCAGGTAGTGGTCAACCACGAAGAGCAATACTCGATCTGGCCCGACTACAAGGCCATCCCCAACGGCTGGCGAGCCGTCGGCAAGAGCGGCCTGAAGAAGGACTGCCTGGCCTACATCGACGAAGTCTGGACCGACATGCGCCCGCTGAGCCTGCGCCAGAAAATGGCCGAAGCCGCCGCTCAGTGAGCGCATTGAACCTGCTGTGCCTGCCGTACTCCGGCGCCAGCGCCATGGTCTACAGCCGCTGGCGGCGCAAGCTGCCGGCCTGGCTGCAGGTGCGCCCGGTCGAGCTGCCAGGGCGTGGCGCGCGCATGGCCGAGCCACTGCACACCGACCTGCAGGCGCTGGCCCGGCAACTGGCCGCCGAGCAGCGCCTGGCGGCCAGCGCCCCCTACGCGCTGCTCGGCCACAGCCTTGGCGCACTGCTGGCCTTCGAGCTGGCCCATGAGCTGCAGGCACTGGGCTGCGCGCCGCCATTGGCGCTGTTCGCCTGCGGCACGGCAGCGCCGACCCGCCGCGAAGACTACGACGGCAACAATTGGCGCGAGCCCAAGGGCGACGCCGAGCTGATCGGCGAGCTGCGCGAACTGCAGGGCACGCCCGAGGAAGTGCTGGGCAACGCCGAGCTGATGAGCCTGACCTTGCCCATCCTGCGCGCCGACTTCCTCCTCTGCGGCACCTACGCCTACCGCCAGCGGCCGGCGCTGCAGTGCCCGTTGCACGTGTTGGGCGGCTTGCAGGACCGCGCCAGTGACGAGCAACTGCAGGCCTGGCGCAAGGAAACCCAAGGCCCGTTCTCGCTGCGCATGTTCCCCGGCGGCCACTTCTTCATCCATGAGCAGGAAGACCAGGTGCTCGCTGCACTGGCCGCTTCGCTGCAAGCGCTTCGGCTGAGCGCCTGATTGACGTCACCGCTTGCCTGGGGGAGGCTAGGCCTTTTCCCAGGCAAGAGGCAGACATGCTGATCGATCCCCACAAGGCCACGCTGCTGGTCGTCGATATCCAGGAAAAACTCATCGGCGCCATGAGCGACCCGCAAGGCACCCGCGCCCGTGCGCGCTGGTTGCTGGCAGCGACGGCCGAGCTGGAATTGCCAACGGTGATCTCCGAGCAGTACCCCAAGGGCCTGGGCCATACCTTGGGCGAACTGCTGGCCGCGGCGCCGGCCGCCGAGGTGGTGGAAAAAAGCCATTTTTCCTGCGTGGCTGCCGAGTGCCTGCCAGCCAGCCTGATGGCGCGTGAGCAGGTGATTGTCTGCGGCATGGAAACCCATGTCTGCGTGCTGCAGACCGTGCTTGGCCTGCTGGCGCTGGGCAAGCAGGTGTTCGTCGTCGAGGATGCCTGTGACAGCCGTACCCCGGCGAACAAGGCGGCCGGGCTGGCGCGCATGCGCGCCGCCGGGGCCCAGCTGGTGACCCGGGAAATGGTGCTGTTCGAGCTGATGGGCAGCGCCGGGCACCCGCTGTTCCGTCACCTCAGCAAGACCTACCTGACCGGTGAACAGCCCTGAACGGCCGGTTACTGGCGGCCGGGTTGATGGCCCTGGCGCTGTTGCAAGGCTGCGTCGGGCGCCGTGAGCAACCCCCCGAGGCGGACCCGGCCAAGGTCCGTGCCCAACTGCTGCGGCTGTTGCCCGCCCAGGTCAAGGACCGCGAGGGCTGGGCCCGCGACATTCAGGTCGCGTTCGACGCCCAGCGCATCGCCCCCGGCAAGCGCAACCTGTGCGCGGTGCTGGCGGTGACCGAGCAGGAGTCGACGTTCGTTGCCGACCCGCAGGTGCCCAACCTGGGGCGTATTGCCCGTGAGGAAATCGACCGCCGTGCGGCACGCCTGCACATCCCCAGGTTGCTGGTCGACGGTGCCCTGAAGACGCCGTCGGGCAATGGCCAGAGCTACCAGCAGCGCTTGCAGGCGGTGCGCAGCGAGAAGCAGCTGAGCGAACTGTATGACGAGGTCATTGCCCGTGTGCCGCTGGGCAAGACCTTGCTCGGCGGGCTGAACCCGGTGCACACCGGCGGGCCGATGCAGGTCAGCATCGATTTCGCTGAACAGCATGCCCGCGATTACCCCTACAGCCACGAGGGCAGCATTCGCCAGGAAGTGTTCACGCGACGCGGCGGCCTGTATTTCGGTATCGCCCACCTGTTGGGCTACCCGGCCAGCTACGAGCGCCAGTTGTACCGCTTTGCCGACTTCAACGCGGGCTGGTACGCCAGCCGCAATGCGGCGTTTCAGGCGGCACTGAGCAAGGTGACGGGAGTGCCGCTGGCCCTCGATGGCGACCTGATCGCGCCCGGGTCGATCATGCCGGGCACGACCGAACAGGCGGCGCGCAGGCTGGGGGGTAAGCTGGGGTTGCGCAACCCGCAGATTCGCAGCCAGCTGGAGGAGGGCGACAGCCTGGCGTTCGAGGACAGCAAACTGTACCGCGGCGTGTTTGCCCTGGCCGATGCTGCCGCGGGCAAGGCGCTGCCACGGGCGGTGCTGCCGGGGATCCAGCTGAAGAGCCCGAAGATCACCCGCAAACTGACCACGGCGTGGTTTGCCGGGCGGGTGGATGAGCGCTATCAGCGGTGTATGAAGCGTTGACCTTGTAGTGTCAGTGCCGGCCTCTTCGCGGGCTTGCCCGCTCCCACAGGGACCCCGCCGCCCGTGCAAGCGAATGATATCCCTGTGGGAGCGGGCGCGCCCGCGAAGAGGCCGGCACTGGCAACATCAGCGCCCGGCCAACGCCGCAACCAGCTGCTCGACACTGGCCTGCAACCCGGCAACGGCATCCTCAGGGTCACTCTCCACCACCACCAGCTTCGCCCCTGCCGCCTTGATCACCTCGGCCACCGCCGCCTCCGGCTGGCGATGGTCCAGCACCAGCGCTACATCCTGCGCCTGCAGGTTCTCGCCCAGCGCCTTGAGCGCAGCGGCATCCCAGGCGGCCGGCAGCGGCTGCTCGACCACATCCAGGTTCAACCCGCTGGCCAGGTAGCCCAGCCGCTCCGACAGGGTGATCACCGTCAGGTTGTCGACCTCGGCCAGGCGCGTCTGGCTGCTGGCGGCCAGTTCCAGCAGCTGGCGCTTGAGCCGCGCAAGGTTGCCCTGGATCTGCGCCTTGTCGGCCGGCGCCAACCGTTCCAGGTCGTTGGCCAGCACATCGGCCATGCGCCCGAGGTTGGTCGGGTTGAGCCAGGGGTAAGCGCTGAACGCCTGGTCAGCGTTCAGCGCAATGCCCGGCAGCGCGCCATCCACCGGCCGTGCGGCGTCGATCTCGACAACCCGGATATTGCTGCGCCGGGCCATCGGGTACAGCGGGTCGTCACGCCAGATCGAGCGCAAACCGATCACCGCGTCGGCCTGCTGGGCGGCCTTGTGCAGGCTGGCGCCACCGCGCCCGTTGAAATACGACGGCTGGCGGCTGGCCGGCAGGTTCGCCGGTGCCGCGCGCTTGAGCTGCACGGCGGTGCCGTCGAGCAGGGCGCTGGCCAGGCTGTGGGTGACGGGCAGGCTGGTCAGCACCTGTGTGGCGAAAGACAGCGACGGCAGGCCGGCCAGGGCCAGCGCCAGGGTCAGGCGTTTCAGGTTCATGCCGGGTTTCCTTGCAGGCGGGGGACTAGCGCGCGGGCCAGGGCGGCCAGGGCGAAGCAGAGGCCGGCGACCAGGATGATCGCAGCCCCGGACGGCACCGGCAGGTCGAAAACGATCGGCAGCAGGATGCCGAGCAAGGTGCTCAAGGTGGCGATCACCACCGACAGGAAGAAAAACCCCTGCAACGACTGGCTGACCAGGCGTGCGGCTGCGGCGGGAATCACCAGCAGCGCGCCGACCAGGATCGCCCCGATCACTTTCACTGCGGCCACGGTGACCAAGGTCACCAGCACCACGAACAGGTAGTCCAGGGTTTTCACCGCCACCCCACGCACGGCTGCCAGCTGCGGGTTGAAGCTGGCCAGCATGATGCGGTTGTACAGCGGCACCGCCAGCGCCACGACCAGCACCGCGACGATGCCCAGCACCCACAGGTCCTGGCCGCTGACCGTCAGCACCGAGCCGAACAGCACGTTCTCCAGAATGTGCACGTTGATCTTGCCCGCCAGCATCAGCAGCAGGCTGGCGCCCAACGCCAGCGACACCGAAAGGAACACGCCGATCAGGGTGTCCGGCGACAGCCCGGTGCGGTTGCGCAGGAAGTTGAGCAGAATGCCGAACAGCAGGCAGTAACCGAACAGGCTGCCGTAGGGGCCGGTGTAGGGCTCGCCCAGCAATATGCCGATGGCCACGCCGGTCAGCGCGGCATGGCCGACCGCTTCGGAGAAGAAGGCAAAACGCTTGACCACCACCAAGGTGCCGAGGCCGCCGAGCACCGGGCCGATCATCAGGCCGGCCAGCAGGGCATTGACCACGAAACCGTAGGCCAGGGCCTCGGGCAAGTAACCGGCGGTGGCCCAGTCCTGGACCGTCTGGCGAAACACTTCAAGGCTCATCAGGCAAGGCTCTCGCTGCGCGGGTGAACGGAGAACAGGCCGAGCAGGCGCTCCGGGGTCAGGGCCTGGGCGGGTGGTGCGTCGAACAGTACCTGGCGGCTCAGCCCGGTGACCCGGTCGGCCAGGCGCAGCACGGCCTGCAGGTCGTGCTCGATCCACAGCACGGTGGTACCGGCCTGGCGCCAGCCCAGCAGCAGTTGCTCGAACACCTGGATACCGGCCTCATCGAGCGCCGACATCGGTTCGTCCAGCACCAGCAGTTGCGGTTCCGGGATCAGGCCTTGGGCCAGCAGTACGCGCTGGCGTTCGCCCCCCGACAGCGCGCCCATGCGCCGCTTGCGCTTGGCGAGCATGCCGACCCGCGCCAGGGCGGCGTCGATGGCGGGCTGCGCGCGCCGGGACAGGCCGAGGAACGCCGGGCGGTGCTGGCACATCGCAGCCATGAAATCATCCACGGTCATCGGCAGGCCGCGGTCGAACTCCAGCGCCTGCGGCACGTAGCCAATCACATCGCCTGCGCCAGGCCAGTGCAGGGTCAGCCGGCCCTGGTGCGGCATCTGCCCGAGCAGGGTCTTGATCAGCGAACTCTTGCCGCCGCCGTTGGGGCCGACAATCGCATGGACGCTGCCGGCGGCCACGCTGAAGCTGACCTGTTCGAGGATGCGCGTGCGGCCCAATGTCAGGTCGATGCCGGCGAACTCGATGCGCGGCCCGCAGGCAGCCGGCAGGTTGGCCGCGGCGGTCATGCGCGGTTCTCCTGAATGGCGCGGACCACGGTATCGAGGTTGCGCTTCATCTCCACTTCGTACTTGTCCTTGGTGTATTCGCCGTAGGAAATGTGCGTCAGCGGGTACAGGCGCACGCCGGATTCACGCTGGATGGTTTCGACATAGGCCGAAGGGAAGTCCATTTCCGAGAAGATCACCCGCACATCCAGAGCCTTGAGCTGATCGATGGTCTTTTTCAGCTGGGCCGGGCTCGGCTCGATGCCGTGGGCCGGCTCGACCACCGCGGTTACCTCCAGGCCGAAGTCGCGCACCAGGTAGTCGTAGGCCGCATGGATGGTGGCCACGCGGAAGGTGGCGCCGGGGGCCTCGGTGACCTTGGCCAGGGCCTCGGCACGCAGGGCGCGCAGGCGCTTGGCGTAGGCGCGGGCATTCTGCGTGTAGAACCTGGCGTTGTCCGGGTCGAGCTTGCCCAGCTCGCGGGCGATGTTGTTGATCTGGGCGATGCTGGTGCTGATCGACAGGAAGGTGTGCGGGTTGACCACCTTGCCGGCGCCGCGCGCCGCGATGCCGGTGGCCGCCAGCAACGGGACGTTCTGGTTGGCCTCGATGGTTGCGATAGCGGGCTTTGCGCTGGCGGCGATCATGCGGTCGGCGAAGTCGTCGTGGCCAACGCCATTGAGCACTACCACATCCAGTGTGCCGATGCGCTTGATGTCTTCGGCGCGGGGCTCGTAGGCATGCGGATTGAAGCCTGCCGGAATCAGCGGCACCACTTCGGCGCGGTCGCCGACGATGTTGCTCACATAGCTGTAATACGGGTGCAGGGTGATACCGATGCGCAGCGGCTTGCCGTTATCGGCCAGGGCCAGGGCCGGCATGGCGAAGGCCAGGAGCAGGGCGAGGGCGGTGCGAAGCATGGGGGAATCCTTGGGTTCAGTGACGGTGTTCGCGGGTGACCCCGGCGTCGTAATGGCTGACCACCTGCTGCCAGCCGGCGGCGATCAGCGCGGCCTGGCCGAGGTCGTCCGGGGGCATGGCGGCGCTGTCGCGACGCAGCCAGACATCGGCCTGGCCGGCGCTGTCGGCTGGCACGATCAGCAGCAGGCTGCCGGCGATTTGCGGGGCCTGGCTGCGGCCCAGATAGGCGCCGGCGTCCAGCCACGACCAGCGGTGGTCGCCACGGCGCTGGCTGCCGGCATCGCGCACGAACGGTGGCAGGCCTTCTGCGGCCAAGGCGTCCACGCCTGGGGCGGCGGCGTTTTCCTCGCGCAGCAGCTGGATCTCGTCGAAGGCCACCCGCAAGTCGGTGTACAGGCCTTGTTCGGCGGCAGTCAGGTCGCGCCGGGCGTCGATCTGGTGGCTGGCGATGGCCTGTTGGTCCTCGCGCTCGCCACGCAGCAGCACCACGCTGGCAGCGAGCAGCACGATCAGCAGGCTGACCAGCAGCACGTAGAGGGTTTCGTGCCCGGCACCGGCCGGGCGAATCAGCTGGGCGCGGCTCATGGCTGGGCGATATCGGCGTGGTCGACTTCCACTACATGCCCCGGGCCGGCATCGAACAGCACGTAGAACTCGCCGTCCGGGCGCTTGAAGGTCAGCGTCGAGTCGTCGCCGAGCTTGCCGCCGACCAGTACCTGTTCGTCGTAGCCGATCACATCCAGGGTCACCCCGGGCGCACCGCTGCCATCGGAGAAGCCGCCAGTGCACTTGACCTGGCCGCCGGCCAGCGGTTCGCACTCGCACATCGGGTTGTGCGCCAGCGCCTGGCCGGTGGCGAGCGCCAGCAGCGGCAGGGCGAGGGCACGCATCAACTGTTTCATTTTTTGCCTCCTTGGGTTTCGAGCCAGGCCACGGTGGCCGGCGATGCCTGGGCCAGCGGTACCGACGCCTGGTACAGGCTGCCGTCCCAGCCTTCCAGGGTGATCCAGATGTGCGCGTCGGGCCGGGTACGCGGCGGGATCGGCAACGAGGTGGCCATGTGATAGGGCGCACCGAAGAAGATGCTGCCGGCGGCGCGCAGGCTGCGCGGTTTGCCGATACGCAGGTAGGCCGCCTTGACCTCGTTGATGCAGGCCTTGCACAGCGCTGCGTTGAATACCTTGAAATGGCCGGCCGGGCCGTCGGCGCGGGGCGCCTCGTCACGCAGTTCGGCCAGGTCGAGGCGATAGGGGCCGACCTGGATGTCGCTGACCGGGTTGGCGCCCAGGCCCGCTTCGCCACGGAACAGCTTGGCGTCGGCGAAATACTTGGGCATGAAGCCCAGCGGAATCAGGATCAGCAGAATGTTCAGGTGAAAACGCCACTTCAGCCACAGCCGCTTCAGCGGGCTGGCGGGCAGGGCCTGGACCTGGCTCATGGGCGAACCTCCACGGTGGTTTCACTGTGCGCCACGTGCGGCGTGCGCGCGCTGCGCTTGAGCGCGGCGGCGGTGGCCTGGGCGGTGCGTCTGGTCCAGATCAGCAAGCCGCTGAACACCATCAGAGTCAGCACCAGGCCGAAGAAGAACCACACCAGCTTGATCGGCAGGCCGCCGAAATCGCCGGTGTGCAGCGGGCGCATCGACTCGGTGACGAACTCCAGCGCCGAGCGGTCGCTGATCAGGAACTGGCTGTCGACGTTGCGCGTGTAGGGGTTCACCGAAGCGCTCTGGAACATCAGCGGGTACCAGCCCGGCCCGGCCAGGGTGACATGGCTGTAGGCGGTGGCCGGCAGCGTGATGAAATTGATTTCCAGCCCCGGGATCGCCAGGCCGGCGATGCGGGCGGCTTCATCCAGGTCGATGCGCGGTGCCGGGCTGCCATCTGCGGTTTGCGGTACCTGCTCACGGGCGATCACCGGCACGATCGGCCGGCTGGAAATGGTGATGTGGTTGTCGAACAGGATGGCCTGGATCAGGAACCAGGTACCGGTGATGGAAATGACCGCGATGAACCAGATCGACCAGACCCCGGCCAGGCGGTGCAGGTCGCCCCAGAAAATCCGCGCGCCATGGCCGGTGCGTACCGGCTTGAAGAAGCCCTTCCAGAACTTCTTGTACACCACCAGGCCGGTGATCAGCGAAGCGAGCATGGGCAGGCCGAGCAGCGACACCAGGTACCAGCCCCAGCTGAAGCCGTTGGTGAACGGTACCAGCCACCAGCCGTGCAGGGCGCGTGTGAAGGCTTCGAAATTGAAGTCCGGGGTCTTGCCCTGAATGGCGCCGGTGTAGGGGTTTACATAGAGTGTCGGGCTGGTGCCGTCGGGCAGGGTGACATCGGCCTTGACCGCGAAGTGCGAACCGTCGGGCTGGTTGAGGCGGTCCACCACCAGCTCTGGTTCGGCTTGGTGCAAGGCGTCCAGTATCTGCTGGAAGCTCAGGCGCTCGACATCGGCATCGGGCTTGTTGGCGCGCGCGTCCGGGTTGGCCAGCCAGACGATTTCCTGGCTGACCACGGCGAGCATGCCGGTGAAGCAGACGATCAGGACAAAGAACCAGATCGGCAGGGCGAGCCAGCTGTGCACCAGGAACCACAACCTGGACTTGGATTTTTTCGGGGATTTGGCCATCAGACGTCTTCTGCAAAGGGAGTCGAGCGTGTGCCCAACCAACAAGGGCTGTATTGATAAGGACGAATGAGAATCGAAATCCTGCCGTTTTAAATGCAAGTAAATGTTTCAAAAGCCAGATGTTGATGTTGTCTGGATCGATTGGGGCCGCTTTGCGGCCCATCGCCGGCAAGCCAGCTCCCACAGGGCAGCGCATGGCTTGCCGACGATGCTTGTTCGCAAATATCAGGCCCTGCTCAGGGCCACTGCCGGTTGCGGCTTGCCATGCAGTTGCGCCAGGTCCTGGTACAGCGCCCGACCAATTTCCGCAGCGCGTGTCGGCAGCACCGACAGCAGGGTGTCGCTCAGTCCGTGGCTGTTTTCGCAGAAGCCCTGCAGGTACACCGAGGCCTGCAGGTCGGGGCTGGCCAGTACGCGGTAGTTGCGCTCGACGCTGAAATCGTCGAGGTAGCCGGCCAGTGGCGCCAGCAGGTCACGGTGCGAGCGCCGCTCGTAACCGGTGGCCAGGATCACCGCATCGTAGCGGTGGGTCTGCTGCTGGTCGGTGGCCAGGTCGCGCAAGGTCAGTTCCAGGCCTTCGCCGGTGGCGACCACCGCTTCCACCTGGCGCCGGCACAGCACGTTGTGGCGGTACTGGTGGGCGACCTTCTGCCGATAGAGGATGCCGTAGATGCGCTCGATCAGGTTGAGGTCCACCACCGAATAGTTGGTGTTGTGGTATTCGCCGAGCAGCTTGCTGCGCTGCTCGGCCGGTTCGTTGTAGACCAGGTCGGTGTAGTCCGGCGAGAAGATCTCGTTGACGAAGGGGCTGTCGTCGGCAGGCTTGAGCGCAGAACCGCGCAGAATCATGTCGACTTTCACCGACGGGTAGCTGTCGTTGAGGTCGATGAATGCTTCGGCGGCGCTCTGGCCCGAACCGATCACGGCAATGCGCATCGGTTTGCCGGCGGTGCACGGCAGCTTGTTCAGGCTGCTCAGGTATTGGGAGTGGTGGAACACCCGCGCGTCGTTCTTGAACGCGGCGAACTTTGCCGGGATTTTCGGCGTGCCGCCGCTGCCGACCACCACCGAACGGGTCCGGCGGCTGTACTCACGGCCTTGCGCATCGCGCGAGACCAGGCGCAGGTGCTCGACCCGGCCGGCGTGCAGTTCTGGCTCGATGCGCAGCACTTCCTCGCCATACCGCGCCTGGGTGGCGAAGTGCTCGGCGGCCCAGCGCAGGTAGTCGTTGTACTCAAGGCGGCAAGGGTAGAAGGTGCCGAGGTTGATGAAGTCGGCCAGGCGCTGCTTCTGGTGCAGGTAGTTGACGAAGCTGTAGGGGCTGGTGGGGTTGCGCAGCGACACCAGGTCCTTGAGGAACGAGATCTGCAACTCGCTCTGGGTGGCCAGGGTTTCGCCGTGCCAGCGGTAGTCCTGCTGCTTGTCGATGAACAGCGCGTCGAGGGCATGGCCCTGGGATTCGGCGAGTTCTTCCAGGGCAATGGCCAGGGCCAGGTTGGAAGGGCCGAAGCCCACGCCGATCAGGTCCTTGATAGTTTCCGGGTGTGCAGACTGGCTCATGGCTGCGGTTCCATAGTGGTCGAATGTGGACGCACGCCCGGGGGTCGGCGCCTGCGTTTGTACATTGGGTGGAACGAGCCAGGCGATGGCGAATTTACCGAGGGGCGACCGACCCGCTGGTAGCCGCGCTAAAGACCTGCGTCTGCCAGCCGATAGGTAGAACAACCCAAGGACCCATTCGTAACGCAGGGAGAAAGACATGACAGGTATTGCAGCAGTCGGTATCGCCAGCACGGCTCAGGCGTTGAGCACGACCGTGAACGCTGATACCCAGGATGCGCAAAAGACTGAAGCAGGCAAGGTCGGTGTCCAGGCCGATACGTCCAGGCTGCAGGCTGGCGGGCAGACCAAGCAGGCCGAGGACAGCGGCGAGAGCGCGGAACCTGCGCACATCCGGCAATTGCGCGAGATGATCAAGAAGCTGCAGAAGCAGCTGGCCGAAGAACAGAAGCAACTGGCCCAGTTGATGGCGCAGAAGATGGACGAAACGACCAGGCTGACCGTGGTGAGCGCCAAGCAGGCGAGCATCGCCACCCTCAATGGCGAAATCCTTCAAGCCACCGCGCAGTTACTCGAAGCCCTGCAGAAAACCGGTGGCAGCAGTGCCGGCGGAATGGTCAGCACCCAGGCCTGACGCCCCAGCTGGTGTCTTCAAGACCTGCGCGATCCCTGTGGGAGCGGGCAAGCCCGCGAAGCAGGCGACGCGGTGGATGGCACCGGCTGCGCCGGTGTTCGCGGCCACGGCCGCTCCCACAGGGGCCGCGCCTGCCTTCAAGAGGTGCGAGCCGACGATAGGGCCAGGCCAGGCCCTATCATTGCTGCCTCGGTTCACTCCGCGGCCAGGCTGCCTTTGTTCTGCCGCTGCGCCTTGTACTGCATGGCCACCGCCGGTGCCGGCTTGGCTGCGCCGGTTTCCAGCCACTGACGCATGCGGCTGGCATCGGCGAAGTGGGTGTACTTGCCGAACGCATCGAGGATGACCATGGCCACCGGGCGGTTGTCCATGCGCGTCAGCAGCACCAGGCAGTGCCCGGCTTCGTTGGTGAAGCCGGTCTTGGTCAGCTTGATGTCCCAGTTGCTCTTGTTCACCAGGTGGTCGGTGTTGCGAAAGCCCAAGGTGTAGTTGGGTTTGCGGAAGGCCACAGTCTTCTCGCGGGTGGTCGACAGTTCGCTCAGCAGCGGGTACTTGCGCGAGGCGATCAGCAGCTTGGCCAGGTCGCGCGCGGAGGACACGTTCTGCGTCGACAGGCCGGTCGGCTCGACATAGCGGGTGTGGGCCATGCCCAGGCTGCGGGCTTTGGCATTCATCGCTTTGATGAACGCCGGGTAGCCGCCGGGGTAGTGGTTGGCCAAGGTGTTGGCCGCACGGTTCTCCGACGACATCAGGGTAATCAGCAAGGTCTCGCGGCGGTCGAGCTGGCTGCCCAGGCGCACACGCGAATACACGCCTTTCATTTCCGGGTTGTTGGCGATGGTCATGGTGAGCATCTCATCCATGGGCTGCCGGGCATCCAGCACCACCATCGCCGTCATCAGCTTGGTCACCGAGGCAATCGGCACCACGCGGTCGGCGTGGCTGGCATACAGTTCCTGGTTGCTGTTCAGGTCGATCAGCAGCGCGCTGCCTGAAGCCAGGTGCAGCTTGGACGGGTCACGTTGAGCCTGGGCCGGGGGTTGTGCAGCAGCGGTCGACGAAACGGTCGCGGTACCTGTGAGCAACAGCAGCAGGCTGAGGATGGACAGGGTCGTTTTCACAATGAGGCTCACTAAAAGTTGGTATGTCGTTGGCTGTGCAAGGGTTTTCCCCCAAAACCGCTGCATTGTGGAGTATGGCCCAAACCCTGTCGAATGCCTTATGACTAAAGGGCGCAAGGTGAAGGAAATTTAATTCTGTGGCTTTCCGTTCGCCTCTTTGCCCATGAATTCCGGAGCTGGTAGAGTCTGCGCCTTTGAAACCAGCCTGAGAGGGATCTTATGCGGCGCATCATTTCAATGACGTTTGGCGGTTTGACACCGAGCTATTACCTCCGCCAGCTGTTCTTCGGCTCACTTTTCGCGGCCCTGATCCTGGGCTTCGCTGCCAATAGCACTGCCGGCCTTACAGGCAAACCCGGCCTGCTGCTGATGGCGGTCGTCTCTACCTTGTTATACCCATACTCGCGCTTCGTCTACGAAAGCGTAGTGGGCTTCATCATGGGTAATAACGTGTTCTTCGTGAACGCGCTTTTCATGTTGTCGGTGAAGGTTTTCACCATGGCGCTGTGCTGGTCGTTCGCGATTTTCATCGCGCCAGCAGGCTTGGCATATCTGTACTGGCATCACAGCCGAAGTGTTTCCCAGTGAGCAAGCGCTAACACCTGAACCCAGCCATTGTGCTGGGTTTTTTATTCCCCGCAGAGCGTGGATGAGGAGCAAAACGTCCCGTGCAAACGGTGCCGGAACACAGTGCATCGGGACGTCTTTTTGCGTGGTGAGTTCAGGTATGGGCCAGCGACAGGTCGCTGATGATGCAGATCGAGCCATCATCGACTGGCGTGGTATCGGTGTAATCGACCTGGTTGTACACCCCGCCGTGGAACTCGAACAGGCGCGAGGTCCAGGTGTCGTCGAGCTGCAGGCCGCCAGAGGTCCCGGTCACCCCGTTGCAGGTGGCCGTCACGGTGACCACGCCGGCAGCGGTGGTGTGGATGCTGACGACGAACTTCGCCCCCAGCGGTACCCCCTTCAACACCGTCGAGTTCACCGGGTCGATCTGGTTGTAGGTGCGCCGGAACCCGAGGGTGATGTCGCCCTTCTTCCAGAACACCTTCACCGGCGGGCTGTCGTCGGCGTACACGTGCATTTGCGCGATGACCACCTTCTGCGCCCAGTTGACCTTGGTCAGCGTCATTTCCTGACGATTCAGGTGATCGCGGGCACTGCCCAGGCTCCAGTAGTGCGGTTCCGACCACTCGCAGCGGGTCCTGCGGGTGCTTTTGCTCGAGGCGCCTTTGGTGGGTGCGGAAAGCTGAACCGAACCGTCGCTCAGCTCGCTCACGTAGTTCGGGTACAGAACCAGCGCGTCGGCGCCGGTGAGTTCGGTCGCTACCAGGTTGATCGGGGACACCGCCACCGGAACGGCAAGGATGAGGTTGCTGATATCTACGCTCATGGTGGAACTCCTGTCTGAAAAGTAACGGGTATGTGGCCGAGGGCCTTTGCAGCAGCCTGTTGGCGACTGCTGGGATTTAAGTTAGCCGTGAGCTAAAACTACGTCAATAGCTTTGAGCTAAATTTATTTCGCCGAGCGCAAATTTACCCGTTGGCGAAATTTCCCGTAAAGGGGGCTTTACGCTGGATTTGCCGGTGAGATAAGCTTTCCTTGAATACTGTACGAATATACAGCTATCAGGATAACGATATGTCTGAACACATGAAGCCGCTGCCCGATCACCGCCAGGCAATCACCGCCATAGAGCGGCTGAGCCTGCGTGTATCGTCGATGATCAACCACCCGCTGGCGCAGACGCAGCGCTGGGTGACGGTGCATCGCCTGGATACCGACGGTGATGCGGAATGGGAGGAGGTGATCGGCCTGCTGGCCGAAACGCCCGAGCTGGAGCTCACTTTCAACGACGACGGCAGCGTGACGCTGCGCTGGCAGCGCAGCAGCGTGGAGGAGCGCGACGATTTCATCGTCGAACAGCGCAGCGAACGACGGGTTGAAGCGGCGCCGCCTTTCTGAAACTCAGAACAAGCCCGCCAGGGTGGCGGGCTTGGTTTTACACAAGGTGCGCATTCCACACCAGCAGGACCCGGGCCTGAATGTACGTCTCGTCGCGACGAATCATGCGGTCCTTGTGCCGCGAATTGTCGGAGATCATCTCGAAATGCTCTTCGTCGGCGATCTGCAGCCGCTTGATGTAGATGTGCTCACCCCAGGCGAAGAAGTAGATCCCGTCGCCGACGAACTCGCGGATGCTGATGTCCACGATCAGCGGGTCGCGGTGCTTGATGGTCGGCTCCATCGACTGGCCCCAACCGGTCACCATCTTCAGGTGATGGTGATCGCTGAACTCCACACCCAGCTCGCGCAGGTGGCTGGGGCTGACCCGAACGTCCTTGAGCATCTCCGGATAGTCGTGGGGAATCTGCCCGCCGCCCATGGCGGCGCGGACGTCGTAGTGGGCAATCCACACTTCGTCACCCACCAGGCCTGGCTGGAGCCGCTCAGCCTTGATCAGCGTGGCGTCTGCCGGCTCCTCGGCGGCGGCCAGCAGCCTTTGCCGGGTGTGTTCGGGGATGCCCTTGCCGCTTCTGGCAAGCATCTGCCTGACCAGGTCGGCGGCGGACAGCGTGCTGTCACCCGTCTCGACCGGCGGCTGCTCGCCCGCTGCCATGGCGTCGAACCAGCCCCGCGGCAAACCTTCGATGGCCTCGATTCTGCGGGCCACGTCGTCACCCAGGTTCTTCATGGTCTTGTCCGAAAGAATCTGGCTCAGGTGCGCCGGGGCCATGCCCCAGCGCTCTGCGCAGGAACCCTTTCTCTGGCTGCCGATCAGCTTGACCAGGTTGTGCTTGCGAATGTCGTAGATGTCCATGAGAGGCAGCATGCCAGTATTTAGCTTGCTGCTAAATGTACTCGAACAAAAAAAAGCCCGCCAGAAGGCGGGCAAGGACGTAGGGAGCAACGCACAACAAATACGGTTCAGGCAACCAGGGTGCCGGGTTGCAGCTGTGCCACCAAGGCCTTGGCAGCGGCGAGGGTCGGCATCGGGCCACTGACGGCTTCGCCGTTGCGCACCAGGTACCAGCACGCCAGCAGGCCCTGCTCACGTAGCGAGGTGGGGACGGCACTGCCGACAACGGACATGATCTGGATAGTGGCCATGGGGGACCTCCTGTAAGACATGGGCCTACCTTAGCCAGCCGCTCGAGCGGTTTGAAATCAACTTCTTCGATAGTGGTCATTAGTTCCATCAACACATGCCAGCGCGGCGCGGCCAGCGGCCAGCTCTGTTACGCTGCGCAAACGTTTCAGTCACGACAAAGGAGCAGGTAATGTCGATACCTCCAGGCCGGGACACGGTCCTGTGCATTTCCCTGGCCGGGCGCCCTGGCACCTTCGGTGTGCGCTTCCACAATCACCTGTACCAGCAGCTGGGTCTGGACTTCTACTACAAGGCCATGCGCACCGATGACCTGCCGGCTGCGGTGGCGGGTATCCGTGCCCTGGGCATTCGCGGTTGCGGCGTATCGATGCCGTACAAGGAAGCCTGCATGGCCCTGGTCGACGAGATCGACCCGTCGGCAGCGGCCATCGAGTCGGTCAACACCCTGGTCAACAGCAACGGCCATCTGAAGGCCTACAACACCGATTACCTGGCCGTGCGCCAGTTGCTGGCGCAACACCAGGTCGACCCAGGCACCGCGTTTGCCCTGCGCGGCAGTGGCGGTATGGCCAAGGCCGTGGCCAGTGCCCTGCGCGATGCCGGGTTTGCCGAGGGCACCATCGTCGCGCGCAATGAGCAGGCCGGGCGACAACTGGCGGACGTGTGCGGCTATCGCTGGCTGGCCGACCTTGGCGACCTTTGCCCGCCGATGCTGGTGAACGTGACGCCGATCGGCATGGCGGGTGGCGCGGAGGCCGAGCAACTGGCGTTTTCCGAGAACGCCATTGCGGCGGCGGAACGGGTGTTCGATGTGGTGGCGATGCCGGCGCAGACACCGTTGATCCGTCGCGCCCAGGCGTTGGGCAAGCCGGTGATCACCGGGCTGGAGGTGATTGCGTTGCAGGCGCTGGAGCAGTTCGTGCTGTATACCGGGGTGCGGCCGACACCGGCGCAGGTGGAGGCGGCGGTGGCGTACGCCCGGGGTATCTGATTACGCCTGTGCCGGCCCTTTCGCGGGCTTGCCCGCTCCCACAGGTATTTCACAGGGCCTGAGCCTGTGGTGAGCTTGTGGGAGCGGGCAAGCCCGCGAAGAGGCCGGCACAAGCGCCAACCCGATCAGAACACCTTATGCCCGGCATCCAGCTGCTGGTCGACCAGCGCGCGGCCATGGGCAAGCGACACATGCTGGGCATTCTCAAGGTCGGAGAAAAACTTCATCGGCATCGACAGGCGCTTGCTGGTGTGCCCGTCGGGGTCGGTGATCAGGCAGCCGGCGGCATAGGGCAGGGGAGAGTCAGGGTGGGGCATCACGCTGGCGGTGATGGTGTGCTGGCGATATTCACAGTGAAGAGATTGCATCGTCCTTACCTCGCTGTGGCACATGAAGCAGTTACCTTCATATACCACAGCGAGCAGCCGGGAGTTCCCGGCCCGACGAGCGAGCCGCGCGGCTGGCTCAGCCTTCGAGTTCAGTCGGCTGGATGATCTCGACCCAGTAACCGTCCGGGTCCTTGACGAAGGCCAGGTGGTTCATGCGGCCATCCTGCAGGCGTTTCTGGAACGGCACCTCCAGTGCCTCGAAGCGCGCGCAGGCGGCGCGTACATCCGGCACCGAGATGCAAATATGGCCAAAGCCGCGCGGGTCGGTATTGCCGTTGTGATAGGCGAACCCGGCATCGTGCTCGGTACCGTGGTTGTGGGTCAGCTCCAGCACGCCAGGGATCGATTTCATCCACTGGTGGCGCGCATGGTCATCGGCGGGGATCTGCGCCGGGTCGACCAGCGCCAGGAAGTACAGGCTGAAGGCGGCTTCCGGGAAGTCGCGCTTGTCCACCAGGCGGAAGCCCAGCACACGGGTATAGAAGTCCAGGGACTTCTCGATGTCCTTGACCCGCAGCATGGTGTGGTTGAAGACGAACTGGGCGGTGGCGGCGTCCGGTTGGGCAGTGACGCCAGGCAGGGTTTGCAGATCGTGCAGGCTCATGGGAACTCCTGAGACGGGGCCGGGCGCAGGGCGCCGGCAAAACAGACAGGCTGGCCATGATACGGCAGTGCGCCGATTGCGCAAACGAAAGCGCCCTGCACAAGGCAGGGCGCTGGAATTAGAGGCCCGCATGTGCGGGCGCGTGATGGGGTCGCTAGTCCTTTAGCTGTCTCGATACTGAGCCAGCCGTTGTGAAAAAAGTGTGAAGCGCGTGTGGACGTTTCATCAGCGTACCCAGCTTTCTACCGTGGCGGCTCCGTACTGTTCCTTCCACGCCTTGAGGCCGCGGTGGTTGCCGCCTTTGGTCTCGATCCGTTCGCCGGTATGCGGGTTGGTGTAGACCTTGACTACGCGGGCGCGGCGCTGTTGTTTGGGCGCTGCACTTGGCGCCCGGGCCACAGCCTTCGGGTCGAGGATGGCGATGATATCGCGCAGGCCCTTGTCATAGCTTTTCATCAGGCCGACTAGTTTCTGCTCGAATTCGATTTCGCGTTTGAGGCCGGCATCCTTTTTTAACGCTTCCAGTTGTGCCATTTGTTCCTGGAGCGCTTTTTCGGCAGCACGAAACTCTGCAAGTCTGGACACTGTAATCACTCCTGTACGTCGCTCGTGGCAGGGCGTGACGAACATTGAAGAAGAATAAAACGCCGGCCACGCGGGTGGGTTACGCTGTTCGCTGATATCGAGTGTAGTCATTCAGGGGTAGCGGGTAAACTGCAAACTTTTTGCAAGTAAGCCGGGAACTTTCCTAGTGTTGCCTGCGCGCTCTGCGGGGTTTTTCAGGGGACTGCCCCAGGGCGTTTAGACCATGGTCCAATAGCCCGTCGCAGAGCCTTCGCGGGAAAATACCCGATGATCGCCGGCGTATGTTCGGTGCCCCCGCAGTACCGTGGCCAGCGCGTGCCACAGGTTGTTCAATCGTCTTGATTCTGGATGTTTCCCCGCATGTTTGCCCCTTTTCCACACGCCCCCGGGCGTCGTATTGCCGGCCTGTTCCTGTTGTGTGCCGGTGCCAATGCCCAGGCCGCTGGTTTTCTTCAAGACAGCAGTGCCAAGGTTGAAGCACGCAATGTCTATTTCAACCGGGATTTTCGTGACGGCCACAGCAGTTCCAGCCAAGGGGCGTCAAAACGCGAAGAATGGGCGCAAGGTTTTATCCTCAATGTGCAATCGGGTTACACCCCGGGGCCGGTAGGTTTCGGCGTGGATGCACTGGGCATGTTCGGCTTCAAACTGGACTCCAGCCCGGCCGACAGCAACAGCGGCCTGTTGCCGTCTTCTGGCCACGACCCGCGGCACTCGGCCGATCAATACGCCAAGTTGGGCCTGGCCGCCAAGGCCAGGCTGTCCAGTACCGTACTCAAGTACGGTTCGATGATGCCGGATGTGCCGCTGCTCAAATACAACGACGGCCGTTTGCTGCCGACCCTGTTCCATGGCGCCATGCTGACGTCCGAAGAGTTGCACGACCTGAAGTTCACCCTGGCACGCCTGAACCAGTACACCGCGCGTGATTCCAGCGACCGCCAGGATATTCGTGTGCACTGCAAGAACAAGCGTTATGCCTGTGATATCGAAGCCGATCACTTCGACCTGGCCGGTGTCGATTACCGGGTCAACGAGCGCTTCAGCGCCCAGTATCAAGTGGCCAGGCTGGACGACATCTACCGCCAGCACTTCCTCGGCTTCGTCGCCAGCCAGCCATTGGCGGTGGGCAGCCTGTCGGCCGACCTGCGCCTGATCAAGAGCGACGACATCGGCAATGCCCGCGCCGGCGCCATCGACCATCGCGCCTTCAGCGGCATGCTCGGCTACAGCCTGGGTGGCCACAAGTTCAGCGCCGGCTGGCAGCGCATGTATGGCGACAGCGCCATGCCGTACCTGGATGGCAGCAACCCGTACCTGGTCAACTATGCCCAGGTCAACGACTTCGCGGCCGCACAGGAACGTTCCTGGCAGGTGCGTTATGACTATGACTTCAAAGCCCTGGGTGTGCCTGGCCTGACCTTCTTCACCCGTTATATCAACGGTGACAACATCAAGGTGCCGGGCAGCGCCGCGGAAGGCAAAGAATGGGAACGCGACACTGAGCTCAAGTACCAGGTGCAAAGTGGCACGTTCAAGGACGTCAGCGTGCGCCTGCGCAACTCCACTTACCGCAGCAACTATGAGAAATGGGCGCGCGACATGGACGAGACGCGGGTCATCGTCAGTTACAACTTCTCGCTGTTCTGACCGCTTGCTTTGCCAATTACCGGCAGCCGCCTGACAATGGCCGCAGGTTCGCGCAAAGGGCAAGGCAATGAAAGACCTGTTGTTGATTGGCATCGGCCCCGGTGACCCGCGCCAGATCACCTACGAAGCGGTCGATGCGCTGCGCCAGGCCAGCGTGTTCTTCGTGCTCGACAAGGGCGCCGACAAGGACGAGCTGGTGCGCCTGCGCAAGGCCATGCTGCAACGCTACCGGCCCGAGGGCGGCTATCGCCTGGTGCAGGTGGCCGACCCTGCACGCGATGGCCTGGCGCCGGACTACCTGGAGGCGGTACAGCACTGGCACCGGCAACGTGCTGCGCTGTATGCGCGGCTGCTCGAGCAGGAAATCGGCGACGGTGAAACCGGCGCCTTTCTGCTGTGGGGTGAGCCGACCTTGTACGACAGCACCCTGCGCATACTCGATCTGGTCCGTGAAAGGGGTATGGCCCTGCGCCTGCAGGTGATCCCCGGCATCAGCAGCGTGCAGGCGCTGGCCGCGCGTCATCAGGTGCCGCTCAACCGCATCGGCGAGCCGCTGACGGTGCTGCCAGGGCGGCGCCTGCCCGGGCTGGCGCAGATCGACAATGTACTGGTGATGCTCGATGGCCAGTGCGCGTTCGCCCAGCTCGATGACCCGGCGCTGGTGATCTACTGGGGCGCGTACCTGGGGACCGCGGATGAGCTGCTGATTGCCGGGCCGTTGCAGGCGGTGAAGGCACGGATACTGGAAGTGCGTGAGCGGGAGCGGGCACGCAAGGGGTGGATCATGGATAGCTACCTGTTGCGTCGGGAGCTATGAGGTGCTTTGCCTGTTCCGGCCTCTTCGCGGGTAAACCCGCTCCCACAGGTACAGTGCAAGGTTCAAGGCAGCGCGGTCTCTGTGGGAGCGGGCAAGCCCGCGAAGCAGGCGAAACCGATTTCAAGGCTTACCCAGAATGGCCACCACCTTGTCCCGCAACTGGTCGATGCTGAACGGCTTGCCGATCAGGTGCATGCCCTCGGGTACATCGACGCTTTCGGCATAGCCGCTGGCGAACAGTACCGGCAGCAGGGGGCGCAGTTCGCGCGCCTGGGCCGCCAGGGCTTCGCCACGCATGTCGGGCAGCCCGACATCGGTCATCATCAGCGCCAGTGCCTGGCTCGGGTCAGCGAGAATGCGCAGCGCCGCGCTGGCATGCTCCGCTTCGATGACGGTGTAGCCCAACTCGTCGAGCACTTCGACCATCAGCATGCGTACGATGTCGTCGTCTTCGACTACCAGAAGGTGCATGTTTGCGATCCTGTGCAAAATGAATGTCTTTAATCTGTGCTCCGGGTGGCAGCAGAAGTTCCCCGAGCATACCGGTCCATGCAATCAGATGGAACGATTGGCGCACACCACCTTCAAATACTGGCTAAATGCCCTGCCAGACCCGCCAAAGCTGGTTAGACTCGCTTTACAGGACAGCGCAGTGGCAGACAACTACAACGATCGATTTGCCACACTTTCAATGGACTTTACTTGCTCGGGCGTTTTCACATGATTCAAGCAGCCTCGATGGACCAGCGAAGCTTCCGCAAGCTGTTGACCCGCAATATCGGCCTGCCCCTGGGGGTGGGCCTGCTGGGGGCGGTGGCCTTCGTCGCGGTGATCAACTACCTGCTGTCGGCCATGCAATGGGTCGAGCACACCGACCGGGTGATCGGCAATGCCAACGAAACGGTCAAGCTGTCGATCGACATGGAAACCGGCATGCGCGGCTTCCTGATCACCGGCGACGAGCGTTTCCTCGACCCTTACGAGGTGGCCAAGCCGCGCATCATCGACAGCCTGCAGAGCCTGCGCGGCATGGTCAGCGACAACCCGCAGCAGGTCGAACGTATCGACCGCCTGATCGCCTTGCAACAGGCCTGGAATGCGTTCGGCAGCCAGATGATCGAGCTGCGCCGCAACGAAGGTGATTACCGCGCCCTGGTCGGCAATGGCCGGGGTAAACGCCTGACCGACGAGATCCGCAAGGAATTCGACAGCCTGATCAGCAGCGAACAGCAACTGCGTATGGCGCGCAACGAGAAGGTCAGCAGTGTCACCGTGGCTGCCATATCGTCGTTCGTGCTGTTGATCGTCGGCCTCAGCGCCTTGCTGGCCTACCTCGGGCGGCGCGACCTGCTGGCGCTGTCGGGCACCTATGATGCAAATTTCCAGGCCCAGCAGCGCGCCGCCGAGGTCCTCGAGCACCAGGCCTGGCTGCGCAACGGCCAGACCCAGCTGGCCGAACAGGTGCTGGGCCAGCTGACCCTGCCCATGCTCGGCGACAACATCCTGCGCTTCTTTGGCGCGTATGTCGGTAGCGTGGTCGGCGCGGTGTATGTGCGTGACGAGCATGGCCGCCTGGTGCGCGTGGCCAGCTATGGCCTGGACGCCGAGGAACAGGCCCGCGCGCAGGTGCTAGGCGACCACGAGGGCCTGCTGGCCCAGGCCGTGCGCGAAGCGCGGCTGCTGCGCCTGGACGACTTGCCCGAAGGCTATTTCCACTTCAGCTCCGGCCTGGGCCGCGGCCAGCCGCGCAGTGCCTTGCTGATGCCGGCCCGTGACGACGGGCAGGTGAACGGCATCGTCGAGCTGGGCTTCCTGCGGCCGTTGCAGCAGCGTGACGAAGAACTGCTGTTGCAGGTCGGTGGCAACCTTGGCATTTCCATCGAAAGCGCCCGCTACCGGCAGCGCCTGCAGGAAGTGCTGGCCGAGACCCAGCAGCTGAACGAAGAGCTGCAGGTGCAGCAGGAAGAGCTGAAAACCGCCAACGAAGAGCTGGAAGAACAATCCCGCGTGCTCAAGGAGTCCCAGGCCCACCTGGAAGCCCAGCAGGCAGAACTGGAGCAGACCAACGAGCAGCTGTCCGAGCGCACCGAAGCGCTGGACCGCAAGAACGACGAGCTGCTGCATGCCCAGGAAGAACTGCAGGCGCGCGCCGATGAGTTGCAGCGCTCGAGCAAGTACAAGTCCGAATTCCTCGCCAACATGTCCCACGAGCTGCGCACGCCGCTGAACAGCTCGTTGATCCTGGCCAAGTTGCTGGCGGAAAACGGCGAGGGCAACCTCAGCGACGAACAGGTCAAGTTCGCCGAATCCATCTACTCGGCCGGCAACGACCTGCTCAACCTGATCAATGACATCCTCGACATCGCCAAAGTAGAAGCCGGCAAGCTCGAAGTGCGCCCCGAAAACACCCAGGTGGAGCGCCTGGTCGAAGGCCTGCGCGGCATGTTCGAGCCGCTGGCCGGGCACAAGGGCCTGGCCTTCGAGGTGACCACCGAGGCGCAGGTACCGGCCACGCTGTTCACCGACCGTCAGCGCCTGGAGCAGATCCTCAAGAACCTGCTGTCCAACGCCGTCAAGTTCACCGAGCGCGGCCAGGTCAGCCTGAACATCGGCTACCAGCCCGACCATGGCATCGTCTTCGCCGTGCGCGATAGCGGTATCGGCATCGCTGTCGACCAGCAGGAGGCGATCTTCGGTGCCTTCCACCAGGTCGATGGCACCAGCAACCGCCGCTATGGCGGCACCGGCCTGGGGCTGTCGATTTCCCGCGACCTGGCGCACTTGCTGGGCGGGCAGATCCGCGTTGACAGCAGCCCTGGCCAGGGCAGCGTGTTCAGCCTGGTCCTGCCCGAACGCTATGAGCGCGTGGGGCCGGACATCGAGCCGCTCAGCCTGCGCCCGGCCGTCGATAGCCTGCCACCAGCGCCGCCGGTGCCGGTGGCCGCCGCGCCGAAACGGCCGCAGCCGGCGTTTGCCGATGACCGCGAGCAAGCGCCGTTCGGCAACCGCTGCATCCTGGTGATCGAGGACGAACCGAACTTCGCCCGCATCCTCTTCGACCTGGCCCACGAGCTGGGTTACAGCTGCCTGGTGGCGCAGGGCGCCGACGAAGGCTTCGAGCTGGCCGCCCAGTACATCCCCGATGCCATCCTGCTGGACATGCGCCTGCCCGACCATTCCGGGCTGACCGTGCTGCAGCGCCTGAAGGAACAGGCCAACACCCGGCACATCCCGGTGCATATCATTTCCGTGGAAGACCGGGTCGAGGCGGCCATGCACATGGGCGCCGTCGGTTACGCGGTCAAGCCCACCAGCCGCGAAGAACTCAAGGCAGTGTTCGCCCGCCTGGAAGCCAAGCTGACACAGAAGCTCAAGCACATCCTGCTGGTGGAAGATGACGATCTGCAGCGCGAAAGCATTGCCCGCCTGATCGGCGACGAGGATGTCGAGATCACCGCCGTGGCCATGGCCCAGGATGCCCTGGCGCTGTTGCGCGAGAACATCTACGACTGCATGATCATCGACCTCAAGCTGCCGGACATGCTCGGCAACGAGCTGCTCAAGCGCATGACCGCCGAGGATATCCGCGCCTTCCCGCCGGTCATCGTGTATACCGGGCGCAACCTGACCCGCGAAGAAGAAGCCGACCTGCTCAAGTACTCGCGTTCGATCATCATCAAGGGCGCCCGCTCGCCGGAGCGCCTGCTCGATGAAGTGACGCTGTTCCTGCACAAGGTCGAGTCGCAGCTGTCCAACGAACGCCAGCGCATGCTCAAGACGGCGCGCAGCCGCGACAAGGTATTCGAGGGGCGCAAGGTGTTGCTGGTGGACGACGATGTGCGCAACATCTTCGCCCTGACCAGCGCACTGGAGCACAAGGGCGCGATCGTCGAGATCGGCCGCAACGGCCGCGAGGCCATCGAGCGGCTGGAGCAGCATGACGACATCGACCTGGTGCTGATGGATGTGATGATGCCGGAAATGGACGGCTTCGAGGCCACCCGCCTGATCCGCCAGCAACCGCGCTGGCGCAAGCTGCCGATCATTGCCGTGACCGCCAAGGCGATGAAGGATGACCAGCAGCGTTGCCTGCAGGCCGGTGCCAATGACTACCTGGCCAAACCGATCGACCTGGACCGCTTGTTCTCGCTGATCCGGGTCTGGCTGCCGCAACTGGAGCGAATTTGACTAGCGAACGTAACACCGACATCGAAATCCGCTTGCTGATCGAGGCCATCTACCTCAAGTACAGCTACGATTTCCGCAACTATTCCGGCGCCTCGATCAAGCGCCGAATCCTGCATGCGCTGCGCCAGTTCGACTGCCTGACGGTGTCCGCGCTGCAGGAGCGCGTGCTGCACGACCCCGGCATGTTCATGCAGTTGCTGCAGTACCTGACGATCCCGGTCAGCGAGATGTTCCGTGACCCGGGGCACTACCTGGCGCTGCGCAACGAAGTGGTGCCGCTGCTGCGTACCTGGCCGTCGATCAAGGTATGGATCGCCGGCTGCAGCACCGGCGAGGAGGTGTACTCGATGGCCATCCTGCTGCGTGAGGAAGGCCTGCTGGAGCGCACCATCATCTATGCCACCGACATCAACCCGCATTCGCTGGACAAGGCCAAGCAGGGCATATACTCGATGCAGAGCATGCGCGAGTACGCCGAAAACTACCGCGTCGCCGGCGGCCGGCGGGACTTTGCCGAGTACTACACGGCAGCCTACGGCAACGCCATCATGGACAGCGCCCTGCGCGAAAACGTGACCTTCGCCGACCACAGCCTGGCCACCGACAGCGTGTTTTCCGAAACCCAGCTGGTGTCGTGCCGCAACGTGCTGATCTACTTCAACAAGGAACTGCAGGACCGCGCCCTGGGCCTGTTCCACGAGTCCCTGTGCCATCGCGGTTTCCTGGTATTGGGCAGCAAGGAATCGGTGGACTTTTCCGCTTACAGCGAGCGCTTCGAGCCGCTGGTCAAGCCCGAACGGATCTTCCGCAAATCATGAACGGCGTGCGCGCGGTGGTGATCGGTGCCTCGGCCGGCGGCGTGACGGCGCTGTTCACGGTGCTCGGCGCCTTGCCCGCCGGTTTCGCCTTCCCGGTGATCTGCGTGCTGCACCTGCCGGACGACCGCCACAGCCAGCTCGCCGAAGTGTTGCAGCGGCGCTTGCAGCGCCCGGTGTGCGAGGCCCGCGACAAGCAGGCGCTGCGCGCCGGGCAGATCTACGTGGCCGGGCCGGGTTACCACCTGTCGGTGGAGCGCGACCTGACCCTGTCGCTGAGCCAGGAGCCGCCGGTGCACTTTTCCCGCCCGGCGATCGATTACCTGTTCATGTCGGCGGCCGATGCCTACGGTGCCGGCCTGCTCGGCGTGCTGCTCACCGGGGCCAACGAGGATGGCGCCGCCGGCCTGGCCTATATCAAGCAACAGGAGGGGCGGACCGTGGTCCAGGACCCCTCCGACGCACAGGTGGCGCTGATGCCGGAGGCCGCTCTGGCCCTGCACCAGCCCGACCATATTCTTTCTCTGAGTGGCATCGGGCAGCTGCTCGGTGCCCTGGAACCCAGCGCATGCTAAGCCACACCACCGCCAAACTGCTGATTGTCGACGACCTGCCGGAAAACCTGCTGGCCCTTGCTGCCCTGATCCAGGGCGAAGACCGCGAGGTGCACCAGGCCCAGTCGGCCGAGGCAGCCTTGTCGCTGTTGCTCGAGCACGAGTTCGCCCTGGCCATCCTCGATGTGCAGATGCCCGGCATGAACGGTTTCGAGCTGGCCGAACTGATGCGCGGCACGGAAAAGACCCGCAATATCCCCATCGTCTTCGTCACCGCCGCCGGGCGCGAGATGAACTATGCGTTCAAGGGGTATGAAAGCGGCGCGGTGGACTTCCTGCACAAGCCGCTCGACACCTTGGCGGTGAAGAGCAAAGTGTCGGTATTCGTCGACCTGTACCGCCAGCGCAAGGTGCTCGACCGCCAGTTGCAGGCGCTGGAGCGCAGCCGCCAGGAGCAGGAGCTGCTGCTGGCCCAGCTGCAAGCGGCGCGCGCGGAGCTGGAGCACGCGGTGCGCATGCGCGACGACTTCATGTCGATCGTCTCCCACGAGGTGCGTACCCCGCTCAATGGCCTGATCCTGGAAACCCAGTTGCGCAAGCTGCACCTGCAACGCGGCAACCTGGCGGCGTTCAGCGGCGACAAGCTGCAGGCCATGGTCGAGCGCGACGAGCGGCAGATCAACAGCCTGATCCGCCTGGTCGAAGACATGCTCGATGTGTCGCGCATCCGCACCGGCAAGCTGTCTTTGCGGCCCAAGCCGTTCGACCTGAGCCAGCTGGTGCGTGGCCTGGTGGAAAACTTTGCCGCCCAGGCCAGCGCCCTGGACACCCATATCGAGTTGCAGCGCTGCGAGCCGCTGCAGGGCGAGTGGGACGAGTTCCGGATCGAGCAGGTGCTGGTCAACCTGTTGTCCAATGCCTTGCGTTATGGCGAGCGCAAACCGGTGCAGGTGCGGGTGTTCGCGCAGGATGGCCTGGCCTGCGTGCAGGTCAAGGACCATGGCATCGGCATCGGCGTGGCCAATCAGCAGCGCATCTTCCAGCAGTTCGAGCGGGTCGCCACCCAGCAGGCCAGCGGTGGCCTGGGCCTGGGCCTGTACATATCGGAACAGATCGTCCAGGCCCACGGTGGGCGCATACTGGTCGAGAGCGAAGAGGGCAAGGGCGCCACCTTTACCCTGCAGTTGCCGCTGGCAACCTGCCAACAACAAAACGACCAGGCGCGGGTGACTTCTGCCTGAGCCTGGGGTCTGATGGCCGACTGTAAGAATTCAAGGCGTTGACATGAGTGAAGATGCACAAGATGTGGTACTGGTGGTCGAGGATGAACCGGCTATTCGGATGATCCTGCGTGATTACCTGGCAGGTGAGGGCTACCACGTGCTGGTGGCCGAAGACAGCGAACAGGCGTTCGCGATTCTGGCGAGCAAACCGCACCTGGACCTGATGGTGACGGACTTCCGTTTGCCGGGCGGGGTTTCCGGGGTGGAGATTGCCGAGCCGGCGGTGAAGTTGCGGCCGGACCTGAAGGTGATCTTCATCAGTGGCTACCCGGCGGAGATTCTCGAGTCTGGCAGCCCGATCGCGCGCAAGGCGCCGATCCTGGCCAAGCCGTTCGATCTGGATACCCTGCATGAGCAGATCCAGGCACTGCTGCGCTGAATTTTCGGGTAGAGCGCGGCTCATGTGGGAGCAACTGTCTTGCTCAATTTCTAAAGGCTGGCGCGACCCTCAGGCCTGTGGCTCACGCAGTACCTGTGGGAGCGGCCGTGGCCGCGAACACCGGCGCAGCCGGTGCCATCCACCGCGTCGCCTGCTTCGCGGGTGAACCCGCTCCCACATGGAATCGCGCAGGCCCCGGGCTCACGCCAAAACTGTGGGAGCGGCTTTAGCCGCGAACACCGGCGCAGCCGGTGCCATCCATCGAGTCGCCTGCATCGCGGGCTTGCCCGCACACATGGAATCGCGCGGGCCTATGGCTCACGCGGTACCTGTGGGAGCGGCTTTAGCCGCGAACACCGGCGCAGCCGGTGCCATCCATCGCGTTGCCTGCATCGCGCAGCGCTTGCGAACATGCCGCAAATCGATGATTGATCCGCACATATCATTCACCGTGATAATAACCTTCGTCCCGTTCGATTCGTGCCTCACGCGCAAGACACTCACACTCCGCCCACTACTAATACATTGGCGGAGTTCTCCATGGAACATTCACTCAAACCCTTGCGCTACCCCCTCGCTGCCCTGGCAGTGGTGGTGATCAGCGCTTGCGGCCGAACCCCCGACGCGGTGCAGGCTCCCGCTGCGCCGAAGGTCAGTGTGGCCAAGGTGATCGAACAACCGATCAACGAATGGGACGAGTTCACCGGCCGCCTCGAAGCCCCGGAAACCGTCGAAGTACGCCCACGGGTGTCTGGCCAGATCGACCTGGTGGCCTTCACCGAAGGCGCCCAGGTGAAAAAAGGCGACCTGCTGTTCCAGATCGACCCGCGTCCGTTCCAGGCAGAGGTCCGCCGCCTCGAAGCGCAACTGCAGCAGGCCAAGGCCACCGCCATCCGCAGCGCCAACGAAGCCCGCCGTGGCGAACGCCTGCGTGACAGCAACGCCATTTCCGCCGAGCTGGCCGAGTCGCGCAGCAGCGCCGCCGCCGAAGCCCGCGCCGGGGTCGAGGCAATCCAGGCCCAGCTCGACCTGGCCCGCCTGAACCTCAGCTTCACCCGGGTCACCGCGCCCATCAGCGGCCGTGTCAGCCGCGCCCAGTTCACCGCCGGCAACATCGTCACCGCCGATGTCACGCCGCTGACCAGCGTGGTTTCCACCGACAAGGTCTACGCCTACTTCGACGCCGACGAGCGCGTGTACCTCAAGTACACCCAGCTGGCGCGCGCAGGCCAGCGCGGCCAGAGCACCCCGGTGTACCTGGGCCTGACCAACGAAACCGGCAACCCGCACCTGGGCCAGATGAACTTCGTCGACAACCAGGTCAACCCGCGCACCGGCACCATCCGCGGCCGTGCGGTGTTCGACAACAGTGACGGCCAGTTCACCCCGGGCCTGTACGCGCGCCTGAAGCTGGTCGGCAGCGCCCAGTACCAGGCCGTGCTGATCAACGACGAAGCCGTCGGCACCGACCTTGGCAAGAAGTTCGTGCTGGTCATGGACAAGGACAACAAGGCCGCCTACCGCGCCGTGGAACTGGGGCCGAAGCTGGAAGGCCTGCGCATCGTCCGTAGCGGCCTGGGCAAGGACGAGCGCATCGTGGTCAAGGGCCTGCAGCGCGTACGCCCGGGTTCGCCGGTGACGCCGGTCGAGGCGCCGATGGCCAGCGAGCAGACCCTCGCCGCCCTCGCCCAGCAGCGCCAGGCCCTGGAGGCCAGCAACCCGGCGCCGAAGGTGGCGGGCAACAACGTGAAAGTCGCCAGCGCCCCGGCGCCGCGCGGTTAAGGGACCACACCGATGAACTTCTCGAAATTCTTCATTACCCGGCCGATCTTCGCCGCGGTGCTGTCGCTGGTGCTGCTGATCGCGGGTTCGATCTCGCTGTTCCAGCTGCCGATCAGCGAATACCCCGAAGTGGTGCCGCCCACCGTGGTGGTGCGCGCCAACTTCCCCGGCGCCAACCCCAAGGTCATCGGCGAAACCGTCGCCGCGCCGCTGGAGCAGGCCATCACCGGGGTGGAGAACATGCTGTACATGTCCTCCCAGTCCACCGCCGACGGCAAACTGACGCTGACCATCACCTTCGCCCTGGGCACCGACCTGGACAACGCGCAGGTGCAGGTGCAGAACCGCGTGACCCGCACCCAGCCCAAGCTGCCCGAGGAAGTGACCCGGATCGGCATCACCGTCGACAAGGCCTCGCCCGACCTGACCATGGTCGTGCACCTGACGTCGCCGGACAACCGCTACGACATGCTCTACCTGTCCAACTACGCCATCCTCAACATCAAGGACGAGCTGGCACGCCTGGGCGGCGTCGGCGATGTGCAGCTGTTCGGCATGGGCGACTACTCGCTGCGGGTATGGCTGGACCCGAACAAGACCGCTTCGCGCAACCTCACCGCCAGTGATGTGGTCGCGGCGATCCGCGAGCAGAACCGCCAGGTGGCCGCCGGCCAGCTGGGCGCCCCGCCCGCGCCCGGCTCGACCAGCTTCCAGCTGTCGATCAATACCCAGGGCCGTCTGGTCAACGAGGAAGAGTTCGAGAACATCATCATCCGTGCCGGTGCCGATGGCGAGATCACCCGCCTGAAGGACATCGCCCGGGTCGAGCTCGGCTCCAGCCAGTACGCCCTGCGCTCGCTGCTGAACAACCAGCCGGCGGTGGCCATCCCGATCTTCCAGCGCCCCGGCTCCAATGCCATCGAGATCTCCGACGAAGTGCGGGCGAAGATGGCCGAGCTGAAGAAGGACTTCCCCGAAGGCATGGACTACAGCATCGTCTATGACCCGACCGTGTTCGTCCGTGGCTCCATCGAAGCCGTGGTCCACACCCTGTTCGAAGCCCTGGTGCTGGTGGTGCTGGTGGTGATCCTGTTCCTGCAGACCTGGCGTGCCTCGATCATCCCGCTGATGGCGGTGCCGGTATCGCTGATCGGGACCTTTGCCGTAATGCACCTGTTCGGCTTCTCGCTCAACGCGCTGTCATTGTTCGGCCTGGTGCTGGCCATCGGTATCGTGGTGGACGACGCCATCGTCGTGGTGGAGAACGTCGAGCGCAACATCGGCCTCGGCCTGAAACCGCTGGAAGCCACGCAGAAGGCCATGGGCGAAGTGACCGGCCCGATCATCGCCACCGCCCTGGTGCTGTGCGCGGTGTTCGTACCTGCGGCGTTCATTTCCGGCCTGACCGGGCAGTTCTACAAGCAGTTCGCCCTGACCATCGCCATTTCCACGGTGATCTCGGCCTTCAACTCGCTGACCCTGTCGCCGGCGCTGGCCGCCGTGCTGCTGAAAGAGCACCACGCACCCAAGGACCGCTTCTCGCGGATACTGGAAAAACTGCTGGGCAGCTGGCTGTTCGCCCCGTTCAACCGCTTCTTCGACCGCGCCTCCAACCGCTACGTCGGCGGCGTGCGCCGGGTCATCCGCTCCAGCGGCATCGCCCTGTTCGTGTATGCCGGCCTGATGGGCCTGACCTACCTGGGCTTCTCGTCCACCCCGACCGGTTTCGTGCCGGCCCAGGACAAGCAGTACCTGGTGGCGTTCGCCCAGCTGCCTGATGCGGCCAGCCTCGACCGCACCGAAGCGGTGATCAAGCGCATGAGCGAAATCGCCCTGAAGCAGCCTGGCGTGGCCGACTCGGTAGCCTTCCCCGGCCTGTCGATCAACGGCTTCACCAACAGCCCGAACAGCGGCATCGTCTTCACCCCGCTCAAGCCGTTCGACGAGCGCAAGGACCCGAGCCAGTCGGCCGCCGCCATTGCCGCTGCGCTGAATGCCCAGTTCGCCGACATCCAGGACGCCTACATCGCGATCTTCCCGCCTCCGCCGGTACAAGGCCTGGGCACCATCGGCGGTTTCCGCCTGCAGATCGAGGACCGTGGCAACCTGGGTTACGAAGCGCTGTACAAGGAAACCCAGAACATCATCGCCAAGAGCCACAACGTGCCGGAACTGGCCGGCCTGTTCACCAGCTACCAGGTCAACGTGCCGCAGGTCGATGCCGCCATCGACCGGGAAAAGGCCAAGACCCACGGCGTGGCGATCACCGACATCTTCGACACCCTGCAGGTCTACCTGGGCTCGCTGTACACCAACGACTTCAACCGCTTCGGCCGCACCTACCAGGTCAATGTCCAGGCCGAGCAGCAGTTCCGCCTGGATGCCGAGCAGATCGGCCAGTTGAAGGTGCGCAACAACCTCGGCGAGATGATCCCGCTGGCGACCTTCCTCAAGGTCAGCGACACCTCCGGGCCTGACCGGGTGATGCACTACAACGGCTTCATCACCGCCGAAATCAACGGTGCTGCGGCCCCGGGCTACAGCTCCGGCCAGGCCGAGGCGGCGATCGAGAAGCTGCTGAAAGAGGAACTGCCCAACGGCATGACCTTCGAGTGGACCGACCTGACCTACCAGCAGATTCTCTCGGGCAACACTGCGCTGTTCGTGTTCCCGTTGTGCGTGCTGCTGGCCTTCCTGGTGCTGGCTGCCCAGTACGAAAGCTGGAGCCTGCCGCTGGCGGTGATCCTGATCGTGCCGATGACTCTGCTGTCGGCGATCACCGGGGTGATCGTGTCGGGTGGTGACAACAACATCTTCACCCAGATCGGCCTGATCGTACTGGTCGGCCTGGCGTGCAAGAACGCGATCCTGATCGTCGAGTTCGCCAAGGACGAGCAGGCCAAGGGCCTCGACCCGCTGGCTGCGGTACTGGAAGCCTGCCGCCTGCGTCTGCGGCCGATCCTGATGACCTCGATCGCCTTCATCATGGGTGTGGTACCGCTGGTGTTCAGCTCCGGTGCCGGCTCGGAAATGCGCCATGCCATGGGTGTGGCGGTATTCTCGGGGATGATCGGCGTGACCGTGTTCGGCCTGTTCCTGACCCCGGTGTTCTTCTTCCTGATCCGCCGTTTCGTCGAACGTCGCCAGGCCCGCAAGGCCGAACGCGCTCACTCGCTGGAGAGCCACGCATGAACCTGCTCAAACCCCTGACGCCGAGCCTGCTGGCGCTGGCCCTGGCGGCCTGCGCGGTAGGCCCGGACTACCAGGCACCAGCCACCGCGCCGGCGCAGCTGGCCAGCGATGTCCAGGCCAAGGCCTACGACCGTAGCCGGTTCGAAAGCCTGTGGTGGCAGCAGTTCGACGACCCGGTGCTGAACCAGTTGGTGCAGGCCTCGCTGAACGGCAACCGCGACCTGCGCGTGGCCTTCGCTCGCCTGAAATCGGCGCGTTCGATCCGTGAAGACGCCGAGAATGACCAGTTCCCGGTGGTCACCAGCCGCGCCAGCAGTGACCTCGGCAAGGGCCAGATTCCCGGGCAGACCACGCAGCGGGTGAACAGCGAGCGGTACGACCTGGGCCTGGACATGGCCTGGGAGCTTGACCTGTTCGGCCGCATCCAGCGCCAGATCGAAGCCAGCGAGGCCCAGGAGGCGGTAGCCGCCGCTGACCTGCAGCAGTTGCAGGTCAGCCTGATCGCCGAGCTGGTCGATGCCTACGGCCAGCTGCGCGGCGCGCAGTTGCGCGAGAAGATCGCCCTGGCCAACCTCAAGACCCAGCAGGAATCGCGGGCCATCACCGAAACCTTGCGCGATGCTGGCGTGGGCAACGACCTGGATGTGGTGCGTGCCGACGCGCGCCTGGCCGGGGTCGAAGCCACCGTGCCGCAGCTGCAGGCAGAACAGGCGCGTGCCCGCCACCGTATCGCCACCCTGCTCGGCCAGCGCCCCGAGGCGCTCAGCGTCGACCTGTCGCCCAAAGCGCTGCCAGCGATTGCCAAGGCGCTGCCGGTGGGTGACCCGGGTGAACTGTTGCGCCGCCGCCCGGACATCCGCAGCGCCGAACGCCAGCTGGCGGCAGCCACTGCCAATGTCGGTGTGGCCACGGCCGACCTGTTCCCCCGCGTCAGCCTTAGCGGCTTCCTGGGCTTCACCGCCGCCCGCGGTTCGCAGATCGGCGCCTCGGCGGCCAATGCCTGGGCGCTGGGCCCGAGCATCACCTGGGCGGCTTTCGACCTCGGTAGCGTCCGCGCCCGCCTGCGCGGTGCCAAGGCTGACGCCGAGGGGGCGCTGGCCAGTTACGAACAGCAGGTGTTGCTGGCCCTGGAAGAGTCGGCCAACGCCTTCAGCGATTACGACAAGACCCAGCAGCGGCTGATGTCGCTGATGCGCCAGAGCGACGCCAGCCGCAAGGCTGCGGAGCTGGCCTCGATTCGTTATCGCGAGGGTACGGTGGACTACCTGGTGCTGCTCGATGCCGAGCGTGAACGGCTGAGCGCCGAAGATGCACAGGCCCAGGGCGAGGTGGAGCTGTATCGCGGCATCGTCTCGATCTACAAGGCCCTGGGTGGTGGCTGGCAGCCAGAGACGCTGGCCAGCGCGCGCTGACATAGCCCTTTTGCAACGACTCCTTTGGTTGGCTCCTCCCCCAACCGTTTGCCCCGCAGGCCTTGGTCCGCGGGGCTTTTTTATTCAGCGCCGAGCGCAGCCCCACCGCATACCCGGTGGGAGCGGCCGTGGCCGCGAACACCGGCGCAGCCGGTGCCATCCACCGCACGGCGGCAGGCCCCAGGTTGCATTTGCCCCCCGGCTGGCCCAAGCTCTGCCCTTCCCGCCGCCACGGAACGTCCGATGCCCAGACGCAACCGCTACCTGATCGCCCTGCTGCTGTTGATCCTGGTATCGGCCCTGTTCGGCTACCTGTGGCACGACGACCAGCCCGCCCCGCCCATCCTGCCCCCGCACAGCTATGCCAAGGCCTTGCGCCAGGCGCATGACGGCCAGCCCGGTGCTGCGCGGGTGCTGTATCAGCAGTTGCAACGTACCGACCTGCCGCCCATCCGCCGTGCTGCCTTGTACGCCGAACTGCCCAACTACCCCTCGCCACAGGCATTGAAGCTCGCCCGCCAGGACCTGGAACACGCCGACCCCATGGTGCGCCGGGCAGCGATTGCCGGCATCCGCCGCTTGCTGCCACCAGCGCAACGCAGCCTGGTGCTCGGCCCGCTGCTGGACGACGATGAGCAAAGCGTGCGCTTTGCCGCCGTGGATGCCCTGCTGGGGCTCGATCCCGACGCCATCGGCCTGTATTTCGGCCCGCTGCAAACGGCCCTCGAGCACTACCAGCAAACGCTCGAACAGCAACCCGAAGATGCCGACGCGCAGGTCCACCTGGCGCGCCTGTACCTGCACGAAAACGACTACACCCTGGCCGCCAACGCCCTGCAACGCGCCCTGCAGGTAGCCCCCGGCAACCTCGACGCCCTGGCGACGCAGGTACGCCTGCTCGAGCGCCAGGGCCATCACGATGCTTCGCGCCAGGTGCTGGCCAAGGCCCTTGCATCCAGCCCGGATTCTGCCTTCCTGCAATACGAGCTGGGGCTCTGGCTCAACCGCCATGAACAGCGCGAATACGCCTTGCTGGCATTGTCCCGCGCCGTCGAACTGGACCCGGACAACGCCGACTACCGCTACACCCTGGCGGTCACCCTGCATGAACTGGAGCAACTCGACGCCGCGCAGAAGCAGCTGGAAACCGTGCTCAACCGCCAGCCGGCCAACCGCCGGGCGCGGGTGCTGCTGATCCAGTACTGGAAAGAAACCGGCCAACTGCAGAACGTGCAAGTGCTGCTGGCCGAGCTGGAGCGGCAGAACCCGGACGATCCCGTACTGCAACAGGGCCTGTAGCGGGACGTCCGATCTTTTTGAACCTTGGCATCCTGCCCAGGGTCCAGTGAGTATCGGACCACCTTACAGGAGAGTCGTTTTGGCCAGTTCGTTGGCGCTGGACGAACGTGCCCTGATTCTGGCGCCCGCGCCATTAGCGGCGGACACCGCGCGCCTGCTAGCCAGCGCCGGCATTGACTGCCTGTGCCCGGTCGACCTGGACCACCTGCTGGCCTGCCTGGGCGAAGGCGCTGGCCTGGTGATGATCGCCGAGCACCTGTTCAAACAGGCCCCAGGCGCATCGCTGCAGGCCTACCTCGACCAGCAACCGATCTGGTCTGACCTGCCCATTCTGCTGATCCCCCAAGGCAGCCCGACAACCGCAGGCTCCCCCTACCCTGCGCGGGGCACTCTGGCACTGCTGCCGGCCCCGTTCGAGCATGCCCAGCTGCTTCATATGGCCAGGGCTGCCCTGCGCAACCGACGCCGCCAGTACCAAGTGCGCGACCAGTTGCTGGAACTGCAGCGACGCCTGGACATGCAGCGCGCACCTGCAGTGGAAAGCCAGGAACACAGCCAGGAACACAGCGAGTTCGCCCGCCATCAGGCGCGCAAGATGGACGCCATCGGCCAGCTCGCCGGGGGCGTCGCGCACGACTTCAACAACCTGCTCACCAGCATCGGCGGCAGCTTCGAGCTGATCGAGCGGCGCCTGCGCCAGGGCCGTAGCGACGGCCTGGACAGCATGTTACGCATGGGCCGCGAGGCGGTGTCGCGCGCCAGCCGCCTGACCCACCGCCTGCTGGCCTTCTCGTCGCGGCAATCGCTGCACAGCCAGCGGATCGACCTGCACGAGCTGCTCCAGGGAAACCGCCTGAAGGCCTGCCTGAACCCGGCCGTGACCCTGCAGCTACACCTCGATAAGCAGCTGTGGCCCGTCGAAGCCGATGAGCAGCAGTTGCAGGAAGCCCTCGACAACCTGCTGCTCAACGCCTGCGAAGCCATGCCCAGTGGTGGCCAGCTCAGTATCGAGGCGAGTAACCAGCCCATCGCCACCGGGCAATTCGCTGGCGGCGCCCTGTGCGCCGGTGACTACGTGCGCCTGCGCATCATCGATAACGGCCAAGGCATGGCGCAAGGCACGCTGGAGCATGCCTTCGAGCCTTTCTTCAGCACCAAGGCGATCGGCCAGGGCATCGGCCTGGGGCTGTCGATGGTCTACGGCTTCAGTAAACAGTCGCACGGCCATGTCACCCTGCACAGCCAGGTGGGCCAGGGCACCCGCGTCGATCTGTACCTGCCGCGCCATGTTCGCCAGACCACAGCAGCGGACAACCCGGCACAACCGGTGCAAGGTAGCCGTGGCCGTCACGTGCTGGTGGTCGAGGACGATGAAAATGTTCGCCAGTTGCTGTGCCAGGCCCTGCGCGAGGATGGCTTCGCCTGCCAGAGCGCCACCAACGCCAACGACGGGCTGAAGGTGCTGCGCTCGACACAACCGGTGGACCTGCTGATCAGTGACGTCGGCCTGCCCGGCATGAATGGCCGCCAGCTGGCCGAAATCGCGCGCAGTCTGAACCCGCACTTGCCGGTGCTGTTCATCACCGGCTACGCGGAAACGGCCATGGCCCGCGAGGGTTTTCTCGAGGCGGGCATGTACCTGATCTGCAAGCCCTTCGAGCTGAAGCAACTGCAGGCGCAGGTGAGCCAGATACTCGGCGAACCTTGAACCCCGTCAGCCCTCGAGCATGCGTAAGGCCTGGTCGGCAAGCTGCGCCAGTGGGAACGGCTTGTTCATCAATGCCGTGCCCGGCTGTTCGAGCAGCTGTGCTTCGATCGGCTGATCGGCATAACCGGTGATGAACAGGATCTTCTGCTGCGGCAGCTGCATGCGCATGGCCTTGGCCACCTGGCGGCCACTGAAGCCGCCAGGCAGGCCGATGTCGGTAATCACCAGGTCGAACGGCCCGTCATGGCGGAAGCGCTCCAGCGCACTATTGGCATCGCCCACCTCGGTGACCCGGAAGCCACGCTCGGTCAGGTACTCGACCATGACCCCACGTAAACCCAGTTCATCATCCACCAGCAACACCCGCTCGCCCTGGGCCATGCCCTGCGCAAGCTGCGGCGGCTCGGGTGCTTCGAGCACCGGGTCATGGCACCTGGGAAACAGCATCGAGACCCGGGTGCCCTGGTTGGGGGCCGACTCGATCCAGACGTAGCCCCCCGACTGGCCGACAAAACCATACACCATCGACAACCCGAGCCCGGAGCCGCGCCCGACCGGTTTGGTGGTGAAGAACGGCTCGAAGGCCTTGGCAATGTCCGCGGCCGGCATGCCATGGCCATCGTCCTCGACATGCAGGGCAACGTAATCGCCTGGCGGCAAGCCATTCTCATCCGGAAAACAGGCCGTCAGCCGCTTGTTGACGCTGCACAACGTGACATTGCCCCGCCCCAGGCACGCTTCACGCGCATTGGTGCAGAGGTTGATCAAGGCATTTTCAAGCTGAGGTACGTCGAGGCTTACCGCCCAGGGGGCGACATCCAGTTGCCAGTGCAACCGCATTTCTGCGCCGAGCGCGCTGCGCAACAGCGGTTCGCTCAGGCGCAATTGCCGATTGAAGTCGAGCGGCTTGGGGGCCAGCGGTTGATGATGGGAAAACGCTAACAGGCGATGGGTCAGTTCCATGGCGCGCTGCACCGAATCACGCGCCACCTCGACGTAGGCGTCTACCCGTTCCAGTCGTCCTTCCTGCAAGCGCCGTTGCAGCAGTTCGAGGCTACCGCCGATACCCGACAGCAGGTTGTTCATTTCGTGGCCCATGCCGCCGGCCAGCTGGCCAACCACCTCAAGGCGCTCGTGGTTGCGCATCAACGCCTTGGATTGACGCGCAGCCTCCTCACGGTCTTCGCTGATGTCCCGGCCAACCGCCGTCAGCAGGCGGCCATCGAAACGGGCGCTCCAGCGAAACCAGTGGTAGTGGCCATCGCGATGACGCAGGCGGGTTTCCAGTTGCTCGGTGTTGCTGTACTGGAGGAAACCGGACACGGCTACCTGCACTTCGGCGCGGTCGGCCGGATGCACCAGTTCCAGAACCGGCGTACCGCGCACCTGCTCTTCGCTCCAGCCCAGAACACGGTACCAGGCAGGGTTGGCGGCCTGCACCTTGAGGTCGGGGGTAACGCTCATCATCGCATCGCGCGACAATTGCCAGAACTGTTCGCGCTCCAGCACATGCTGCTCGACCTGGCGCTCGAAGCCCTGCGCCTGCTCGCGCCAATGGCGGTGCGCCTCGACGCTGGCGGCGGTCTCGATCACGGTATGCAGAAAACCCGCGACGTTGCCCAGCTCGTCGTGCAGCGGCGCATAGCCGAATGCACACCACAGCAGTTCGCTCTCTTCGCCACAGACGATACGCAGCGGCGGGTCTTCGACAAAACTCGACCGCCCTTCAAGCGCCTTGAATACCCATGGCCCCAGCGCCGGCCAGACATCGCGCCACAGGGTGTCGAAAGCCATGCCCAACGCATCCGGGGCTACCGGCCGCAACGCCCGGTAGCGGTCGTTGTGGATCACGCTGAGGTCGGGGCCCCAGACCACGGCACAGGGGAACGGCGACAGGTGCATCATGTCGACGGCGATACGTAGCGAGGCCGGCCAGCGCGGCAACGGCCCGAGCGAGGTGCGTGCCCAGTCGAATTGTACGATCCGTTCGCCCATCGTGGCGAGCGGTACCAACCCCGGTGGTTGCAGGATGACCTGCGGCGCAGGTTCGCGCGGCGTACCGTTTGCGACCACTATCGTGACTCCGGCATGCGTGACTCAGGAAAGATTACGGGCGCCCCGTGATTGTCGTTCACGTTAGCACAGGACACGCCGCGCACCATGGCGTACTTGCATCAGCCAGCTATGCTCATTAGGTTTTCCCTCGGGCCAGGGAGCAACGGCCCATTCAGGTTGCCGACGGGAGCGTGGTCATGAGCAAGAAAATGCTGGTGGTGCTGACCAACACAGCCAAGTATCCGACCCTGAAACGGGCGACGGGGTTGTGGCTGGGAGAAGCCGTGCATTTTGTCGCGGAGGTGGAAAAGGCCGGCTACACGGTCGATTATGTCAGCCCCTTGGGCGGTTATGTTCCCGTCGACCCGCACAGTCTGCCGATGGCTCCCGAGCTGGACTGGCAATGGTATGACGACAAGGCTTTCATGTCGCGCCTGGGCAGCACCTCGAGCCCTGGCCAGGTGAAGGCCGAAGAATACAACGTCATCTATTACACCGGCGGGCACGGCGTCATGTATGACTTTGCCGACAATCAGCCGCTTCAGGACCTGGCACGCCGGGTCTACGAAAACCAGGGTATTGTCGCCGCTGTCTGCCACGGCGTCGTCGGCCTGCTCAACATCAAACTCAGTGACAACAGCCTGCTGCTGAAAGACCGTCAGGTGACCGGTTTCTCCAACACCGAGGAAAAGCTCGCCGAGCTGGACAAGGTGGTCCCCTTTCTCACCGAAAACGAGCTGCGCGCCCGGGGCGGCCGCTACAGCAAGCATGAAGACCCGTGGCAACCTTTCGTGATCGAAGATGATCGGCTGATCACCGGGCAGAACCCCGCGTCCACGGCGCTGCTGGCAAAAACGGTGCTCGCCAGACTGAAGAAAAGCTGACAACGGAGATCTGCTTTTCTTCAATGTTGCACCACGCATGGCTTACAGCCGACGCGTCATCGAGTTCATAGCATCAGCGCTCACCTGTTCAACCCGAACAGCAAGTTTCAACGGAGCGGCGGTCCTATGGCAGAAGTACCCACCCTTGGCACTAACTGGCGGAATTTACTGTTGACACTGGCCATCGGCCTAACTCCAGTGCTATCCGGGTTAATGATGATGGATTATCAGCTGGGGAGAAAACTTGAGGAGAACGCCAAGGTTTCTGTTCAGGAGGCAGTGTTCAGCATCGACCAGGCAATAGGCCGCATGGAGGCCGACCTGGAAATGATCCAGCCCTTGGCAGGCCAACCCTGTGTCGAAGTGTTCGATGCGCTGGAGCAGCGAGTGGCCAACAGTCCGCATCTTCGTTCGCTGGTGCTCACCCGCGACCGACAAGCCTATTGTACGACCGATATGGACCCTCTGGCCTATAACTCGGCTTTCTCGCAGTCCGCACGGCAGACGGAGCTGGCATTCGACGCTCCGTCGTCGCCTAACGCAGCGATCATCAAGATCCAGAGACCGCAAAACGACCCCGGGGTAATTGCAACCGCGTACGGTCGGCCGCTGCGTGACGAACTGCGTGCTTTCCAGGACGGCCTGACGTTGCTACTGGAATTCAACGACTTGTATATCTGGAGCGAGGGGGACAGCCGCGACGCACAACGGCCCTCCCAGGTCGAATTCACCGAGCGCGCAGCGTCCGGGAAATACGGCTACGTGGTGATCGGCGGCTACGCCAAAGGGTACACCGCCAAGGAGTTCCGCCTATCCCTGCATCAGGTACTGCCATCGCTGGTACTGGTCGCGGTGGTCAGTATGGTCATCATGTTCCTGGGGCTGACCGTCTCGGGGCGCAGAAAGAGGGGTTGAAACCGCCGTCAGCGCATCGTGACGGCGGCCCCCAAGGCTCAGTCGGTGCTCAGCACACCACGGCGCACCTGGTCCCGCTCGATGGACTCGAACAGGGCCTTGAAGTTGCCTTCGCCAAAGCCGTCATCACCCTTGCGCTGGATGAATTCGAAGAACACCGGGCCCAGCAGGGTTTCGGAGAAAATCTGCAGCAGCAGGCGCTTGTCGCCAGGCTCCGAGGCGCCATCCAGCAGGATGCCACGGGGCTGCAGCTGGTCTACCGGCTCGCCGTGACCTGGCAGGCGCTCTTCGAGCATTTCGTAGTAGGTTTGCGGCGGTGCGGTCATGAAACGCATGCCGAAGCCTTTGAGGGCGTCCCAGGTCTTGAGCAGGTCATCGGTCAGGAAGGCCACGTGCTGAATGCCTTCACCGTTGAACTGCATCAGGAACTCTTCGATCTGCCCCGAGCCCTTGGACGATTCTTCGTTCAGCGGGATGCGGATCATGCCATCGGGTGCGGTCATGGCACGCGAAGTCAGGCCGGTGTACTCACCCTTGATGTCGAAGTAGCGGATTTCGCGGAAGTTGAACAGCTTCTCGTAGAAGCCCGCCCAGTACGACATGCGCCCACGATAGACGTTGTGAGTGAGGTGATCGATGAGCTTCAGGCCGGCACCCACCGGGTGGCGATCAACGCCTTCGATGAACTTGAAGTCGATATCGTAGATCGAGCTGCCTTCTTCGAAGCGGTCGATCAGGTACAGCGGCGCACCGCCGATACCCTTGATCGCCGGCAGGCGCAGCTCCATCGGGCCGGTTTCGATTTCCACCGGCTGCGCACCCAGCTCCAGGGCACGCGCATAGGCTTCATGGGCATTGCGCACACGGAACGCCATGCCACACACCGACGGGCCGTGTTCGGCGGCGAAGTACGAGGCGATGCTCTTGGGTTCGTTGTTCAGAATCAGGTTGATGTCGCCCTGGCGATACAGGTGCACATCCTTGGAACGGTGGGTAGCCACCTTGGTGAAGCCCAGCATCTGGAACACCGGCTCGAGTACGCCGGGGGTCGGCGAAGCCAGTTCGATGAATTCGAAGCCCATCAGGCCCATTGGATTGTCAAAGATATCAGCCATGTTCGTGTCCTCATCTGCAGCGAAAATTAATGATTGCGTGGGATGTGGCACGGAAATGGCGGTGAGCAGGGGATGCCCCGCACGCTACGGGCGAGGAAGTCGCCCATGATCAGCTTGAACCCATGGTATGTCATATGGACCATTCTCGGCGGGCTTGATCCCTCGGCATTGAAGGACCTTATTGTTGTATTCGTAAATCGATTCTACATTGCGTAAAATAGTTTGTCGCGCTTTTAGTTGTTCACGCGTTGCGCCAAACAGCTATCCTCTCGTTACCTTCATATAAGTCTGAGCAGCATGCCGCTTACCGTCAAACGCCGCGCCGGCCTCAGCTGGCGCACCCTGCTGCCCTGGGCCGTCGGTGCGCTGCCGGTGGTGTGCGGCCTGGCCGTGATGAACTGGCAGATTCAGCGCGAAATGCAGGCCAGCAGCCAGGCCACCAGCCGCCAGGTGGTGGAGCATGTCGAACGCATCCTCGACAACCTGTCCAGCGCCGCCCATACCCTGCTGCCGCTTGCCGGCAGCCCGTGCGAGCAGGCCCAGCTGGCCCTGCGCGCCGAGGTTACGCGCAACGCCTTCGTACGCTCGACCAACCTGTTCCGCCACCACACCCTGTATTGCAGCTCGTTGTTCGGCGCGTTCGACGAGCCCGTCAACCCCGCCGACTATACCGACGGCAAGCTGTGGCTGATGGACGGCAATTCGGTCACCCCGGGCCACGCGTTGCTGGTGTATCGGGCCAGCGACGGTGACCGCGGCGCGATCAGCACGGTGGATGGCGACCATCTGCTGACCGCACTGCGCCTGATCGGCCCGGCCGAAGAACTGCAGATCCGCGTTGGCGACGCCTGGCTTGGCAAGGATGGCATCGTCCACCAGGGCGTGCCGCCCGCCGCGGCCAAAGCCAATGTGCTGCTGGGCTCGACCCGTTACCCATTCAGCGTGCATGGCGGCTATGGCGCCGACCAGCAGGGCCAGCTGTGGCGCAGCCACTACCCTGCCCTGTTCGCGCTGCTGCTGGTACTGGGCGCGGTGGCCGCGCTGGTGTGCCGCTGGCAGATTCGCCGTGCCACCTCACCGCGCGCCGAACTGCGCCGCGCCCTGGAGGCCGACGAGTTCCTGCCGTATTTCCAGCCGGTGGTGCGCAAGGGCGACTACCGCTGGGCCGGCGTCGAGGTGCTGATGCGCTGGAACCACCCGCGCGAGGGCCTGGTACGCCCCGACCTGTTCATTCCCTACGCCGAACACAGTGGGCAGATCGTCGCCATGACCCGCGCGCTGATGATGCACACCGCGCAGAGCCTGGCGCCGTATGCCGGGCTGCTGGAGGACGGCTTCCATGTCGGCGTCAACATCACCGCCGACCACTGCCGCGACTTCAACCTGCTGGATGACTGCCGCACCTTCCTGCAGCACTTCCCGCCGGGCCGGGTGGTACTGACCCTGGAGCTGACCGAGCGCAAGCTGATCGAGGCCACGCCAGTGGCCCTGGAACTGTTCGAGAAGCTGGATGCCATGGGCGTGAAAATCGCCCTGGACGACTTCGGCACCGGCCAGTCGAGCCTCAACTACCTGCGCCAGTTCAAGGTCGATTACCTGAAGATCGACCAGAGCTTCGTCGCCATGATCGGTGCCGACGCGCTGTCGGTGCATATCCTCGAAACCATCATCGAGCTGTCGGCCAAGCTGGGCCTGGGCATCGTTGCCGAAGGCGTCGAAACCGAAGCCCAGCGCGACTACCTGGCCCGCCATGAGGTCGACTTCCAGCAGGGTTACCTGTTCGCCAGGCCGATGCCGGCCGAGCGCTTTCTCGAAGCGCTGGTCGCGCGCCCGACCGCATCGCGGTTGCCGCAAACCGCGCCCCCTGAGATCATGCGCGGCTGATCGCCCGCTCAACTCCCTATTCGAGGCATTCGTGTCAAAAGGCATTCTTTCGTCGGTCATGGCGTCCTGTCTGTTCGCCGTGATGTACTTCTATACCTCCCTGCTCACGCCACTCGACGGCGAAGAGATCTTTGGCTGGCGCACCCTGTTGACGCTGCCCTGCCTGACCCTGTTCATGCTTGTCTCGAAAGACTGGAAACGCGTGGGTGAACTGCTCGCCCGGGTCAGGCGCACGCCGCTGCTGGCGTTGGGCATGGTCGGCACCTCGTGGCTGATGGGCGTACAGTTGTGGCTGTTCCTCTGGGCGCCGCTGCACGGGCGCAGCCTGGAAGTGTCGATGGGTTATTTCCTGCTGCCGCTGGCCATGGTCCTGACCGGGCGCCTGGTGTATGGCGAGCGCCTGTCACGCCTGCAGAAGGTGGCCGTGACCTGCGCCGCGCTGGGCGTGGGCCACGAGCTGTATCAGCACGGCAGTTTCGCCTGGGAAACCCTGGTAGTGACGATCGGCTACCCGATCTACTTCGTGTTGCGCCGGCGCTGCCGCACCGACCACCTCGGCGGCCTGTGGTGCGACATGTGCCTGCTGCTGCCGTGGGCGCTGTATTTCGTGATCCAGGGCCCGCTTTCCACTGCCGACCTACAGGCATACCCCGGGCTGTATGGGTTGATCCCGGTGCTCGGCGCGATCAGCGCTTCGGCCCTGATCGCCTACGTGCTGGCCAGCCGCTTGCTGCCCTTCAGCCTGTTCGGCCTGCTCAGCTACGTCGAGCCGGTACTGCTGGTGGGCGTGGCGCTGCTGCTGGGCGAAACCATCGGCCCGGATCAGTGGTTGACCTACCTGCCGATCTGGGCCGCCGTGCTGGTGCTGGTGCTCGAGGGTTTCAAGCACCTGCTGCGTCAACGTCGCCGTTCGGTATAAGCCGAACCTGGCGCACCCGCCGCTCTTCCACCGCTTCCACGGTCAGCGTCCAGCCATTCCAGGCCAAGCGGTCACCGACCATCGGCAGGCGGTCGAGCAGGCTCATCACCAGGCCCGCGAGGGTCTGGTAATCCTCGGTAGCCCGCGCACTGAAGCCGGTACCCGCCTGCACCTGGCTCAGGTTCAGTGCACCACTGACGACAAAACCTTCGCCGTCCTGGACGATACCGGGGCCTTCGACCTCGCTGGCATCCGGCAGCTCGCCGGCAATCGACTCGAGGATGTCGGTCATGGTCAGCAGGCCGGTGAAATCACCGAATTCGTTGACCACGAAGGCGATGTGCGTCGACTGCCCGCGCATCTGTTCCAGGGCGTTGAGGATGCTGAAGCTCTCCAGCAGGTTCAACGGTGCGCGGGCCATGCCTTCAAGGTCCGGCTGGCTGCCGGCGAGCAGTTCCTTGAACAGCTCCTTCTTGTGCACGAAGCCCAACGGCTCTTCCACTCGGCCACCGCGGATCAGCGGCAGTCGCGAGTACGGCGAGTTGGCCAGCGCCTGGGCAATGACCTCGGCCGGCTGCGCCAGGTCGACCACATCGACCTCGGCGCGGGCGGTCATCACCGTGCGGATCGGCCGTTCGGCGAGGTTGAGCACGCCGCTGATCATCACCCGCTCGCGGCGGTCGAACAACACCTGCTCCTCGCCACCTTCGACCAGGTCGGCGATTTCCTCGCCCACCTCGTCGGCCTCGACCCGGCGGCCGCCCAACAGGCGTAACACCGCATGCGCAGTGCGCTCGCGCAGCGGCCGGTGCTGTTGCAGGCTGCGCTTGCGACGGGCACGGGCCAACTGGTTGAACAGCTCGATCAGGATCGAGAAGCCGATGGCCGCGTACAGGTAGCCTTTCGGAATATGGAAGCCCAGGCCTTCGGCCGTGAGGCTGAAGCCGATCATCATCAGGAAGCCCAGGCACAGCATGATCACTGTCGGGTGTGCGTTGACGAAGCGGGTCAGCGGCTTGCTGGCCACGATCATGATGCCGATCGAGAAGATCACCGCGATCATCATCACCGACAAATGTTCGACCATGCCCACCGCAGTGATCACCGCGTCCAGCGAGAACACCGCATCCAGCACCACGATCTGCGCCACGATCGGCCAGAACGCAGCGTGGCGCACTGCGCCGCTGGCCTGGGTCACATGGCCTTCGAGGCGCTCGTGCAGCTCCATGGTGGCCTTGAACAGCAGGAACACTCCACCGAACAGCATGATCAGGTCACGGCCCGAGAAGCTCTTGTCGAACACCTCGAACAGCGGCGCAGTGAGCGTGACCATCCACGAGATACTGGCCAACAGGCCAAGGCGCATGATCAGCGCCAGGCTCAGGCCGATGACCCGCGCGCGGTCGCGCTGATGCGGCGGCAGCTTGTCGGCGAGAATGGCGATGAACACCAGGTTGTCGATACCCAGCACCAGCTCGAGGACGATAAGCGTCAACAGGCCCAGCCAGGCCGTGGGGTCAGCTAGCCATTCCATTAGCAGGTACTCACCAGGAAAGCGTCATGATGACGCGGGAAGGACGGCCAAGATGGCCAGGGACTGGGGGGCTCCGCGAAGGTGCTCATTAGGGACCTTGATAACAAAATGGGAAGACGATGCTACAGGCAGGGCAGGTTTCCCAGATAGCGCGAAACTATTACAAAACCTGTACCGGTCACCGCTGACCCGGCTCCCACAGGTACAGCGCAGACCTCAAGAGTTACGTGGTCCTGTGGGAGCAACTGTCTTGATCAATTTCCAAAAACTGGCGCGATCCCTGTGGGAGCGGCCGTGGCCGCGAACACCGGCGCAGCCGGTGCCATCCCTCGCGTCGCCTGCTTCGCGGGTGAACCCGCTCCCACATGGGGCTGCGTAGGCCTCGGGCTTGCGCTGAAACCTGTGGGAGCGGCTTTAGCCGCGAACACCGGCGCAGCCGGTGCCCACCACATCGTCTGCTTCGCGGGCTTGCCCGCTCCCACATGGGCTGCGTATGCCTCGGGCTTGCGCTGAAACCTGTGGGAGCTGGCTTGCCGGCGATGGGCTGCAAAGCAGCCCCAGTAAAGCCTGTAGAAACCTTAACTGACTGGCATTACCCAGGAGGTGGGTACTTTTATTCAATACCGCCGGCTGCCGATGCCCGAGCATGCAGCCACTCTCAACCACACGGATGCCCCTCATGAGCCTGTCCCTGTCCATGGCCGCTTTCGCACTGGCGGCCTCGATCTCCCCCGGCCCGGTCAACATCGTCGCGCTGGGCAGTGGTGCCCGCCATGGCCTGCGTGCCAGCCTGGCGCATGTGGCTGGCGCCACGCTGGGTTTCTGCCTGTTGCTGGTGCTGGTCGGGCTCGGCCTGCAACAGCTGCTGCTGCGCTGGCCGTTGCTGGGCTTGCTGTTGCACTGGGGCGGCGTGGCGTTTCTGCTGTACATGGCCTGGAAGCTGGCCAGCGACGATGGCCAGCTTGGCAGCGCACATCCTGCCCAGGCCCCGTCGGCCTGGCACGGCGCGGCGATGCAGTGGCTCAACCCCAAGGCCTGGCTGGCAGCAGTAGCCGGGGTTGGCGCCTACACCGGTGGTGAACAACAGCTGTTGTGGCTGTTCGCCTGGATCTACGGGCCGATCTGTTTCATCTCGGTGGCCAGCTGGGCGTGGGCCGGGAGCATGATCCGTCAGCACCTGGGTAACCCGAGGCACTTGCGCCTGCTGAATCGTGGCTTGGCGCTATTGCTCGTGGGCAGCGCGGTCTACCTGGTCGTTTGAGGCATGCTGCATTGTCATCAAGACCTGCGCATCACCTGTGGGAGCGGGCAAGCCCGCGAAGCAGGCGACGCGCTGGTTGGCACGGGCTTCGCCCGTGTTCGCGGGCACCGCTCCCACAGGAATCGCGCGCCAGCTTTAACATTTGGCTGCCGTGCGGTAATGCCCCGGTGTCGCCGCCAGGTGCTGCTTGAAAGCGCGCTGCAAATGCGCCTGGTCGGCAAACCCGGCGGCCTGCGCAACCTCAGCAATCGCCAGGCCCTGGCGTAGCTGCGCCCTGGCCAGTTGCACGCGCTGATCAAGCAGGTAGCCATGCGGCGTCAGGCCAAAACGTTGGCGAAACGCACGGATCAGGTAGGAACGCGACAGGCCGCAGGCCGCGCAGATGTCTTCCAGGCTCAGCGGGTCGCTACGATGGGCGCGGATGAAGGCTGCCGCCGCGTCCAGGCGCGGGTGGCCCTGGTCTTGCGCGCCTGCGGTCCCGCCAAGCAACGCAGGCAGCGCAGCGAACAGTTTCGCCAGCCGGCCTTCCCGGTCAGGCACACTGGCGTCGAACAGGTCAGCGAAAGCTTGCAACAGGCAGCGGTACAACACCGGCGAGGTACTGCAAGCCTGCGGCGGCAAGGCAAACCCCAACGTCTGCAACCAGGGCATATCGACGAACATCATCAGGTAGGACCACGGTTCGCCTGCGATGGGGTTGCAGGCATGCACAACGCCCGGGTTCATCAGCACCGTGGTGCCGGCCGTTACCTCGATACGCTGCTCACCGCACAGATAGGTGCTGCGCCCGCCGGTGATCACGCCGATGGAAAAGCTCTCGTGGGAATGCGCGGCATAACACACCTGGCGCCCGTCCCCTACCCGCCGGGCTTCGACGAAAGGCAACGCCGGGTCGCGCCAGAACCGTGATACCTCGATCATCCTTCGCCCCGCTCGCCGCCGCCATTGCCTGCGGATACTACACAGTTATCGCGGGAACAGGTCCAGCGTCCGTTCCACCTCATCGATATCGATGGTGAAACCCTCGCCTTGCGGCGTGCCTACGACAAAGCCGAAGTGCTGCTGGTCACGATCGGTCAGGTACTTGTAGTAGCTGACAAAACGGTTGGGCGGCTGCAGTGTCAGCAGGCAACCGCCGGCCTGCAGCACATTGACCCCGTGCACCAGCTGGCTACCCTCCACGCCGATGACCACCTTCGCCCCGGCGCAGGCTGCGACGATACTCGGCACATCGGACTTCAGCGGGTTGACGATGCGAAAGCCGCGGCTGGCGCGCAAGTGCTCGGCCAGCGCCAGCTCGTTGCGCAGCAGGCGCAGGTCGCCGTCACCGCCACGCAGCAGGAACACCCCGGGGTGCGGGGCATGCCGCACATGCGACAGCAGCTTGTCGCCCATGGCCCGGTAACGGTCGTGCCGGTTGCGGTTGTTGGCCTGGTCATCGAACAACACCAGTTCACGGAAAAACGCACTGCGCAGGCGCAACGGCTTCATGCCCAGCCAGTCCTCATACGCCGGGCCCTGGGTGAACAGCGGGTATCTGCTCGAGGGCGCAGTGGTCACCGGTATGCCTTCGTCACAGGCCAGCGCATAGGTTGGGCAATCCTCCATCAGCCAGGTGCCGAACCACGAATTGCCGTTTTGCGTGCAATAGATCGCCGCACGGTCGATTTCGCTGTCCACGACGATGCCGGGAAACCGGCCAGGCTTGAGCGACAGCCAATGGCTGGCCTTGCCCTTGTACAGCGCCCCGTCCACCAGCCACACATCCTTGATCAGATAGCCACGGGTGCTGCCTTGCTGGGTGCTGATGCCGCCCTCCATGGTGCGCGCCGGGTGCACGTATGGGTAGAAGCGCTTACCCTCCCAGCCTGTCACCCGCTGCAACTGGCCCGGCAGGTAGAACGCCGCGGGCGAGACCGTGCTTTCGCCGCGGGCAATGTCCCAGCTGCAGGTGGCGAGGCTCTTGAGGTCGATCAGGCTGTCGCGGTACAGCCGTTTGCGCAGCATGTGCCGGTAGGCGGCCAGCGTCCAGGTGTGCTGGCGGGTGGCGGGCGATGCGCTGAACTGCGAGATGTCGCTGCCCATGAAGCGTCCTCCCTTGATGACAAGGCCCAAAACCTGGCGCAAGGCGCCAGATCAATGCCTCCCTGGCGTCCGCTCAGTTGCACATGACCCGTTCCAGGGTCGGCGGTGATTGCAGGTTGGCGTAACGCTGGCGCAAGTTTTCCAGGAAAGATTCGCCCGCGCGGCTACCGCCATAGCAATAGATCTTGTGCAGGCCGCCGAACACCATTTCCTGGTAACGGCTGGCCACCTCATCGTCGCTCGGCCCCTCGGGCAAGCCCAGATGCAGCGTGAGCTTGTCGCCTTCTACCGCGAACATCGGCGTGTCCCAGAGGAACTTCGCCGTACCGGTCCTGGGCAGGCGGACAAACAGATAGGCATGGTTACCCAGCGCGTCGATATCGCCGCCACGACGGCGCTTCCATTTCAGCAAACCGTCATCCGGGCGCGCCAGGCACAGGCCGATGTCGTAATAATCGAAGCCCTGCTCCAGGGCCCATTCCAGGGCCATGAAGGTGGTGATCGAGTTGACCTCGCGCAGCCGGCGCGCGTCGCTGAATACCGCCTGGCAATAGCCGAAACGCAACGTGCTCCAGTAACGCTTGCCACCGCGTACCACTTCACAGCCCAGGTGGCAACCGATCACTTCATCGCCCAAGGTGATCAGGTCGAGCCGACCGACGCCCTTGGCGATGCGAAACACTTCTGCGCTGGGAAACTGAGCCGCATGGATCCCCTGCCTGGCGCTGGCATAGGGGCGCAGCAGGTCGCGGTCGGCCATGGCGATTTCGTCGTCCGAACGGGCCAGGCGCATCTGGTACAGCGGGCGGTGCTTGCGGATGCTGCGGCGCAACTCGCTGTCGTAGCGCGCCGTGATATCTTCCAGCGAGCGCCCCAGCGGCACCACCGCGCTCAGGTAGTGCGGCACCGACAAGGCCCCCGCCGAGGGCATTTCGCTGACCACCACCACATGCTTGGCTGCCGCCGTCGCGCTGGCGCTATCAATGATCGCAGCGCTGCCCGGGCCCTTGCCGGCGATCAACAGCTTGGCCATTTCCCGTTGCTGCCTGCGGCCGATATAGACAATTTCGTAGGGGCTTTCCTGCTGCAAGCGGAACCTGGCCACTTCCCAGCGCCAGAAACAGGCCCGCGCCAACAGTTCGCGTACCTTGCTGGCCAGGTGCCTGATTTCATAGCGCATGGAGGGCGAAACGAGTGTTCGCGCCGCTGCCGTCAAGGTCGCTTTCATTTCTTCGTCCCAGGTCCTTCGATGTTGGCCATGGTCTACCGGGAAAGGACAGCAATTCGAGCAAAGTAGCTAGATGTCAATATTTATTAGCCAGCGCGTCAGGTGCGTTGCCTGACAAATATCAATTTAAGGTGCGCGCCAATGCCTAAGCAAGTGGCACTTTGATTGCATTTCCTGAAATTGTTCGAAGTTCGCCAACGTTTCATGGCGCCAAATTTTCCGCCCGGTCAATTCGACTACGTGGGTTTTATTTATCAACTAACCAAGCCGTGTTATTCGGTTACCACTTGGCTATCGATAAATGCCGTTTGATGCCGCCTTTGCCTATAAAGGAGCATCGTCATGCCAGCCAACCCCCACCAACCCCTGCTCGCGGCACAACTGCCGCAATGGGCCCACCAGGCAACCCCGCAGCAGTGGGCCGCATTGCGGCAAACCCAGGTCGCACCCTGGCAGACGCAGGACTGGTTCGCCAATGCGGCGCCCGACCTGCGCCAGGCGGTGCACGCCAGCCAGGCGCGGCTGACGCAGGCGCAAGCAGCCTTGGCCCGGTCACTCAAGGGGTTGAAACAGATCAGCGAATTCGCCGAACCGTTGCTGCAAGCTGGTCTTGCCGAACACGGCTTTCACGCGCCATTGCGCGCCACCGAACTGCTGCGGGTCGAACGCGACTGGCACTGGATTGGCCTGCGCCATCTCTACCGCCATCGTCGCGACAACTTGCTGCAGGCCGCCTTGCAGAACTTTGCCGACGACGAGGTATTCGCGCCTGAAAGCGCCATTGCCCTGAGCCACGACATCGCGGTAACCCGCTTTGGGGTACAAGGCTCGGCGCCTATTGGCATGCAGGTGCCAGTGGCGCACTTTCCGCTGACGTCGGAGCGCTACCGGGTGAAGCGCCTGCCTCTGGCACCGGCCGCTTTCGCCACGCTGTGTCGCGAACTGGACCTGGGCGGCGCTTACCAGGCCCACCTCGAACACCACTTCGCCCACCCCGGCAGCCGGGCCTTGGCCATCCAGGTGCAGAAACACCGCCTGCGCCTGGCCGCCGACCTTGCCTACCTGCGCCATCTGCTGGACGGCAGCACGCGCGATCAGCTCGAGCGGCTGTTGCAAGGTGGCAAGGTAAACTGCTGGCAACTGGCGCTGTTCGGCACGCCGCTGCACGAAGTCATGCTGATCGATGCCGACAGCGCGGGGCTGGCGCTGTACCTGCCCGGCCACGACCCGGCCCTGCGCCAGTGCGACAACCTGGACGCGGTGCACGACGCGCTGGCCAGCCTGCTGCTGGAACCCCAGGCGCGCCAGGCCTTCGCGGCCTACATCAGGCAGGACCAGCGGGCGCACTTCCTCGACCTGCTGCAGCAGAACCTCGACGCCACCGGCAACACGCCCTACGACCGCCCTTGGCAGCGCGCCGCGCACGCCGACCTGCGGCCCACGCGCCTGGCGATCACGGCAGAGCCGTTCGGCCACTATCAGGACCTGCACCTGGCCCGCCTCAAGCATGAAGCCAGCCTGCTGGCGGTACCGACCGCGACGGCCGATGCCGAGGCACGGGCCAGGCGCCTGGAGGAATGGGAAAACCTTGGCCTGGATGCACTGAACATCGCCGCGTTCTTCATCCCGGGTGCCGGCACCCTGATGCTCGCCGTGACCGCCTGCCAGTTGCTCGGCGAGGCGTTCGAGGGCTATGAGGCCTGGCAGGAAGGCGACCGTCACCTGGCCCTGCGCCACCTGGAGGCGATCGGCCTGAACCTGGCGCTGATCGGCGGCTTCGTGGCGGCGGGCAAAGTGCTGCCCAGGCTGTTCAACAGCCCATTGATGGAGAACCTGCAGCCCGTACCCGGCGACGACGGGCGTTACCGGCTGTGGAACGAAGACCTGCGGCCTTATCGCAGTAGCGTGGAGCTGCCCGAAAACCTTCAGCCCAATGCGCTTGGCCAATATACCTACGAGGGCCGGCATTTCATCCGCATGGAGGGCCACCTGTTCGAACAACGCTTCGACAGCGACCTGCAACAGTGGCGTATCGTGCACCCCGACACCGCCGATGCCTGGCAACCACCGCTGACACACAATGCCCAAGGCGCCTGGCGCGGCCAGCACGAACTACCGGGCCAGTGGCCCTTCGTCAAGCTGGCGCGCCGTCTCGGCGAGGCCTACGGCACATTCACGCCTGAGCAATTGACGCAGGCTGGCCGCCTGTGTGGCATCGACGCCGCGCGCTTGCGCCGGGTGCACCTGGAAGGCCAGCCAACGCCGCCGCTGTTGCTCGACGCCCTGCAACGCATGGCGGTGCAATCCCAAGTGCAGGCGTTGGCTGACCAAGCGCCGCCAGGCCTGTTCAAGCGGCTCTACAACGGCAGCGCGCCCGTTACCCCGGCAACGCAGCGACTGCTCGATGCCTACCCGCGCCTGTCCCCGGCCTTGGCCAGGCGTGTGCTGGCGCCGCTGAGCGAAGCCGAGTCGCTCGCCTGGCAACAGCAGGGTCAGTTGCCCGGGCCGGTTCGTCAGGTGCTGGAACAGCTGCACAGCGACCTGCCGCTGGTGCGCGCGCTGGAAGGGCTGTTGCAGCCGGCCCGGGCCAGCAGCGACAGTGAACGCCTGCTGTTCAGTGCGCTGGATGCCATGCCCGGCTGGCCTGCGGAGCTGCGCCTCGAACTGCGCGGCGCCAGCCCCGACGGCCCGCGGCTGGAACACGTCGGCAGCGACCAGGCCAGCCGCGTACGGCGGGTGATCAAATCGGCCGAAGGCTATGAGGCCGACCACGGCGAGCGCCCCGCACCTGCGCCGCGAGACCTGGACCTGTGCCGCGCCGTCGTGCAGGCCCTGCCTCCCGCGCAGCGCGCGAGGCTGGGTGTCCCGGCAGCCGATGGCAGCGGGCTGCGCCAGCATGTGCTGGATTGGGTCGACACCCACCGGCAGGTATTGGCCCAGCGGCTCTGGGGGCCGCAAGTGCCGCTGCGCAAGGCCGTGGGCGGCTTGCATGGCGGTCGGCCGCTTGACCCCGAACCCGCTCAGCCGCACCTGAACGGCTCGCTGGTCGGGGCCTATCGCCGTTTGTACCCGAATGCTACGGATTTCGAGTTCGAAAACTGGCTCGGCAACGACGAGGACCACCCGTACCTCGATGACCTGCGCACGCCTTCTCAGCGCCTGCGCGACCTGCAGCAGCGTCTGGACACCCTGCGCCGCGACCTGCAGGCGTGGGCCCGGCCCGATCCGCAACGCCCCCACCAACGGCACCTGGCCATCCGCCCGATCATCAACGCCTGGCGCCGGCTGTCGAGCGTTGGCCTGGAAGGCGGCGGCCGCTTGCACAGCCTGGACCTGTCCGGCCTGGAGCTGGACGACCAAGCCCTGGCCAGCCTGGCTTTGCCCGACGACTTTGCCCATGTGCAGCACCTGTCGCTCAGCTACAACCGTTCGCTGAGCCAGTTGCCGGCCGCGTTCTACCAACGCTTTCCCAACCTCAAGCGCCTGCTGCTGATCAACTGCCGGTTCGCCACTCTGCCGCGCGTCGGCAGGCCTGAGCAGCTCACCTGGCTGGACCTGGAAGGCAACCGCATTACCTGGGATGCCCAAGCCCAGCAAACGCTGAACCGCTACGCCGGGCTGGTGGTGCTCGACCTGTCGGGCAACCCGCTGTTGCAGGCCCCGGACCTGCGCGGGCTGGCCCAGCTGAGGACGCTGTTTCTGAACAACTGTACGCTCAGCGAGCTGCCGCAAGGGCTGGAGCTGGCATTCGAGCCACTCATTCTCGACATCGGCGACAACCCGTTGCAGCAACTGCCAGAGCATTTCACCGTACCGCGGCCAGTCGCGGACGCCCTGCGCCTGGAAAGCGACTGGCTGGGCGCAGCGGTGCTCGCGCAGATCGAGGCCTACAACGCGGCACATCAGGTGGACCTGCTGGTGTGCGCTGGCGACTATCTGGAGTTCTTCGAACACACCGGCCCGGCCGAAAGGGCCCTGTGGCAGCGGTTGCCGCTGCAGTACCGCCGCGACCTCAGAGCATTGCTTGACATTGAACCGTTCCGGTCCCGCCCGCAGCAGGCGCGCACCGAGTTCTGGCGGCGCCTGGCGCTGATCGATGCAGACCCGGCGCTGCGCCAGCAATGGCTGACGCACCCGCCCTACGACCTGTTCAACCTGCCGCTCTGACCTTGCAATACGCGCCTGTCTGTCCATCAGGCAGGCGCGTGAGCCCAGGTTGGGCCAGACTGGTGTTTTTCCGGCAGCCGGTGCATGCTCGCAGCTGAAGCGATTCACCTGGCTCGAAACCCGCCCAGCAATGTGAGGTGCAGTACCCATGGACCGTCTGCTCGATTCACTCTTCCCCAGCGCCGAGAACATCCCGGAAACCTGGCGCCTGGAAGCCCCCCTGGAACAACGTGACTACCTGGTGAACGGTGAGCTCAGGCGCTGGGATGGCCCGCTGGCCACGGTGCGCAGCCCGGTCTGGCTCAAGCACGGCGACGACGAGCAACAGGTGGTGCTGGGCAGTGCCCCGTTGCTCGATGCCGACACCGCGCTCACCGCCCTCGATGCCGCCGTGCACGCCTACGACAAAGGCCGCGGCGCCTGGCCGAACATGCGCGTGGCCGAGCGCATTCAGCATGTCGAGCGCTTCCTGGCGCGCATGCGTGAACAGCGCCAGGCCGTGGTCAAGCTGCTGATGTGGGAGATCGGCAAGAACCTCAAGGACTCGGAAAAAGAGTTCGACCGCACCTGCGACTACATCGTCGACACCATCAACGCGCTCAAGGACCTCGACCGCCGCTCCAGCCGCTTCGAGCTGGAACAGGGCACCCTGGGCCAGATTCGCCGCGCACCGCTGGGCGTGGCCCTGTGCATGGGGCCTTACAACTACCCGCTGAACGAAACCTTCACCACGTTGATTCCGGCGCTGATCATGGGCAACACCGTGGTGTTCAAGCCAGCCAAGTTCGGCGTGCTGCTGATTCGGCCGTTGCTCGAAGCGTTCCGCGACAGCTTCCCGCCAGGGGTGATCAATGTCATCTACGGGCGTGGCCGGGAAACGGTCAGCGCGCTGATGGCCAGCGGCAAGGTCGATGTGTTCGCCTTCATCGGCACGCACAAGGCCGCCAGCGACCTGAAGAAGCTGCACCCACGGCCGCACCGCCTGCGCGCCGCGCTGGGGCTGGATGCCAAGAACCCGGGCATCGTCCTGCCCCAGGTGGACCTGGACAATGCCGTGGAAGAGGCCGTCACCGGTGCGCTGTCGTTCAATGGCCAGCGCTGCACCGCGCTGAAGATCCTGTTCGTCCATGAAGACGTGGTGGACACCTTCCTCGACAAGTTCCAGCGCAAGCTCGCCGCGCTCAAACCCGGCATGCCGTGGGAGCCGGGCGTGGCGCTGACCCCGCTGCCAGAGCCCGGCAAGGTCGACTACCTCGACGGCCTGGTCGCCGATGCCACGGGCCAAGGCGCGCGGGTGATCAACCAGGGTGGCGGGCAAAGCCGCGGCTCGTTCTTCTACCCGGCCGTGCTGTACCCGGTAACGGCTGCCATGCGCGTCTACCACGAGGAGCAGTTCGGCCCGCTGGTGCCGGTGGTGCCCTACCGCGACCTGCAGACGGTGATCGACTATGTACTGGACTCCGACTACGGTCAGCAGCTGAGCCTGTTCGGCAACGACCCGGCGACCATCGGCAGCCTGGTCGACATCTTCGCCAACCAGGTCGGGCGCATCAACATCAACGCCCAGTGCCAGCGCGGCCCCGACACCTACCCGTTCAACGGCCGCAAGAACAGCGCCGAAGGCACCCTGTCGGTGCACGACGCCCTGCGCGTGTTCTCCATCCGCACGCTGGTGGCGACACGCTTCCAGGAAGCCAACAAAGACCTGATCAGCGAGATCATTCGCAACCGCCAGTCGAGCTTCCTGACCACCGACTACATCTTCTGAGGGCCGCGCTTATAGAGAATCGATCTATCGCCACTGTCGATTTTCCATCCGCGCAAACGACTCTAAGCAACAGGGCGCCACCGGCGCCCATTGCACAGGAGCGTCGAACATGGCAGTCAAACCGATCCCAGAAGGCCAGCACAGCATCACCCCTTACCTGGCCATCAACGATGCCGCCAAGGCCATCGAGTTCTACAAGCAGGCCTTTGGCGCCGTCGAGATGTTCCGCCTCGATGCCCCGGGCGGGCGCGTCGGCCATGCCGAGCTGAAAATCGGCGATTCGTCGCTGATGCTTGGCGACCCCTGCGACATGGAAGGCGGCCTCACCGCCAGCCAGAAGCTCAGCGGCGCCGGCGTCGGCCTGCACTTGTACGTCGAAGACTGCGACAAGGTCTACGCCCAGGCCCTGGCCGCCGGCGGCACTCAACTGCACCCGTTGACCGACCAGTTCTACGGCGACCGCAGCGGCACCCTGAAAGACCCGTTCGGCAACATCTGGTTCGTCTCCACCCACAAGGAGGACCTGACCCCCGACGAAATTCGCGCCCGCGCCGCGAAGATGTTTGGCGGTAACTGAGCGCCGAGTTGAAAGCGGCGCGACTTTGCCTGAAGCTTGGCGCTCGTAGCCTGGAGCTGCTTCATGCGAATCATCGACAAAACCGCCGCACAAGTGCGCAGCCTTACGTTGGCCGAAGAGGAGCTGCTGGTCGGCTTTGCCAGCGGCACACTCGCCGGCCCGCGCCTGCTGCAGGCCAACCAGCTGCTGATGAAGGTGCGCAACGCCAACCAGTGGCTGGCCTGCGACTGCCGCAGCGACGCCTTGCCGGTGCTCAATGTCACCCTCAACGGCAACACCGGCACGCTGTTCCTCAAGAACAACCCGGGCACCGCCGAGCACGCCCCCGGCTGCCCGTTCACCAAGGATGAGCGGGAAGCTGCCGAGCGTGACAGCGACCCTGCGCCACCGGCCGCCTGGCTCGCGCCCGACACCCCGTTGCGCCTGCTTGGCGATTTCCCTGCCAGCAGCGGTGCCACCGGCGGTGAGGGCAGCGAGCGACGCGACCAGCAACGGCTGTTGTCGTTGCTGCTGACCTGGATCGAAACCAGCGGTCTCAACCTGTATGCCACGCACCTGAAGAAGGACCTGACCGGTCAGTTCGCCGAATTGCGCAGCGTTGCCAGCCGTTACCCGCTGCTGGAACGGGTGCCTGCCAGCAATTACCTGGAAACCCGCCTGGACATGAAGCACATGATGATGCTCAAGTCGCGCCTGCGCGAAGCCACGGTGTTCGGCAACCACCGCCGCCACGGCTTGCTGCTGGACTGCGTGGACCAGATCAAAGGGCGCAAGCTGTTCAACAACCGCAGTGAAGACGGCTTCGACTTCCAGGGGCACCACCTGTATTGGGGCGGCAATCGCACTGCCGGGCCGTTGCTGGCCCTGGCGCTGTACTCACCGACCAGTGCCGGCAGCCATTACTACGAACTGATCCATGTCGCCAGCGTGCCGGTGCTGTCCCGCGCCCACCTGTTCCCGGTGTACCGCGAGGAAGAACGCGAGCCGCTCAAGGCGCTGGTGTCGCTGGTCGACTGGATGGCCAGCAAAGGCGTGAAGGTGCAAATGCGCCGGCCAGTGATCGGCGGCCAGGTGATGGATGAACTGGTGCTGACCTCGGACCAGGACCGGGTGTTGTCGGTGTCGCTGCTGGAGCAACCGCTCGGGCCTGAGCCGGACACCGAGAACTTCAAGCGCTACGCCGATTTCAAGAGCCTGGACACCTTCCGCAAGTTCGTTGCCGGGTTCTTCATGCGCGAACGCTGAATACCCGGTGAATGGCACCGGCTACGCCGGTGTTCGCGGCTAAAGCCGCTCCCACAAGTACAGCGTGAGCCCGGACCTGCGCCGTCCCAGTGGGAGCGGGCAAGCCCGCGAAGCAGGCGACGCAGTGGATGGCACCGGCTGCGCCGGTGTTCGCGGCTAAAGCCGCTCCCACAAGTACAGC
>NZ_PUQD01000017.1 GCF_003331055.1 Pseudomonas sp. AFG_SD02_1510_Pfu_092 | reverse complement strand
TCGCCGGCAAGTCGGCTCCCACAGGGGCTGTGCATGGCTTGAGGGCGCTGCGGTCGGTTTGAGGTAAAGCGGGCCGCCCTGCGGCCCATCGCCGGCAAGCCAGCTCCCACGGGGGCTGCGCATGGCTTGAGGGCGCTGCGGTCGGTTTGAGATAAAGCGGGCCGCCCTGCGGCCCATCGCCGGCAAGTCGGCTCCCACAGGGGCTGTGCATGGCTTGAGGGCGCTGCGGTCGGTTTGAGGTAAAGCGGGCCGCGGCGGCCCCAGCCCCCCCAGCCCCGTTATCGAGGAGGACCGCACCATGTCCGGTTCATGGCGTTTGCTGCTGGTGCTTGCGCTGTTCGCTGCCAGTGTCCCGTACTGGCCGCTGCAGCCGCAACAGCCGGTAGCCGAGCAAGACACAAGCCCCTGGGGCGCCAACTATTTCCCCAATGTCCCGCTGCTCACCCAGGACGGGGAAAAAGTGCATTTCTTCACCGACCTGATCAGCAACAAGGTGGTCGCCATCAACTTCATCTTCACCGGTTGCTCCGACTCCTGCCCGGTGGAAACCGCCCGCCTGCGCCAGGTGCAGAAAATCCTCGGTGACCGGGTCGGCAAGGACATCTTCCTCTATTCCATCAGCATCGACCCCTACAACGACACCCCCGCCACGCTCAAGCGCTATGCCGAAAAATTCGCCATCGGCCCGGGCTGGACGCTGCTCACCGGCGAAGCCGCCGATATCGAACAATTGCGCCGCAGCCTGGGTCTGTACATCGAAGGCCTGGAAAATGGCCGCTCCCGCGATCACAACCTGAGCCTGATCATCGGCAACCAGGCCACCGGCCGCTGGATGAAGGTCTCGCCCTTCGAAAACCCGTACATCCTCGCCGACCGCCTGGGCAACAGCCTGCACAACTGGAAGCAGGCCAGCGCCATGACCCACGACTATGCCCAGGCGCCCGCAGTGCGCACGCCCAGCAGTGGCGAGCAGCTGTTCCGCACCCGCTGCTCGTCCTGCCACACCCTGGGCAACGCCGAGCCGGGGCAACGTGCTATCGGCCCCGACCTGCTGGGGGTGACCCGCCAACGCGAGGCCAGCTGGCTGGCCCGCTGGCTGAAGGAACCCGACCGCATGCTGGCCGACCAAGACCCCCTGGCCATGCTGTTGTATGAGCAGTACAACCGCCTGGCGATGCCCAACCTGCGCTTGGGCGACACCGACATCCGCGCGCTGATCGACTACATGGAGGAAGAAACCGCGCGCCTGCAGACGCCGCTGGCAGCCAAGGGAAATCAATAAAGGCAATGAGCCATCAGTCATCAGGCTGTCATCTTGTTGTCGTATTTTTCGACCATTACCCAGGGCCGGGAACTATCAGCAGTGATTCGCCGTTCGCTTTCCTCCGCCAACCTGCTGCGGCTGCTGATTCTGATGCTCTGTGCCGCCACCTTGGCCTTTCTCTGGGGCCTGCACCTTTCGCAGAGGGCCGCCGCCCGCGAGCACGCCTTGTCGGCCAAGGCCGCCGAGCACCTGAACCTGGCCAGCATCGTTGGCGCAAGCCTGCGCCAGCTGGTCGACCGCGCCCAAGCCGTGGGCCGGGTCACCCAGGGCGACCTCAAGGTGCTGCACCCAGGCAACCTCAACCTGGCGCGAATACTTGCCGAAGACCCGGTGGTCAAGCGCATGAGCCTGTACGACCGGCACGGCCAGCTGTTGTCGGCCAGCCATGCCGACGCGCCCGCTGAACTGGCTGAAGACTGGTTGCGCCAACTGCAGCGGCACGTTGCCCGCTACGGCTTCAGCCCGTTCCTGCCCAGCGAGCCCGCTAGCCGAACGGCCACCGTGGCCAGCGGCGGGCTGCCCTTCCTGCTGCCGCTGACCCACCTGCCCGGCCGTGAAATCGACAAGGTGTTGGTGGTGCAACTGGACATCGGCTACCTGGCGGTGCTGCTCCAGCACATCGACCTCGGCAGCAGTGGTTCGCTGCGCCTGCTGCAAGACGACGGCCTGGAGCGCCTGCGCATCGACCGCCGCGGCCTGGTGCTGGCCGGCGAGCCGCTGCTGCCCGGGCTGGCAGACCGCTACCAAGAAGCGGGGATGCTGACCCAGTACCTGGCCGGCGCCGCGTACCAGAGCCTGTACCGGCGCGTGCCCGAGCGTGGTTTCACTGTGGTGGTCAGCCAGCGGCAGGAGGAAATCCTCGCGCCTTCGACCCAGGCCTATGCGCGGCAGTTCTGGCTGAACCTGGGCATGACACTGATGATCCTTGCCAGCTTGCTGTGGACCTTGCGCCTGTTACATAAGCGCCAGGAGGCCTTCAGCGCGCTGGAACATGCCCAACAGGTCAACCAGCAGCTGATCGGCCGCCTCGAGGACGAACACCGGCGCAGCAGCCATGCCGCCGCCACCGATCACCTCAGCGGCCTGCACAACCGCCGCCAGTTCGTCGAGGTGGCTGGGCAGGCGCTGACCCGGCAACGCGGCAAGCGCCGGCTGATGGCGATCCTGTTCATCGACATGGACCGTTTCAAGTCGATCAACGACTCGCTCGGGCACAAGGTCGGCGACCTGCTGCTGCAAGCCGTGGCCGGGCGCATCCAGCGCCTGCTGGAGCCCGGCGACGAGGCTTCGCGCTTTGGCGGTGACGAATTCGTGGTGCTGCTGGCGGGCGAACGCAGCGAGGAACAGATCAACGCCTGGGTGCGCATGATGGTCGAGAAGCTGTCGGCCACCTACGCCCTCGATGGCCAGGAGGTCAACACCAGCCCCAGCGTGGGCGTGAGCATCTGCCCGCGCGACGGCCAGGACATCGACAGCCTGATCCGCAGTGCCGATGCCGCGATGTACTCGGCCAAACAGGCCGGGCGCGCCCAGTACCGCTTCTTCGACCCGTCGCTGAACCTGGCCGACATCCAGGCCTTCACCCTCGAGCAGGCCTTCGGCAGCGCCCTGGCCGAGCGCCAGTTCGTGCTGCACTACCAGCCGCAGATTCGCCTCGACACCCAGCAGGTGCTGGGCTACGAAGCGCTGGTACGCTGGGACCACCCGGAATTCGGCCTGCTCTACCCGGACCGGTTCATCGACCTGGCCGAGCGCAGCGGTTTCATTGTCGAGCTGGGCTGGGAAGTGCTGCGTCTGGCCTGTGAAGCCTTGTCCAGCTGGGACGCCCAGGGCCGCGAGACACGCCTGGCGGTCAATGTCTCGGCGCTGCAGCTTCGCCAGGCGGGCTTCGCCGCGCGGCTGCTGAGCAAACTGCAACGGCACCGGATTGCCCCGCAGCGGCTGGAGCTGGAGATCACCGAAACCACCATTCTCGACCCTGAAGGCACGGCAGTGGCGCACCTGCATACCCTGCGCGCTGCCGGTCTCGGTATCAGCCTGGACGATTTCGGCCGCGGCTATGCCGGCTTCGCCCACCTGCACTCATTGCCGCTGAGCAAGCTGAAGATCGACCGTTCGCTGATCGCGCCGCTGTCCAACAGCCATGACGACAGCCCGATCGTCTCTTCCACCATCATCCTGGCCAAGCGCCTGGGCCTGGAAGTGGTGGCCGAGGGCGTGGAAACCCGCGAACAGGTGGTGTGCCTGAAGCTGGCCGGCTGCGACATCGCCCAGGGCTACCATTTCAGCCGGCCGCTGTCGCCAGCGCAGCTGCGTGACTACCCGCCGTTCAATGGCATCGAGGACAAGGCATGCTGCAGCGCCTGAGGGTTTCGGGTTATCGTGTGCGCACTGCCTACCGACACCCGCACCATGACCGACATCGAGCGCTACCTGCGCGCCGCCACGCGTGACAACACCCGGCGCAGCTACCAGGCCGCCATCGCCCATTTCGAAAGCCACTGGGGCGGTTTTCTGCCGGCCACGGCCGAGAGCATCGCCCGCTACCTGGCCGATCACGCCGACCAGCATGCGGTCAGCACCCTGCGCCAGCGCCTGGCCGCGCTCAGCCAATGGCACATCGCCCAAGGCTTCCCCGACCCGACCAAGGCGCCGCTGGTGCGCCAGGTACTGCGCGGCATCCGCACCCTGCACCCGGCACCGCCGAAACAGGCCGCGCCGCTGTTGCTGCAGCACCTGCAAAGCGCAGTGGCGTGTTTCGAAGAAGAAGCCCGCCAGGCCCGCGAACAGCATGACCTGGCCGCCCTGCGCCGGGCGCGCCGTGACGCTGCCTTGCTGTTGCTGGGCTTCTGGCGCGGCTTTCGCGGTGACGAACTGGCCCGCCTGCGGGTCGAGCACATCCAGGCCGAGGCCGGTGTCGGCATCAGCTTGTTCCTGCCGCGCAGCAAGGGCGACCGCCAGGCCCTGGGCGTGCAACACCGCACCCCGGCGCTCAAGGCGCTGTGCCCGGTCACGGCCTACCTGCAATGGCTGGAAGTCGCCGGCATCGCCCACGGCCCGGTGTTTCGCAAGCTCGACCGCTGGGGCAACCTCGGCGACGCTGCGCTCAACAGCAACAGCCTGGTCGGCCTGCTGCGGCGCATGCTGGAGCGCGCCGGGGTGCCGGCGGCGCTGTATACCGGGCATTCCCTGCGCCGCGGCTTCGCCACCTGGGCCACGGCCAATGGCTGGGAACTGAAGGCGCTGATGAGCTACGTGGGCTGGAAGGACGCCAAATCGGCGTTGCGCTACATCGACGCGGCGCAACGCTTCGGCGAATTGGCCGTGCTGCCGGCCAGCCAGGCCCGGCAGTTGCTCCCCTAGGTCGCCGCCAACCGGGCTTCGCTCACCGTTGCAGCGCACAGCGCCACAAGCGGCCAATGTCACACGCCCGCGCCTGCAGCAGCTCTGCGGCGCGGGTACAGGCCTGTTCCAGGCTGATCGGCCCGTCCGCCAGGGCAAAGGCGGCATCGACACCGTGGGCATACAACTGCTGGTAGCCCTCGCCCAAGGTCCCGGCCAGTACCAGCACCGGTACCCCTTGGCGCTTGGCCACCCGGGCGACGCCCATCGGCGTCTTGCCGCGCAAGGTCTGGGCATCGAAGCGCCCTTCGCCGGTAATCACCAGGTCGGCGCCCTGGACCAGCGCCTCGAGGCCGGCCAGTTCCGCCACCACATCCACCCCGGGGCGGAACTGCGCGCCCATGAACGCCCGCGCCGCGAAGCCCATGCCGCCGGCGGCGCCGCAACCTGGGTAATCGCGCACATCCTCGCCGAGTAACTGCGCGCAGTGGTCGGCGAAATGCCCCAGGGCCTGATCCAGGGCCTGCACCTGCTGCGCAGTGGCGCCCTTCTGCGGGCCGAAGATGGCCGACGCGCCGTTGGCCCCGCACAGCGGGTTGTCGACGTCCGCGGCGACCTCGAACTGCACCTCGGCCAGGCGCGGATCGAGGTCGCTGGCGTCAATGCTGGCCAGTTTGCCCAAGGCCAGGCCACCCTCCTCCAGCGCCTGCCCGTCAGCGTCCAGCAGGCGCAGGCCCAGGGCCCGCAACATACCGCTGCCAGCGTCGTTGGTGGCGCTGCCGCCAATCGCCAGCACCACCCGTTGCGCGCCAGCGGCCAGCGCCGCGGCAATCAGTTCGCCGGTGCCCCAGGTGCTGCTGCGGCAGGCATCGCGCGAGCCGGTCGGCAGCAGTTGCAAGCCACTGGCCTGGGCCATTTCGATGACCGCCGTGCGGCTTTGCGGCAACCAGCCCCAGCCGGCCTCGACGCTTTGCCCCAGCGGCCCGCGCACGGTCTGCCGGCGCAGTTCACCGTGGCTGGCGGCGAGAATGGCCTGCATGGTGCCTTCGCCACCGTCGGCCATCGGGCACTCGACCAGCTCGGCCTCCGGCCAGGCCTGGCCCAGGCCTGCCGCAATGGCGCGGGCGACGCCGGCGGCGTCGAGGCTGTCCTTGAACGAGTCGGGGGCAATGACGATCTTCATGGGGTTTCTCCTGTCCTGATGAGCGGCATGCTGACAGGTGGCTGGCAAGCTGGCCTCGGTCAAATGCACAAAACGCCGGACGGGTTGTTTGGGCAGATGCCTTTCGCCTTCAGTCGACCGGCAGCAACTGCAACCCCAGGTACAAGCTGAGCATCCCTTCCATGCGCAACGGGTCTACCTCGCCCAGCTCGGCAATCCGCTCCAGGCGGTAGCGCAGGCTGTTGCGGTGGATGCCCAGGGCGTCGGCACAGGCCTGGCTCTGGCCGTCATGGGCACACCAGGCGCGCAGCGTCGGCAGCAACTGGCCGCTGCTGTCTTTGGCGCGAATGCGCTGCAACGGCTCGAGCAATTCATCCAGCGCATCGTCGTTGCGGTGCCGCCACAACAACGCCGGTAACCGGTAGCGCTGCAGGCTGAGCAGGCGCTCGGCCGGCAGCACCTCGCGCCCATAGGCCAGCAAGTCGCGCACCCGGCGGTAGCCGCGGCGCAGCTGTTCGAGGCTTTGCGCGGCAGTGCCCAGGGCCAGCCGCTCGACCACCCAGCCATGGCGTTGCAGGCGTTCCAAAAGACGCGCCTCGTCCAGCATCACGCCAGCCGGGCGGCACCACAGCAACGACTGGCGGGCCGGGCTGACGCACCAGCTGTCCGGGTAGCGGCTCATCAACCATGCCGCCAGCGTCTCGGCGGGTGAGCCCGGGGCCAGTTCGAACAGGCAAGGTGCCCGTGACAGCTGCGGTTTCAGGCCCAGCTGGCGGGCTTCGTCGAGCAAGCGCGGGGAGTCGCCGCTGCCGCCCAGCAGCAGGGCCAGCAAGTCGTCGCAGCGCTGTCGGCGCCATTGCTGGTCGGCCTGCAAATGGCGCTGGGCCAGGAGCATTTCGGCGGTCATGCGCACCAGCTCGCCATAGGTGCGCACCTGCTGCGGATCGCCGGTCAGGCCGAGCACGCCCATCAGCCGGCCATCGAGCATCAGCGGCAGGTTCACCCCGGGTTGCACACCCTTCAGGCATCTGGCCGCGTCGCTGTCCAGCTCGACGATGCGGCCGTTGGCCAGGACCAGCTGCGCGCCCTCATGGCGGGTATTGATGCGCTCCGGTTCGCCGCTGCCGAGGATCAGCCCCTGGCTGTCCATGACATTGACGTTGCACGGCAGAATGGCCATCGCCCGGTCAACGATATCCTGTGCCAGGTCATGGTCGAGTTCGAACATTCAACGGTCCTTTGGTGGTCAGGCTTTTGGGCCCGGGCACAGCAGCCTGGCCCAGGCACTGTGCAAAAGCACAAAGACAGGCACGCCGCAGTCCCCGAGACTCGTCAGGGCGAGCGCCGGAACAGGCGACGCGGCGACAACCATAACAACAGAGAACCCGATCATGGCACACAGCCCCGCCCCTGACCAAGGCACGGACACCACCCGCAACGCGCTGTACCGGCGCATCACCCTGCGGCTGATTCCGTTCATCTTCATCTGCTACCTGTTCAACTACCTGGACCGCGTCAACGTCGGCTTTGCCAAGCTGCAGATGCTCGACGCCCTGCAATTCAGCGAAACCGTGTACGGCCTCGGCGCCGGCATCTTCTTCATCGGCTACGTGCTCTGCGGCCTGCCAAGCAACCTGGCGCTCAACCGCTTTGGCCCACGGCGCTGGATCGCCCTGATGATGATCGCCTGGGGCAGCCTGTCCACCTGCTTGCTGTTCGTCACCACGCCCACCGAGTTCTACACCCTGCGCCTGCTGACCGGTGCCGCCGAAGCCGGCTTCTTCCCCGGTGTGGTGTTGTACCTTTCGCGCTGGTTCCCGGCGGCCCGGCGCGGGCGCATCATGGCCCTGTTCATGTCGGCCATCCCGGTATCGGGCCTGCTCGGCGGGCCGTTCTCGGGCTGGATCCTCGAGCACTTTGCCGCCGGCCAGCATGGCCTGGCCGGCTGGCAGTGGATGTTCCTGATCCAGGGCCTGCCGACCGTCGCCCTTGGCGTGCTGGCGATCTTCCTGCTCAGCGATGGCTACCAGAAGGCCGCCTGGCTGAGCCCGGCTCAGCGCGAGATGATTGCCGCCGACCTGCAGGCCGACGCTGCCGGCAAGCCGAACACCAGCGGTGACAGCGTGCTGGCGGTGCTGAGCAACCCGCTGATCTGGACCTTCGGCTTCGTCTACTTCTGCATCCAGAGCGGCGTGTACGCGATCAACTTCTGGCTGCCGTCGATCATCAAGAACATGGGCTTCGACAACCCGCTGCTGATCGGCTGGCTCAGCGCCATTCCGTACCTGCTGGCCGGGGTGTTCATGATTCTCTGCGGGCGCTCGGCCGACCTGCGCAACGAACGCCGCTGGCACCTTGTGCTGCCGATGCTGATGGGCGCTGTCGGCCTGCTGATCGCGGTGAACTTCGCCGCGCACCCGGCCATCGCCATCCTCGGCCTGTCGATCGCCACCATGGGCGCGCTCACCGGCCTGCCGATGTTCTGGCCGATGCCTACCGCGCTGCTTAGCGCCGGTGCCGCTGTGGCCGGCCTGGCGATCATCAACTCGGTGGGCCAGATGGCCGGTTTCCTCAGCCCGTATCTGGTCGGTTTCATCAAGGACCAGACCGGCTCGACCGATGCTGCCTTGTATTCGCTGGCGGCACTGATCGTGCTGGGTAGCCTGGTGGCCTTGCGGGTAACCCGGGCTGGTGCGCTGAGTACTGCACGGGCCAGTTGATCCCGTTCGCGGGCACGCCCGCTCCCACAGCTTGTGACGAACCTGTGGGAGCGGGCATGCCCGCGAAGAGGCCCGCCCAGGCCACACAAAAACGCCTAGCCTGCACCGATTGTCAGCTCAACGCATCCCCTCCCCAGCCCAGGCGTCAAATGGTTCCAAAGGCCCCTTTGGAGACCCCCCATGACCCAGCACGCCGTGGCCCGCCTGGCCCAGCTCGACGAACACCGCCCCCTGCGCGTCCAGGCCGGCAACGAAGAACTGATCCTCATCCGCCAGGGCGACCAGGTGCACGCCTACCAAGGCAACTGCCCGCATGCCGGTGCCCCGCTCGATGAAGGCGTGGTCTGCGGCGGCCTACTGGTGTGCCCCTGGCACAAGGCCGCTTTTGCCGTTGATGATGGCGTGGTCTGCGAACCACCGGCACTGGCCGACCTGCGCCGCTACAAGGCCTGGGTCGCAGGCGATGAAGTCTGGGTCGATGACCAGCCGCTGCCGGCAATCGAGCCACCCAGGCACAGCGATGCCCGCTGTTTCGTCGTGGTCGGCGCGGGTGCAGCGGGCAGCGCCGCGGTCAGCACCCTGCTGAACCATGGCTTCGCTGGCCGGCTGCTGTGGATCGACCAGGAACGTCAGCCCGCCTACGACCGTACCGCGCTGAGCAAATTCGTCATCGCCGGGCAGATGCCGCCCGATGAAGTGCCGGCATTGCTCGAAGCAGACGCGTTGCGCAAGGGCCAGCTGGAGCGCCGACACGGCAAGGTGCGCACGCTGAACAGCCAGAAACGCCAGATCACCCTGGCCGACGGCCAGCTGATCGCCTACGACGCCTGCCTGCTGGCCACCGGCGGCAAGCCGCTGCGGCCTGATATCCCGGGCATTGACCTGCCCGGGGTGTTCACCCTGCGGTCCCGCGAGGATGCCGCCCAGTTGCTGGACGCGGCCGAGCCCGGGCAGCCGGCGGTGATCGTCGGCGACGGCTTCATTGGCCTGGAAGCCGCCTCGGCCTTGCGCAAGTACGGCGTGCAGGTGCACCTGGTCAGCCGCCACCCCGTGCCGCTGGTGCGGCAGCTGGGCGAGCGCATCGGCCGCAGCCTGCGCGAACTGCACGAACGCAAAGGGGTAGTCTTCCATGGCCCCACCGAGGTCGAGCGCATCGAGGGCCAAGGCAAGGTCGAAGCGCTGCTGCTGGCCAACGGTGAACGGTTGCAGACGCCACTGGTGCTGCTGGGCACCGGGGTCAGGCCGGCGACCGGCTTCCTTCAGGGCGTGCGGCTGAACGACGACAAGTCGCTGCAGGTCGATGCCGAAATGCGCGCGGCCGATGGCCTGTGGGCCGCGGGCGATATCGCCAGCTTCCCGCTGACCGGGCGCACGGTGCGTATCGAACACTGGCGCCTGGCCCAGCAACACGGGGTGATCGCTGCCGCCAACATGCTCGGCGAACAGCGCCGCTATGCCGATGTGCCGTTCTTCTGGACCTACCAGCATGGCCGCACCTACGAAGTACTGGGCCACGCCCGGGACTGGAACCGTATCGAGTTCGTCGGTGAGCCGGAAACAGGCGACTTCATCGCCCTGCAATGCGTGGATGACCGGGTCGAGGCGGTGATTGCCAAGGGCTACTCCGATGCCATGGCGACGCTGTCGCAACGGCTGAAGCGCCCGTTGAGCCTGCAAGAGGCCCTGGCACTGATCGGCTGAGGGAACAACGCGCGATCAGGCCAAGGCTCTGATAACCAACACGTGCAACTACTGCAGCCCGGTGCTGGTCCCCAGATAGCGTTCGGTCCAGGCAGCCAGCGGCAACGGTGGCTGCTGGGTGATGATCCGGCGCCAGATCAGCGCCAGGTCGTCGGCATTGAACATCGCCCCGGGCCCGGCGCCCTTCCACATCGACGGCACCTCGGCAATCCAGTGCCCTTGCTGGTCACGGCGGGCCATGTTGAAGCGAAACGTGTAGTTCCCCGGGATGCCCATGCGCAGGTCGCTGACCACCAGCGCATCGCCGACCTGGTCGTAGCGCAGCCAGTCATCGGTGAACCAGCGCAGGCGTTGGTGCAGCGGGTCGTTCGCCAGTGCTTGCGCCAGGGTCAGGTTGCGCGGCAAGCGCTGCATTTCTGGCGGTTGCCGGTCGAAGCTGCTGCTGATGCCTTCGTAGTAATCGCCATCCGGGGTCTTGGCCAGGACCCTCCAGATCAGGCTGTTGAAGGCGATCGGCACGGCACGTACCTCGCTGGCGACGATCCCCTGCTGGTCCAGCGCCGCCTGGAAACGCTGCTCGGCAGCCATGCGCCCGGCCAGGCCGAAACCCAGGTAGGCAGCACCGAACAGCAACGCCAGGGTCAACGACCGCGTTGCCTGGCCGGTCAGGCCTTTGAGCGCCGCGTAAATGACCGCCGCCAACAGCGGCACGGTGTAGATCGGGTCGATGATGAACACCGCCGCCCAGCTTTGCGGGGTGGTGTGCAACGGCCAGAGCAGTTGGGTACCGTAGACCGTGAAGGCATCGAGCAACGGGTGAGTGACCAGCACCAGCCAGAACGCCAGAAACAGCCTCGGCACGTTGTAGCCTTTGCCCGGCCAGCACTTGTTGACCAGCCACGCCAGTACCAGGGCCAGCCCGGTGAGCACGAACAGGGAATGGGAAAAGCCACGGTGGTAGGTCATCTGCGACACCGGGTCGGCGTAGCGGATGATCACGTCAAGGTCGGGCAGCGTGCCCAGCGCTGCGCCATACAGCAGCGCGCGACGGCCCTGGATACGGCCGAGCACGGTGCCTTGCAGGGCGGCGCCGAGAACGGCTTGGGTGATGGAGTCCAAGGGTGGCATTCCTGAAGGTCGGTTTTCTGGAAGCTACCTTCATCTGCACCTGCAGTGCAATTTCCTTGTAAGGCCAGCCACCCTCACTGCACCGGCAGGAAATTCATCAACAGCAGGCTCTGCGCATAATTCAGCCCGATCCGCCGATAGCGCTCGTCCAGCAACTCCGCCAGCAAATCCAGCCGCGCCACGACCTTGCCGAATTCCACGGCAAAGCTGAGGTTGCTGCCCTCTTCCGAGATCTCGTTGGAAAACAGCAGCAGCACGCCATTGGCATCCTGCCGCTGGCTGAGCATCCAGGTGGCTTTCTCGATGTTGCGCGCGGCGTTGTTGACGAACAGCGGGTCGATGGTATCGGTCATGTAGAACTCGGTACGCCCGCCGTGCGCGGTAATCAGCATGCTGCCGATGGCGTAGATGAAGGCCCCGACCCGGTCTCCGCGAAACTCCGGGCTCAGGGCATAGCTCAAGGCGGCGAGGTCGCGACGGTTGCCCAGTTGCGGCAGCGGCTGGCGTTGTTCGATGGCGATACGGATCTGCCGCTCGGCGGTGGCCGCGTCCACGTAGCCGGACAGCTTCCACTGGTTGGGGTTACGCAGGTACAGCTTGTTCATCAGCAGGTACAGGCTTTGCAGGTTGTCGCGCATGGACAGCGTGGCCAGGCGATCGACGCTGGTCTGGAACAGCTCGTCGGGTTTACCGTTGCTGAACTGCTCGAGCATGTCGCGGCCCTGCTCCTGGGTGCAGGCGCACAGGCATGTGAGGGCGCCGGCCAGCAGCAGGCGGGGGAGGAAATTCGGGTAGCTCGCAACCATCGGCACCGGGTCGATATTCGGTGGCTGCCTTGGGGATCAGAGCAGCCTGGTCAAGCATAGAGGCCGGAAAATCGAAAAAGTGCGGTGGTTGACGGTTGTGTGGACCTGTGGCGGCCTCTTCGCGGGCTTGCCCGCTCCCACAAGGACCGCACAGTATCTGAAACCTGTGCTGCTCCTGTGGGAGCGGGCAAGCCCGCGAAGAGGCCGCCACAGGCACCACAAAATCACATGGCGTGACGCAACATCTCCACCACCTGCGCATGCAGCGCCGGGTCACCACAAGCCACCACACAACCACCATTCTGCGCACTGCTGCCATCCCACGCGGTAATCACCCCGCCCGCCCCTTCGATGATCGGCATCAGCGCCTGTACGTCATACGGTTGCAGGCTGGCCTCGACGATCACATCGACAAACCCGGACGCCAGCATGCAGTAGGCATAGCAGTCGCCACCGTAGCGCATCAGCCGCGCCTTGCCGGCAACGGCTTCGAACGCGGCCTTGCGTTCTGCGCTGTCGAACATGTCCGGCGTGGTGCACATCAGTGTGGCCGAGGCCAGGTCGTCACAGGCGCGGGTCTTCAACGGCGTAGCGCTGCGCCAGGCGCCTTGCGGCGTGCCGACGAAGCGTTCACCGGTAAATGGCTGGTTCATGACCCCGACCACTGGCCGCGTGCCGTCGTTCAGGGCAATCAGCGTGCCCCACAGCGGCAGGCCAGTGATGAAGGCGCGGGTGCCGTCGATCGGGTCGAGCACCCAGGTCAGCGGGCTGCTGCCCAGCGCCACACCGGCTTCTTCGCCGAGAATGCCGTGCTCGGGGTAGCGGGCCTGGATCAGCGCGCGCATGGCGTCTTCGGCGGCCTTGTCGGCCACGGTCACCGGGTCGTACAGGCGCCCGCCCTTGTCCTCGACCTCCAGGCTGGCACGAAAGTACGGCTGGATCGCCACGGCGGCAGCGTCGGCCAGCTGCTCGGCAAAGGCGCGGAATTCGCCGATCTGTTCAGCACTAAGGGACATGGGGCGGGCCTCGTGAAAATGATGGGGCCCGCATCATACCCGACCCGGCGTGCCACGCCAGCCTCCGCCCGCCCGGCAAGCGGCACTGCACGGTCTAGACTGAACAGGGCCAGATCAGCGGGGGGGCTGCCACACGTGGAGGTGTGAGATGAGCCAGTTCAAGCGTCTGTTCGTCATGCTCGGCCCGCAGATGCGCCACACCCCGGCGCTGCAACGCGCTGCGGCGTTGGCGGAATCCAGCGGTGCCTTGCTGGATATCAATGTGTTCGTCGACGATGTCGACACCTTCGGCCTGATCAGCGATAGCCGCGAGCGTGAGCGGCTGCTCGGCGACAACCGCCAATGGTTGGCCGACGAAGCCGAACAACTGGGTAACGCCGGCCTGGATGTGTCCACCGAGCTGCTGCTGACCCGTGACCCGCTGGGCAGTGTGCTGCAGCGGGTCGAACAGCTGGGTTGCGACCTGCTGATCAAGGACGTGCAGCACGAACCGGTGCTCAAGCGCCTGCTGGTCACGCCACTGGACTGGCAGTTGCTCAAGGACAGCCCGGTTGCCGTGCACCTGGTCAGCGATATCCGCCTGCCCCTGCCGCGGCAGATTGCCGCTGCGGTGGACCTGAACAGCCATGGCGCTGGCGAGCACCTCGACGAGCAGGTGATCCACTGCGCCCACGCCCTGGCCCTGCAGTGCAACGCCGAGCTGCACCTGCTGCATGTGTGCGACGCGGCCAGGACCCACATCGCCGATTTCGGCGCGGGCACGGTGACCATGCCCGGTTTCGATGGCAGCCTGCGCACCGCGCAGCGGGCGGCGTTCAACCGCCTGGGCGATCACCATCAGATCCCCCTGGAGCGCAGGCACTTCCTGGAAGGCGCGGCGATCAAGGCCATTGCCCAGTTCGTCGGGCACAGCCGGGCGGATGTGATCGTGATGGGCAGCCACCGGCATGACGCCATGCAGACATTCCTCGGCGGGACCACGGCGCATGTGCTGGAACACCCGTTGTGCAATGTGCTGGCGATAAAGGGCCTTCGCTGACGACAGGTCGATGGGTGCCGGCTTCTTCGCGGGCTCGCCCGCTCCCACAAGGGATTGCGGTCTCTGTGGGAGCGGGCATGCCCGCGAAAAAGCGAGCACCGATCAACCTGCCTGGTATCTGGTACACCAGTGCCAAACAAAAATAATGCTTTTGATAATGATTCGTAGTAGTTTCCCCGCGCATCTTCCCTGCCCTCAGTGCCCTACTTCAGGATCGTACCGTCGATGCGTCGCACGTTCGTTTCGCTTTGTGTGCTTCATGCCGTTTCCCCGCTGGCCTTCGCCGAACCTGAATCGCTCGGCGAACCCGCCCAGATAGAACTCCAGGCGCTGAGCATTACCAGCAGTGCCGACAGCGAACGCGCCGACGGCCCGGTCGTCGGCTACAAGGCCAGCCGCTCGGCCAGCGCCACCCGTACCGACACCGCCCTGCACGAAACCCCGCAATCGGTCAGCGTGGTACCCAAGGACGTTCTGCAAGACACCGGTGCCACCCGCCTGCAGGATGGCCTGGACTACGCTGGCGGTGTCGGCCGCGCCAACAATTTCGGCGGCCAGGGCCTGACCACCTTTACCGTGCGTGGTTTCACCAGCGGCGAGTTCTACCGCAACGGCTTCCCGATCAACCGTGGCTACCCCAATGCCCCGGACGCCAATACCGTCGAACGCCTGGAAGTGCTGCGTGGCCCGGCCAGCAGCCTGTACGGGCGCGGCGACCCCGGGGGAACCTTCAACGTGGTCAGCAAGCAGCCATTGCCGGAAGCGAAGGTGACCCTGGGCAGCCAGTTCGATGACCAGGGCATGCAGCGCGCCACCCTGGACGCCAGCGGGCCGCTGAGCCAGGACGGTTCGCTGGCCTACCGCCTGAACCTGCTGGGCGAAGGCGGCGAAAGCTTCCGCGACGACGTCGAAAGCGAGCGCTATGACGTGGCGCCGGTGATCAGCTGGCAGGTCAACGACAGCACGAAGATCGTCTTCGAAGGCGACTTCATGCGCAACAACCACCCGCTGGACCGCGGCCTGACCCGCTACCCGACCCAGACCGGCAGTGCTTCGCGCGACACCTACATCTGGGAGAAAGGCAGCGACAACCTGCTGCACAACGACAACAACATGGCCCAAGTGCGTTTCGAGCACATGCTCAATGAAAACTGGGCGCTGGGCGGTGGCATGCAGTGGCTCGACTGTTCGCTCAAGGGCAACGCGGTGGAGGCCAACGCATTGCAAGCCGACGGTCGCACATTGGGACGCAACTTCAACTACCGCAAACTGGAGTGGACCGACCGCGACTACCAGCTCAATCTCACCGGCTATTTCAACACCGGCGGCTTCGCTCACACGCTACTGACCGGTATCGAGTACGAAGACTACGATTACAACTCGATCATCCGCCGCTCGGCCGCGGGTGACAGTGCCTACCCGATCGACATCTTCGACCCGGTACTGGGCCAGCCACGCCCCGCCCTGACCCGCACCACCACCCACGACAAGGAAAACCTCAAGACCTGGGCGGCCTTCATCCAGGACCAGGTAGCCCTGACCGAGCGCCTGAAGGCACTGGCCGGGGTGCGCTTCGAGCGTTTCGAGCATGACTATGACAACAAGCTCAACACCACGGGCGACTTCAACAAAGGCGAGAACGGCGTCACCCCGCGCTTCGGCCTGATCTACGACCTGACCGACACGGTCGCGGTCTATGCCAACACCGCCCGCTCGTTCAAGCCCAACACGGGCGCCAGCCGGCAAGGCGCAGGTTTCGACCCGGAAAAAGGCACGTCCTATGAGCTGGGTGTGAAATGGGAAGCGCTGGACCGTCAACTGAGCGTTGACGCGGCGATCTACCACATCGTCAAGGAGAACGTGCTGACCCGTGACCCGGTCGATCCCAACTACAGCATCGCCGCCGGTGAAGTACGTAGCCGCGGCCTGGATATCACCGTCGCCGGCAACATCACGCCAGAATGGCGGATGATCGGTGGTTACGCTTACGTTGACGCCGAAGTGACCAAGGACCAGCGGCTGCCGAGCGGTACGCGCCTGGCGAACATTCCACAGAACACCTTCAGCCTGCTCAACACCTACGAATTCCAGGGCGGATTCGCCAAAGGCCTTGGCCTGGGGGTCGGGGTGAAATATGTCGATGACCGCAATGGCCAGACCGAGGCAGTCACCTACAACATGGACCAGTACACCGTCGTCGACCTGCTGACCTTCTACAAGGTCAACGAACACGTTCGTCTCAACCTGGATGTGAAGAACCTGTTCAACAAGGAATACGACGAGGGTGCGTTCAACTTCTACGCCTACCCAGGCGCACCGCGGACGGTGCAGGCCGGGGTTTCGTATACTTTCTGACAAACCCCGGGGCTGCTTCGCAGCCCATCGCCGGCAAGGCAGCTTCCACAAGGATCGCGCCAGCCTTTAGAAATTGAGTAAGACAGTTGCTTGTGTCTTGCTCAATCTTTACATATTGGCGCGATCCCTGTGGGAGCCTGGCTTGCCAGCGATGGGCCGCCTGGCGGCCCCGTGCGTCAGAAGCCTTTGCTGTAGAACAGCGAGTACGACTCAATGCCGTCGTTAGGCTGCTTGAGCCCCGCATTGGAATAGTGCATCGCGCGGATGCCGACCTTCTGGTCCCCCGGCAACTTCAGGCCAAAGCCGATGCGGTCTTCGAAGTTGACCGCCGACCCCAGGCGCTGGTCGCCGACATCGGTCTTGGAAAACGCCGCCAGGCCAATCCCGGCCTCGATGTACGGGGTATAGGTGAAACCGCTGAATTCGTAGGTGAACACCGGGCTGAACGACAGCGAATGCGCAGCACTGGCCTCGCCGCCTTCCCAGTAGGTGTAGGCCGCATCCCAATAGCCGGTCAGATAACCGGTGCTGCTTTCCAGCCACTTCTTGTCCCAGTCGAACGACAGGCCGATACGGTAGGTCATGTCGCCCTGGCCAGTGGCGCCGACAGCGCCGGACACCTGTGCGGCCTGGGCCAGGTTCGCCCCGGCGAAGGCCAGCATTGCAACGGCCAGCGAGGCTGCTAGACGGGTTTTCATCAACGACTTCTCCTGATGGTCTACACGGCATGTGGGGGCTTGGGCCCCTCGATGTTATGCGGTTGACCGGCGACATCCATGCCGGTCACACAAAGCAATACTTTCGATTATCGTCCAGATAAACGGAAAGTTGAAAGTAAACTGCCACCATTGGCTAATGCCGTCAGCTCGCAGCGACAGGTTCAGTCGTAGCCAGCAGGAGCACATGCGTACTCCTGCTGGCTCATTGCATCAACGCCAGTTCAGGTTCACGGTCGTCGGCGCCTGGCCGTTCACGGTAACCAGCTGTTGCACCGTCTCGCCCTGAGCGTTGCCGGTGACCTTGTATTTGCCGGGAGGCAACTGCACATACAGCAGCGGCCCGGCGTCGCTGACGCTGAGCACGGGCTGGCCCTGGGCGTTCTGGATGTCGACCGTGGCACCGCTCTGGAACTTGCCTTCCGGCCCGGTGGACAGTTCCACGTGCAGGTCGTAGCCCGGGGTCTTGCGCAGGGCATTGGCTTCATCCTGGCCGATGCCGCCTTGCAGGTAGCGAACGCCGTTCTGCTCCTGCGGCTGCAGCTGCACGGCCTGCATGTCGATGGGAGCGTTGAGGTCGGCGGCGGCGGCCAGGGTCCAGGGCATGGCCAGGGCGATCAGCAGCGTCGCGCCGAGGGCATAGTGATGGTTACGCATGGTATGACCCTCCTGTGAGGATGGCTTACCTAGCATCTGATCCTTCAGGCGCAGGGCTGTTCGCGCTGATGCGTGGGTGCCGGGATGAAATTCACTGGAAAAAGCGCCATTGTTTGCTGCATCAAGCAGTTGTGCGCCCTTCCTCAAGCAATTTCACGAACATGCTCAGGCTGCGCGATACCGTGCCCCGGCGCCACACCAGCCAGGTTTTCAGGTAGCGGAAATCCTCCGACATCGGCCAGGCGCTGACGGTGCTGCAACCGGGCATGTTGTCGAGCATGCTGCGCGGCATCATGGCCAGGCCGGCCCCCGCACTGACGCAGGCCAGCATGCCGTGGTACGACTCCATCTCGTGGATCTTGCCCGGCACCGCCTGGTCCTGGACGAACCAGTTCTCGAAGTGATGGCGGTACGAACAGTTGGCGCGAAAGGCGTAGATGCTTTCGCCATTGACGTCCTGGGCGCGGGCTACCGGGGCGTGATTGAGCGGCGCGATGAGCACCATTTCTTCTTCGAACACCGGGATGCCCTCCAGTGTCGGGTGCAGTACCGGCCCATCGACGAACGCTGCCACCAGGCGGCCAGACAGCACGCCTTCGAGCATGGTCCCCGACGGCCCGGTGGAGAGGTCCAGGTCGACCTTGGGGTAGCGCTGGTTGTACGCCGCCAGCAAGGCCGGGATGCGCACCGCCGCCGTGCTTTCCAGCGAACCGAGGGCAAAGGTGCCCTGCGGGTCTTCGCCGGCCACGGTCAGCCGCGCCTCGTGCACCAGGTCGAGAATGCGCCGGGTGTACTCAAGGAAATTCCACCCCGCCGGCGACAGGCGCAGGCGGCTCTTCTCGCGAATGAACAGCTCCACGCCCAGGTCTTCTTCCAGTTGCTTGATGCGCGTGGTCAGGTTCGACGGCACCCGATGGATATGCTGCGCGGCGGCACTGATGCTGCCCTGCTCGGCCACGGCCTTGAAGATCTCCAGTTGCACCAGGTCCACAGCCTTTCTCCAAACGTGAATGTTTCGCTCATTATTATTCAGTTTTCATTAAAGCCATAGCCCACTAGTCTGGCCTCACTTGGTTAACGATAACGAGAGTGCCCGCCATGAGTGCGATCAGCAGCCTGACCCATGCCATCTCCCTCGACCCGTTCAGCGGCGAGCAGATCGGCGCCTACCCGTTCGACAGCGACGCCGCACTGGAAGCGGCGCTGCAACGTGCCAAGGTTGGCTACCGCCAGTGGCGCCAGGTGTCGCTGGGCCAGCGCAGCGAGTACCTGCTGGCCCTGGCCAGCACGCTCGAAACCAAGGCCGAAGCGTTCGCGCAAATGATCAGCCGCGAAATCGGCAAGCCGATCGCTCAGGCCCGCGGTGAAGTCAGCAAGTGCGTCGGCCTGTGCCGCTGGTACGCCGAGCACGGCCCGGCAATGCTCGCCGCCGAGCCGACCCAGGTCGACAAAGCCCGCATCGAGTACCGCCCGCTGGGCCCGATCCTGGCCGTGATGCCGTGGAACTTCCCGGTCTGGCAGGTGCTGCGCGGCGCGGTGCCGGCGATCCTGGCCGGTAACACCTACGTGCTCAAGCATGCCCCGAACGTGATGGGCAGCGCTTACCTGCTGGGCGAGCTGTTCAAGGATGCCGGCCTGCCGCAAGGCGTGTTCGAAGTGCTGAACGTGACCCCGGACGGCGTCACCCGCGCCATCAACGACCCGCGCATCGCCGCCGTGACCCTCACCGGCAGCGTGCGTGCCGGCATGGCGATTGGTGCGCAAGCCGGTGCCGCGCTGAAGAAATGCGTGCTGGAGCTGGGCGGTTCCGACCCGTTCATCGTGCTGGCCGATGCCGACCTGGATGCCGCCGTCAAGGCTGCGGTGATCGGCCGTTACCAGAACACCGGCCAGGTCTGCGCTGCGGCCAAGCGCCTGATCGTCGAAGAAAGCATCGTTGACCAATTCACCCGCAAGTTCGTCGAAGCCACGCGCGAGCTGAAGGTCGGCAACCCGCTGCAAGACGACACCTATATCGGCCCGATGGCCCGCTACGACCTGCGCGACGAGCTGGATGGCCAGGTTCAGGCGACCCTCGCCGAAGGCGCTACCCTGCTGCTGGGCGGGCACAAGCTCGAGGGTGTGGCCAACTTCTACGCGCCGACCGTGTTCACCAACGTCACCCCGCAGATGACCGCGTTCAAGCAGGAGCTGTTCGGGCCGGTGGCGGCGATCATCAGTGCCCGTGATGCCGAGCATGCGGTAGAACTGGCCAACGACAGCGATTTCGGCCTGGCCGCGACCATCTACACCGCCGACTACGCGTTGGCCGAGCGCATGACGGCGGCGCTGGACACCGGTGGTGTGTTCATCAACGGCTACTGCGCTTCCGACCCCCGGGTGGCGTTTGGCGGGGTGAAGAAGAGCGGCTTCGGGCGCGAATTGTCGCACTTTGGCGTGCGTGAGTTCACCAATGCCCAGACGGTGTGGCTGGACCGTAACTGATTCATGCCCTTGGGGCTGCTTTGCAGCCCTTTCGCGACACAAGGCCGCTCCCACAGGAAATTGCGTTCACCCTGTGGGAGCGGCCTCAATCCCGAACCTGGTCCTTGACCCAGTCCAGCATCCCCCCCGGCACGATCAGCTCATGCCGCGCCCGCGAACAGGCGGTGTACAGCCCCGCCAGCATCCGCGCCCGCTCATTGCGGTTACCCGCCACCTGCGGCGCCACCATCAGCTCCGGCGACACCATCACCCGGGCGAACTCCATGTTCTTCACATCGCGCACCCGCCCGAGGAACAGCTTCGGCGCCTTGTCCCAGCGGTAACGGCTCTTGGCCTTGGCAAAGTGCTCCGGGGTGTAGCCCTTGCGCAGCATGCTGGCCACTGCGAGAAACGCTTTGTCGTCGCCCTTGTCCTGTTCCAGCGCCTGCCAGCTGGGGTAGCGGAACAGCATCGGGTGGCGTGCCCGGGTGCCGTAGCGGTACAGCTCGATGCAGTCCTCGACGAACAGCTCGAAGTCCTTGCGCGCGCTCTTCAACAAAATGAACGGTACGCCCTGGTGCGTCAGGCGCTGGAACCAGCCAAACAAGCCCCATTCGTCATCGACGATCAATGCCGTGGGCTGTTCCGGCACGCTGACCGTGTCGAAGAAGCTGACCCGGGTGTAATGCTCGGCGCTGCCGCTGAAGGCCGCCTGGATCGCTGCCGGGTGAGCCTGGATCAGCGGGTTGAGCACGCTGTCCATCGCCGGCCCGGCGCGCAGCGAGTGGTCGATGTAACGCTGGCGGATGAAGCTGCCGTGGTGCGCGCTGAGGCCGTTGAGGTTCTGCAACTCGTCACCCAGGGCGATGATCGACTGCGGGCTGCGGTCGAGCACGGCGAGCATCGGTGCCGACAGCTCGTGGGCTTCGTCGACGATGACATGGCTGTAGCGACTGTCGATCACATAACCGGTCAGCGACAGCAACTTGACCCGGTGGTAGTCGCGCACCGGCAACTGAATGTCCCGGGCTGACGGGCGAATCAGTTCCTGCCAGTACAAGCGTGCCTTCTCCAGCAACACCTCCTGGTCCAGCGGCGTGGTGCCCGGGCCGGCCCAGGGCAGGTGGTGCAACTGCAGCTGGGTGTCGGCGCTGTGGCAGAAGCTGCGCACGGCGCGAATGCACAAGGCGACCACCTCGCGGGCGGCCAGCGGGCCGATGTCGGGTATCGCCAGCCAACGCACCACCTGCGCCTCCTGCGGGCGCCACGACAGCTTGGTGCGGTACGGGTCACGCAGGCGCCAGCCGTTGCTGGTCATGTCGCGGTTGAGCAGTTCATCGGCCAGCTGGCCAAAAGTCAGCGCGGTGTACGCGGCGGCGTCCTTGACCCGCGCCTGCAGGGCGCGCAGCTGGCCTTCGGTCAACGCCAGCAGCAAGGTGCGCTGCGGCTCGAGCAGGCGGGCGAACTGGTGGATCAGGAAGGTCTTGCCGGTACCGGCGAAGCCCTGCACCGCCACCGATTCGTCGCTACCGCCGAGAAATTCCCGCAGCAGGCGGTTCTGCTGGTCGCTGAGCATCAGGTCGCTGGCCAGCGCCGGCAGGTGCACCGGGTGCAGCGGTGTTGCGCGCTGGCGATAGCGGTCGGCGAACTGAAAGTTCCAGTGGCCTTCGGCGTCCAGTAGCTCGTCGGCGCTGTACGGCACCTCGGCGGACAGCAGCGCGATAGCGTTTTCGCCGAGCAGGCCCAGGCCCATGGCAAAGGCTTCGCGATCGAAGTGTTGCGCTACCTGGCCCTGGAAGCGCCCGGGGGCGGCTTGTTCGACTTCGCTGGCGATGCGCACGATTTCGGCAAAGCGGCGTTCCTGGGCGTCTGCCGAGGCGCTGGCGGGTTGACGGGGCAGGTTCTGCACGAACAGCACCGCAGCGGCGTCGAGGATGCTGGCGGCGCTGAAGAAGTCGGTGGTGGGCGCACTGGCGAGGCGCTCGGCCTGGTCGCTGGGCAAAGGCAGGTAGAACATCGGCACCTCGGGTGGAATCAGGGCGGCACGATAGCAATTTTTGCGGCGCAATGCTGGGTTGTGTAGTGCCTGGGCCGACCTCTTCGCGGGCTTGCCCGCTCCCACAGGGACCGCACATTGTTCGAACCTGAGGTGATCCTGTGGGAGCGGGCAAGCCCGCGAAGAGGCCAGCAGCCCCACCACCAACCTCAGCCCCTGCCGCGCTTCAAGGTCTCGCTCGGAAACTCCTTGAACAACTGCCGGTAACTCTCTGAAAACCTTCCCAAATGCCAGAACGACCAGCGCATCGCCACTTCGGCCACCGTCACCCCGCCCCCGCGCAACAGGTCACGCCGCGCGCCGTTCAACCGGCGCAAGCGCAACCAGTGCGCCGGCGGCATGCCGGTGTACGCCTTGAACGCTTGCTGCAACTGGCGCAGGGAAACCCCGGCTACCGCTGCCAGCTCCATCAGGTTCAGCGTTTCCTCAGGGCAGTCGGCGGCCCACTCGCTCACCCGGCGCATGATCGCCCGCTCCTCGTCGCGTCGGCCCAGCGCCCCGCCCTGCAGGCGCTGGCAGGCGTTGTCGAGGATGAACAGGCAGTCCTCCAGCAACTGCTCCGCCAGGGCCTGCCCCTGCAACGGGCAATCGGCCTCGCCCAGGCGGGTCAGGGTCGCGCTCAGCCAGCTGCCGAACAGCGCGTTCTGCCCGCTGCCCAGAGGCACCATGAACAAGCCCTCCAGGCGCTGCGGGTCGAGCCCGTGGCGGGCGAGGAAAGCCTGGTCGAACACCACGGCCACTTCCTGGTAGTTCTCCGGCGTGATCCAGATGTTGCGGCTCTGCTCATTGAGCAGGTACAGGCTGTTCTCGCTGCGGTCGAAACAGAACGCCAGCGAACCGCTCGGCGCGCGGAAAAACTGCTCCACACGGGTGTTCAGGCGCTCCTCGTACACCTCCACGCCATCCAGCCCCAGGCAACGCAGCTCACCGCTGAAATGGCCGGGCGACATCTGCCGGTACTGTTGCTGCCAGCCCGGCGTGGCGCGCACCTGCTCGGTAACGTCGGTGGTATGGAAGGCCTGGAACTGCAAGGCATTGGCGGTTGTCACGGGTTGTCCTGTATGCACTCTTCTGGTGCATTCGATGGCGAAGAAAGTGGATAGATCGCCCCCAGGGGCTGCGACCAAGATAGTACCCAGCGCGTCACCTGGGAAGCGCAACGCCTGCACAAGCGTGCAATGTGTGCCGCAGGCCGGGCCGCTCCCACACTAAAACCCAACCAAGAGGTCTGTATGAACGCCCCCTTCGATCAGCTGTCCACCTGGCTGAAAGAACACCGCATCACCGAAGTCGAATGCGTGATCAGCGACCTGACCGGCATCGCCCGCGGCAAGATCGCACCCACCGCCAAGTTTCTCCACGAACGCGGCATGCGCCTGCCAGAGAGCGTGCTGTTGCAGACGGTCACCGGCGACTACGTCGATGATGACATCTACTACAACCTGCTCGATGCCGCCGACATCGACATGGTCTGCCGCCCCGACCCGGCTGCGGTGTACCAGATCCCTTGGGCGATCGAGCCGACTGCCATCGTCATTCACGACACCTTCGACAAGCAAGGCAAGCCGATCGAACTGTCGCCACGCAACGTGCTGAAGAAGGTACTCAAGCTGTATGCCGACCAAGGCTGGCAGCCGATTGTCGCGCCGGAGATGGAGTTCTACCTGACCCAGCGCTGCGAAGACCCGGACTTGCCGCTGCAGGTGCCACTGGGGCGTTCGGGCCGTGCCGAAAGCGGCCGCCAGTCGTTCTCGATCGATGCTGCCAACGAATTCGACCCGCTGTTCGAAGACGTCTACGACTGGTGCGAGATTCAGGGCCTGGACCTTGACACGCTGATCCATGAAGACGGCCCGGCACAGATGGAGATCAACTTCCGCCATGGCGACGCGCTGGACCTGGCCGACCAGATCACCGTGTTCAAGCGCACCATGCGCGAGGCAGCGCTCAAGCACAACGTGGCCGCCACCTTCATGGCCAAGCCGATCACCGACGAACCCGGCAGTGCCATGCACCTGCACCAGAGCGTGGTCGACATCGCCACCGGCAAGCCGATCTTCGCCAATGACGACGGCAGCATGAGCCAGCTGTTCCTGTACCACATCGGCGGCCTGCAGAAGTACATCCCCAAGCTGTTGCCAATGTTCGCGCCCAACGTCAACTCGTTCCGCCGGTTTCTGCCGGACACCTCGGCACCGGTCAATGTCGAGTGGGGTGAAGAGAACCGCACCGCCGGCCTGCGCGTGCCGACCTCCAGCCCCGAGGCGATGCGCGTGGAAAACCGCCTGCCGGGCGCCGATGCCAACCCCTACCTCGCCATCGCCGCCAGCCTGCTGTGCGGCTACCTGGGCATGCTTGAGCGCATCGAGCCCAGCGCCCCGGTGCAGGGACGTGCCTACGAACGGCGCAACCTGCGCCTGCCGATCACCATCGAGGACGCCCTGCAGCACATGGAAGACTGCGAAACCGTGCAGCAGTACCTGGGCAAGCAGTTCGTCCAGGGCTATGTGGCGGTCAAGCGTGCCGAGCACGAGAACTACAAGCGCGTGATCAGCTCATGGGAGCGTGAGTTCCTGATGCTGAGCGTCTGACCGATCTTGGGGCTGCTTCGCAGCCCCTGCCCCTGATACCCAGAACAAGACCAACGAGGTGTCCCCATGCGTCATCTGCAAGCCTTGATCCCCGCTGCATTCACCCTGCTGTTCGCCACCACCACCCAGGCCACCCCGTCGGTCAGCGTGTACAACTGGACCGACTACATAGGCGACACCACCCTCGCCGACTTCCAGGCCAGCAGCGGGATCAAGGTGGTGTATGACGTGTTCGATTCCAACGAAACCCTTGAAGGCAAGCTGCTGGCCGGGCGCACCGGTTATGATGTGGTGGTGCCGTCCAACCATTTCCTCGCCCGCCAGGCCCAGGCCGGCGCCTTCCGGCCGCTGGACCGCAGCAAGCTGCCGAACTGGCAGCACCTGGACCCCAAGCTGCTCAAGCTGCTGGAACAGAACGACCCCGGCAACCAGTACGCCGTGCCCTACCTGTGGGGCACCAACGGCATCGGCTACAACGTCGACAAGGTGAAGGCGGCGCTGGGCATCGACCGTATCGACTCATGGACGGTGCTGTTCGAGCCGGAGAACCTGAAAAAGCTCAAGCAGTGCGGCGTGGCGTTCCTGGACTCGCCCGACGAACTGTTCCCGGCCATGCTCAACTACCTGGGCCTGGACCCGCGCAGCGAAACACCGGCCGATTACGCCAAGGCAGAAGCCCGCCTGCTCGAACTGCGCCCCTACATCACTTACTTCCACTCCTCGAAATACGTCTCCGACCTGGCCAACGGTAATGTCTGCGTGGCCTTCGGCTACTCCGGCGATGTGTTCCAGGCCGCCAACCGCGCCGTCGAGGCAAACAACGGCGTAAAGATCGCCTACAGCATTCCCAAGGAAGGCAGCAACCTGTGGTTCGACCTGCTGGCCATCCCCAAGGACGCCAACAACCCCGAGCAGGCCCTGGCGTTCATCAACTACCTGCTCGACCCCAAGGTGATCGCCAAGGTCAGTGCCACGGTCGGCTACGCCAACGCCAACCCTGATGCCAAGGCCTACATGGACGCCTCGCTGGCCGACAACCCCGAGGTTTACCCGCCTCAGCAGGTGCTGGACAAGCTGTACGTCTCCAGCACGCCAAGCCCGAAGATCATGCGCGTCATGACCCGCTCGTGGAGCAAGATCAAATCCAACCGCTGAGTCGAGAACGCTCATGTCCTTCACTACCCAACACACCGCTTCGTACTACGCCGCCACGGCACGCGATGCGGCGCCCTACCCCAGCCTGGACGCTGAACTGACCGCCGATGTGTGCGTAGTCGGCGGCGGCCTGACCGGGGTCAACACCGCCCTGGAGCTGGCCGAGCGCGGCCTCTCGGTGGTACTGCTGGAAGGCCGGCGCATCGGCTGGGGCGCCAGCGGGCGCAACGGCGGCCAGCTGATTCGCGGCATTGGCCATGACGTCAGCGGTTTCGCCCCGCATGTCGGCCAGGACGGCGTGCGTTACCTGCAGCAGGCCGGTATCGATTCGGTGGCGCTGGTGGCCAGCCGTATCGCCCGCTACGGCATTGCCTGCGACCTGCGCTGGGGCTTCTGCGAGCTGGCCAATACCGCTGCGCAATACGCCGCCTTCAGCGACGAACTGGACGACCTGGCCGCACTCGGCTATCGCCCCGAAACCCGCCTGGTTGGCGCCGACCAGCTGCACCAGATCGTCGCCAGCGACCGCTATGCCGGCGGCCTGGTGGACATGGGCTCGGGCCACCTGCACCCGCTCGACCTGGTGCAGGGCGAAGCGCGTGCCGCCCACGGCCTGGGGGTGCGCATCTTCGAGCAGAGCCCGGTGCTGCGCATCGAGCACGGCCCGCGCGTGACCCTGCACACCGCCCGCGGCAAGGTGCGGGCAAGCAGCCTGGTGCTCGGCTGCAACGCCCACCTCGATGACCTGGAACCGCGCCTGAGCGGCAAGGTACTGCCGGCCGGCAGCTACGTGGTGGCCACCGAGCCATTGCCCGAAGCGCTGGCCAGCAGCCTGATCCCGCAGAACATGGCGCTGTGCGATCAGAAGGTCGGCCTGGACTACTATCGCCTCACGGCCGACCGGCGCCTGCTGTTCGGCGGTGCCTGCCACTATTCCGGCCGCGACCCCAAGGACATCGCGGCCTACATGCGGCCCAAGGTGCTGAAGGTATTCCCGCAACTGGCCAGCGTGCGTATCGACTACCAATGGGGTGGCATGATCGGCATCACCGCCAACCGCTTCCCCCAGGTCGGCCGCCTCAGCCAGCAGCCCAATGTGTACTACGCCCAGGGCTATTCCGGGCATGGGCTGAACGTAACGCACTGGACCGCGAAACTGCTGGCCGAAAGCATCGCCCTCGGCCACAGCCAGGGGCTGGATGTGTTCAGCGCGGTACCCCACCTGACCTTCCCCGGCGGCAAGGCATTGCGCTCGCCGCTGCTGGCGCTGGGGATGCTGTGGTATCGCTTGCGTGAGGTGTTGGGTTAAGGCTGCGGTGTTCTTGCTGAATACAGTCAAAGGCAGCTCAGATAAGAACCTGTAACCCTTTGCTTTCAATAACATTCAGCAGCTTCAACGCTGGCCCTGATGGACGCGTCTCCCCTTGCTCCCATTTGCGCACGGTGGATGCACTTGTGTGCAGGTACCGCGCGAACACCGGTTGGCTGAAATTAAGTGTTTCACGCAAACGGCGTATATCCAACGCGCTGAAATCCCGCACCGGTGCAGGACACAGCGCTTCATAATCACGAAGGGTGACCTTGCCGATCGCTCCGGCCTCGTGGAGCGCGACAAGGTCCTCACGTAACGATTCAATCAACTTGCTGCTCACAACAGACCTCCATTAGCACACCCGCTTGCAACGCCCGATAGAGCGCTAGCGGTGATAAATCCAGAAAAACTTTGCCCGCGAATCGCAATGCTCTCTGTTCTTCCAAGGTGATATTTGTCTTGCCGCTTTTGGCAAAGCCATGCAGAAAAACACACCGATTGCCAACGCGAGCAGAGAGAAGGGTTCGATAACCGCCGCGCTTGCCCACACCCTGAGCGGCAACACGCTTTTTGAACAACTCTCCACCCAGGCTTGCATCCACCAGGCCTCTGCACATCTCATCCACTGCTTTACACAGTGTTTCATCACTGAGCCTGTGAGCAGCTTGCCAACGCGCAAAATCCCTGCGTTTGAAAATCTTCATTACCTGCTCTCAACCATACCCGTAACGGGCATATTTTTCCAACAGCGAGAGCTGATGAAAAGCCAGCGAGGTCCCAAGGCCGTGTAGGAAGCGTCGCCGCTTGAACACACGTTGCTCTGGCAGGGCTCGGTTCATGGTTGACTGCCTGAAGAAGTCACATAAGGCATTTCCCACAACAGATTGAACTCGCCCACTGGCCATCTGTCGCGCACCTGCTAGCGTTGTTCTGGCCGACCTATCATGGATGCTTTTTCATCATGAAATCATTGCCTCGCATCACCCTGCTGTGCGCCGCATTGCTCGCCGTGGCCGCCTGCTCCAGCAATCGCGTGGACCCCAAGGACTACTCCGGCTTCCTCAAGGACTACAGCCGGCTGCAAGAAACCAAGAGCCCTTCGGGCGACCCGGTGATGCGCTGGATCGACCCCAAGGTCAACGTCAACCAGTACAGCCAGGTGTTCATCGAGCCCAGCCAGTTCTACCCCAGGCCGCAGCCGACGGCGGTCATCTCGACGCAGACGCTGCAGGACATCACCCGCTACTTCAACGAAGCGCTGCGCCGCGAAATGGGCAGCGTCGTGCCGCTGGCCAAGGGCCCTGGCCCCGGGGTGATCGTGGTACGCCCGGCGATCACCGCGGTATCCACCAGCAACGAGGGCCTCAAGCCCTATGAAGTCATCCCGATCGCACTGATTTCAGCCGGCGTCAACACCGCCATGGGCGGCCGTGATCAGGATGTGGAGGTTGGCGTGGAGGCAGCCTTCCTCGATGGTGCGAACCAGAAGGTACTGGCCCAGGTGGTACGCAAAGGCGCGGGGCAGGAACTGGAGAACAAAACCACGCAGCTGACGCTGAACGACGTCAAGCCGGTGCTGGATGGCTGGGCCAAGGACATGCGTGCGAGCTTCCTCGAGGCGAAGCAGAAAGCCCGCAAATAACCGCCTGAACATGACGTGTGGGAGCGGGGGCCTTCGCGGGCACGCCCGCTCCCACAGCAGTCAGTGCTTTACTCAGCACTCGACGAATGCCACAGCCAGGCCGCCGCGTGACGTTTCCTTGTAATTGGCATGCATGTCCGCCCCGGTATCACGCATGGTGCGGATTGCCCGATCGAGCGAGATGAAATGCTCGCCATCCCCGCGCAACGCCATCTGCACGGCGTTGATCGCTTTCACTGCGGCAATCGCGTTGCGCTCGATGCACGGCACCTGCACCAGGCCGCCGACCGGGTCGCAGGTCAGGCCGAGATTGTGCTCCAGGGCAATTTCAGCGGCATTTTCCAGCTGCGGCGGCGTAGCGCCCAGCAACTGGGCCAGGCCGGCAGCGGCCATCGCACAGGCCGAACCCACCTCGCCCTGGCAGCCGACCTCGGCGCCGGAAATCGACGCGTTCTTCTTGCACAGGATGCCGACCGCGGCGGCCGCCAGCAGGAAGTCCACCACATCGGCGTCGCAGGCGCCCGGGTTGAACTTCATGTAGTAATGCAGCACCGCCGGGATGATGCCGGCCGCGCCGTTGGTGGGCGCGGTGACCATACGCCCGCCGGCGGCGTTCTCTTCGTTCACCGCCAGGGCGAACAGGTTGACCCACTCCATGGCACTGAGGGTGGAGCCAATCACGTTGGGCTTGCCCAGCTCCTGCAGGCTGCGGTGCAGCCGCGCGGCGCGGCGCTTGACCTGCAAGCCGCCAGGCAGGATGCCTTCGTTGCGCAAGCCGTTGTCGACGCATTCACGCATTGCTGCCCAGATTTGCAGCAGCCCCTCGCGCACTTCGGCTTCCGGGCGCCAGGCGCATTCGTTGGCCATCATCAGTTGCGCCACGCTCAGGCCGTGGGCCTTGCACAAGCTCAGCAACTGCGCCGCACTGTCGAACGCGTACGGTAACGTCACTGCATCCCCTGCGGCTTGGGGCGCATCGACCTCGGCCTGCTCGACAATGAAGCCACCGCCCACCGAATAGTAGGTCTGGCGCAACAGGCTGGTGTGCCCGTCCAGGGCTTCCAGGCGCATGGCATTGGGGTGGTACGGCAGGCTCTCGTCGAGCAGCAGCATGTCGCGGCTGTATTCGAATGCCAGCGGCTGGCTGCCGTCGAGCAGCAGGCAATGTTCCTGCAGCACCTGGCCAATGCGCGAGTCGATGGTGGCCGGGTCGATGCGGTCCGGCCACTGGCCCATCAGCCCGAGCAGGCAGGCGCGGTCGGTGGCATGGCCGACGCCGGTGGCCGACAGCGAGCCATAGAGCCGCACCTCGACCCGGCGGGTGCTGGCCAACAGGCCCTGTTCGCGCAGGGCCTGGGCAAAGGTCGCCGCCGCCCGCATAGGGCCGACGGTGTGGGAACTGGACGGCCCGATGCCGATTTTGAAAAGGTCGAAAACACTGATAGCCATGCTAATGCCTGACCGTGCTGCCGAGTGACGCTGCGGCACGGTTATCTGAAGAAATTGAGCGGTATTGCGATTTTGCGCGATACTGCCGCGCTGGCTCATGGATGACCAACGAAACTTCCTAAGCAAGCCTTTAGTGGTACTAAACGATGCGACGTCAACTCAGTGGTCAGGTGTTCGTCTGGCTCCATGTGTTCGCCTGTGCGGCGCGGCACCTGTCCTTCACCCGCTGTGCCGATGAACTGCACATCACCCCGGGCGCGGTCAGCCAGCAGATGCGCCAGCTGGAAGAGCGCCTGGGCTACCGGCTGTTCCTGCGCCGGGCCCGTGGTGTGGAGCTGAGCGCCGAAGGGCAACGCCTGGCGCAGACCGTGGCCGACGCCTACGGCAGCATCGAAGCCGAGCTGCTGCGCCTGGACGCTGGCGAAATTCGCGGCACCTTGCGCCTGCGTTCGATCCCCTCGTTCCTGGCCAAATGGCTCACTCCGCGCCTGCCGCGTTTTCAACAGCGCTACCCGGACATCGAGTTGCGCCTGGTCGCCGAAGACAGCGCCCAGGCGTTGACGCCGGGCGATTTCGACCTGGCCATCGACCTCAACGACGGCAGCTACCCCGGTATGCTGTCGACGCCGCTGCTGGACGAGCAGATCTTCCCGGTGTGTTCCCCTGCGCTGCTGCGCGGGCGCCCGCCGCTGCACGGGCCGGCGGACCTGGCGCACTACCCGCTGCTGCATGACATCACCGCCTGGCGCGGCAGCTCGGAATATGCCGAATGGGAGTTCTACCTGGAAGGCATTGGCGCCGCCGGGCTGGATGTACGACGCGGGCACACCTTCAACCGCAACCACCTGACCATCGAGGCGGCGATTGCCGGCATTGGCGTGGCGATTGCCCGGCGCACGCTGCTCAACGACGAACTGGAGCGCGGTGCGCTGATCGTGCCGTTCGGGGTGCCGATCGCCAATCACAAGCGCTACGTAGTGCATTATCCGCCGGGCGGCTTGAACCAGCCGGGGGCGCGGGCGGTGCATGACTGGCTGGTGGAGGAAGCGCGCGGGTTCAGGGAGCTGCACCCGCTGAACAAGGACTGAGCCAGCCGCTGCGGTGGATGGCACCGGCTGCGCCGGTGTTCGCGGCTAAAGCCGCTCCCACAGGCACAGCGTCAGCCCGAGGTTTGCGCGGGTCCCTGTGGGAGCGGGCAAGCCCGCGAAGCAGACGACGCGGTGGATGGCACCGGCTGCGCCGGTGTTCGCGGCTAAAGCCGCTCCCACAGGCACAGCGTCAGCCCGAGGTCTGCGTGGATCCCTGTGGGAGCGGGTTCACCCGCGAAGCGGACGACGCGGTGCATGGCACCGGCTGCGCCGGTGTTCGCGGCTAAAGCCGCTCCCACAGGTACAGCGTGAATCCAAGGCCTGCGCGGTATCTGTGGGAGCGGGCAAGCCCGCGAAGCAGACGACGCGGTGCATGGCACCGGCTGCGCCGGTGTTCGCGGCTAAAGCCGCTCCCACAGGTACAGCGTGAGCCCGAGGCCTGCGCGGGCCCCTGTGGGAGCGGGCAAGCCCGCGAAGCAGGCACGCGGTGGATGGCACCGGCTGCGCCGGTGTTCGCGGCTAAAGCCGCTCCCACAGGTCAGTGTGAGCCCAAGGCCTGCGCGAGCCCCTGTGGGAGCGGGTTCACCCGCGAAGCAGGCGGCGCGGTGCATGGCAGTGGCTGCGCCCTTGGCGTTGACCATGTGGCTCAATAAGCCTGCTTGCCGGTAAACGCATTCAGCGTGCGCAGCAGAATCACGAAGTCCAGCCACAGCGACCAGTTGTTGATGTATTCGATATCCGAATCCACCCGCTGGATCATCTGCTCGATATCCCGGGTCTCGCCCCTGAACCCGCGCACTTGGGCAAGGCCGGTCATGCCCGGTTTGATGTTGTGCCGGGCAAAGTAATCGACGATGTCCTGCGAATACAGCGTGTCATGCTGCAAGGCATGCGGCCGTGGCCCGACCAGCGACATTTCCCCGGTCAGCACATTGAACAGCTGCGGCAGTTCATCCAGGCTGGTGCGGCGGATAAAGGCACCCACCCGGGTCAGCCGCGGGTCGTTCTTCTGCGCCTGCCTGAGCACACCCTGCTCAGGCTGGTGGACATGCATGCTCCTGAACTTCCAGATACGGAACGCCTCACCGGTCCAGCCGGTGCGCTCCTGGCGAAAGAACACCGGGCCGCGGCTATCGAGCTTGATCGCCAGGGCAATGGCCAGCAATACCGGCGAGGCAAACAGCAGGATCAGCGCGGCCAGCACCCGGTCTTCGAGGTTCTTGAGGAACAGGCTCATGCCGGTCAGCGGGGTTTCCGACAAGGTCAGCACGGGAATCCCGGCGATTTCCCGCACGCTGTGGTTGATCAGGCGCAACGAGAAGATGTCCGGCACCCAATTCACCGCAATGCACTTGTCCAGCAGCTTGAAATACACATCGTTGATGACCTCGGAGCCGCCCAGCGGGGTCACCAGGTACACCGTGCGAATACCGTGCCGGGCGACGATGTCGTCCAGCTCGGCGACATGCCCGAGCACCGGCAGGCGCTGCTTGCCTTCGCCACTTTCGCAACCGGTCTCGTCGAGCCTGTCGATCAGCACGCAGCCGAGCACCCGCTCACCAAACCAGGGGTTGTTACTGATTTTCTGATACAGGAAGTTGGCCAGGTCACCGGCACCGATGATCAGCGCATTGTCCAGGCGCGCATGGGCCGTGAAGCGCTTTTGCAGTTCACGCACGGCAAAGTGCAGGAACAGCTGGGCGATGTAGCCAATGATGAACAACTGCACGACCAACAGCCGTGAATAGGTTTCGCTCTGCTTGGTCAGAAAAGCCATGACCACCAGGAAACAGAAGGTTGCCGACCAGGCCTTGAACAGGCGGAATGCCTTGATCGAGAGCCCGACGTTAGTGCGGTAGATCGCGTAATGGTCGTAAATGACGGCCAAGGCGCCGACCAGCAACAGCAGCATGATCACGTAATCGGAGGTGATGTAGCCGAACTGATCGTAGATCAGGTACCAGGCGATACTGGTGACTGCGATGCCATCGAGCCCGGCCTGAATGGCGTTGCTTACGCTGCTTCTTCTCTGCAGCAAGGAACGACTGGTTCTGGGCTCGAAAACCATTTCAGACCTCATCAGTTCGCGCGGGACAGACCTGGGGCAAAACCAGTAAAACAGGATCGAGCAGCTTCCGAGCCGTTGATCTCACTGTAGCAGCCACTCGCCATCAGCGCGCCCGAATCACCCCGGTGCCCTTTCTGACCGCTTCATACTGTTCGCCTGGCCGCCTGGCCCCGCCGGTACAGCAGGGTGCGCAGCAGGAACAACGGGTTACCCAGCACATAACGCATGAACAACCGCTTCGGCTCGCGCAACAAGCGGTAGACCCATTCACCGCCCAAACGCCGCAGCCACTGCGGCGCCCGGCTGACCTTGCCGCCGAGAAAGTCGAGGATCGCCCCGCCGCACACGATCAGGCACGGCCCGCCAGTGGCGGCCAGCCTGGCGGCCACTGCTTCCTGTCGCGGCATGCCCATGCCCAGCACGATCAGCTCCGGTTGCTGTTGCCTGGCCAATTGCAGATAGGTTTCGACGCTGGCAAAGCCATCATGGACCGACACCGGCAGCAGGCCGTACAAGGCTGCGCTGCGCTGCACGGCCTGGTCCAGATACGGTTGCCGAGTACCCCAGAATGCCACTCGCCGCCCGCGGTAGGCCGCCATGAGCCTGGGAATGAAGTCGGTGCCATTCATGTTCAGCCCGGGCGGCAGGCCCAGGCGACGATACAGCATGGCCATGCCGGAGCCGTCGCGCAGCAGCACATCGGCCGCCGACAATGCCTGGCAATACGCGCCATCGCGCACCACCAGGTTCATTGCATGGGCATTGACGAAGCCCAGCACGGTTGCGCCTTGCGGGGCGCTCAGGCGCTCCAGCAGGCGCTGCGCCGCCGCGTCATCGGCCACCCGCTCGAGCTTGTCGATCAGGGTATGCCAACGTTTCTGCCATTCAGCCATCAGTCTTCATCCCGTTTCGAACGCACCCATTCCACTTGGCGCCTGAGCAGAAACCCCAGATACAAGGGGACTTTTCTTGCAGCGTAGAACGGCGCATACAGCAGCACCGAAAACGGGATCAGCGCGCGACAGAAGCGCGCCCAGGCCAGCACCACCGCAAGGCCCAGCACTGCCAGCGCGAACAGGGCGAGCCACGCCGGTGCCGCCACATCGAACAGCAGGTAGGCAAGCCAGGCCACCAGGTTCAGCCCGAGCAGGGCCAGCACCAGTAACGCCAGGGGCGGCACCAGCAGGTCCAGGGCCATGGCCAGCAAGCGGCCGTTGCGCTGGGTGATCGCGACCAGTGCACGCCGGGGCGCATCGCTAAGTATCAGCCCAAGGTGGCCGTGCTCCCAGCGGGTGCGCTGGCTGGCCAGACCTTGCTGGCTGGCAGGGAACTGGCTGCTGACCACCGCCTCGGGGCAGAACACCGGCGGCTTGCCCTGCTGGCACAGGTCCAGGCCCAGCTTCACATCTTCCACCAGGTGCCCATTGGCCAGGTCCACTGCGGCCAGGTCAGGCCAGCCGAACGCCATGCCCGAGCCCATCAATTGGCAAGGCAAGCCAAGGCGCGCCCAGCCACGCGGGCGCACCAGGTTCTTGACCTGCCAGGCGAACGCGGCAACCTGCACTTTCAGCCCGGCACCTGCCGGGGCATGCATCAGGTACAGCGCCTGCACCGGGCGCGCCACTTCAGCGTAACGACGCGCCAGGCGCTCGATTGCCCCCGCTTCGACCCGGCAATCGGCATCCACCACGATCACCACCTGCGGCGGCTGCAGGGCCAGCTGGCGCACGCCGAAGTCCAGGGCGTAACCCTTGCCGCGCAACCGCGCATCGACGCGCTCCAACACTTCGGCGCCGGCCTCGCGGGCCAGCTGCGCCGTGTGGTCAGTGCAATTGTCCGCCACCACCAGCAAGCGGTCGCCAGGCTGCAACTGGGGGGTGATACTCGCCAGCGTGGCAGTAATCATCGAAGCCTCGTCATGCGCCGGAACCAGCACCGCCAGCTGCGGACGCGCGCCCTTGCCTATTGGCTGCGCCCGGGTCGGCAGGCACGCCAGCAGTACCTGCACCAGCAGCAGCAACACCGGCGGCAGGACGATGAGCGCCAGCAGGCCGAGCAACCCCGCCAACACCCCGTTCATGCGGATGCCTCGAAGTAGCCGGCCAACCGCGCTGCCTCGCTGTCGATGTCGTGCCGTTGCAGCACCCGCTGCCGGGCCGCCTCGCCCATGCGCTGCAGCACGTGTGCAGGTTGCGCCAGGCAATCGGCCATCGCTGCCGCCAGCTCGTCGACGGCGCCGGCGGGGAATAACCAGCCGTTCTCGCCCGCCTGCACCAGCTCGGGGATGCCTGCCACGTAGGTGGTGAGCACTGGCCGGCGCAGGGCCATGGCCTCCATGATCACCACCGGCAGGCCCTCGGCAAAGCTGGGCAGCACCAGCGCACGGGCAGCGAGAATTTCCTCCCGCACCTGTGCGCTGCCGACCCAGCCGGTAATGCGCACCTGCCGGTGCAGGCCATACCGGGCCACCAGGGCCTCGATCTGTTCGCGCATTTCTCCGTCGCCGGCCAGCACCAGCTCGAAGGCGATCGAGCGGCCGGCCAGTAGCCGTGCGGCCTCGAGCAACAGCAACTGGCCTTTCTGTTCGCACAAGCGGCCTACACACAGCAGGCGCGGCGCCACGGGCACCGCGACCGCCGGCACGTCATGGAAGCTACGCTCCAGGCCGCAGTGCACCACCTTGACCTTGGCCCAGTGCGCATGCGCGACCCAGCGAAACAACTGGCTGCGCCCGTACGAGCTGACCGCCGCGACAAAAGCCGCACGCCGGACCTTCTCGCCCAGGTGCAGGAACTGCGGCTTGTCGAACTCCTCCGGGCCATGCACGGTAAAACTGTAGGCAGGCCCGCCCAGCAGGTTGGCCAGCATCACCACCTCGGTGGAATTGGTACCGAAATGGGCATGCACGTGCTGCGCCGCGCCCGCCCGTAACCACTGCAGCACCTGGCAGGCCTCGGCCAGGTAGGCCAGGTGGTAGGGCCAGGCGCGGTCGGCCCGCCACCCCAGGCGCAGGGCCAGCCACAACGCCTGGCAGAACCGCCCGGGGTGCGCGCGCAATACTTGCCAGGCCGGTGCCAGCAAGCCCTTGATGCCGCGCCGCAGCACATAGCGGGTCTTGTCCCGCTCGCTCGCGTCCTCGCTGTCGTGCACTTCGGCGTCCCAGCCGCGCAGGGCGATACGCTGCACCTCGAGCCCCTGGCGCTCCAGCGCCAGGATTTCGCGGCGGATGAAACTGTGGCTGACCTTCGGGTACTGGTTTATCAGATAAGCAATGCGCATAAGCACCCCGATCAACACCCGCGTAGTGAAGTTTCAGACTGGCCGCGATGACCGCCGCCTGGCAACGCACCCTGCAAACGCCGGAAAACATCGTCGAGCAACACCTGACGGCGGCGGTACATCGCCCGTTTCTTCGCCGCAACGTCCTGTGGCGCCCGTTGCGCCGGGGCCAGCGGCAGGGCAAAAAAGTCCGCATGGCCAGAGGCGGTGGCGCCGTGTTCCTGCCAGATCAGATCGTAATCGGCCGCCAGGTCCTGGCCTTTGTCGCTGCCGAAGTACGGGTGCCGGTGGTGGCGGCAGGCATCGCGCACGGCATACAGCTGCGCCACGCCCAGCGTCCTGGCCAGGCACTTCAACGCTTCGAGCAGCAGGCTGCGGGGGCGCAAGCCCTCGAAGTGCTTGGTCAGGTCGCGGTAGATGGCCAGCGAGGTTTCGCTGTCGACACCTTTGTGAATGCCTTGCACGGCGCCGATGAACAGGCACAGCTGGCCCTGGCTGCGGCACAGGGTGAAGGCCAGGGACGCCACGCGCAGGTCGCCCTGGAACAGGTTCAGCACCAGTTCGCCTTCACGCTTGAACCACATCGGCCGGTCGAGCACCAGCCGGCAGCCCGGGGACTGGGGCAACTCGCACAAGGCCAGGCTGTCGTTGCGGCCCAGCAGCAGCAACCCCGGAAACTGCCCGGCGACCACCTCGAAGTGCGAAGCCAGCACCTCCAGGCGCTGCGGTGCCTCCCAGCAGCTGCTGATATAGGGCCAGTGCACCACACCGATGCAGTCCACGCCCAGCCGGCGCAACCGTTCCTCACCCAACGCTGCCGTCAGGCGCTGCATGCAGGCCTGCAGTTCAGGCCATTGCCGGGCCATCTGCCGCGCCAACCTGAGTTTGTTGTTCAGCGCCCGCAACGAATAGCCCGGTTGCAAGGTGAACACGCTTTTCACGATCGTGCCGAGCATCACGCGCCTCGCTCATTTGTACTCGATCAACGCCGATTTGCCGGCCGTCAGGCGCTGGCGCAGGAACTTCAACTGGCCGAGCATCTCGGGGAACTTGGCCAATACCAGGAATACCGCCTGAAGCCAGTTCTCCCGCGCCGACTTGCCGCCACGGCGCGCCAGGCGCACGGCCTGCAGCGGGTAAAGCAGCAATAGCAACAGGCCCCAGCCGCCCGCCGCCAGGCACGCCAGCACGGTTGCCAAGGGGATGCCCAGGCCCCACAGCCAGGCCCGGCGCGACTCGCGGCGCCAGTGCCGTTCCGGTGCCTGGCCGTGCAGGTAGGCGCCCTCGGCGTAGGCATGGCCGGCCCGCAGGCTACGCCGCCACCACTGGCTGAAACGGGTCATGGCGGCGTCGTGCAGGGTCATTTCGGCCGCCAGGCGCCAGACCTTCCAGCCTTGCGCGCGCAGGCGCACGCACAGTTCAGGCTCTTCACCGGCAATCAGCCCCGGGCGGAAGCCGCCGACGGCTGCGAAGGCCTGCACCCGCATCAGCGCATCGCCGCCGCACGCCTTGGCCTCGCCGATGGGGGTGTCCCATTCCAGGTCGCACAGCAGGTTGTACACCGAGCGCTGGGGGAAGCGCTCGCGGCGGCGGCCACAGACCACCGCAACATCGGGATGCGCGTCGAGAAAGGCCTGCGCCGTGGCCAGCCAGCCGCCCGCCACCTCGCAGTCACCATCGACGAACTGCACCAGGCGCATCGACGGCAACAGCCGCTGCAAGGCGGCAAAGCCTTCATTGCGGGCGCGCGCGGCGGTGAACGGGGTATTGATGTCCAGCGCCAGCACGTCCACCCCCAGGCTGCGCGCGAACTGTTGCGAGCCGTCGGTGGAGCCCGAATCGACGTAGACGACCCTGTCCGCCGTGTGCAGCAGCGAGTGCAGGCAGCGCTGCAGACGCGCGCCTTCATTGCGGCCGATCACCACCACCCCGACCCCGCTCGCCATGCGGCTCACTCGACCGGCACCGTGGCGGCCGGTGGCCGTGGCTTGACGGTGGCCGGCACCCCCACTGCCAGCGAGTTGTCTGGCACATCCACCAGCACCACGGCGTTGGCGCCGATGATCACATCGTTGCCAATGCGGATGCTGCCCAGCACCTTGGCCCCGGTGCCGATATCGACGTTGTTGCCGAACACCGGGGCAATCGGCTCGTTGACGTTCTTCAGGCCCACCACCACGCCGTTGCGGATGCGGCAGTCATCGCCAAAGCGGGCGTAGCCACTGATGACGATGCCGCCAAAATGGTCGATGACGAAATTGCGGCCAATCTGCGCTTCGCACGGCAGCTCCACCCCGGTGATGATCTGCACCAGCTTGAACAGCACCTTGTACAGAAGCGAACACAGCTTGCGCAGCAATGCCGGGCGCACGCCATAGCGCCAGCGGCCGAAGCGGTACACCAGCAGTACCCAGAAGCCTTGGGCGCCCCAGTCGCCACCATGGGCGCGCAGGTCGGCACGGATATTCTCGAACATGGCTCCACCTACCTTGTCGGTTGGCTGGCGTACCGGGTCTGGAACAACAGCGACCAGGTCACCCGGCAGTGCCGCCAGCAGGCCTGTAGCGCGCCCCGGCCGCGTCGTTTCAACAGCGCCTTGACGGCCAGCAGCAGGTCGCCCAGGGTGACCAGCAGCATGTGCAAGGCAAGCCCCGCCAGCCCATGGTGCTTGCGAAAGTACAGCAACTCGCTTTCGATCTGGTACGACGAGATTTGCCGGCTGGCGGCGTCCAGTTCGGCTACCGACTTCGAGCTCTCGCCGCCGATGTGCACCACGGTGGTGTGCGGGTAGAACACCACTTTCCAGCCCGCCGCCTTGACCCGCTTGCAGTGGTCGACTTCTTCGTAATAAAGGAAGTAGCGCGGGTCGAACAGGCCCACCTGGTCGAGCACTTCGCGGCGCACCAGGTAGAAGCAGCCAGGCAGCCAGTCGCACTCACGAACCGATGCGTGGTCCCAGTTCATCTCGTCGACCATCTTCAAGCCCGGGAACAAGCGCCCCAGCCCGGTGCGTGCGACGAACACGTTGAGCGGTGTGGGGAAATAGCGGCAACTGGGCTGCAGGGCGCCGTCGCGGCCCTCCAGGCGCACGCCCAGCACGCCGCACTCGGGGTGGGCGTCCATGTAGTCGAGGGTTTTCTGCAGGGAATCGCTGGCGACGAAGGCATCGGTGTTCAACAGCAAGGCGTACCTGCCTTGCAGGTGCGCCAGCAACTGGTTGTTGGCCCGGCCGAACCCCACATTCTGCAGGTTGCTCAGCAGCAACGCTTGCGGGCACACCTCGGCCAGGCGCTGCAGCGAATCATCGACCGAGGCGTTGTCCACCACCAAGTAGCTGGCCAGCCGCTCGCTGTCGGCCCGGCGCAGCGCATCGAACATCGGCTGCAACAGCCCGGCGGTGTTGAAGTTGACCACCATGACGTCCACCGGTCTGCTAGCCATGGTTGCCGTCCCCGACGATGCACTGGCGCCGTTGCGCCATCCGCCCGGTTGCATGGCCATACCGTGCCACTGCCTTGCGTAGCCATCCGCTCATGCTGCCCGCCTCCCGATCACGCCTGTGAACTGTCCCCGCGGCGCATCCGGTCTCGTTGTCGTGGTTGCTGACCGTCGCGCGCGCACCCGTGTGGAGCCTGTATCAACCAAGCGCACCCCTGGCCGCGTTCATCCTGGCATCGAGGTGGTCAGCCAGGCGTAGCGCAAACTGCAACAGCGGCATGGTCGGGTTCGACGCACCGCCGGTGGCAAAGATGCTGCTGCCGGCGATGTAGAGGTTTTCGGTACCGAACACTTTGCAGTCGCTGTCGACAACGCCGAATTGTGCCGAGGAAGCCATGCGCGTGGTGCCCATGTGGTGGGCATGTGGCGACAGCTTCAGCGGTATCGAGGTGTCGTAGACGAAGTCGTTGAGCTTGACGAAACCCAGGTTCATGTCGGCCCATTGCCTGGCCAGTTCGCTGCCGATGCACTTGATGGTGTGCCGGTCATCAGCGCTCAGCGCCCAGTTGACATTGACCTTGGCCACGCCCAGTGCGTCCTGCTCGTCCAGCAGCGAAATGCGGCTGTGCAGGTTGGGGAACTGCTCGATCATGGTGCTGATGACACCGTCACCGGGGCAGCTGAACTTGGCGACGAAGGCGATCTTGCTGGCGACCCCCATGTCGCAGGCCAGGTTCTCCAGAAAATGCTTGACCTCGGCGGTACGGCCGTAGGTCTGCACATCGGCCAGCAAGGCGGCGCGGACATTGCCTTTGCCGGCCTTGTATTCGTCGACGAAAGCATCGCTGGTGTAGTACTCGCGCGGTTCCGGGGCCAGCCCCGATTTGAGGATGAACGTGCCAAGGTCGATGTTCAGGTGCTCCATCAAGCAGCCGCCGACCAACCCGTCCCGGCTGACGATGCCCGCGCTCAGCAGCGATTGGCTATTGAGCAGTTGCCGGGCATTCTCTATGGCGCCGGTGGCCAGGACGAAGTTGCTCGCCAGTAGGCGCTGGCGGTTGCGCTGGTAGTCGCTGAGGACCACGGCGGCGAGCCGGCCGGAGGCCGGGTCGAACTCCAGGTCCACGCAGTTGCAGTGGATGAACAGGTCAAGGCCTGGGGTTTGCTCGAGGGCGGTGGCGTACTTTTGCGCGAAGCGGGTTGGCGGGCTGAGCAGAAAGCGGTCGGGCTCGAATTCGCCGCCGTCCAGGCCGCTGTTGAGCGCCTGGAAGTCCGCCCCGGGCGGCAGGTCGACGATCGCCATCGCTGCCGGCAGGTAGCGGGCGATTTCGGCATAGGGAATCGGCCAGCCCGGCAAGTTGCCAGGCGGCGCAATGGCGAAGTCCGAGGCGCTGAACGGCCGGCAACGGCCGGCCCAGTGGTTGGAGGTGCCGCCCAGGTAACGCAGGCGGGCTTCCTGCGGGTACAGCTCCAGGCCGCTGGACTGGCAAGCGTACAGCGCTTGCGAAAGCGCCGAATACTCGCGCCCGCCGCCCTCTGCGACGAGTACGCTCCAGCCGGCGGCAGCCAGCCGCAGCCCCAGCGTGATGCCTGCCGGGCCGGCGCCAATGATGCACACGTCATAGTGCTGACGCAGGGTATTCTGCTGCTGGTAATCGAGGATCATGCTTGCGGGTTCCGGAAGTAACGCGACGGCAACACCCAGCCGTTGATCACCACGAACCCGGGTCGCTCGCCCCGGTCGCTGGCGTTGCCCGTCGCAGCACCGAACAATGCCCTCCCGACCCCCAGCAAGACACAGCTCTGAACAAACCCCCTACGCCCCAATTGCGCAGTGCAAAACGTAAGCTTCCCCATGATTCCGTGACCTTTACTCGGGTAGGTCTCAACCGGCAAGCCGCCTCACAGCCAGTTACACAAGGCTGTCAGCAGCGCCCCGCAAAGTGCCCCGACCAGCAGCATCGGAAGCACCATCAGCTCTCGTTTGAGGCTGAACATATCCAGCTTGCAATTCACGTACACGATCAGCACCAGGGTTGGCACGGTATGCAGGGCAACCCCCCAGATCGCCCAGTCGACACCGCCGATCGCCAACAGCAGCGGCAACCCGCCCCACAGCGAGACCAGGCGGATGATGTTATCCATGGCCTGGTACTTGGTCAGGCCCAGGGCAATCCATACCTGATGAGCCAAGGTATAGCGCAATGTGAGGAACGACAGCGAAAGAATCGCCAGCATCGGCCCGGCTGCCCGGTAGCGGTCGTCATACATCCAGCCGATCAGCAGCGGGCTGGCGGTCAGGAAACCGCCACAGATGAACAGCACCAGCAGGTCTACCAGCAGGCGAAAGCGGTAGTACAGCGCCTTCAGCCGCGCCTTGTCATCGGCCCGGGCCGCTTCGCTGAACGCCGGCAGCGCCACTGCGCCGATAATTTTCATCAGCGCGGTCTGCACGGCACCAAGAATCAGCACGGCTATCGAATACACCCCCAGTTGCGCCGCGCTCATGCTGGCGCCGAACCAGATGCGGTCACCGTACATGGCCAGCACACCGACCATCGACGACAGCAGGATCCAGCGGCCGAACACGATCAGCTCGGTGAGCGCGCTGCGGTCCCACTGCAGGCGGTTGCCGGGCCCCTCCAGGGCAGTGTGGCCCAGCACGGTCCAGGCCAGCGCCGAGACCAGGCCGGCGATCACCAGCGCCCAGACCGAGTGGGTCAGGTAGCCCAGCACCAGCATCACCACCAGGCCGACCACTTGCGAGGCCAGGTCGACCAGTACCACGCGCTTCTGTTGGAAAGTTCGTACGGCCACATCTATCTTGGTGGACTGGAACCCCCAGATCACCGCCGACAGGCCGGTCGCCGCCAGCACCCACGGCAACACCGGCGCGGCATAGGTGGAGTCCGCCGGCCACAGCTCGGCGCGCTGGGCGAACCAGGCCCCTACCGCCAGCAGCAAGGTCAGGGCAAACAGCACGAAGCCGCGGATGATCTGCACGGTCCAGGCGGTGTTGAGAAAGTGCGGGTCGTCACCCCGATGGCTCTGGATGATGTTCTGGCGCAAGCCGACATCGGACAGCAGGTGCAGGAGTACCGAAACGGTGGTGGCGATGACCATCACCCCGAACATTTCCGGCAGCAGCAAGCGGGCCATGATCAGGTTGCCGCCAAGACGCATCACCTGTGACGCCACCTGCGAAACCAGGTTCCACGACCCGGCCATCAGGGCCCGCTTGCGCAGGCTTGCGGTGGCTGACACATCAATCGACGGCATGGCGTCAATCTCTGACTGACTGGCTGAAACGTCACTATAGTTTCAATTAGCCACGATGCTAGCCGTTGCCCGCCGAGGGAAAAGTGGACATAGCCGATGCCTGAACATTTCCGTGCGTTGATCGTCATCCTGTTTCTGGCGAGCGTGGTGTTTCTGCTGGCGCGACGGCCTGCCACCGACCTGATTGCGCCGGGCGACTTCAAGCGCCGGCGTAACCTGTGGTTCCTGCTGACTTTGCTGGCCTTCGCCTCGCACAGCTTCTGGCTGTACCTGGGCGCGGGTGCCGTCATCCTGTACCTGGCCGGGCGCCGCGAGCACAACCCGATGGCGCTGTTCTACATGCTGCTGTTCCTGATCCCGCCGGCTTCGCTGCAGGTGCCTGGGTTCGGCGTGGTCAACTACCTGGTCGACCTCAACCATATCCGCCTGCTAACCCTGTGCGTGCTGCTGCCGGCAGCGCTGGCCCTGCGCCGGCAGCCCGACACCCTGCGCTTCGGTCGCACCTGGCCGGACCGGCTGCTGGCGGCCGGGCTGCTGCTGATGAGCGTGCTGTACCTGCGCGAAACCACCCTGACCGACACCCTGCGCCAGGCGCTGTACCTGTATGTCGATGTGTTCCTGCCGTATTACGTGGCCAGCCGCGGCCTGCGCCAGATCAGCGAGTTCAAGGACACGCTGCTGGCCTTCGTCCTCGCCGGCTTCCTGCTGGCGCTGATCGGCGTGGCCGAATCGGTACGCCACTGGCTGCTGTACAGCGCGCTGGTCGATGCCATGGGCGTACCGTGGAACCTGTCCGGCTACCTGAGCCGTGGCGGTTCGCTGCGCGCCAGCGTCACCACCGGGCAGGCGATTGCGCTGGGCTACGTGATGAGCGTGGCCATCGGCCTGTTCCTGTTCGTCCAGGGTTATGTGCGCCGCCCCGTGCATCGCGCCATGGGCGCCCTGCTGCTGGCCGCCGGGCTGTTCGCCCCGCTGTCGCGCGGCCCGTGGATCGGCACCATGGTCATCGTGGTGGTGTTCATCGCCCTGGGCAAGGGTGCGATCAGGCGCCTGACCCTGCTGGCCGCAGCCGGCATGCTGGCCCTGCCCCTGCTGACCGTGGTACCTGGCGGCGACAAGGTGCTGGACCTGCTGCCGTTCATCGGCACCCTCGAGAAAGAGAACATCACCTACCGCGAGCGGCTGATGGACAACGCCTGGATCGTCATCCAGCGCAACCCGCTGTTCGGCTCGTTCGACTTCCGCAACACCCCGGAAATGCAGGCGATGATCCAGGGCGAAGGCATCATCGACATCGTCAACACCTACATCAACCTGGCGCTGCGGGTCGGGCTGGTCGGCCTTGGCCTGTTCGTAGCGTTCTTTGCCGTGGTGCTGCTGGGCATCCGCAAGGCCATGCGCAGCATTGCCGACAAGGACGACGAACGACGACAGCTGGGCCGGGTACTGCTGGCGACGCTGGCCGGCATTCTGGTGATCATCTTCACGGTCAGCAGCATTTCCTTCATCCCGGTGGTGTACTGGTCGATTGCCGGCCTTGGCGTGGCCTACACGCAGATGGTGCGCCGGCTGCACGCCAGCGAGGAAATGCCACTGGCCGAACCCGGCCTCCAACCCAGGTAATGTCCATGAACGTGCTGCGTCAGCGGGTATACGTTGCGGCCATCGCCGGCCTGGCCTGGCTGCCAGTGGCCGGCTGGGGCTCCGAGTGGCAGGTCAGTGTCGATGAGCGCAACGGCCTGCCCACGGTGACCCGTGGTGGCGGGCCGGTGATGCAAGCCAAGTTCGACTTCTGGGCGGCGAACTGGAGCTGGACCGCGTTCCACACCGACTTCAAGGTCAATGGCCCCTACCACTACACGCTGCAAGGCAAGAACCAGGCACTGGATTTCGACCTGGCGGCGGATATCCGCAAGGCACAGGCGCAAACCTTGAGCTGGGCCTTCGACCTCAGCGCCCATAGCCGCCAGGCCGGGGTGATGGGCGGCGGCATGGTATTCCAGTTCGACCCGGCGCAAATCGCCGGGGGCATGGGCGCCCCGCAGTTGCTGCCCGGCCAGCGCGGCTGGTCGTGGGGCAGCGCGGCGCAGGGCCGGCGCATCGAAATGCGCTTCGACCCGCCGCTGGCCAAGGTGTATTTCGAGCGCGGCAACCCGTCCGAGCTGCGTGCCTTTTTCTACGACGACCCGATCAGCGCCGGCCGGCAGCAGATCAAGGCGCTGTTGAACATCACCGGCGACATCGAGCTCGGGCCCACGCCCAGCGAACGCTTCGGCCTGGCCGACCCCGCCAGCTGGCCCGATGACCAACTGGACTGGCGCACCTCGCCGGTGGACCTGTCGTTCCTCAACGCCGAGGAAAAGCCCGCCGGCAAGCGTGGTTTCGTCAAGGCAGTCGGCGAGCAGCTGATGTTCGAGGACGGCACCCCGGTACGCTTCTGGGGCACCAATATGTCTGCCTATGCCTTGTTCAAAAGCCCCGACGAAGAAATCCGCCAACAGGCCAAGCGCTTGTCAGCATTGGGCTTCAACCTCGTGCGCCTGCACCATCACGACTCGCCCTGGGTCAGCCCGAACGTGTTTGGCGACGGCACCCTGGTGCGCGACACCCAGCAGCTGAGTGGCGAATCGCTGCGCAAGCTCGACCTGTGGATCAAGGCCCTCAAGGACGAAGGCATCTATATCTGGCTAGACGTGCACGTGCAGCGGGCGCTGCTGGCCAACGACAGGATCGACGACTTCGAAGAGCTGGCCAAGGGCGACAACCACGTCGACCTGAAGGGTTACGCCTATGTGAACCGCAGCATCCAGCAGGCCATGCAGCGCTTCGCCGGGCAGTACCTGAGCCATGTCAACGAATACACCGGGCTGGCCTACAAGGACGACCCGGCCATCGCTGCAGTGCTGATCACCAATGAGAACGACCTCACCCAGCATTACGGCAACGCCCTGCTGCCAGACAAGAACGTGCCTCGCCACAGCCAGCGCTACATGGACGCAGCGAAAGCGTTCGCCCGCCAGCATGGCCTGCCTGGCGACCTGACCTGGCGGGCCTGGGAGCATGGCCCGTCGAAATTGTTCCTGAATGATCTGGAGCAGCGCTTCAATGCCGACATGATCGCGCACTTGCGCGGCCTTGGGGTGAAGGTGCCTGTCGCCACCACCAGCACCTGGGGCGGCAATGGCTTGAGTGCGCTGCCGGCGCTGACTGCCGGTGATGTCATCGACGCGCACAGCTATGGCGCCAATGGCCAGCTGGAAAAGAACCCGCTGACCAGCGACGGCATGATCGACTGGCTCGCCGCCGCCCAGGTGGTCGGCAAGCCGCTGACCGTCACCGAGTGGAACGCCGAGCCCTTCCCGCTGCCCGACCGCCACTCGCTACCGCTGTATATCGCCGGCACCGCCAGCCACCAGGGCTGGGACGCCATGCTGCAGTACGCCTACAGCCAGCAAGCATTCAACCCGGGTTGGCGCACGGCGGATAACTGGCACGCTTACAACGACCCGGCGATGCTCGCCACCCTCCCCGCTGCCGCCCTGCTGTACCGGCGTGCCGATGTGAAGCCGGCCACGACCCGTTACGTGTTCGCGCCAACCCCCGCCACCCTGTACAACCAGGAGATCAGCCCGCGCAACTCGCTGCTGCTGCGCACAGCCATGGAAAAGGGCCAGCTGCAAATCGCCCTGCCGCAGACGCCGGAACTGCCCTGGCTGCAGCCCGCCGCCATCCCTGCCGATGCGCAGGTACTGCAGGACCCGGCGCAATCCCTGCTGCCCGCCGACGCTACGCAAGCGACCAGTGACACCGGTGAGCTCAAGCGCGACTGGCAACAAGGCATCTATACCATCGACACGCCGCTGACCCAGGCCGCCACCGGTTGGCTGGGCGGGCGCGCGATCAGCCTGGGCGCCATTCAGGTGCAGGCACGCACGCCGTACGCCAGCGTGGTGGTGCAAAGCCTGGACGGCAAACCCCTGGGCCAGGCGCGGCAACTGCTGGTGTCGCTGGGCACCCGTGCCGTGCCCAAGGCTGATGACAAGACGCCGTTCAACGTCGAACCGCTTGTTGGCACCTTGACCATCGAGGCCCCCGCCGGCCTGAAACTGTTCGCCCGCGATGCGCAGGCGCAGTTGAAAGCGTTGCCAGCGGCTTACCAAGACGGGCGCTACCGCATCACCTTCGACGGCAACGCCATGTCCAACTGGCTGTTCTTGAAATAGGGCATATGGCCATCTACCCTCACAGCAGCCCTGTAGCGTAAACGCGCGGCTGAACAACAGCAGAGTCCGGGAGGCATGGATGAAGTTTCTGGTTGTCGGTGGCGCAGGCTACATAGGCTCGCACATGGTCAGGCACCTGCTCGATGCGGGCCACGAAGTGGTGGTGGCCGACCTGGTATCGCCCGGCCCCGCTGTGCAGTGGGCCAAGCTGGATATCGCCGACGAACCGGCCCTGGATGTGTTGTTCGCGGTGTGCCGCTTCGATGCCGTGTTCCACTTTGCCTCGTTCATTCAGGTGGGCGAATCGGTCAGCGTGCCGGGCAAGTACTACCAGAACAACGTGGCGGCCACCCTCACCCTGCTCCAGGCCATGGTCAATGCTGGTATCCGGTACTTGGTGTTTTCTTCCAGCGCGGCGGTTTACGGCAACCCGCAGTACGTGCCGATCGACGAAGCGCATGTCAAGGGGCCGATCAACCCGTATGGGCTGAGCAAGTGGATGGTCGAGCAGATTCTCGAGGATTTCGACCGGGCCTATGGCCTGAAGTCGGTGTGCCTGCGTTACTTCAATGCGGCGGGCGCTGACCCGGCAGGCCGCCTGGGGGAGCGCCATGACCCGGAAACCCACCTGATCCCGCTGATTCTGCAGGCCGCTTCGGGCCGGCGCGAGGCGGTGACGGTATTTGGCCGCGACTACGACACTGCGGATGGCACCTGCATACGCGACTACGTGCATGTAGCCGACCTGGCAGCGGCGCATGCGCTGGCGGTGGCGTACCTGCTGGACGGTGGTGAGCGAACTGCGTTCAACCTGGGCAATGGCTTGGGCTTTTCGGTGCAGCAGGTGGTGGATACGGCCCGGGCGGTGACGGGTCGGCCGATCCACACCCTCGACGCCCCCCGCCGCCCCGGCGACCCGCCGCGGTTGGTGGCCGATGCCGGCAAGGCCATGCGGGTACTGGGTTGGCGACCGGAGTTCGCCGCGCTGGAGCAGATCGTGCAGCATGCCTGGCAATGGGAGCTGCAGTATCCGTGGGTGGCGCGCTACAGCTGAGCGCCTGGGGCCGAGGTTCACGCTGTGTACCTGTGGGAGCGGCTTTAGCCGCGAACACCGGCGCAGCCGGTGCCATCCACCGCGTTGCCTGCTTCGCGGGTGAACCCGCTCCCACAGAGAACGGCGCAGGCCTGAGGCTCACGCTGTACTTGTGGGAGCGGCCGTGGCCGCGAACACCGGCGCAGCCGGTGCCATCCACCGCGTCGCCAGCTTCGCGGGCTTGCCCGCTCCCACATGGGGGGCGGTGCAGGCCTGAGGCTCACGCTGTACTTGTGGGAGCGGCCGTGGCCGCGAACACCGGCGCAGCCGGTGCCATCTACCGCGTCGCCAGCTTCGCGGGCTTGCCCGCTCCCACAGGGAACGGCGCAGGCCTTGGGCTCACGCTGCGACAGCCCCTAGTAATAGGTGCGCGGCTGCTCATCGGCCTTGTTCAACACGGTCCCCACCAGGTTCACCCTGGCCAGATGATGCAGGCAATCTTCGATCTCTTTCTTGTTGTTCATACCGTTGGCCACCACCAGCAGCACACAATCGAACTTCGGTATCACGGTGATTGCATCGTCAGAACTCAGCAGCGGCGGCAGGTCGAAGATGCAGATGCGCGACTCGTAGCGGTTGCGCAGTTCGCTGATCAGGTCGTTCACCTTGGGCGAGGACAGCATCTCGGTAGACAGCGGCACCGGCACCCGGGTCGGCAGCACCACGAAGCGTGGCAAGGTCGGGTTGACCAGGCAGTCCTGCAATTCCGCCTGGTCCGTCAGGAACTCGTTCAACGCCTGCTCCATCGGCAGGCCCAAGGTGCTGCCGACCTTCGGCCGACGCAGGTCGAAATCCACCAGCAACGCAGTCTTGGTGGTGTGGTGGGCAATGCTCATCGCCAGATTGATCGACAGCACCGTCTTGCCCGCTTCAGGGGTGGGCGAAGTAATGGCCAAGGTACGCCAGCCGTTCTCGTCCATGATCCGCAGCACCTGCGTGCGCAACAGGTCGATCGGCCCGTTCATGCTGGAGTTCTTGTTGTACGCCACGATGCGGTGGCGTTCCAGATGCTCCGCACGCAGCGGCACCACCTTGGTGTTCACATAGTCGAACTGGCCAGGCACCTCCGCCAGCGCCGTACCCGGAGCAGGTGACAATACCTGGGGCGTGCCCGGCGTAACCGGGTGAAGATTGTTGCCAACCGCCTGATTTGGCCTGTCCATCACTGCTTTCCTTTATGCAAACCGAGACATGACTTTGACCAACAGCACATCCAGTGGCATGTAGAACAGGTGCACCAGCACCACCATCATGGCCACCAGCGCCAGCGCTGCCAGCAACAGCCCGTTGCGCCAACGCTTGCGCCTGGCTACATCGGCCTTGGTATCGATGTAGGGCAGCGCCACCAGCACCCGTTTGCCCAGCAGGTTTTCCAGCGCGCCGACGCCGCGAATACGCTGGTCGAGCATTTCCAGCAGCATCACCAGCGCACCGCCACCGGCCGGTGCCAGCACCAGGCCCAGGGCAGCGATTTTCTTGCGGTTGGGCTTGATCGGCTTTTCCGGCAGCAGCGGCGGCTCAAGCAACACGAAGCGCTCGGCCTTGTTCTCCTGCTCCAGGCTCTCGGTAATCTTCGCGCCCATTTCTTTGGCGCGGATTTCCTCGTACTTCTTGCGCGCATTGTCGTGATCGCGCATCAAGGTCACCAGGCCGCGCTCGACCTGCGGCGCCTCGAGGATCTCGGCTTCGTAGCCTTCCATCTTGCGGGTCAACTCGCGCTTCTGCTCGGCCAGCGAAGCGATGCGCACCTGCGCGGCACTCATCTTGGCGCGCACGCGGGCAGCGTCGAGGCCGGCCGTTGAAGCCACCGCCGTGCGATTGCCACTGGCTTCGAGCGCCTGGATCCTGCGCTTGACCGCCACCACATCAGGGTGGGCTTCCTTGTATCGGCTCAACAGCCGGGCGTACTCGGCCTTCAGGCTGGGCAGGTCCTGGGGCTGCTCGGCATTCGCTGCCCTGGGGCCTTCGCCGACCTTGGTGGCCAGCCCGGCATTGGCTGCGGACAGTTCCAGCTCCAGGTAACGCAGTTCTTCCTGGGCCGCCTTGTAATCGCGGTCCACCTCGCGGAACTCCAGCTCCGAGCGGGACAGCATGTTCATGCGCAGGGTCTGGTGCTCGGGCAAGGCATTGGCGTGGGCCTGCTTGAAATCCGCCAGCTGGTTTTCCAGGCTGGCCAGCTCGGCGCCCAGCTTGTTCGCCTCCTGGGTGAGGAACTCGGTGGTTTCGTTGGCCCGCTCGGTGCGCTGCTTGAGGTTCTCGTTGAGGAACAGCGTCACCAGTTCGTCGGCGACTTCCTTGGCCACTTCCGCCTGCTTGTGCTCGAAGGACACATTGAACGCCACGGTCGCCTCGCCGCGCCCGCGCACGTAGGTGGTGAGCGTCTCGACCACGACAGCACTGCGCATGTGCTCGATGCGGTCGCTTTCGCTGAAACGCTTGTCGGCGAACAGGTTGTACTTGTCGATGATGCGCAGCAGGTTGTCGCGGGTCATGACCCGCTGACGAATCACCTCGATGCGCTCATCGGCGAAGCTGGTGGTATTGGTCGATACCAGTTCCGGCGAAATCTGCTGCGACTCCACCAGAATGGTGCCGGTCGACTGGTAGATCGGCGGCACCATCACGGCCACCGCAACGGTCGCGGCGAGGATGACTACGATGCTTCCCCCCAGTAACAGGGCCCGGTCCTTGATAATGGCGATGTAATCTCTGAGGGAGAGCTCATAATCGGACTTCATGGGGCCACCTGCCTGAAGTTCAGATGTCGGGGTACCTGTACGTCAACGTCAAACCCACGATCGTAGCGGTCGCATCGGCTTCGTGATCCTGCTGCCGCTCCTTGTACATCAACGACAGGCGCAGGTCCCAGTACGGCGAAAACTGGCGGCTGGCCCACACGCTGTAAGTCTGCAGGGTGTTAGGGGTCTGCCCTTTGCTGTCCTGCCAGGCGGCATCGGCGCCCACCCGGGTCAGTTCGCTGAGCGCATAACTCCACACACCGCGCACCTGGTCCAGCTCGGCGAAGCCGCCTTCGGCGCTGGCCACCGTGCTGCGTTCGGCAGTAAAGCTGGCGTCGCTGCGCACGCCGGTGTACAGCAGTGCCACCCCGCCCTCGCCGCGTTGCCCGCCTTCGTCACCGGAAACCTTGGTGACCCCCACGTGCGCATCGGCACTGAGGCGTTCGGAGAGCTGGTACTTGACCCCGACCGCCGGGCTGTAGCTGTTGGAAGCGGTGGCCGTCTGGTCCTGCTCGGGTTCATAGCGCCGGGCGCCAAAGCGGCTATACACATCCGCCCGCTCGCTCCAGGCATAGGTCCAGGTGAACACGTTGCCCAGCTCGTTGTAACCGGTCAGCGTGCTGATGTCGTAACGGGCCCGGTTGTACGTGGTTTCGTTGCTCAAGGTGCTGCGGTCGGTCACCGCCTGGCTCCAGTTGCCGGTCAGCGTATACAGCTTCTGCGTGCCATCGGTGGTGACCACGCCGGTATCCAGTACCGTCCCCGACAGGGTCGAGCTTTCGTTGTAGCGCGCCAGCAGGCCGAACCGCCCGCGTTCGGTCTGACGCTGCCAGCCCAGGCTCACGTCCGGGTCCTCACGGTCATCGACTACCGCCGTATCGGACGAGCGCAATACATCCATGCCCAGCCCCAACCTCAGTTCATCACGGTCGAAGGTGCCGATCAGGGTGTAATCGGGCGCGATGATCGTGCGTGTTATGCCCTTTTCCCCCGACGACAGCAGCAACGGGTTGCTGTCATGTTCGACGGTTGTCGGTACCACCACCGTAGACTGCCAATTGGCGGCCAGTAACGGCTCGGTAAACGGCAACAGTATGGCCGCCGTTGCAATGCTGGTTGTTCTAAGAAGAGGCATTAAATGTTCTTATTAAAGGCAAGATCAAGGAACGACCAGCGTATCGCCAGCCTGAAGTTGGATGTTGGTCGACATGTCCCGGCCAGACACCAGGTCTTTATATCGCACGGGCAGGATTTTTTGGGAAGCGCCGGTACCGCGGACCACTTTGATTTCGCTTTCATCGGCGAACTTGTCCAGGCCGCCCGACATGCTCAGCGCTTGCAGCACCGCCGTAGGGCCCGCCATTTGTACCGGCCCGGGTTTGATCACTTTGCCTTGTACATAGACCATGTTGCCAGCGATGCTCTTGACGACGACGCTGACGTTCGGGTCGGGGAGGAACTTTTCCAGTTTGGCAGCCACTTGTTTTTCAACTGCCGTTACATCCAGCCCGGCGACATCGATACGCCCGGCCAGGGGGAAAGTGATACTGCCATCGGGAAGTACCGTGGCTTCCTGGCGCAGGCTATCTTCCTGCCACACCGAAACCATCACCACATCCCCGGGGCTGAGCAGGTAAGCAGAACTGTGCGGGTCGGCGCTGGCGCCAGCGGAGCACACCATCAGCAGGCACAACGAGGCAAACATTGAACGCACCATGAGGGTCCCTCCGGCCCGAAGGCCCGACTAAGAGCACCGAATGAGAACAGCACACCAACTCTCGCTCCGCTTCGCGGCAATTGCCTGCCGCGCTGGCCTCGATTTCCTGAAGGCCTTGCCTTGACGTTGTGCAGCCTGCAACCGTGGACCTTCACTGGCTACTGGCAATATAGCAACGGTTGCGAAATTGACAAGCCACGCCCCTGACCATGCGCCACCCACAAAAAAACGGGCTGAGCGAATCAGATCTTCTTTCGGTTGGCGACTGCCACAAAGCCAACCACGGCGAATGCAAAGAGCCAGCCTGCCGTTGAAACAGGGATGATAGTGTTCTGATTTATATAGCTATCCGCCGCACGCGCCGCACCACTTAACAGCACCAGCAAAAATATCGATTTGATAATCAGAGCCGAGCGCATACGCCCTCCTTTAAAGAGGAAATTCAACGAGTTGTTGGCGCTGTTCGGAAGTTGTTTCGCTGTTGAAATGAGCTTATGAGTACAATGACGTTGCGTCAATGATCCGCCACAATAATAAAATTCAATCGGCAATGAATGGCTCAGTCAAAATACCGACGGGCAAATAGTGCAGCAGCCCATCGCCAGCAAGCCGGTTCCCACAGCGACTGCACAAGGCTTGAAGCCAATGCGGTCGGTGTGGCAGCCGGCTTGCCGGCGATGGGCCGCGCAGCGGCCCCCTGACGTTACGGCATCACCGGCGGCACATACTGCAACGTCGTGCCCAATGCCCATAGCAGCACCAGCACCAACGGCACGTGCACCAGCAATTGCACGAACGAGAAGCCGATCAGGTCGCGCGCCTTGAGCCCCAGCACGCCCAGCAGCGGCAGCATGTAGAACGGGTTGATCAGGTTCGGCAAGGCTTCGGCAGCGTTGTAGATCTGCACCGCCCAGCCCAGGTGGTACTGCAGGTCGTTGGCCACCAGCATCACGTACGGCGCCTCGATGATCCACTTGCCACCGCCCGACGGAATGAAGAAGCCCAGTACCGCCGAATACACCCCCATAAGCAGCGCATAGGTGTCATGGGTGGCGATCTGGGTGAAGAACAGCGAGATGTGGTGGGCCAGGGTCTGCTCGTCGACACCTTTGACCTGGGTGAGGATGGCCGCGATCGAGCCATACAGCGGGAACTGGATCAGCACACCGGTGGTGGTCGGCACCGCACGCGCCACGGCATCGAGGAAACTGCGCGGGCGCCAGTGCAGCAAGGCACCGAGCATGATGAACAGCAGGTTGTAGGTGTTCAGCCCGGAAATGGCGGTAATCGCCGGCTTGGTGGCGAACTCCTGGTACAACCAGCCGGCGGCCAGGGCCACCAGCAGCAGGATCAGGATCGGGCTGTGCTCCAGCCACTCACCCGGGCGCGTGCGCTGCGGCGGTGGTGGCGCGCTGAAGCTGGGGTCGACCCCGCAGTCCTGGGCGCTGCGCGCGCTGTTCGGGCCTGGTGCAGTGGCGTAGGCGATGACCAGCGAGACCACCACCAGCGCCGCCAGCATCACCCCGGACTGCCAGAGAAAGATGGTTTCGGTGAACGGGATCACCCCGGTGATCGACAAAATCGACGGTGGCAGGCTGGCCGGGTTGGCCTGCAGCTGCGCCGCCGACGACGACAGGCCCAGGGCCCACACGGCGCCCAGGCCCAGATAGGCGGCGGCACCGGCGGCGCGGTAGTCCATTTTCAGCTCGGTGCGGCGAGCCAGGGCGCGCACCAGCAGGCCGCCGAACACCAGCGACAGGCCCCAGTTCAGCAGCGACGCCAGCATCGAGATCAGCGCGACCCAGCACACCGCCGAACGGCCATTGCCCGGGATGCGCGCCAGGCGGTCGATCAGCCGCGCGGCGGGTGGCGAACTGGCCACCACATAGCCGCCGATGACCACGAAAGCCATCTGCATGGTGAACGGGATCAGGCTCCAGAAACCATCGCCAAAAGCCTTGGCGGTGTCGACCGGCCTGGCGCCCATGGCCAGGGCGCCGATGCACACCAGCAACACGGCCAGGGCAGCGAAGACCCAGGAGTCGGGGAACCAGCGTTCGGCCCAGTTGGAGCAGCGCAAGGCAAAGCGGGCGGAGCGGCTGTCTTGGAGTTCAGCGGCCACGGTTCAATTCCTTTTATTGGTTTTATGGGGTGAAACAGCATTGCCAGACAACACAAAACCCTGTGGGAGCGGGCGCGCCCGCGAATGCTGCGGTGAATTGACCGACGCATTCGCGGGCACGCCCGCTCCCACAGGGCAGGATCGTGTAGTGCCTTAGAAGGTCATCTCCTTCACATCATCCGGCACGATCAGCTTGCCGGCGGTCTTCTCGATGATTTCCTCGACGCTCACCCCCGGCGCGGTCTCGCGCAGGATGAAGGCGCCGTCTTCGATTTCCAGGTAGGCCAGGTCGGTCAGCACCTTGCGGATGCAGCCGGCACCGGTCAGCGGCAGGCTGCACTGCGCCAGCAGCTTGGACTCGCCGTCCTTCGAGGCATGGGTCATGGTGACGATGATGTTGTCGGCGCCGGCCACCAGGTCCATGGCGCCGCCCATGCCCTTGACCAGCTTGCCGGGGATCATCCACGAGGCGATGTTGCCGTGCACATCCACCTCGAAAGCGCCGAGCACGGTCAGGTCGACATGGCCGCCACGGATCATCGCGAACGACTGCGCCGAATCGAAGATCGAGGCACCGCGGCGGGCGGTGACGGTCTGTTTGCCAGCGTTGATCATGTCGGCGTCGATCGTGCTTTCGGTGGGGAATTCACCCATGCCGAGCAGGCCGTTTTCCGATTGCAGCATCACATCCATGTCGGCGGGTACGTAGTTGGCCACCAGGGTCGGAATGCCGATGCCCAGGTTGACGTAGTAGCCGTCCTTCAGTTCACGGGCGACGCGTTGCGCCATCTGTTCGCGGGTCAGTGCCATGGTCAGGGTCTCTTTGTTGTTCTGGTGGATGGCGCTCAGGCCTTGACGGTGCGCTTTTCGATGCGCTTTTCGAAGGTGCCGACGATGACCCGGTCCACGTAGATGCCCGGGGTATGGATTTCGCTGGGCAGCAGCACGCCGGGCTCGACGATCTCTTCCACTTCGACCACGGTGATCTTGCCGGCGGTGGCCGCCAGCGGGTTGAAGTTTTGCGCGGTGTTGCGGTACACCACGTTACCGTAGTGGTCGGCCTTCCAGCCCTTGACGATGGCGAAGTCGCCGGTGATGGACGCTTCGAGGATGTACTTGCGGCCGTTGAATTCGCGCACTTCCTTGCCCTCGGCCACCGGGGTGCCGTAGCCGGTAGCGGTATAGAAGGCAGGGATGCCGGCACCGCCGGCGCGCATCTTCTCGGCGAGGGTGCCCTGCGGGGTCAGTTCGACCTCCAGTTCGCCGCTCAGCAGTTGGCGTTCGAACTCGGCGTTCTCGCCCACGTAGGAGGCGACCATCTTGCGGATCTGCCGGTCTTCCAGCAGCACGCCAAGGCCAAAGCCATCGACGCCGCAGTTGTTGGAGACCACGGTCAGGCCCTTGACGCCACGCCGCCTGATTTCATTGATGAGGTTTTCCGGGATGCCGCACAGGCCGAAACCGCCCGCCAGTACCGTCATGTTGTCGGTCAGGCCTTCGAGGGCCTGTTCATAGGTTGCAACGCGCTTGTCCAGTCCGGCCATGCTGATCCGCCTTTTGTAGTTGTTGAACCGACGAGGCTGTCGGTGAGCGTGTGGGGACATCTTCACCGCAAGCGACTGATTTGTTAATTTTGTTTTATTCATTGATTGATAACTTTTGCAAAACAACCAACAGGCCTCGTCATGAACGTCAAGCAACTGCGTGCCTTTGTCGCCGTGGCCAAGTACCAGAGCTTTGCCCAGGCCGGTGAACACCTGCATGTCTCGCAACCGGCCCTCAGCCTGACCATCAAGGCGCTGGAAGAAAACCTGGGCGGCGCCCTGCTCAGCCGCACCACGCGCAGTGTCAGCCTGACCGCCGAGGGCGAGGTGCTGCTGCCCCTGGCGCGGCGCCTGTTGGCCGACTGGGACGATACCGAAGAAATGCTGCGCCAGCGTTTCACCCTGCAGCTGGGCCGGGTTTCGGTGGCGGCCATGCCGGCCTTTGCCGGCAACCTGCTGCCCCGCTCGCTCAAGGTGTTTCGCCAGCGCTACCCCAAGGTCAACGTCACCGTGCACGACGTGATCAACGAACAGGTGCAGGAACTGGTGCGCCATCGCCGCGTCGAACTGGGCATCGGCTTTGAACCGGACAACATCGATGGCCTGGACTTCCACCCGTTGTACATGGACCGCTTCGTCGCCGTGGTGCCCGCCGACTCGCCCCTGGCGCAGTTGCCCGAGGTCAGCTGGGCACAACTGCTGGCCGAAGACTTCGTGGCCTTGCAACGCCCTTCGGCGGTGCGTCTGCTGATGGAGCAGAACATCGCCGCCCGCCACGGCAAACTGGCGGTGGCATTCGAGAGCCACCAGCTGTCGACCATCGGCCGCATGGTTGCCAGCGGCCTGGGGGTCAGTGCCGTGCCGGCGCTGTGCATCAACCAGATGCAGGAACTCGGCGCCCGCTGCGTGACCCTGGTCGAGCCCACGGTCGAGCGCCGCATCGGCGTGATCGCCCTCAGCGAACACAAGCTTTCCACTGCGGCGCAAGCGCTGCTCGAGGTACTGCTTACGCATACCCGTATCCCGGAGGTGACATGCGTTACGTGAAACTGGCAGGTTGCAACGTTCCGGCCATCGGCCAGGGCACCTGGTACATGGGTGAAGACCCAGGCCGCAGGGCTGCCGAGGTGGCGGCCTTGCAACAGGGCATCGAGCTTGGCCTGAGCTTGATCGATACCGCCGAAATGTATGCCGAAGGGGGTGCCGAGCAAGTGGTTGGCCAGGCCATTGCCGGGCGCCGCGACCAGGTGTTTCTGGTCAGCAAGGTGTACCCGCACAATGCCGGTCGGCGCAGCATGGCGGATGCCTGTGAGCGCAGCCTCAGCCGCCTGGGCACCGAGTGCATCGACCTGTACCTGTTGCACTGGCGCGGCCAGTACCCGCTGGAGGAAACCGTCGAAACGTTCGAGCGCTTGCGCGAGCAAGGCAAGATCAGGCGTTGGGGGGTGTCCAATTTCGATGTTGACGACCTGCGCGAACTGCACAACCCCGATTGCGCCACCAACCAGGTGCTGTACAACCCGGCCCAGCGTGGCATCGAGTTCGACCTGTTGCCCTGGTGCGAAAAACGCGCCCTGCCAATCATGGCCTACTGCCCGCTGGCCCAGGCCGGGCGCCTGTTGCAGCACCCGGTGCTGGGGCAGATCGCCGAGCGCCATGGGGCCACGGCGGCGCAGGTCAGCCTGGCCTGGGTGACCCGCCATGACGGGGTGATCGCCATTCCCAAGGCCGTGTCGCCCGAGCACGTGCGCTTGAATGCAGCGGCGGCGGCGCTGACCTTGACCCGCGAAGACCTGCGCGCGATCGACCTGGCGTTCCCGGCGCCGACGCGCAAGCAGCGCTTGGCGATGGTCTGATTGCTGGCACGGCACCCTGTGGGAGCGGGTTTACCCGCGAAGAAGGCAACACGATGGGTGGCACGGGCTTCGCCCGTGTTCGCGGGTGAACCCGCTCCCACAGAACCTCACCGCACCTTGGTCAATGGAAGTCCCGGCTGCGCACATCCAGCCCCCGCAACAGCGGGCTGATATCTTCCAGCCGGCGCGCAATCAGGTGCCTGACACCATTCTCCTGCTCCAGCCGCCCGCTGACCTTGAGCAACTGCGAGCCCACCAGCGCCCGCCTTTGCCGTTCGGCCAGGTCGCGCCACACCACCACGTTGAGCATGCCGTGTTCGTCCTCCAGGGTGACGAAGGTCACCCCGCTGGCCGTCTGTGGCCGCTGGCGGCCTACCACCAGCCCGGCCACGGCAATACTGTCGCCATGCCCGACGTCTTGCAGTTCGTGCGAACTGCGGCAACCCAGCGCCCTCAGGCGTGAACGCAACAAGGCCAACGGATGCGGCCCGAGCGTGGTCCCCAAGGTGTGGTAATCGGCCCTCAGGTCTTCGCCCACAGTAGGTACAGGCAGTTCGACAGTGCTTTCCGGCACGGCGGCCACATCGGCGAACAACGGCAGTTGTGGCTGCACCGCCGCCACCTGCCAGCGCGCCTGATGCCGGTCGCGGGCCAAGGCACGCAGCGCGCCGGCATCGGCCAGCCGGGCGCGGGCACGCGGGTCGAGGCCGGCACGCAGGCACAGATCATCAACGTCACGCCAGGGGCGCTGCGCCCTCGCCTGCTCCAGGCGCCTGCCACTAGCTTCGGCCAGGCCCCGTACCAGGCGCAAGCCCATACGAATGGCCAAGATGCCGCGGGCATCCGCCTCGAGGGTGCAATCCCACTCGCTGTGGCAAACGTCGACCGGGCGTACCTCGATGCCTTGGCGGCGGGCCTCCTGCAACAACTGGTCGGGGCTGTAGAAGCCCATCGGCCAGCTGTTGACCAGCGCGCAGGTGAAAATCGCCGGCTCGTGGCACTTCAGCCAGCTGCTGGCATAGCACAGCAAGGCAAAGCTGGCCGCGTGCGATTCGGGGAAACCATAGCTGCCAAAACCCTTGATCTGCTCGAAGATGCGCTCGGCGAACGCCAGCGCGTAACCGTTGCGCAACATGCCCTGTATCAGCCGCTCGCGGTGCGGTTCCAGGCCGCCGTGACGCTTCCAGGCCGCCATGCTGCGGCGTAACTGGTCGGCCTCGCCCGGGCTGTAATCGGCCGCGACCATGGCCAGTTCCATCACTTGTTCCTGGAACAGCGGCACGCCCAGGGTGCGTTCGAACACTGCCTTCAGTTGCGGCGAGGGGTAGGTCACCGGCTCCTGCTTCAGGCGCCGGCGCAGGTATGGGTGAACCATGTCGCCCTGGATCGGCCCGGGGCGCACGATCGCCACTTCGATGACCAGGTCGTAGAAGGTTTTCGGGCGCAGCCGAGGCAGCATGGCCATTTGCGCACGCGACTCGATCTGGAACACGCCCATGGTCTCGGCACGGCTGATCATCGCGTAGGTGGCCGGGTCTTCAACCGGGATGGTCGCCAGGGTCAACTGCTGGCCACGGTGGCGTTGCAGCAGATCGAAGCAACGACGCAAGGCACTGAGCATGCCCAGCGCCAGCACATCGACCTTGAGCAGGCCGACCATGTCCAGGTCGTCCTTGTCCCACTGGATCACCGTGCGCTCGGCCATCGCGGCATTTTCCACCGGCACCAGCTCGTCCAGCGGTTGCTGCGAGATAACGAACCCGCCCGGGTGCTGCGACAGGTGCCGGGGGAAGCCGATCAGTTCACCGGCCAGCACCAGCACCCGCCGCAGCGAAGGGCTGCTGGCTTCGAAACCGGCCTCGGCCAGGCGCTGGTCATCGGGTATGCGGTCGCTCCAGCGGCCGCAGCATTTGGCCAGGGCATCCACCTGGTCGGCGGGCAACCCCAGCACCCGGGCCACATCGCGCACCGCACCGGCGGCATGGTAGGTATTGACCACTGCCGTGAGCGCCGCGCGGTGCCGGCCATAGCGCCGGAACACATACTGGATAACCTCTTCGCGCCGGTCGTGCTCGAAGTCGACATCGATATCCGGCGGCTCGTTGCGCTCGCGCGACAGGAAACGCTCGAACAGCAGGTGATGCTGCATGGGGTCGAGTTCGGTGATGCCCAGCACGAAACACACCACCGAGTTGGCCGCCGAACCCCGCCCCTGGCACAGAATGCGCTGGCTGCGGGCGAAGGCGACGATGTCGTGCACGGTCAGGAAGTAGCTTTCGTAACCCAGCTCCTCAATCAGCGCCAGCTCCTTGGCCAGCACTTCCCGCACCTTGTCGCTCGGCCCAGCTGGCCAGCGCAGCGGCAAACCCTGCTCGCACAATTCGCGCAGCCAGCTCGCCGGGGTGTGGCCCTGCGGCACCAGTTCGCGTGGGTACTGATACTGCAATTCGCTCAGGTCGAACTGGCAGCGGGCGGCGATGGCCAGGGTTTCGGCCAGTAGCTCGGGGGGATAGAGTTCGCCCAGTTGCGCCTGGCTGCGCAGGTGCCGCTCGCCATTGGCGAACAGAAAGCGCCCGGCCTCGGCGACCTGGCAATGCTGGCGGATGGCGGTCATGCAGTCCTGCAGGGCGCGGCGGCCGCGCACGTGCATGTGCACATCGCCACAGGCCACGGCGCGGATGCCGAGCCTGGCCGCCAGGTCGCGCCTGCGCTCAAGGCGCAAGGCATCATCACTGCCGCGGTGCAGGTGCACCGCCAGCCACAGGCGCTCGCCGAACACGCTGCGCAACCACTGCCCGGGGGCGATATCGTCACTTTCATCGGCCACCCACAAGGCCAGCAGGCCCTGATGGTGCTGCTGCAGGTCGTCGCGAAACAGCTGGTACTCGCCCTTCTGCGCCCGCCGCCGGGCGCAGGTGATCAACCCACACAGGCTCTGGTAGCCGCGCAGGTCCTGCACCAGCAGCACCAGTTTGGGGCCGTCCTGCAACTGCACTTCACTGCCGACGATCAGCCGGAGCCCGTGCGTCTTCGCCGCCTGCCAGGCCCGGACGATGCCGGCCAGGGTGCACTCGTCGGTGATCGCCAGGGCCTGGTAGCCCTGCTCGCGCGCACGGCGAAACAGCTCGTCGGCGCTCGACGCACCGCGCTGGAAGCTGAAGTTGGACAGGCAATGCAGCTCGGCATACCCCGCGCTGCTCATGCGAACCAGCCTTGCAGCCACAACGGGCCGGCCTGGCTCAGGTCACGGTAGGCCCAGCCGCGCAGGCCGTCACGGGTTTCGATGCGGTAGTAATCGCGGCGCACATCGCCGCCATCCCACCAGCCCGACTCGATGCGCTCGGCATGGCCCTGCACCCGGTAGCCGGCCTCGTCCAGCGCCATGGGCGCCGGCAGCAGCCAGCCAGGGCGGCTGCCGGGCGCTACCGGCAGGCTGCCCTGGGCCCCCTGCTCTACCGTGTGCCAGGCACATTCGGGGCGATGATCGGCTGCCGCGCTCAGGCCCTTGACCGCCTCGTCCCCCAGGCGCGCGCGCAACCGTTCGCGCAATTGTTCCCAGGGTTGCGCCTGTTGTGCGCGCGGGTCGAACAAGGCCTGGTGTTGCGGCACGAAAGCAGGCAGGTCCTCGGCAACCAGGCGCAGGTTGCGCACCGGGGCGGGAATGCGCAGTGGCTCCAGGCGCCCGCGCGCCAGTTCGAACAGCATCGCCGCATCGCGTTCCGCGGCCAGCAGGCCTACCTCGAGCAAGGTATCCGGCCCTTCGACGTGCTCCAGGTGCAGGCAGAAGCGCTGGACGCCACAGTCACGCCCGGCGAGAAACGCGGCAAGGTCGTTGAGCATGCGCCGCAGCGGGAACAGCAGGGCCTGGTGCGACTCGACGTCGAAATTCAGCTCCAGCCGGGTTTCGAAGCGGTCCGGTGGCTGGTAGAAGCCCAGCCCCAGGTTGCGCAGGCCGAGCAACTGGTCGAGGTGCAGCTGTACCTGCGCCGGAAAGCGCTTGGCCAGGCTGTCACGGGGCAAGGCCAGCACCTGGCTCAACTGGCGCAGCCCCATGCGGGCAAAGGCTTCGGCAGCCTGCGCCGGTAAGCCGACACGCTCGATGGGCATGCCCAGCAGCGCCGCCCGGGTGGCGTCGGCATCGCAGACGGCCAGGCCATCGTGAGCGTTGGCAAGCATGCGTGCCGCCACCGGGTTGCTGGCCAGGACGATGCGTTGGCGCAGGCCCAGTTCAGCCAGTTCCTGGCGCAGGCGCGCCTGAAATTGCGGCCAGGGCCCGAACAGTTGCAGGCTGGAACCCACCTCCAGCAACAGCGCCCGTGGGTAGTGCAGGCTGACCTGGGCACTGAAGCGGTAGGCCCAGGCGGCCAACAGCTGCTGCACCTGGTCGATACGCTTGGGGTCGGCTTCGACACAGGTGAAACCTTCGGCCAGGGCGCGCGCAGCGGTCAGGCTTTGCCCGGCGCGCAGGCCGAGCGCCGCGGCCGCCGGGTTGACCGCCTGCAGCACGCGCCGCTGGCTCGGCCCGCCAAGCAGCACCAGGGGGGTATCAGGGTCGTCGCGCTCGCGCAGGACCGTGTCCAGCGCCAGCTGCGGTAGCAGGATGCAGGCCCAGAGCATGCTGCATCAGCCCCGCCCCGGGCAGGCGATGGGCAGCGCCGGTGGCATGCCGCCACGGCTTTTCAGCACGCGCCATTGCGCCGGGCGGGTGTCGACGGCGATGCGCAGCGCTGCCGGTGAAGGGTTGTGCGCCGCCTGCTGCGGCCTGCAGGCGAATGCCAGGGCCTGGCCGGTTTCGGCGGCCACCTGCAAGCGCCGCAGGGCGCGATCATCGGCACGCTCCGGCCAGCACAGCACCGCCGCGCAACTGCCGGAACGCAGGCACTGCTCGGCGGCCCACAGGGCATCGCCAGGGTCGGCGGCCACCTGCACCAGCCAGCGCAGGTCCACCCCGGCGGCCTGCCAGGCCGGGGCGTAAGGGATGAACGGCGGCGCTACCAGCACCACCCGGCCACCTTCAGCACTGAGGCGGGCCAGCGTTGGCCACAACAACTGCAATTCGCCAGCGCCGGGGCTGGCCAGCAACAGTTCGCTGAGGGCCGCTGCCGGCCAACCGCCTTCCGGCAGGCGCTGGTCGAGGGCGGCATGGCCCGTTGGCTGCAGCCCGAGTGGCCGCGCCTGGGCCTGGCGACCGCGCCATACCCGGCGCTGGTCGAGCAGCCTGTCGAGGTCGACCACGGCGCCCATCAGTCACGCCTCAGCAAGCCGCAGAACACGCCTTCGATGAAGAACGCCTGTTCAGGCCGCACCTCGATCGGCGCGTAGGCGGGGTTGCGTGGCAGCAGCCGGTAACCACTGCCCTGGCGTTGCAGGCGCTTGATGGTCACCTCGCCATCCAGGCGCGCGACCACGATCTGGCCGTCGCGGGCGTCGGCCTGCTGGCGGATGCCGACCAGGTCGCCATCGAAAATGCCGTCGTCGATCATCGAGTCGCCACGCACCTTCAGCAGGTAGTCGGGGGTGCGGCGGAACAGGCTGGGGTCGAGCAGCAACTGCTCGTGGATGCCCAGGTCCGGGCCGATGGGGGCACCTGCCGCCACCTGGCCCAGCACTGGCACTTCGAGGATTTCCGGGCGGCGCAGCGGTTCGGCCAGGCGAATGCCGCGCGCCTGGTTCGGCGTGACATCGATGTAACCGCCCTGGCACAGGGCGGTGATGTGCTTGCGCGCCACGCTGCGCGAGGCAAAACCGAAGCGCGTGGCGATATCGGCCAGGCTCGGCGGCTGGCCATGGTCGGCGATACGCTCACGGATGAACTCGAAGATCGCGCGGCGTTTTGGGGTTAGTTTGTCCATGGAGCACATTTGTACTCCTTTCGGAGCACACTGAACAGCCCCCTTCGTCGTCGGTTTGGGCAAGCTGCCCGGGATTAGGCGCCCGCAGGGGCCAGGGTCAAAGGTCCAGGCGACCCCTGAGCAAGGCGCCGAGCATGGCGGCGGCATCGGCGCGCTGCTCGTCCAGCAGGCACGGCGGGACCCCCTGCCAGGCCAGCTGCGAAGCGGCCAGCCCTTCGCCCGTCAAGGCCAGCGGGCAAGCGATCTGCATCTGCAACGTCCGCAGGCGCCTGGCCAAGGCCGGGTTCACCGGCGCCTTCACCTTGATCACCAGGGCCGCAGGCTGCATCGCCGCACACAGGATGGGCAGCTCTTCCAGCGGCTGCCCGCAACCGAGCACTTCGATACGCTGTTGCTCGCCGCTCAACAGCAGCCCGGCGCACAACAGCTGCAGTTCGGCTTGCCCCTCGGTACCTGCCAGCAGCACCCGTGGTGCATCGGCCTGGTTCAGCTGCAGGCGCAGCAGCAGGCGGGCGCGCAGGAACATGTCGAGAAACAGCCATTGGCTGCGCTGGCCTGGCGCCGTGCCTGCCGCCAGCTCATGCCAGGCCGGCATCAGCACGTCGTGCAGTACGCTGGCCTTGGGCAGGAGGGTGAACAGCTGCCCGTGAATACCTTCCAGCGCCTGGCTATCGAAGGCCCTGGTGGCGCGCACCACGGCGGCACGCCAATCGTCGAAGGCCGAGTGCTGCTGCGCGGACGGCTCTGGCTGGCTGGCGAGCATATCGCCGACCTTGCTGATGGATATGCCATTGGCGGTCCAGCGCAGGATGTCGCGTATGCGCTGGACATCCTGGGCCGTGTACAGGCGATGGCCACCCTCGGTGCGCTGTGGGCTGATCAACCCATGGCGGCGCTCCCAGGCACGCAAGGTCACCGGATTGATGCCGGTCAGGCTGACCACATCGCGCATGGGGAGCAAATCGGCTGGGGTTGGGTCAGTCATAACGAAAGTTTTCCGGGGGGTGGCACATTCTAAACCCATATGCCGCTTCTGCGGCGAGGCGCCTTGGTTCATCATGCAGCACATCGCACACCAAATGCCTGTAGGTGAACCCCATGATCAACGCGAAACTCCTGCAACTGATGGTCGAGCATTCCAACGATGGCATCGTCGTTGCCGAGCAGGAAGGCAATGACAGCATCCTCATCTATGCCAATCCGGCCTTCGAGCGCCTGACCGGCTACCGTGTCGACGACATCCTTTATCAGGACTGCCGTTTTCTTCAGGGCGTAGACCATGACCAGACCGCGCTGGAAAACATCCGCGAGGCGATCCGCGAAGGCCGCCCCTGCTGCCAGGTGCTGCGCAACTACCGCAAGGACGGCAGCCTGTTCTGGAACGAGTTGTCCATCACCCCGGTGCGCAACGAGGCCGACCAGCTGACCTACTACATCGGCATCCAGCGCGACGTCACAGCGCAGGTGTTTGCCGAAGAAAAGGTCCGCGAACTGGAGGCCGAAGTGGCGGAACTGCGCCGGCAACTGGGCCAGGCCGAGCACTGAAAAAACCTGTACAAAAGCGTTGACTTGTATAGATTTACGCTTAGGCTTCAGTTATACCTGTACAACAAATCTTTTTTGTACAGGATTCTCTGGAGCCCAGCATGTCAGCGTACCTGCAGCAATTCGCCGAGCGCTTTGCCAGCCTCGACGGGGGCAACCTCGAGCCACTTGAAAAGCTGTACAGCGAGAACGTCACGTTCCGCGACCCGCTGCATCAGATACACGGGTTGCCCGCTCTGCGCGGGTACTTCGCGCAGCTGTACGGCAACGCCCACGATATCCGCTATGCCTTCTCCAGCCTCGACGAGGTGACGCCTGGCCAGGGTTACCTGCGCTGGACCCTGCAGTTCCGCCACCCACGCCTGTGCCGCGGTCAGCCGATCAGCCTGCAAGGGTGCAGCTTCTTGCAATGGCATGAGCGGGTCCATTTTCACCAGGACTATTTCGACGCCGCTGCCCTGCTCTACGAGCACGTGCCACTCATGGGCGGCGCCATCCGCTGGCTCAAAGGGCGGCTCGCATGAGCCGCTGCTGGCTGACTGGCGCAAGCAGCGGTATCGGTGCCGCACTTGCGCAACAGCTGCTGGAGCAGGGCCACCAGGTGGCCTTGGGCGGCCGCTGCGCGGAGCGCCTTGCGCCGTTGGCTGAACGCTTCCCCGGGCAGGTACTGCTGGCCCTGGGCGACCTGGACGACCCTGCGCAGGTAACCGCGATCGCAAACCGCATCGCGCAGGCCTGGGGCGCACTGGACACGGTGATTCTCAATGCCGGCACCTGCGAGTACCTGGAACCGGGCCATTTCGACCCGGCCCTGGTCGAGCGCGTGATCCGCACCAATGTCCTGGCGGTCAGCCACTGCCTGGCCGCCGCCCTGCCCCTGCTTCGTGCCGGTCATCGCCCGCATTTGCTGGTGATGGGCAGCGCGGTGACCTGGCTGGCCTTGCCGCGCGCCGGTGCCTATGGCGCGTCCAAGGCCGCCTTGCGTTACCTGGTGGAGTCATTGCGCATCGACCTGGCCGGCGAGGGCATCGCTGTCACCCTGGTCAACCCAGGCTTCGTCGACACGCCGCTGACCCGCCGTAACGATTTCCCCATGCCGCAACTGTGGTCGGCACAACGCGCCGCCCGGCACATCGCCAGGCGCCTGCCTGGGCGCCCGCTGGAAATCAGTTTCCCTTGGTTTTTCACCCTGGTATTGCGCCTGCTCGGCGCACTGCCCGCGCGCCTGCGCCTGGCGCTGGGGCAACGTCTTGCCCGTCATGAACAGGAATGATGATCCATGCGCATAGCCATCATCGGCAGCGGCATCGCAGGGCTGACCTGCGCGCACCTGCTGTCCCGCAAGCACGAAGTCACGGTGTTCGAGGCCGAACAATGGATCGGCGGCCATACGCATACCTTCGATGTGGTCTGGCAGGGCGAACGCCATGCGATAGACACCGGGTTCATCGTGTTCAACGACTGGACCTACCCGCACTTCATCCGTTTGCTCGACCAGTTGAACGTCGCCTCGCGGCCGACCGAGATGAGTTTCTCCGTGCATGACCCGGTCACGGGCCTGGAATACAACGGCCACGACCTGAACACGCTGTTCGCCCAACGCCGCAACCTGGTGTCCCCCGGGTTCTGGGGGATGCTGCGGGATATTCTGCGGTTCAACCGCCAGGCGCTCGCCGACCTGGATAACCAGCGCATCGATGCCAACGCCACCCTCGGCGCCTACCTGCAGGCACAGCGCTATGGGCAGCGCTTCATCGACCATTACATCGTGCCGATGGGCTCGGCGATCTGGTCGATGTCGCGTGCCGACATGCTCGGCTTCCCCCTCGCGTTCTTCGTGCGCTTCTGTCGCAACCACGGCTTGTTGTCGGTCAACCAGCGCCCGCAATGGCGGGTGATCGCAGGCGGTTCGCGCAGCTATGTCGCGCCGCTGTGCCGACCGTTCGCCGAACGCATCCGCCTCAACTGCAAGGTGTACCGGGTCAGCCGCGACGAAGGGGGCGTCACCCTGGTGAGTGCGGCCGGCACCGAGCGCTTCGACAACGTGGTGTTCGCCTGCCACAGCGACCAGGCCCTGGCCTTGCTGGAAACGCCAAGCCCGCAAGAGCGGGCCGTGCTCGGCGCCATCGGCTATGCCAGCAACGATGTGGTGCTGCACACCGATACCCGTCTGCTCCCCCGTCGCAGGAACGCCTGGGCCAGCTGGAACTACCGCCTTGGCGGCCCCGAGCAGGCCCCTGCCGCGCTGACCTATAACATGAACATCCTGCAAGGTATCCACTCGCCGACCACCTTCTGCGTGAGCCTCAACCAGACCGCGCTGGTGGACCCGGCGCAGATCATCGCCCGTTTCCGCTACGACCACCCGCAGTACAGCGTTGCCGCGTCCGCCGCGCAGGCCCGCCAGGGGCAACTGCAGGGCCGTCAACACAGTTACTTCTGTGGCGCCTACTGGGGCAACGGCTTTCACGAGGACGGCGTGGTCAGTGCGCTGCAGGTGGCCGCGCATTTCGGAGAGCGCCTGTGAACAGCAGCCTTTGCCTGGGCTGGGTCAGCCACCGGCGCCTGGCGCCGCGGCCCCACGCGTTCCGCTACCGCATCGGCATGTTCTACCTGGACCTGGACGAGCAAGCCTGGCTGCTGGGCCTGTCGCGCTGGCTGAAACGCGGGCGCCTGGCACCGCTGAGCTGGCGCCAGAGCGACTACCTGCCCGCACAGACCCGCCACGGCGAGACGCTGGCGCAGGCCGCACGCTTGCTGGTGCGCAAGGCCACCGGACAGCTGCCGGAAGGCCCGGTGCACCTGCTCACGCAACTGCGTTGCTGGGGGCTGTCGTTCAACCCGGTGAGCTTCTATTTCTGCCATGACCGCGACGGCGAGCTGGCGGCGATTCTGCTGGAGGTGCGCAACACGCCGTGGCGGGAACGCTACCACTACGTGTTGCCGGTACAAGGCAACCTGGCCAAGCCCTTCAGCGTCGCCAAGGCCTTCCATGTATCGCCGTTCATGCCGCGCGACATGGATTATCGCCTGCGCTTCTGCCTGGACGCGGACCGTGTACGCATCCACATGGAGAACTGGCAAGGCGCGCGCAAGCTGTTCGAGGCCGACCTGGCCTTGCGCCGCCAGCCACTGAACCGAGCGGCGCTGCACCGATACGTGCTGGCCTTCCCCTGGATGAGCCTGCGCACCCTCTCGGCCATCTACTGGCAGGCGCTACGCCTGTTGTGCAAACGCACGCCCATCCATGACCACAGCGCCAGCCAGGGCAACCTGACGCTCGGCCAAACCTGCGAGGACCCTGATGATGTCCAACACCACCCTGAGCGTTAGCAAGTTCGCAGGCCTGGCGCCCTTGTTTGGCGGGCTGGCGCGAAGCGCGGTACTCGCCCAACTGGGCAAGTTGCGCCACGGCCACCTGCGCCTGCTCAGCCACGGGCAGCAATGGAGTTTCGGCGATGCCGACAGCCCGTTGCAGGCCGAGGTGGAAATCCTTGATGACGCCGCCTGGGGCCTGATTGCCGGCAACGGCTCGATCGGCGCTGGCGAAGCCTACATCCATGGCTATTGGCGAAGCCCCGAGCTGGCGCTGGTGACGCGCCTGTTCGTCGCCAACCTGGCCGTGCTCGATGCGCTCGAGGGCGGCCTGGCCCGCTTCGGCCGCCCTGCCCTGCGCCTGCTGCACCGCCTCAACCGCAACAGCAGGCGCGGCGCCCGGCGCAACATCCTGGCGCATTACGACTTGGGCAATGCCTTGTTCGAACGGCTGCTGGACCCGACCATGATGTATTCGGCAGCGCAATTCGAGCACCCCGGGCAGAGCTTGGAACAGGCCCAGTTGCACAAGCTGCAGCGCATTTGCCAGCAGCTTGAACTGGGCCCTGACGACCACCTGCTGGAGATTGGCTGCGGATGGGGCAGCCTGGCGATCCACGCCGCCACCCATTACGGCTGCAAGGTCACCACCACCACGCTCTCCGAAGCGCAGTACAGCCATACCCTGGCGCGCGTTCAGGCCCTGGGGCTGGAGCAGCGCGTGACCGTACTGCGCGAAGACTACCGCGACCTTCGCGGCTGCTTCGACAAGCTGGTTTCGATCGAAATGATCGAAGCTGTCGGCCATCGTTACCTGCCGGTGTACTTCCGCCAGTGCGCCGCGCTACTCAAGCCCGAAGGCCTGATGCTGCTGCAGGCGATCACCATCCGCGACCAGCGCTATGCCCAGGCGCGGCGCTCGGTCGATTTCATCCAGCGCTACATCTTCCCCGGCGGCGCCCTGCCTTCGCTGAGCGTGTTGCTCGACACCGCCAGCCGGCACACCGCGCTCAACCTGGTACACATGGACGACTTCGGTCTGGACTATGCCCACACCCTGCGCCACTGGCGGGACAACCTGCGCCAGGCCCGCGCGGAGCTGATGGAGCTTGGCTACGACGACAGCTTCCAGCGTTTGTGGGAGTTCTACCTGTGTTATTGCCAAGGCGGTTTCGAGGAGCGTGCCATCGGCGTTGCCCACTTGCTCTGGGCAGCGCCGCAGGCGCGCCGCGCGCCCTTGCCTGGCAGTGCCTGATGCCGGGCCGCTGGCTGCTCGCCAATGCCCTGTGGCTACAGGCTGGCTGGTGGGCCTGCGTGCTCGGCGCCGAACGCCCCTGGTTGTTGCTGCTGGTGCTTGCCGGCCTGGCCATGCACCTGCGCCTGTGCCCGGACCTCAACGCCGAGGTCAGGACCTTGTTATGGGTAACATCGGCTGGTTGCGTGCTCGATGGTGTGCTGGGGGCGCTGGGCGTGTTCGGGTTCGACAGCTGGCCACTGCCGCTGTGGCTTGCGCTGTTGTGGTGGGTGCTGGCCAGCGGCATGCGGCACAGCCTGGCCTGGGCTGGCAGGCATTGGCGGCGCGGTGCGTTGCTGGGCGCGTTGGGTGGGCCACTGGCTTATCTGGGCGGCGCCAGGCTGGCGGATGTCGCCCTGCCTTTGGGCGAGCTGGAAACCGGCCTGCTGCTGATGCCGATATGGGCCTGCGCCCTGCCGCTGCTGGCGCGCCTCGCGGCAAAAGGCTGATGCCTGCCCGATAGCGAACCGGGGCTGCTGCGCAGCCCATCGCCGCAAGCCAGGCTCCCACAGGTACCGCGCGAGGCATGAGGACGACGCGGTCGAGGTGGGAGCAACTGTCTTGGCCAACTTCTAAAAGCTGGCGCGATCCCTGTGGGAGCGGCCGCGGCCGCGAACACCGGCGTAGCCGGTGCCATCCACCGCGTCGCCTGCTTCGCGGGCTTGCCCGCTCCCACAGGTACTGCGCTGGTTTCGGGTTCAAACGGTACCTGTGGGAGCCTGGCTTGCCGGCGATGGGACGCGAAGCGGCCCCAACATCAAACCTCCTGCGCCGCATCGAGCCGTGCCAGAAGCGCCTGGCCACGCTGCCATACCGCATCGCGACGGCCAGCCGGCATGCCATCGAGGCTTCGATAGATCAGCGCCAGGCGCGGGTTGGCCGACAGCAGCGGGCGATGGCGAATGAGGAAGTGCCAGTACAAGGCATTGAACGGGCAGGCACTCTCCTCGCTCACCTGATCGACCCGGTAACTGCACGCCTTGCAATGATCGGACATGCGCTGGATGTAACGACCACTGGCGCAATAGGGTTTGGACCCCAGGTAACCGCCGTCGGCGTGCATCACCATGCCCAGCGTGTTGGGCAACTCGACCCAGTCGAAGGCATCCATGTACACCGCCAGGTACCACTCGCAGATTGCCGTTGGCACGATGCCGGCGAGCAAGGCGAAGTTGCCGGTCACCATCAGCCGCTGGATATGGTGCGCGTAGCCCAGCCGCAGGGTCTGCCCGATGGCTTGCTGCATGCAGCGCATACGGGTGCGCCCGGTCCAGTAGAAGTCGGGCAACGCCCGCTGGTTGTTCAGGTGATTGAGCCCGGCGTAGCCCGGCATGCGCAGCCAGTAGATGCCGCGCACGTACTCGCGCCAGCCGATCAACTGGCGGATGAAGCCCTCCGCCGCATTCAGCGGCACCCGCCCCGCGCGCCAGGCCTCGTCGACATCACTGCATAGACGACGCACATCCAGCAGGCCGATGTTGAGTGCTGCGCTGATACGCGCATGAAACAGGTACGGCTCGCCCTCGGCCATCGCATCCTGGTAATCCCCGAACGCCGCCAGGCCGAAATCCAGAAAGTGCTGCCAGAGCTGTTGCGCCTCGGCATGCGTCACCGGGTAGTCGAAGCCATCGACCTCGCCGTAGTGGTCGCTGAAGCGCTGACGTACCAGGGCCACCACTGCTGCGGTGATCTGGTCCTGGGCGAAATGCGCGGCAAATGGCCCGCGCAGCTGGCGCGGCAAGGCCTTGCGATTATCGCCATCAAAATTCCAGGCCCCGCCCGCCGGGCTGCCGTCAGGCGTCATGAGCAGGCCGGTGCGCTTGCGCATGCCTCGATAGAAATGCTCCATGCGCAACTGGCGACGCCCCTCGGCCCAGCGCGCGAAGGCTTCGCGGGAACACAGAAAACGCGTGTCGCGATGCCACACAAGCGGCAGCGCAGCCTCGCGCAACGCCTGCTCCAGGCGCCACTCGCCACACTCGGTGAGGTGAATGTGCGTGGCGCCCAAGGCTTGCTGCCAGCGCCGTAACTCACCAACGATACTACCGCTGTTGCCATCCGCGTCGAGCGCCACGTAGTGCACTTGCCAACCGCGCTCACGCAGCGCCTGGGCAAAGTGACGCATGGCGCTGAAGATCAGCACGATCTTCAGCGGGTGATGCGGCACGTACCGGGCCTCCTCCTGCACTTCGGCCATCAGCACGGCATCGCGGCCAGGGTCGAGGGCGGCCAGGCTTGCCAGGTCGAACGACAGCTGGTCACCCAGCACCAGGCCCAGGCGCACCGTTCAGGCTACCACTGGCTGGTCAGCGATACCGGCACCCGCAGCGGCGCGATGGGGCCGTCACGTTGCCCGCACATTTCATCGTGCACCACCTGCTGTACCAGCATGCAGGGCACCGCTGGCAGGTCGGCCAGCAGTTGCCGCAACTCGGTCGTCGAGCGCACCCGAACGGGTTGCCCATGGTCATCGCTCAAGGTCATGGGGCCGGTGTCGGTCAAGGCGCGCAGGAGGTAGAAACCGCCCTCCAGCGACAACAGTTCAAGCTCTTTTGCCGCACCGGTCGAGACCAGCTGGTTAAGCGCGATCAGGTTCATGGTATGCCCTCTAGCAGACGCTGACGCAGTTGTGGGTCCCTGGCCCGCGGATCGAGCCAGATGGCAAAGAACGCCCGGGCGAACACCGGGTCGGCGACGGCGTGGCGGAGTTTGCCGTCGACGTAGAAGCGGCAGCCCTGCCCCGGCAGGTACAGGCCGGTGATGCGCATGCCCGGGCGCACATCGACAAATGCCTGCTGCATGGCCTGGGTCCAGGCTGCGCGCCGCTGCGGCGTCATGCTGTCGCCATCCAGGCGCTGCATTTCCTCGAGGCTGGCCTGGACCAGCCTGTCCCTGGACAATACCCGGTGATAGAGCAGCTCCAGGGCAAAAGGCTGGTTCCAGCCCTGGACCGGCTCTGCTGCCCATAACTGTGCGGTATAAAGGCGCAGGCCGAACCAGTTGAACTCGCCGCCGCCCAGCCGTTGTGCCGCCGGCAGCTCCGCTCGCCAGTCCGCCGCTGCGGACAAGGCCGTCATCAGCAGCAGGCAAAGGCCGGACCAACGAGCTGAATGCGCCATACTGACCTCGAGCGCCGCTAAATACTGTACAATATTAGCATCATGTACAGTTTTATGCATTCACTGTATAGATTTAAAAAGAAGGAATCGCTCATGCTGTTCGTGGTCATGCTCGGCGGACGCCATCCTCGGGCCAGTATCGAGGTTCACGATGTGCTGTTCGCGCAGGCGGATTCACTTCAACAGGCATACCCGCATCTGCGCCAGGCGTGGTTCGGCAGCCGCGCGGGCCTGCACATCGACTCGTGGATGGAAGTCAGCGGCATTGACCGCTACCGTGTCGAATTTAGCCAGCTGGCCCCTGGCCCGGATGAGCCCCGGCTGTTCTTCATCAACCTTGGCGGCTACGAGCAAAGGGTATTTGGCGAGGCCCACCGCTACCTCTTGGTGGTGGCCAGGGACAAGGCCGAAGCCAAGGCAATGGGCAAGCAACGCCTGCAGGCGGGCTGGCTCAAAGCGCATACCGATGCCGTACTGGACGTCGACGACTGCCTGCCGATCGATCTGGTGAGCGGCCGTTACGTGCACCTGACCGAAGGCGCCCATGATGGCGTACGGCAATACAGCGACTACATCCTGCTCTGAGTTACCGCGGCCGACGTCCCGTTCATCGCCCAGCAAGGGGGATTATCCAGTGAGCCTGATCAACGACCTTCACACCCCCGCCAACGTGCTGGTCTGCGGCGCCAGCCAGGGCATTGGCCTTGCACTGTGCACGCAGCTGCTGGCGCGGGACGACATCGGGCTGCTGTTCGCCGTATCGCGACGCGCGACCAGCAGCCCTGCGCTGGAAGTCCTGTACAGAGAACACCCGCAACGCTTGGTTCGCATCGACTGCGATGCGCGTGAGGAACACGCACTGCAAGCACTGGCAACCGAGGTGAGTACCTGCTGCGACCAACTGAACCTGGTATTCAGCACGTTGGGCGTACTGCAAGAAGCGCCCGCACGGGCCGAAAAAACCCTGGCACAGCTGGATATGGCCGGGCTGCTCAGCAGTTTCACCACCAACTGTTTCGCCCCGATCCTGCTGCTTAAACATTTGCTGCCGCTGTTGCGTAAGCAACCGATGGCCTTTGTCGCTTTGTCGGCCCGGGTCGGCTCGATCGGCGACAACCAATTGGGTGGCTGGTACAGCTACCGCGCCAGCAAGGCCGCGCTCAACCAGCTGCTGCGCACGGCGAGCATCGAACTCAAGCGGCTGAACCCCGCTTCGACGCTACTCTCGCTGCATCCGGGCACCACCGATACCCAGCTTTCCCGCCCCTTTCAGGGCAATGTGGCGCCGGACAAGCTGTTTTCGCCCGCGTTTGCCGCGAGCTGCATGCTCGCCCTGGTCAGCCGCCACGGCCCGGCGCAGAGCGGTACTTTCTGGGCCTGGGACGGCACGCCGATCGCGTGGTGAGATTCGAGCAAAATGCCTGGGCGTCAATGCAGGCCCCATCGCCGGCAAGCCGGCTTGTATCTTGCTCAACTTTTAAATATTGGCGCGATCCCTGTGGGAGCCGCGCTTGCCGGCGATGGGGCGCGCAGCGCCCCCCTGATTCTCGATCGATTCCCCAGGCCTTGGCCACAAGACCGCAACGTGCCTTTGCGCACGGGCAGCGTCGCACGCCGTGCTGACGGTGTTCGCCCAGAGCATGATGGGCATCGTTCAACCCGCCTACTCTACCTCCCCGTCAAAGGCGTAATTCCTTGAAAACCAATTACCCGATCCCATGGGAGCTCTGTACATGCCTATCGACTTCAGGCCCGCTCAAGCCTCGGACGCGCAGGATATTGCGCGCTTCTTTCAACTGACATCGGAGGGCATGGCCGATTACATCTGGAGCAAGCTTGCCGCACCTGGAGAAGCATTGCTGAGTGTCGGTGCGTCTCGCTATGCCAGAGACCAGGGCGACTTTTCCTATAAGAACTGCCTGATGGCCACTTTCGAAGGGCGCGTCATCGGCATGATGCATAGCTATGCGTTGCGTGAGGCCCCTGACAGGCAGGTCGAGACAGACCCGGTCCTCGCGCCTTATTCCGACATGGAAATACCCGACACCTTGTACATCTCCAGCCTGGCCCTGGATGAGGCCTGGCGCAGCCAGGGGCTGGGCGCCCAGTTTCTTCGCCATGCCCAGCAACGCGCCGAGGACGCTGGCCTGGATGGGCTATGCCTGATCGATTACGCAGAAAACCACGGTGCACGCCGCTTCTACGAACGGCACGGTTTTCAAATCGTCAAAACTTGCCAGATCGTGCCGCACCCGATGCTCGACGTAACCGGTGAAGCCTATTTGATGTATCGCCCTAACCACAACGTGCTCGAGAAAAAACCATGAACAACACACTGACCGTGTTCCGCGAACTGGATATTCAACCGGTGCGCGACCTGCCCTTCTTTGAAGAAGTCGTGGAAGGCACCCCGCATACGCTGACGTCCAAGTACTATCACGATGAACAGCAAGGTCGCATTTGCGGAGAATGGGAGGCCAGCACCGGAGCCTGGCGCATCGACTACAAAGTCTGGGAGTTCTGCCATGTGCTGAGTGGCTGCTGCGTCATCGAACTTGACGGTTGCGCCCCGGTCACACTGGCCGCTGGCGATACGTTCATTATCGAACCGGGCGCCAAGGGCAAATGGACCGTGCTGGAAGACATGAAAAAGAATTTTGTGATTCTCTTGCCGGCGAACTAGGCACCGGGTCGGGTTTGATCGAGCGCAGCGCAACGACCGTTTGCAGGTTTGCCTGATGGCGGCGCTCGAATATTCTTTGGCAGGCCACATGGCACCTGCTATGCCGGTGTTCGCGAAGGGCAGCTATGGGTCGTTAGCGGTCAGTCGCGATCGTCCGCTTCCGACCCGTTGCTGCCGGTGAGCCGAACAGCGATCTTTGTGGGAGCGGGCGCGCCCGCGAAGAATTCAACGCGGAGCC
>NZ_PUQD01000016.1 GCF_003331055.1 Pseudomonas sp. AFG_SD02_1510_Pfu_092 | reverse complement strand
TGACGGGCATCCATGCCCGTCACCTCCCTCCGCAGTCCCTTCGCTCGGCCTCCTGAAGTCGCAATCTGCGGCGCCTGGGCTATCGCGCGCTTAGAAGCAAAAGCAAAAGCAAAAGCAAAAGCAAAAGCAAAAGCAAAGGCCGTAGCAACTTTGTTATTGCGCGAACGCACGCCCCAGACCACCAGGAACACCGCTGCTGTCGGTTTCCTGCCAAGGCCCATTCGGGCTCAGCGACCAGCTCCAGCCGTTATCGAACCGGTAATAGGTCCGCTGCCGATAGAAGGTATTGGGCTGCTTCTCGAGTACATATACGCCAAGTTTCGGGTCCCAGTGGCTCGCCCCGCCAGGCGGTGGCGCAAAGCTCGCCGAGGTCCGGGGCATGGGCTTGGGAATGGCCGCCGGCTTGCTCGGCTGGGTACCAGGCTGCCCACCCGGCAGCGGCTTGACCACCGGCCCCGGCTGCTGCGGCGGCACCCGCTCGATCGGCGGCTCGGGCCGCTCGTACGGCTGCTGCACCGTACACGCAGACAAACCCAGGGCCAGGGTGATCAGGGTCAGGCGGACGGTGCTGTGCATGGCAATGTTCTCTTACGGGTCGGGGCTGTCGATGGTCAGGTGCTGGGTGGCCTGGGTGGCGCTGGGCAACGGCTTGCCTTGGCCAATCCACTCGCCATGGGTCGGCTGGCCAGCGCGCGAAACACGTGCAACCAGTTGGACTTCGGCAAAGTCGGACAGTTTCATCTGCGCCATCATCGCATCAGCATCGGACAATTCCACCTCGATCGGCAACTGCGCCACCGTCACCCGCTTGGCCGCCAGCGGCATCGGGGGGCCATTGCTGGCGCGGGCGAAGATGAACACCGTGTCGTCCGGCTTGACCTTGCCCTGCAACGCCGCCGCCAGCTCCACCCGCACCTTCAGGCGTGCCGCCACCGGCGCAGGCTGCGCGCCCTGCGCCGCAGAACCACCCAGGCGCTCGGCAGCGCGGTCGATGCCGCCCTGCAGCGCCGCCCGCGAGGCATCGCCTTCCGGCAGCTGCGCCAGCAGGCGTTTCCAGTAGTCGATGGCTTCCTGGTAACGCTCGCCCTCGAAGGCGGCGATACCGCGCAGACCCAGGCTGGTCACTTCGTTGGGGTCGGCTTTCAGCGCCTCGTCAGTCAGCGCCTGCAACTGTGCGCTCCATTGCTTGTCGGCTGCAAAATACAGCGCCTGGGCCCACTGCCCGAGCAACTCGGGCTGACGCCCGGCCAGCGCCACGGCACGCTCGAAGGTGCGCGCCGCATCGCCAGGACGCTGCTCGGCCATGTAGGCACGGCCCAGGAAATACATGGCCTCGGCCGAGTCCGGCTGAGCCTGCACCACCCGCTCCAGGCGGGCGGTCATTTCTTCCATCGATTTCGGCGCCTGGGCAAACTCCTGGGTCAGGGCCACCTTGTCGGCCGCGCCATAATGCAGGTACAACCCCAACGCCAGCAGCGGCACCAATAGCGCCGCCAGCAACGGCAAGGCCTTGCCCAGGTGGCCCTGATGCGGGGCCTCGGCGCCTGCGGTGTCGGCCAGCAGCTCACGGGCAGCTTCGTCACGGCCCTTGGCCAGCTGCGCCTCGTCGAGTACGCCGGCGGCCTGCTGCGCCGCCAGCTCGCCAACGCGTTCCTGGTAAAGGGCCACGTTCAGGGCCGTGCGGTCTTCTTCCAGCTGGCGGCTACGGCCACGCAGGATCGGGATCAGCAGGAAGCTGAGGGCAGCGAGCAGCAGCAGGCCCGCGCTAAGCCAGAATTCAATCATGGGTCTGTTCTTTTTCCAGCAGTTTGGCGAGACGCTCGCGTTCTTCGACGGACAACTCATTGGCGCCCTGCACGGCCGCCCCGCGGCGGCGCCGTACGATCAGCGCCAGCACCACGAATCCACCCGCCAGGAGGATGCCCGGGCCGAACCAGAGTAACCAGGTGCGCCCGCTGAGCGCCGGCTTGTAGCGCACGAAATCCCCATAGCGGTCGACCATGAAATCGACGATCTGCTGGTTGCTCTTGCCCTCGCCGAGCATGCGGAAGATTTCCCGACGCAGATCGGCGGCAATCGGCGCATTGGAGTCGGCGATGTCCTGGTTCTGGCACTTGGGGCAACGCAGTTCCTTGGTCAGCTGCTGGTAGCGCTCACGCTCGGCATCGTCGCGGAACTGGTAGGTGTCGATCGCCGCCCTGGCCGCGCCCATCACACTCAGGCCCAGCACGGCAGCTGCCAGCCAGCGCTTCATGGCCTGGCCTCATCGACCAGGCCCTGGTACAGCGGCGCCAGCTGTTCGCGCCAGACCGTGGCATCGATCACGCCCACGTGCTTGTAGCGGATGATGCCCTTGGCATCGATCATGAAGGTTTCCGGCGCGCCATACACACCCAGGTCCAGGCCCAGGCTGCCTTGCTCGTCACGGATGTCCAGCTGGTAGGGGTTGTGGAACTCGGCCAGCCACTTCAGGGCTGCCGCATTGTCGTCCTTGTAGTTGACGCCGTGAATCACCACGCCCTGCTCGGCCAGTTGGTTGAGGTACGGGTGCTCGACCTTGCACGACGGGCACCAGGTGGCCCACACGTTGACCAGCGCCGGGCGGCCCTGCAAGTCGGCCTCGGTCAGGGTGCGGTCACCTTGGGTCGAGGCCAGGGAAAACGCCGGGAACGGCTTGCCGATCATTGCCGAGGGCAGCTCGTCGGGCTTGAGGAACAACCCTTTGTAGAGGAACACCGCCACCAGCAGGAACACCGCCAGGGGGACTACCATGATCCAACGCTTCATGCAGCTGCTCCAGACACGCCCAGGGCATCACGCACCCGGGTCTTGACCTTGACGCGGTAACGCCGGTCGAGGGCCGCCAGCAACCCGCCCAGGCCGGTCAGCAGACCGCCCAGCCAGATCCAGCGGACGTAAGGCTTGATATGCACGCGCACCGCCCAGGCGCCGTTCTCCAGCGGCTCGCCGAGGGCGACGTAGAGGTCGCGGGTGAAGCCGGCGTCGATACCGGCTTCGGTCATCATCGACTGCTGCACGGTGTACAGGCGCTTTTCCGGGTGCAGGGTGGTCACTTCACGGCCATCACGGCTGACCACCACGGTGCCCTTGTCGGAAATGAAATTCGGCCCTTCGAAGTGCCTGGCGCCCTGGAACAGGAAGTGGTAACCGCCCAGCTCCACGCTCTCGCCCGGCGCCATGCGCAGGTCGCGCTCGGCACTGTTGTTGCTCGACAGCACCACGCCCAGTGCGCACACCGCCAGGCCCAGGTGCGCCAGCTGCATGCCCCAATAGCTGCGACCGAGGCCGGGCAGGCCCTTGAGCAGGCCTTTGTGGCGGGTCTTGTCGAGAATGTCACGCAGCCCGCCAAGTACTACCCAGGCGGCCAGGGCGAAGGCGCTCAGGGTCGGCCAGTCGAAGTCGTCGACGATAAAGCCCGCCAGCGGGGCAAGGATGGCGCTGCCCAGCAATACCGGGGTCAGCATGCTCACCAGCCATTTGCCCGGGGTGTCCTTCCAGCGCACCACCACACCCACCCCCAGCACCACCATCAGCAGCGCCATCAGCGGCAGGAACAAGGCGTCGAAGTAAGGCGGGCCGACCGACAGCTTGGCCCCGGTCAGCGCATCGAGCACCAGCGGGTACAGGGTGCCGAGCAAAATCATCGAAGCCGCCACCACCAGCACCAGGTTGTTGGCCAGCAGCAGCGTCTCGCGCGACCACAGGGCAAAGCCGACCTGGCTCTTGACCACCGGTGCGCGCAGGGCGAACAGGGTCAGCGAACCGCCGACCACGAACAGCAGGAAGATCAGGATGAAAATGCCCCGCGACGGGTCGGCGGCAAAGGCATGCACCGAAGTCAGCACGCCGGAACGCACCAGGAAGGTCCCCAGCAGGCTCAGCGAGAACGCGGCGATCGCCAGCAGCACGGTCCAGCTCTTGAACACCCCGCGTTTCTCGGTCACCGCCAGCGAGTGGATCAGCGCGGTGCCCACCAGCCAGGGCATGAACGAGGCGTTTTCCACCGGGTCCCAGAACCACCAGCCGCCCCAGCCCAGTTCGTAGTAGGCCCACCACGAGCCCAGGGTAATGCCGACACCAAGGAAGGCCCAGGCGACGATGGTCCACGGCCGCGACCAGCGCGCCCAGGCGGCGTCCAGGCGGCCGCCGAGCAGGGCGGCGATGGCGAAGGCGAAGGCCACCGAAAAGCCCACGTAGCCCATGTACAGCATCGGCGGGTGGACGATCAGGCCAAAGTCCTGCAACAGCGGGTTGAGGTCGCGGCCATCGGTCGGCACTTGCGGCAGCAGGCGCTGGAACGGGTTGGAGGTGATGATCAGGAAGCTCAGGAAGCCCACGCTGATCATGCCCATGACCGCCAGCACGCGGGCCAGCATCACCTGCGGCAATTGCCGCGAGAACACCGACACGGCGAAGGTCCAGCCGCCGAGGATCAGCGCCCACAGCAGCAGCGAACCTTCGTGGGCGCCCCATACGGCGCTGAACTTGTAGTACCAGGGCAAGGCGCTGTTGGAGTTGCTGGCCACGTAGGCGACCGAGAAGTTGTCGGTCATGAAGGCATGGGTCAGGCAGGCGAAGGCAAACGCCAGGAACGCGAACTGCCCCCAGGCCGCCGGCCGCGCCAGGCTCATCCACAGGCTGTCGCCACGCCAGGCGCCGAGCAGCGGCACACTGGCCTGCACGGCGGCGAAGCAGATGGCCAGAATCATCGCCAGCTGGCCCAGTTCGGGAATTACCAGCGCGGCGTTCATGGCCTGGCCTCCGCGCCAGTGGCGGCCTGGCCGCTTTCCTTGAGGGCCTTGGTCACCTCGGGCGGCATGTATTTCTCGTCGTGCTTGGCCAGCACTTCATCGGCCACCACCACGCCGTCGGCGTTGAGCTTGCCAAGGGCGACGATGCCCTGCCCTTCGCGGAACAGGTCGGGCAGGATGCCACGGTAGGTGATCGGGACCGACTTGTTGAAGTCGGTGACCACGAAGCGCACGTCCAGCGAATCGGACGAACGCTGTACCGAACCCTTCTCGACCATGCCGCCAGCGCGGATACGCGTGTCCAGCGGCGCTTCGCCGCTGGCGATCTGGGTCGGGGTGTAGAACAGGTTGATGTTCTGCTGCAATGCGCTCAAGGCAAAGCCGACGGCAACCCCGACGCCGACCAGCAGGCCGACGATGAGCAACAGGCGTTTCTTGCGCTGCGGATTCACTGGTTGTTCTCCCGGCGCAGACGGCGCGCCTCATCTTGCAGGTAGCGACGGCGGGCCAGCACGGGGGCGGCGACATTCAGCGCCAGCACCGCCAGGCAGATGCCATAGGCCGTCCACACATACAGGCCATGGTGGCCCATGGCGAGAAAGTCGCCGAAGCTGGCAAAACTCATCGTGCGGCCCTCCGCCCCAGGCTGTTCAACACTTCATCCTTGACCCAACTGGCACGTGCCTCGCGCTTGAGCACTTCAAGGCGCATGCGCAGCAGCAGCACCGCACCGAAGAAGCAATAGAAGCCCAGCGCCGTGCACAGCAACGGCAGCCACATTTCTGCGGGCATCGCCGGTTTTTCGGTGAGGGTGAAGGTGGCGCCCTGGTGCAGGGTGTTCCACCACTCCACCGAGTACTTGATGATCGGGATGTTCACCACGCCGACGATCGCCAGCACCGCACAGGCCTTGGCTGCACTGTCACGATTACTGATCGCCTGGCCCAGCGCAATGATGCCGAAGTACAGGAACAACAGGATGAGCATGGACGTAAGGCGGGCATCCCAGACCCACCAGCTGCCCCAGGTCGGCTTGCCCCAGATGGCCCCGGTGACCAGCGCCACGGCGGTCATCCAGGCACCGATCGGTGCCGCGCATTGCAGGGCGACGTCGGCCAGTTTCATCTTCCACACCAGCCCCACCACCCCGGCCACCGCCAGCAGCACATAGCAGGACTGCGCCAGCATCGCCGCCGGCACATGGATGTAGATGATGCGGAAGCTGTTGCCTTGCTGGTAGTCCTGGGGGGCGAAAGCCAGGCCCCAGGTGATGCCGACCAGCAGCAGGAGCACGGCAGCAGCGGCCAGCCACGGCAGCATGCGGCCGCTGATGGCATAGAACCATTTCGGGGAGCCCAGCTTGTGGAACCACGTCCAGCTAATTTTCATCAGGGTACATCCAGGGTATTGGCCGGGCTTGAAAGCCCGGGACTCGTTATTCGCCGACGCTGATCTTCAGGCCGGCCGCTATCGCAAAGGGTGCCAGGGTCACGGCCAGGGCCGTCAGGCTGGCGAGCCAGAGCAGGTGGCCGGTTGCCGGCATATTCTGCAACGCCGCTTGCAACGCACCACTGCCCAGGATCAATACAGGGATATACAACGGCAGAATCAGCAATGCCAGCAGCAAACCGCCGCGCTTCAGGCCGACCGTCAGCGCCGCGCCCACCGCCCCCAGCAGGCTCAGCACCGGGGTGCCCAGCAGCAGCGAAGCGAGCAGCACCGGCAGGCAATGGCTGGGCAGCCCGAGCATCAGCGCCAGCAGCGGCGCCAACAATACCAGCGCCAGCCCGGAAAAGATCCAGTGCGCCAGCACCTTGGCCAGTACCAGCATGGCCAGCGGGTGTGGCGACAGCACCCACTGTTCCAGCGAGCCATCCTCGAAATCGCTGCGGAACAGGCCGTCCAGCGACAACAGCACCGCGAGCAGCGCCGCTACCCAGACCAGGCCTGGCGACAAGGTTTGCAACAATTGGCTCTCCGGGCCGACCGCCAGCGGGAACAGCGCCACCACGATGGCGAAGAACACCAAGGGGTTGGCCAGTTCGGCCGGGCGGCGAAACAACAAGCGCGCTTCGCGCCGCAGCAACAGGATGAATACGCTCATGCCGCCCATTGCCCCAGGTTCAGTTCGCGGTAGCCGGAGGGTTTGCGTTCCAGCGTGTGGTGGGTGGTCAGCACCACCGTGCCGCCCTGCTCGCAGTGGGCCGCCAGGTGCGCCTCGAGTTGCGCCACACCCTGCTTGTCGAGGGCGGTGAAAGGTTCGTCGAGAATCCACAGCGGCGGGCAGGCCAGGTACAGCCGGGCCAGGGCCACGCGGCGCTGCTGGCCGGCCGACAGGGTGTGGCAGGGTACATCTTCGAAACCGCGCAGGCCGACCGCCGCCAGCGCCGCCCAGATCGCCTCGCGGCTGGCGGGCTGGTGCAGGGCGCACAGCCAGGTGAGGTTTTCCTCGGCGGTGAGCAGGTCCTTGATGCCGGCGGCGTGGCCGATCCACAGCAGAATGCTGGCCAGGGCGTGGCGTTGCTCGGCCAATGGCTTGCCGCCGAGCAGGATCTGCCCGGCCGTCGGCTGCATCAGGCCGGCCAGCAGGCGCAGCAGGCTGGTCTTGCCGCTGCCGTTGGGGCCGCTGATCTGCAGCATGTCGCCGGGCCGCAGCTCGAAAGCGAGGTGCTCGAACAGCAGGCGCCAGTCGCGCTCGCAGGCCAGGCCTGCGGCTTGGAGGTGAAGGGTCACGGATTCGCCTTATCTTTGTAGGGCTCGAGGGCGGCGGCGCCTGCTTCGCGGGCTTGCCCGCTGCCACCGGGTGTTGTGCAGACCATGAAAGCTGCACCGTACCTGTGGCAGCGGGCAAGCCCGCGAAGCAAGCCGCACCGGCCTCAAGCCCTGTATCTCAAGTCGCTCCCCGCGCTGCCGTTATACTGGCAACGACGGACGGCCGGCATTATTACACGCGCCGCCGCGCTGCCAAGAGGGCGGGTTCGACAGGTTGTATACAATCATGACTGAAATCAATAGTCTCGGCGCACAAAGCGCGCTCAACGCCCAGGCCATCAAGGCGAACCTGACCGGCGAACTGCTGCGCCTGACGCAAGCGCAGCCCGGCCTGCTGGCCCCCGGCGAAACCGCGCAAGCCAAGGTCCTGTCGTTGCGCCAGGTCGGCCAGGACTTCCAGCTGGTGCTGCGGCTGATGCTGGCAAACGGCACCCAGACCCAGCTGCAAGCCAGCGCCAGTCAGCCGCTGCCCCAGGGCAGCCAGGTCACCGTGAGCCAGACCGAAAGCAACCGCCTGGCGATCATGCTGCAGCAGTCCAGCGCCAGCCAGATCGCCACCCTCACCCGCCTCGACACCAGCAAGGTACCGGTCGGTACGCTGCTGCAAGGCAAGGTCCTGACCAACCAGCCCCTGCCCCTGGCGCCGGGCCAGCCGGCCGTCTACCGGGCGCTGGTCAGCCTGCTCAACAGTGCCCAGGCCGGCGCCACCCTGAGCGTCGACAGCCCGCGCCCCCTGGCCGTCGGCAGCCTGCTCAGCGCACTGGTGCAGGGCGACCAGTCGCTGCGCTTCGTGCCGCTCAGCGGCCGCCAGGACCAGCTCAGCATTGCCCAGCAGTTGCTGACCCAGCAAAACCGCCAGGCTTCGCTGCCCGGTCTGCTCGATGCCCTGCAACGGGTCGCCGGCGACCCTGGCGCCGATGGCCAATTGCGCACCAGCGCCGAACGCCTGCTGGCCGGCTTGCCGGAGGCGCGGCAACTGGGTGACGCCAAGGCGGTTGCCCAGGCCTTGAACAACAGCGGTGCCTTTCTTGAAGCGAAACTGCTGGGCGGTTTCCCGGCCAGCGTCGCCAGCGACCTCAAGGCGCATTTGCTGCGCTTGCTGGCGCAGGGCCCGCCCCTGGCGAGCGGCGCCGTCAACCTGGCCCCCGCCAGCCTGGCCGTGACCATGCCGATGTTGGCTCGCAGTGCGCTGGGCATGCTCGAACGGGTCAGCCCCAAGCCGCAATCGGGGGCTTTCCCGCTGCCGTCGCGCCTGCTCAAGGCGATGGAAGACGAAGGCGACCTGCAACAACTGCTGCGCCTGGCCGCCGCCGCCGTATCGCGCCTGCAAAGCCACGCCATGAGCAGCCTGCAACAAACCGGCATGCTGGAAAACGGCAACCTGCAAACCACCTGGCAGACCGAGGTACCAATCCGTCACGGCCAGGAATTCATCCCGTTGCAGGTCAAGCTGCAGCGCGAGGAAACACCACAACAGCAAGCCGACCGCCAGCACCAGACACAAGACCCGCTGCAAGCGCTGTGGCGCATCGAGCTGGCCTTCGACCTGTCGCCGCTCGGCCCGGTGCAGGTGCAGGCACAACTCAGCCAAGGCCGCCTGAGCGGGCAGCTGTGGGCCGAACGCGAACAGACCGCGCGGCTCATCGACACCGAACTCGGCGCCCTGCGCGAGCGCCTGCTGGCCCGCGGCCTGGATGTTGGCGAGCTGCACTGCAACCCGGGCACACCGCCACAAGGCCCGCGCACGCGGGTCGAGCAACGCTGGGTGGATGAAAACGCATGAGCCAGAAGCACACCCGCCAGGCCATCGCCCTGAGCTATGACGGCCAGCAGGCCCCCACCCTCAGCGCCAAGGGCGACGATGCGCTGGCCGAGGCCATCCTGGCCCTGGCCCGCGAGCACGAGGTGCCGATCTACGAAAACGCCGAGCTGGTGCGCCTGCTGGCGCGCCTGGAGCTGGGCGAGCAGATTCCCGAGGCGCTGTACCTGACCATCGCCGAAATCATCGCCTTCGCCTGGCAACTGCGCGGCAAGGTGCCCGCCGGTTTCAACGACCAGCCCGCCGAGCCACGGGACATCACCCCGGTAACCGCGTTGCTGCCGCCGGGCGACCAACGATAGTTATCTACCACCTTCGTCAGCCGCACACGTTCAGTCTTGCCGGCCCTTCCAACCAGCAAGGTGAACGATATGTCCTCCAGCCTGATCAACGCCGCCGGCGTGCGCTACGTCCGCGAACACCTCAGCCATGTGCCCCGCCCCGACCGCGAAGCCAACCGGGCGATCCGGCAATGGCTGGCGCAGCAGGGCTTCGATCTCGACCCCGAGCAGATCGACGTGGTGACCCTGCACTACCGCCCCGACGGCCCGGCCCGCTACCTGGCTTCGGTCAGCCAGTCCGTCAGCCTGACCCAGGCATTACTGGGCAACTGGCAGGGCGAATCCAACAACGACCTGTTCGGCGGCTTGTTCGGCGCCCCGTGGGCCGGCACCCTGCCCGGCCTCCCGCTGCGCCTGGTCGAGACCCTGCCAGCGCCTGGCTTCAACGCTTACGGCGCCGCTTACGAGGTGTTCAACGGGCTGTTCCGCCGCACCACGCCGCAGCGCTATGACGCCTCGACCCATTTGCCGATCGCCGCCGAGGCCTTTCAACGCTTCGTCGAAGACCTGGACTTCCACGCGCCCTTCAAGGCCCAGCTGGACCGCTACTGGGGCGAGCACCTGCCAGACCACCGGCTGGCCTGCAAACTCAATTTCATCGCTGCCTGCAACCAGCAGGTCAGCCAAGGCCGCCTCGGTGAAGCGGCCAGAAAACTCGTCTGGCAAGCCGCAGGGCTGTTGCCCGCTGGCGCCACGCTGCGCAAGCGCTCCTTGAATATCTATGGCTACGCCGCCACCGACATCCTTTGCCTGAGCGACGCTGCCAGCGGGCTGAGCGTGCTGTACGTGCCCGGCAACAGCTCGCCGCTGCTGGAATTCGCCAGCGAAGATCAGCTGAAGGACTGGGTCGGCCAGCAGTGCAAAGACCCCGCCCGACGCCAGGCGCTGAAGCATCACTTTCGCCTCGCCGACCGCCCGCAAGGCCTCGACTTCAGTGGCCTGGACACTGCCCTGGAGGGCCTGGGCGCCTACCCGAACAACCATCGCTTGCCGCCCGAACACGGCTTCTTCAACGACGACGGCACCTGGCCCCCGCGCACCTACGTCAACTACCGGCCCGACAAGTACAGCCCCGAGATCGACGGTGACCTGTTCCAGGCCCTGGCCGACCGCCAGCGCCAACGCTGCTACGATGACGCGGACTTCCTGATTACCCGCGACAGCCAGGTGACCAAGGCACGCTGGCTCGGCTACCTGACCACCACGCTCAACCTGCTGGCACCGCTGTGCCTGGTGGTGCCAGGGCTTGCACCGCTGCTGGCGGTGGGCGGTATCGCGCAACTCGGCCTGGGGCTGGACCAGGCGATCAACGGCAAGACCTTGCAAGCAAAGCAGGAGGGCGTTGGCACTATCGCCTGGGGCCTGTTCAACGCAGCGCCGCTGGCACTGGCCGGTGCCAACCGGGCAAAGGCCTTGTTCGTGTTCAAGAACGATGGCTTCGTACCGCCCGTGCGCCTGAACGAGCAGATCGGCTACCCGCTGAGCCCGCTCTCGCCGCCGCATTTACCGTCGCCGGAAGGTGCCCGTTACTTCCACATTCCAGACGCGATCATGCCCTTGCCCGAAGGTGACCCGGCCATCGCCGGCTCGGTGATACGCGTGCCGCGCTACAACGGCGGTTTCGACTTGCTGGAGGCGCAAATCGACACTTACAGCGAGCGCGTGGTGTATGACATGGAGCGCGACGCCTTCATCCGCGAACAGGACCTGAACGAAGTCGATCCGGTTGGCTACGTGGCCACTCCAGGCAGCATGAACCTGCTCCCCGTACCCTCCTCGCGTCCTGTCAGCAACGCCATGCGCACGCGCAGCCTGCGCGCATTGGGTATCGACCTCACGCTGCCGGTGGAGCTGCCGACATTGGCAGCCGACAGCTACCCGATCCCCAAAAAGATTGCCTGCCTGTGGGTGGGCGACCGAGTACTGAGCCCAGCGTTGCTGGCCAACCTGGGGCAGAACGCGGCACGCCTCAAGGGCAGCGAATACAGCCTGCGCCTGTTCCTTTCCAGCGCCGCGCCCGAAGCCTATGCCGAGAACCTGCGCCTGCTGGCCCGGCACGCGCCGGGCCTGCAGGTACTGCCGCTGGAAGAGCAAGCCTTTTTCCGGGCATTTCGCCAGAGCAAATACTACGCTCAGTACGACGCCGCGCTGGACGGCAATGGCGGGGTCGCCAGCAACTACGCGTCGGCATCCGATGTGCTGCGCTACCGGATGCTGCACCACGAGGGCGGCTTGTACATGGATGTGGACGACACCCTGCTGGCGCCCGGGGAGTACCCGCAGGTCATCGACGGGCAGCCGGCCGGCAGCCCTGGCGAAGCGATCGATCAGGTGGAATTGCGGACCACGCCCGATGGCCTGTTGCTGGCACCGCCCATGTCCAACGAAAAGCTGGGCATGAACTGCCTGTACAACACCAGCCTGATCGGCAGCCACGCCGGCAACCCGACGCTGGACGCCATCTCCGAGGAAATGCACGCGCGCTTCCAGACCAACCCGGACTTCTATGACAGCAAGCCCAGCCTGGCCGACGACCCGGCGAATTTCTACCGCTATGCCCACCGCCTCAGCCGGCTCACGGGCCCGGCCATGCTCAGCGATGTGGTTGACCGCCATCTGCCGGGGCTACGCACCCTGCGTCATGTCATCAACCTGTACGGCATGCCGCGCATCAACGAGTTTGCGTTCATCGACCTGCCAGCCAGCCAGCAGGCGATGGATGAACTGTTGCCGCTCAACCGCTTCGCCAAGGTCGGCGGCAACCATTCCTGGAGCAGGAGCTGAGTGGCCGCGGCCGGCGCTGCTGTTGATCAGCCGTTGCGGTGCAGCTTGCTCATCAGCTCGGCCTCGGCCTGGGTCAGGCCGCAGCTTTCGGTGAGCTCGGCCACGCTGGCGCCCATGCCCACCAGCTTGGCGGCCTGGGTGAAGGTGACATTGTCGGGGTCGCGCTGCTCCAGCTGCTGGATCCGGTCCGGCAGCGGCGCCACCACCACGCTCAAGCCGTGCAGCGCCTCGCCCATGCGCACGGTACCGTTCTGGTAGTCGTCCAGGCGCTTGGCCAGGTCCTTGATGCGCTGGTCACGCAGCGCATCACCCACGGCCTGCTGCGCGGCCAGCTCACGCTGGCGCTTGCTGTAGTTGAGGAAGAACCACAGGCTCACAGCCCAGACCAGCGCCAGGAAGATGACAGCAACCTCTAGGATCAACTCAGATATTCTCCAGCTCGGACCACTCTTCCTCGGTCATCATCTTGTCCAGTTCGACCAGGATCAGCAGTTCGCCATTCTTGTTGCACACGCCCTGAATGAACTTGGCCGATTCTTCGTTACCCACGTTCGGCGCGGTCTCGATCTCGGACTGGCGCAGGTACACCACCTCGGCCACGCTGTCGACCAGGATGCCGACCACTTGCTTGTCGGCCTCGATGATGACGATACGGGTGTTGTCGGTGACCTCGGTCGGCATCAGGCCAAAGCGCTGACGGGTGTCGATCACGGTCACCACGTTGCCGCGCAGGTTGATGATACCCAGCACGTAGCTTGGCGCGCCCGGCACCGGGGCGATCTCGGTATAGCGCAATACTTCCTGTACCTGCATCACATTGATGCCGTAGGACTCATTGTCCAGACGGAAGGTTACCCACTGCAGGATCGGATCTTCGGAACCTTGTGCAGACGACTTTTTCATTCCCCTACCCTCAAAATCCGCCATCGGCGGTGTGTTCGGTGTCATTTCTGTTGGGCGTGCATCTGCTTGACCGCGCCACTGGCGATCAGCTCGGCCAGGGCGGCGACGTCGAGCAGCGCACACATGTGTTCAATTACCGTGCCGGCCAGCCATGGGCGCTGACCACGCTGGCTGCGCCACTTGATCTCGGACGGGTCCAGGCGCAGCGAGCGGCTGACCTGATGCACGGCCAGCCCCCATTCGTAGCCCTGCACGGAAATCACATACTGCAGGCCTTGGCGAAAATCATCGCGGTAGCGGTCGGGCATCACCCAACGCGCGGTGTCCAGCACCTTCAGGTTGCCGGCCTGGCAGGTCAGGATGCCGAGGAACCAGTCGGGCTGGCCGAACAACGGCGTCAGCTCCTGGCCGGCCAGGGTGTAGATCGAGCCCAGGCACACCAGCGGCACCGCCAGGGTCAGGCCGGCCACATCGAACAGCAGGCATTCGAACGGCTCGGCGGCCCACGCCGGGCGGCCATCGACCGTGGCCGGGGGCACGGGCGCCATGGGCGCAGCCAGGTGCACATCCACCAGCGGCACAGCCGGTACCACGGTTTGCGCTTCGACCAGCACCGGGATGCTGGCCTCGGCCACCACCTCGCGCTCGACCACCGTCACCACTGGGGCTTCCACCGGGATCACGCTGGGCAGCACCGCCAGCTTCGGCTCGGCGAACGGCCGCGGTGCGGGGCTGGCGAGCGCTTCGGCGGGTGCAGGCCTGGCCTGCTGCCGGGCATCACGGGTCTGCTCTTCGCGCACTGCCTGGGCGAATTCGTCGGCCGCGGTCGCTGCCTCGGCTGTCGGTTTCTCGATCAGCTCTTGGACCTCGGTCGCCTCCTGCAGCAGGCCGTCGAGGTACGATTGCAGGGCCATCTGCGGCCGGGTGCTGGTTTGCCGGGTCTGGGTCATCAGGCCACCTGCGCTGCAGTTCTGTAGGTCAGCATGTGCTTGAGCAGCGCCCGATAGGCAATCAGGCCGCGGCTCTTGCTGTCGAATTGCGAGGGCGTGACGCCCTTGCGGCTGGCATCGCGCAGGCGCGTGTCCACCGGGATGTAGCCTTGCCACACGTTCTGCCCGTAAGTGTCACGCAGCAGCTTGAGCGTGCCCAGCGAGGCCTGGGTACGGCGGTCGAACAGGGTCGGCACGATCTGGTACGGCAGCGCCTGCTTGCGCGAGCGGTTGATCATGGCCAAGGTCCCGACCATGCGTTCCAGGCCCTTGACCGCGAGAAACTCGGTTTGCACCGGAACCACCAGCTGCTGGCTGGCGGCCAGCGCGTTGACCATCAGCACCCCGAGCAACGGCGGGCTGTCGATCAGGGCAAAGTCGAAATCCTGCCACAGCTGCGCCAGACTCTTGGCGATCACCAGGCCCAGGCCGTTCTGCCCCGGCGACTGGCGCTCCAGCACGGCCAGTGCGGTGCTCGAGGGCAACAGCGAGATGCGTTCGTCGCTGGTCGGCAGCAGCAGTTGCCCCGGCAGCCCCTCCGGTACCGCGCCCTTGTGCAGGAACAGGTCGTAGCAGCTGTGCTCCAGGGCATCCGGGTTATGGCCGAAATAGCTGGTCATCGAGCCGTGCGGGTCGAGGTCGACGACGACCACACGCTTGCCGGCCTCGGCCAGCAGGCCGGCCAGGGCGATGGTGGTGGTGGTCTTGCCGACGCCACCTTTTTGATTGGCTACTGCCCAGACTCTCATCAAGCAAACTCTATCTATTGATTAGGCAGCGACACTGCCGGGGCAACTGTCTTGCGCAAAACTCAAAACTCGCCCGATCCCTGTGGGAGCGGGTTTACCCGCGAACACCGGCAAAGCCGGTGCCATGTACCGAGTCGCTTTCTTCGCGGGTGAACCCGCTCCCACAGGGTCGGTGGCAACTTTGCGAACCTGTTTCCGGTGACAGAGAATTGACGAGTTACTGCCCTGCCACCGTCGCTGGCGTTGCCGGTGCACTTTGTGTGCCAGCCCGGCGCAACGCAGCATCCGGCGTGGCGTTGGCGCTGCCCGAGCCGGTCAGGCTGCGGCGTACTTCCAGGTTACGGGATATCACCAGCACCACCCGGCGGTTGCGGGCGCGCCCTTCGGCGCTGTCGTTGCTGGCCACCGGCTGGTACTCGCCGTAGCCCACCGAGGCCATGCGTGCCGGGTTCACCCCTTCCATGGCCAGCAGGCGCACGATGCTCGCCGCGCGCGCCGAAGACAGCTCCCAGTTGGTCGGGTACTGCGCCGTGCGGATCGGCAGGTTGTCGGTGAAGCCCTCGACATGCACCGGGTTGGCGAACGGCTTGAGAATGCCGGCGACCTTTTCGATGATGGCGAACGCCTTGTCGCTGGGCATGGCATCGCCGCTGCCGAACAGCAGCGAGGAGTTGAGCTCGATCTCGATCCACAGCTCGTTGCCGCGCACGGTCATCTGGTCGCTGCTGATCAGGTCGCCAAAGGCAGCCTGCACATCGTCGCTGATGGTCTTCAGTGGGTCGGCAACGCTCGCGGCCAGGCCCGCCTCGGTCTGCTCGCTGTCCTTCACCAGCGGCTCGGCCGGGCGCACGCTCAACGGCCGCTCGTCGCCGATGGGGATCGGCTTCATGCTGCGCTCAGGGTCGTTGAACACCCCGAGCAAGGCCTGCGAAATGACCTTGTACTTGCCCTCGTTGATCGAGGAAATCGAGTACATCACCACGAAAAAGGCGAACAGCAAGGTAATGAAGTCGGCGTACGACACCAGCCAGCGTTCGTGGTTTTCGTGTTCCTCGGCATGACGACGGCGACGCATGGGTTACTCCATGAAGCCTTGCAGCTTCAACTCGATCGAGCGTGGGTTCTCGCCCTCGGCAATCGACAACAGGCCTTCAAGCAGCATCTCGCGGTAGCGCGACTGGCGCATGACGATGGCCTTGAGCTTGTTGGCGACCGGCAGCAGCACCAGGTTGGCGCTGGCCACCCCGTAGATGGTGGCAACGAAGGCCACGGCGATGCCGTTGCCCAGCTGCGACGGGTCGGCCAGGTTGCCCATCACATGAATCAGGCCCATCACCGCACCGATGATGCCGATGGTCGGCGCATAGCCGCCCATGCTCTCGAACACCTTGGCGGCCTGGATATCGCGGCTTTCCTGGGTCAGGAAATCGACTTCGAGGATGCTGCGGATGGCCTCCGGCTCGGCGCCATCCACCAGCAGTTGCAGGCCTTTGCGCGCATACGGGTCGGGCTCGCTGTCGGCCACCCCTTCCAGGCCCAGCAGGCCTTCCTTGCGCGCGGTCAGGCTCCAGTTGACCACGCGGTCGATACCACCCGCCAGGTCAACCCGGGGCGGGAACAGGATCCAGCGCAGAATCTGCAAGGCACGCTTGAACGACGACAGCGGCGCCTGCAGCAAGGCCGCCGCCAGGGTGCCGCCCAGCACGATCAGGGCCGCCGGGCCGTTGATCAGCGCGCCGACATGGCCGCCTTCGAGAAAGTTGCCACCGACGATGGCGACGAAGGCCAGGATCAGGCCGATCAGGCTGAGCACGTCCATCAGACGCACGCCTCCACCAGGTGCCTGCCGATGTCGTCCAGGCTGTACACCGCATCGGCCAGGTTGGCCTTGACGATGGCCATGGGCATGCCATAGATCACGCAGCTGGCTTCATCCTGGGCCCACACGGTGCTGCCGCCCTGCTTGAGCAGGCGGGCACCTTCACGGCCATCGGCGCCCATGCCGGTCAGCACCACCGACAGTACCTTGTCGCCATACGACTTGGCGGCCGAGCCGAAGGTGATGTCCACGCATGGCTTGTAGTTCAGGCGCTCGTCACCAGGCAGGATCTTCACCGTGCCACGGCCGTCGATCATCATCTGCTTGCCGCCAGGGGCCAGCAGGGCCAGGCCCGGGCGCAGCAGGTCGCCGTCCTCGGCTTCCTTGACATTGATGCGGCACAGTTTGTCCAGGCGCTCGGCAAAGGCCTTGGTGAACGCCGCCGGCATGTGCTGGATCAGCACGATCGGTGCCGGGAAGTTGGCCGGCAGCTGGGTCAGCACCCGCTGCAGGGCCACCGGGCCACCGGTGGAGGTGCCGATGGCCACCAGCTTGTAAGGCTTGCGCTTGGGCGCCGGGGAATGTGCCGGTGCCGCAGCGGGTGTCGGCGCACGGGCAGGCAGCGGCGTGCGCGCAGCGGCCGGGCTGGTCAGGCCGCTGGCCGGCGCATGGCTGCTGGACGGCGCGGGCGCGGCAACCGGCGCCGCGCTTGCGTAGCTGCCGAAACGGCGGTTGCTGCGGGAAATGGTATGCACCTTCTCGCACAGCAGCTGCTTGACCTTGTCGGGGTTGCGCGAGATGTCCTCGAAGTTTTTCGGCAGGTAATCCACCGCCCCGGCATCCAGCGCATCGAGGGTGACCCGGGCGCCTTCATGGGTCAGCGAGGAGAACATCAACACCGGCGTCGGGCAGCGCTGCATGATGTGCCGCACTGCGGTGATGCCGTCCATCATGGGCATTTCGTAGTCCATGGTGATGACATCGGGCTTGAGCGCCAGCGCCTGGTCGATTGCTTCCTTGCCGTTGGTCGCGGTACCCACCACCTGGATCGTCGGATCCGCCGCGAGGATTTCCGAGACACGGCGGCGGAAGAAACCGGAATCATCCACCACCAGGACCTTGACTGCCATAAACACTCCATTAGGCGGCGCAACCCGCCAGGGTGCGCCACCGAAATCAAATACGCCGCGCGGCGTAACGCTTGAGCATGCTCGGGACGTCGAGAATCAACGCGATGCGACCGTCGCCGGTGATGGTGGCCCCGGACATCCCCGGGGTGCCCTGCAGCATCTTGCCCAGCGGCTTGATGACCACTTCTTCCTGGCCGACCAACTGATCGACGACGAAGCCGATGCGTTGGGTGCCGACCGACAGGATCACCACATGGCCCTCGTGCTGCTCTTCGTGCACCTGGCCCTGGACCAGCCAGCGCTTGAGGTAGAACAGCGGCAGCGCCTTGTCGCGCACGATCACCACTTCCTGGCCATCGACCACGTTGGTACGCGACAGGTCGAGGTGGAAGATCTCGTTGACGTTGACCAGCGGGAAGGCGAACGCCTGGTTGCCGAGCATGACCATCAGGGTGGGCATGATCGCCAGGGTCAGCGGCACCTTGATGACGATCTTCGAGCCCTGGCCCTTGGCCGAGAAAATGTTGATCGAGCCGTTGAGCTGGGAAATCTTGGTCTTCACCACATCCATGCCCACACCACGGCCGGACACGTCGGAAATCTCGGTCTTGGTCGAGAACCCCGGGGCGAAGATCAGGTTGTAGCAGTCCGACTCGCTCAGGCGGTCAGCGGCGTCCTTGTCCATCAGGCCCTTTTCCACGGCCTTGGCGCGCAGGATGTTGGGGTCCATGCCCTTGCCGTCGTCAGAAATCGACAGCAGGATGTGGTCGCCTTCCTGTTCTGCCGACAGCACCACGCGGCCAGTGCGCGCCTTGCCGGAAGCTTCCCGCTCCTCAGGCATCTCGACGCCGTGGTCGACCGCGTTGCGCACCAGGTGGACCAACGGGTCGGCCAGCGCCTCGACCAGGTTCTTGTCGAGGTCGGTCTCTTCGCCGACCAGCTCCAGGTTGATTTCTTTCTTCAGCTGGCGCGCCAGGTCGCGAACCAGGCGCGGGAAGCGGCCGAAGACTTTCTTGATCGGCTGCATGCGGGTTTTCATCACCGCGGTCTGCAGGTCGGCGGTGACCACATCGAGGTTGGACACGGCCTTGGACATGGCCTCGTCGCCGCTGTTCAGGCCCAGGCGCACCAGGCGGTTACGCACCAGCACCAGTTCGCCGACCATGTTCATGATCTCGTCCAGGCGCGCGGTATCGACCCGCACGGTGGTTTCCGCTTCGCTGGCGCCATGCTTCTCGGCGCTCGGCGCCGGCGCGCGCGGGGCCGGGGCAGGCTTGCCGGCGGCCGCGGGGGCCGCTGCCGGTGCAGCAGCGGCGGCCGGTTTGGCCTGCGGCTGGCTGTCGGCCTTGGCCGCGACCGGTGCTTGCACCTTGGCCGCAGGCGGGGCTTCGACAGCGGCGACATCACCGCCGAACTTGCCCTTGCCATGCAACTGGTCCAGCAACGCCTCGAACTCGTGTTCGCTGATGTCGTCGCCGCCAGCAGTGCTGTCGGCTGCGGCAGGCGCCGGCGTCTTGGCGGCAGACAAGGCGTCTGCCTGGAAGGTGCCCTTGCCGTGCAACTGGTCGAGCAGCGATTCGAATTCGGCGTCGGTGATCTCGTCGCTGGCCGGTTGCGGCGCGCTGACCAGCGCCGGTGCGGCAGCTTCGGCACTGAACTGGCCCTTGCCGTGCAACTGGTCGAGCAGCGACTCGAACTCGGCGTCGGTGATTTCGTCACCTTCGCCGCTGACCGTCTCGCCCTGCATCTGCTCGTCAACGGCCGCCTGGGCCTTGACCGCGTCAAGCGAATCGAGCAGTTGCTCGAACTCGCTGTCGGTAATGTCCTGTTCCTCGGCCGCCACTTCGGCAACCGGCTCCGGCGCCGCAGCAGGCGCTTCAGCGGGCGCTTCACTGGCCCCTGGCTCGGCCAGGCGGGCCAACGCCGCCAGCAGCTCGGGGGTGGCCGGGGTCACTTCGCTACGCTCGCGCACCTGGCCAAACATGCTGTTGACCGTGTCCAGTGCCTCGAGCACCACATCCATCAGTTCCGCATCGACCCGGCGCTCACCTTTGCGCAGGATGTCGAACACGTTCTCGGCGATATGGCAGCACTCCACCAGCTCGTTGAGCTGGAGGAAGCCGGCGCCCCCTTTAACAGTGTGGAAACCGCGAAAGATCGCATTGAGCAGGTCGGCATCGTCGGGTCGGCTTTCCAGCTCGACCAGTTGCTCGGACAGTTGCTCAAGAATTTCGCCGGCTTCTACCAGGAAATCCTGGAGGATTTCTTCATCGGCGCCGAAGCTCATCAAACGTGCTCCTTAAAAACCCAGGCTGGACAGCAGATCATCGACATCGTCCTGACCGGACACGACGTCATCACGCTTATCGGCATGAATCTGCGGACCTTCACCCCGAGTCGGATGTTTTTCTAGATCTTTTTCTGCGCGCAATTGATCGTGGTCATGCTGGATGCCGGCAAAGCGGTCGACCTGGCTGGCCATCAGCACCAGTTTCAGCAGGTTGCTTTCCACTTCGGTGACCAACGCGGTGACGCGTTTGATCACTTGGCCGGTCAGGTCCTGATAGTCCTGGGCCAGCAGAATGTCGTTGAGGTGGCCGGCGACCTTGCGGTTACCGTCGGCGCTGTGCGTCAGGAAACTGTCGACGCGCTTGACCAGGTCACGAAACTCCGGCGCAGCCACTTCGCGACGCATGAAGCGTTGCCAGTCGGTGCTCAGCGCCTGGGCCTCACTGGCCAGGTCGTTGAGCACCGGGGTGCTTTCCTCGACCAGGTCCATGGTGCGGTTGGCCGCGCCTTCGGTCAGCCTGACCACGTACGACAGGCGCTCGGTGGCGTCGGTAATCTGCGACACCTCCTCGGCCTGCGGTATGGTCGGGTCGATCTGGAAACTGACGATGGCACTGTGCAGCTCGCGGGTCAGCTTGCCGACTTCCTGGTACAGGCCGCGGTCGCGGGTCTGGTTCAGCTCGTGAATCAGCTGCACCGCTTCGCCGAAACGGCCCCGTTCGAGGCTGTCGACCAATTCCTGGGCATGCTTCTTCAGGGTCGATTCGAACTCGCCCAAAGACGTTTGTGATGAATCCATGGCGCCCCCCTGACGTGACTCAGCCGTTGACGCGTTCGAAGATCTTCTCGATCTTTTCTTTGAGCACCTGAGCGGTGAACGGCTTGACCACGTAACCGTTGACGCCGGCCTGGGCCGCTTCGATGATCTGGTCGCGCTTGGCTTCGGCGGTCACCATCAGTACCGGCATGCTTTTCAGCTTGTCGCTGGCCCGCACCTTGCGCAGCAGGTCGATGCCGGACATGCCGGGCATGTTCCAGTCGGTCACCAGGAAGTCGTAGTGGCCGTTTTCCAGCATCGGCAGCGCCGTGATGCCGTCATCGGCTTCTTCAGTGTTGGTGAAGCCCAGATCACGCAACAGGTTCTTGATGATCCGCCGCATCGTCGAAAAATCGTCAACGATGAGGATTTTCATGTCTTTGTTCAAGTAGACCTCCAAGCAGTCTCAAACGCGCTCGGCCCCGAGCGCGCATTCAATCAAATCGGTGCAACGTGGAAACGCACGTGGAAAACGACTGCAACGACAGCGGGCTCAACGCGCCCGCCATTCCCCCAGGCGGCTGCGCAGGCGCGCGGCACACTGGCTGTGCAACTGGCTGACGCGCGACTCGCTGACCCCAAGCACCTCACCAATTTCCTTGAGGTTCAGCTCTTCGTCGTAGTACAGCGCCAGCACCAGGCGTTCACGCTCCGGCAGGTTGGCGATGGCTTCGGTCAGGGCAGCCTGGAAGCGCTCGTCTTCCAGGCCGCGCGCAGGCTCGACCTGGCCACTGGCGCCATCCTCGTGCAGCCCTTCGTGCTCGCCGTCCTGCAGCAGGTCGTCAAAGCTGAACAGGCGGCTGCCCAGGGTATCGTTCAAGATCCCGTAGTAATCATCGAGACTCAACTGGAGTTCGGCAGCAACTTCATGATCTTTAGCGTCGCGGCCAGTTCTGGCTTCCACGGCACGCATCGCGTCACTGACCATGCGCGTGTTGCGGTGCACCGAACGCGGCGCCCAGTCGCCCTTGCGCACCTCGTCGAGCATGGCGCCGCGAATGCGGATACCGGCATAGGTTTCGAAGCTGGCGCCCTTGCTGGCGTCATACTTGTTGGCCACTTCCAGCAGGCCGATCATGCCGGCCTGGATCAGGTCCTCGACCTGGACATTGGCCGGCAACCGCGCCAGCAGGTGGTAGGCGATACGCTTGACCAACGGGGCATAGCGCTCGATCAGTTCATACTGGGCGTCTTTAGAGGCTCGGCTGTACATCTTGAAACCACTGGCGTTCATAACACAGGTCCCGCGCTGGTGGGTTGCACCAGGCGCTCGACAAAGAATTCGAGGTGGCCGCGCGGGTTGGCCGGCAGCGGCCAGCTGTCAACCTTCTGGGCAATCGCCTTGAAGGCCAGCGCGCACTTGGAGCGTGGGAAGGCTTCGTACACCGCGCGCTGCTTCTGCACCGCCTTGCGCACGCATTCGTCGTACGGCACGGCGCCCACGTACTGCAGGGCAACGTCAAGGAAGCGGTCGGTGACCTTGGTCAGCTTGGCGAACAGGTTGCGCCCTTCCTGCGGGCTCTGCGCCATGTTCGCCAGCACGCGGAAGCGGTTCATGCCGTAATCGCGGTTGAGCAGCTTGATCAGGGCGTAGGCGTCGGTGATCGAGGTGGGTTCGTCGCACACCACCAGCAGCACTTCCTGGGCGGCGCGGACGAAGCTGACCACCGAGTCACCGATACCCGCAGCGGTGTCGATCACCAGCACATCGAGGTTGTCGCCAACTTCGCTGAACGCCTGGATCAGCCCGGCATGCTGGGCCGGGGCCAGGTGCACCATGCTTTGCGTGCCCGACGCCGCCGGCACGATACGCACCCCGCCAGGCCCTTGCAGCATCACATCGCGCAGCTCGCAGCGCCCTTCGATGACATCGGCCAGGGTGCGCTTGGGCGTCAGGCCCAGCAATACATCGACATTGGCCAGACCGAGGTCGGCGTCGAGCAGCATGACCCTGCGGCCAAGCTCGGCCAGCGCCAGGGAAAGATTCACTGAAACGTTAGTCTTGCCGACGCCACCTTTGCCACCGGTCACGGCGATCACCTGTACGGGATGCATGCTACCCATGTCTGTTCATTACCTTGTCTCGCGGGGACTCAGGCCACACGTAGGGCAATTCTGCGTACCCCTTGGCATAGCTACCTTGCATACGCTTCATCATCAACCCGCTCGCCGTGGGTTGTGATAGAGATCAGCGAACATGTCGGCCATGGCCTCCTCGCTGGGCTCCTCCTGCAGCTGCACATTGACCGCGCGGGAGACCAACTGGTGCCCGCGTGGCAGGTGCAGGTCGTCAGGAATGCGCGGCCCATCGGTCAGGTAGGCCACTGGCAGTTCATGACTGATTGCAAGGCTCAGCACATCGCCAAGGCTCGCCGTTTCATCGAGTTTGGTCAGGATGCAGCCGGCCAGCCCGCAGCGTTTGTAGCTGTGGTAGGCAGCGGTCAGCACCTGCTTCTGGCTGGTAGTGGCCAGCACCAGGTAGTTCTTCGCGGCAATGCCGCGCCCGGCGAGGGTTTCCAGCTGCATGCGCAGGGCCGGGTCGCTGGCCTGCAGGCCGGCGGTGTCGATCAGCACCACGCGCTTGCGCAGCAGTGGCTCCAGCGCCGCCGCCAACGACTGGCCCGGGTCGACGTAGGTCACCGGCACGTTGAGGATGCGGCCCAGGGTCTTGAGCTGCTCCTGGGCGCCAATGCGGAAGCTGTCCATGCTCACCAGCGCCAGGTTGTTCGCGCCGTACTTGAGCACGTAGCGGGCGGCCAGCTTGGCCAGGGTGGTGGTCTTGCCCATGCCGGCCGGGCCGACCACGGCGATTACCCCACCCTCTTCGATCGGCTCGACCTCGGGGATTTCGATCATCCGCGCCAGGTGCGCCAGCAACATGCGCCAGGCCTGGCGAGGTTCTTCGATCTCGGCAGTCAGCTCCAGCAGTTCGCGGGCGATCGGCCCGGACAGGCCGATGCGCTGCAGGCGACGCCAGATGTTGGCCTGCTGTGGCTTGCTACCCTGCAGCTGGTTCCAGGCCAGCGAGCCGAGCTGCACTTCCAGCAGCTCGCGCAGGCCCGACAGCTCGGAGCGCATGGCATCGAACAGGCGCGGGTCGACCGGCGCCGAAGCCGGGGCTGCGGCAGCCGCCTCGGGGGCATCGATGTGCGGCTCGATCAACGGCTCGGCAGCGGTCAGCGACTGCCCGGCGAACAATTGGCGGTTGCTGTCGCTGCTGTCCGGGCGCGGGTCCAGCTCGGCCCGGGCCGTGGCGATGCGCGTATGGGTCTTGCGCAGCTCTTCTTCGAGCTCGGCGTTGGGCACACGCGGGGCCAGGGCGGACAGTTTGTAGTCCAGCGCAGCCGTCAGTTCGACACCGCCAGCGATGCGGCGGTTGCCGATGATGGCGGCATCGGAGCCCAGCTCATCGCGGACCAGCTTCATGGCCTGACGCATATCGGCGGCGAAAAATCGCTTAACTTGCATTATCCCCTACCTCAGCCGTTAGGGCCCACGGTGGCAACGATGGTGACTTGCTTGTTATCAGGAATTTCCTGATACGCCAGCACATGCAGATTCGGTACAGCCAGGCGACCGAAACGCGACAACATGGCGCGAATCGGGCCGGCGACCAGCAGGATGGCCGGCTGGCCCTGCATTTCCTGACGCTGAGCTGCCTCGATCAACGAACGCTGCAGCTTTTCGGCCATGCTCGGCTCCAGAAGAACACCGTCTTCCTGACCTTGCCCGGCCCGTTGCAGACTATTGAGCAAGATCTGTTCCAACCTTGGCTCCAAGGTAATCACTGGCAGCTCCGACTCAATGCCGACAATGCTTTGCACGATGGCGCGACACAATCCGACGCGCACTGCCGCGACCAGGGCGGCGGTATCTTGACTCTTGCCGGCGTTGTTCGCGATCGCCTCGGCGATACTACGAATATCGCGCACCGGTACCTGTTCCGACAACAGCGCTTGCAGCACCTTGAGCAGGCCCGACAAGGAAATGACACCCGGTACCAGCTCTTCTGCAAGTTTAGGCGAAGCCTTGGACAACACCTGCAACAGCTGCTGCACCTCTTCATGGCCGATCAGCTCGTGGCAATGCTTCTGCAGGATCTGGTTGAGGTGGGTGGCCACCACGGTACTGGCGTCGACCACGGTGTAGCCCAGCGACTGCGCCTGGGCGCGTTGGCCGATGTCGATCCACACCGCCTCCAGGCCAAACGCCGGGTCGCGCGCGGCGATGCCGTTGAGGGTACCGAACACCTGCCCGGGGTTGATCGCCAGTTCGCGGTCCGGGTAGATCTCCGCCTCCGCCAGGATCACCCCCATCAGGGTCAGGCGGTAGGCGCTCGGCTGCAGGTCGAGGTTATCGCGGATGTGCACGGTGGGCATGAGGAAGCCCAGGTCCTGCGACAGTTTCTTGCGCACGCCCTTGATCCGCGCCAGCAACTGGCCGCCCTGGTTGCGGTCGACCAGCGGGATCAGCCGGTAACCGACTTCCAGGCCGATCATGTCGATCGGCGTGACGTCGTCCCAGCCCAGCTCCTTGGTTTCCAGCGCGCGCTGTGGCGAGGGCAGCAGGTCCTGCTGGCGCTGCGCCTCTTTCACTGCTTCCAGCTTGGCCTTCTGCTGCTTCTTCCACACCAGGTAGGCGCCGCCGCCGGCCAGCAGGCCGAGGCTGAGGAAGGCCACGTGCGGCATGCCCGGCACCAGGCCCATGACGATCATCAGCGCGCCGGACACCGCCAGCGCCTTGGGCGAATCGAACATCTGCCGGTTGATCAGCTTGCCCATGTCCTCGGAGCCGGAGGCCCGGGTAACCATGATCGCGGCAGCGGTGGACAACAGCAGTGATGGCAATTGCGCCACCAAACCGTCACCGATGGTCAGCAAGGCGTAGACCTTGCCGGCATCGGCGAAGGTCATGCCGTGCTGCAGCATACCGATCAGCATGCCGCCGATCAGGTTGATGAACAGGATCAGCAAGCCGGCGACGGCGTCACCGCGGACAAACTTGCTGGCACCGTCCATCGAGCCGTAGAACTCGGCTTCCTGCGCCACTTCGGCACGCCGGTGCTTGGCCTGGGCCTGGTCGATCAGGCCGGCGTTGAGGTCGGCGTCGATGGCCATTTGCTTGCCGGGCATGGCGTCAAGGGTGAAACGCGCGCTGACTTCCGAGATCCGCCCGGCGCCCTTGGTCACCACCACGAAGTTGATGATCATGAGGATGGCGAACACCACGGCGCCGACCACATAGTTACCGCCGATCACCACTTCGCCGAAGGCCTGGATCACCTTGCCCGCGGCGCCGTGGCCTTCCTGGCCGTGAAGCATGACCACGCGGGTGGAGGCCACGTTCAGCGCCAGGCGCAGCAGCGTGGCGACCAGCAGGATGGTCGGGAACGCGGCGAAGTCGAGCGGGCGCAGGGCATACACGCAGACCAGCAAAACCACGATCGACAGGGCGATGTTGAAGGTGAAGAACACGTCGAGCAGGAACGGCGGTATCGGCAACATCATCATTGCCAACATCACCAGCAGCAACAGCGGCACACCCAGGTTGCCCCGGCCGAGCCCGGCCAGGTTGTTACGGGCGTTGCTGATTAACTGAGTGCGATCCACCGCGAGTCCTCTTGATGCAAAACTTTGACGCCAGGTGACGCCTGGCGCTGGCTTTGCAAGAAGCCTTCCAACTTTGCTCGGCGGGGGATTTATGTTGCCTGTACCGGCCTCTTCGCGGGCGCGCCCGCTCCCACAGGAGCCTCACGCCGTACCTGTGGGAGCGGGCATGCCCGCGAAGAGGCCGGCAGCCCTGCCCCAAGATCAACTGTCGCGGCGCAGGTCCGGCGGAATCGGCAGGTCGTCCTTGAGCGGCTCCGGGCGTTTGCCCCTGCCCGCGCGGTACTGGCGGATCTGGAACACATAGGCCAGCACTTGCGCCACCGCCAGGTACAAACCGGCCGGGATTTCCTGCTCCAGCTCGGTGGAGTAGTAGATCGCCCGCGCCAGCGCCGGCGATTCGAGAATCTGCACCTTGTGCTCCACGCCGATCTCGCGAATCTTCAAGGCGATGAAATCGGTGCCCTTGGCCAGCAGCAACGGTGCCGCCCCGCCCTTCTCCGGGTCGTACTGCAGGGCCACGGCATAGTGGGTCGGGTTGGTGATGATCACATCAGCCTGCGGCACCGCCGCCATCATGCGCCGCTGCGAAGCCTCGCGCTGCAGCTGGCGAATACGTTGCTTGACCTCGGGCTTGCCCTCGCTGTCCTTGTATTCGTCCTTGATCTCCTGCTTGGTCATCTTCAGCTTCTTGTGCGTCTGCCACAGCTGGAACGGCACGTCCGCGGCGGCAATCAGCAGCAGCCCGGCGGCCATCCACAAGGCGCTCCAGCCCACCACTTGCAGGCTGTGGATGATCGCCTGCTCCAGTGGCTCGTTGGCGATCGACAGCAGCGCCTGACGGTCATTGACCAGCACCACCACCGCCACCACCAGAATCACGAAAAACTTGGCGAGCGCCTTCACCAGCTCGGTCAGCGCATTCATCGAGAACATGCGCTTGATCCCGGACAACGGGTTCATGCGTCTGAACTTGGGCTGCAGCAGGCTGCCGGAAAACACCATACCGCCGAGGGCAATCGGCGCGACGAAGGAAATCACGAACAACAGGATCAGTATCGGCTGCACCGCCCAGATGGCCATCTTGCCCGAGGCCAGCAGAAAGGCGCCCATGGAGCGCTCGTCGACGATGATCTCGCGGGTCAGGCTGAAGTTCATGTGCATCAACGCCAGCAGCGTCTCGGCCAAGTGGCCGCCGAACGCCAGCAGGCCACCGGCGCCAGCCAGGGTCACCGCCACCGTGTTCAGCTCCTTGGAGCGCGCGATCTCGCCTTTCTCGCGGGCATCGCGCTTGCGTTTGTCGGTGGGTTCCTCTGTCTTGTCCTGACCGCTTTCGCTTTCTGCCATGCTCAGCGCGCCCTCGCCAGCTCACGCAGCCATTGCAGCGCTTCGCTGGCCAATGCCTGGTAATGGGACAGTATGTCGGCAAGGCCGACCCAGAAAATGAACATGCCCATGACCAGGGTCAGCGGAAAACCGATGGAGAAGATGTTCAGCTGCGGCGCGGCGCGGGTCATGACGCCAAAGGCGATGTTGACCACCAGCAGCGCGGCGATGGCCGGCAGAACCAGCAGCAGGCCGGCGCCGAACACCCAGCCCAGGCGCCCCGCCAGCTCCCAGAAATGGTTGACCACCAGGGCATTGCCCACCGGCAAGGTGGTGAAGCTTTCGGTCACCACTTCGAACACCACCAGGTGGCCGTTCATCAGCAGGAACAGCACGCTCACCAGCATGGTCATGAACTGGCTGATCACCGCCACGTTGACGCCGTTGGCCGGGTCGACCATCGAGGCGAAGGCCATGCCCATCTGCACCGCGACCACCTGCCCGGCGATCACGAACGCCTGGAACAACAACTGCAAGGCCAGGCCGAACAACGCGCCGACGATGATCTGTTCGGCACACAGCAACAGGCCGCGCAGGCTCAGCGGGTCGAACTCGGGCAGCGGCGGCAGGGCCGGCACGATCACCACGGTAATCGCCAGCGCCGCATACAGGCGCACCCGCGCCGGCAGCATGCGCGTGCCGAAGATCGGCATGGTCATCAGCACCGCGGTCACCCTGAACAACGGCAGGATGAAGGTGGCGACCCAGGTGCCGATCTGCGTGTCGGTCAGTTCGAGCATCGCGGCGTCAACCGATCAGCTGCGGAATGCTGGTGTACAGGCTGGTGATGTATTCCATGAACTTCTGCACCAGCCACGGCCCGGCGACGATCAGCGTGACCAGCATCACCAGCAGGCGCGGCAGGAAGCTCAGGGTTTGTTCGTTGATTTGCGTGGCGGCCTGGAACATCGCCACCACCAGGCCCACCAGCAGGCTCGGAATCACCAGGATGGCGACCATCAGGGTGGTCAGCCACAGGGCATCGCGAAACAGGTCGACAGCGACTTCAGGTGTCATCGGCGGCTCTCCTTGACGGCGTCAGACGCCGCCGAAACTGCTGGCCAGGGTGCCCATGATCAGCGCCCAGCCATCGACCAGCACGAACAGCATGATCTTGAACGGCAGCGAGATGATCAGCGGCGACAGCATCATCATGCCCATGGCCATCAGCACACTGGCCACCACCATGTCGATGATCAGGAACGGAATGAAGATCATGAAGCCGATCTGGAACGCGGTTTTCAGCTCGGACGTGACGAACGCCGGCACCAGAATCGTCAGCGGCACCTGGTCGGGGCCGGCGATGTCGGTGCGTTTGGAAAGGCGCATGAACAGGTCGAGGTCGCTTTGCCGGGTTTGCGCCAGCATGAAGTCCTTGAGCGGCCCCTGGGCCTTGTCGATGGCCTGCTGGGCAGTCAGCTGCTCGTTCAGGTACGGCTGCAGCGCGTTCTGGTTCACCCGGTCGAACACCGGGGCCATGATGAACATGGTCAGGAACAGCGCCATGCCGGTGAGGATCTGGTTCGACGGCGTCTGCTGCAGGCCCAGGGCCTGGCGCAGGATCGAGAAGACGATGATGATGCGGGTGAAGCTGGTCATCAGGATGACGAACGCTGGAATGAAGCTCAGCGCCGTCATGATCATCAGGATCTGCAGGCTGACCGAATATTCCTGCTGCCCGTCCGCGGTATTGGACAGGGTAATGGCCGGGATCGACAGCGGGTCGGCCGCCAGGGCCTGCGGCGCAACCAGCAACAGCAGCGCCAAAGTCAACAAAATACGCAGCGCGCCGCTCATCACTTCTTGTCCTTAGGGTCCTTGCCCATCAGCTCCATCAGCCGCTGGGCAAACTCTGGGGTCGCCTGGCGGGCGCTTTCCGGCACGTCCACGGGTTCGGCCAGCACATGCAGGGCCTCGATGCTGCCGGGGGTATGGCCGATCAGGATCTGCGCCTTGCCCACCTGCACCAGCAGCAGGCGGTCACGCGGGCCGATGGCCCGGCTGCCGACGATCTCGATCACCTGCCCGCCCTTCACCGCCGTGCTCTGCAGGCGGCGCAGCAGCCAGGCGAGGAAGAAGATCAGGCCAACCACCAGCAACAGGCCGAAGACCATCTGCGCCAGCTGCCCGCCCAGGCTGCCCGGCGCAGCCGTCGGGGTCGCCGCTGGCGTGGCCGCGGCCAGGCAGGCCTGGCTGGCGAGCAGCGCGGCGAATGCGGCGATGGCGCGCATCGTGCCCCTCACTCAGCGCAGCTTCTTGATACGTTCGCTGGGGCTGATCACGTCGGTCAGGCGGATGCCGAACTTCTCGTTGACCACCACCACTTCGCCATGGGCGATCAGCGTGCCGTTGACCAGCACGTCGAGCGGCTCGCCGGCCAGGCGGTCGAGCTCGATCACCGAGCCCTGGTTGAGCTGCAGCAGGTTGCGGATGTTGATCTCGGTGCTGCCCACTTCCATGGAAATGCTCACCGGGATGTCCAGGATCACATCCAGGTTCGGGCCTTCGAGGCTGACGTTTTCGTTCGGCTTCGGCGAGCTGGCGAACTCTTCCATCGGCAGGCGGCCGGCGCCGCCGGTGCTGCTGCCGGTGTCGCCACCGAGCAGTGCATCGATGTCGTCCTGGCCGGCCGCACCGGTTTCTTCCAGTGCCGCAGCCCATTCATCGGCCAGTGCCTGGTCCTCGGCGGAGGTGATCTCGTTTTCGTTAGCCATGATTTCCTCGACAGGCATTCAATTCGTTAAGGGTGACCGGCACGCCGTCAGCGGCGTTCGATCGGGTCGATGATCTGCAGCGCCAGGTTGCCCTTGTGCGAACCCAGGCGCGCCTTGAACGACGGCACGCCGTTGGCGCGCAGCACCAGGTGCTCGGGCAGCTCCACCGGGATCACGTCACCGGGCTGCATGTGCAGGATGTCGCGCAGCTTCAGCTGGCGCCGGGCGACCGTGGCGGTCACCGGCACTGCCACATCCAGCACGTCCTCGCGCAGCGCCTTGACCCAGCGCTCGTCCTGGTCGTCCAGGTCGGACTGGAAGCCGGCATCGAGCATTTCCCGCACCGGCTCGATCATCGAGTACGGCATGGTCACGTGCAGGTCGCCGCCACCGCCGTCCAGTTCGATGTGGAAGGTGGACACCACCACCGCCTCGCTGGGGCCGACGATGTTGGCCATGGCCGGGTTGACCTCGGAGTTCATGTACTCGAAGGTGACCGGCATGATCGCCTGCCAGGCTTCCTTGAGGTCGACGAAACACTGGTCCAGCACCATGCGCACCACGCGCAGCTCGGTGGGGGTGAACTCGCGGCCTTCGATCTTGGCGTGGCGACCGTCGCCACCGAAGAAGTTGTCCACCAGCTTGAACACCAGCTTGGCGTCGAGGATGAACAGCGAGGTCCCGCGCAGCGGCTTGATCTTGACCAGGTTGAGGCTGGTCGGCACGTACAGCGAGTGCACGTACTCGCCGAACTTCATCACCTGCACGCCGCCCACCGCCACGTCGGCGGAGCGACGCAGCAGGTTGAACATGCTGATGCGGGTGTAGCGGGCGAAACGCTCGTTGATCATTTCCAGGGTCGGCATGCGACCCCGCACGATACGGTCCTGACTGGTCAGGTCGTAGCTTTTGATGCTGCCAGGCTCGGCAGCACTCTCGGTCTGCACCAGCCCGTCGTCGACGCCATGCAACAGGGCGTCGATTTCATCCTGGGACAGCAGGTCCTGTACGGCCATTGCGGACTCCTACTGCAATACGAAATTGGTGAACAGCAACTGGTCGACGACCGGTTTGCCGACTTCCTTCTGCGCCACTTCCTGAACCACCGCAGTGGCCTTCTGGCGCAGCATTTCCTGGCCCACGGGGCTGCCGGCCAGGGTGTCGAAGCCTTGCCCGGAGAACATCATCACCAGGTTGTTGCGAATTACCGGCATGTGCACCTTGAGCGCATCCAGGTCGGCCTGGTTGCGCCCTTGCAGGGTGATGCTCACCTGCATGTAGCGCTGGCGACCGTTCTGGTTGAAGTTGACCACGAAGGCCGGCGCCAGCGGCTCGTAGATGGCCGCCGGCTTGACGTTGCTGGTTGCCGCCTCGGCGGCAGGCGCCGGCTCGCTCTTGTGCATGATGAACCAGGTAGCGCCCACCGAAAGGCCGATCGCCAGCAACAGGCCCACTACGGCCAGCAGGATCAGCTTGAGTTTGCCTTTAGTGGCGGGGTCTTTGACTGCTTCGCTCTTCGCCATGCCAATAATCCGTCGTCCGTCGGGAGTTCAAGGGAGAATGGCTTGGCTTGAGCAAGTGTTATGCCAGATTTTGCAGGGTGTCGGTTTCAGCAGGTACAAAGGCTCTGGCTTCTTCGCGGGTAAACCCGCTCCCACAGGGTTTCCAGTCATTCCAAAATCTGTGCAGAACCTGTGGGAGCGGGTTTACCCGCGAAGAGGCCAGTACAAGCACCAGAAATTCAGGCGTAGTAATCGACCGCACTGTCACCGATAACCACCTGCTGCTCCACAGGCCGGCCGCTGTCGGCCACCTCGCCACCGCCCTGCTCCGCCTGGCGCGCGGCGACGCCGGACAATTGGCTGCCCTGGGTCTGCGCCTGCTGCTGTTGCTGTTGCTGCCCGCGCGACTGGTCGGCGACGTTGACATCCGGCTGCGCCAGCCCCTGCTGGGCGAACAGCTCGCGCAGGCGATGCACCTGGCTGTCGAGGGCATCCCGCACGCCGGCGTGGCCGCTGATGAACGTGATCTGGGTCGACTGGTCCGTCGCAACATTGACGCGAATGTCCAGGCGGCCCAGCTCTGCCGGTTCCAGCTGGATATCCGCCGACTTGAGGTTCTGGCTGGACAGGTACATGACCCGGTTGACCAGGCCCTCGGTCCAGGCGTTCTGGTTCATCGGCAGCGGCTGGTGCAGCGGGCCGGCATTGGCCGGCACGGCGTTGGCGGTCTTGGCCGTGGCAGCCTGGGTCAGGCTGGCCAGGCGGTTGGCGAAATCATCGACACGGGTGTCGCTGCTGGCACTCTTGGTGTCCTTCAGGCCCTCGTCGAGCAGCGCGCCGAAGGCACGCTCACCCGCCTCGCCGCTCTCGCTGTCGGCACTCTCCAGCAGGTTCGCCAAGGTATTGACGGCGGCCTGCCCCTCCTCGCCCTGGGCCTGCGCCGGGTCGATGGCATGCGCCGAGGTAGCGCCCTTGGCCTGGGCGCTGTGCTCCAGCGCCAGGCGCAGGGTCGGCAGGTTGGCCAGGGGGTCGGCATCCGGGTCGAAGGCCGCTTCGGCAGGCGGCTCTTCGCTCAGCGGCTCGGCCAGCGGCGCGCTGACCTGGGCTTGCGCCGTGGCGGCCTGCAGCACCGGGGCGACCGCCTCGGCCTGGGCCTGGATCAGCTGTGCGCCGGGCTGGGCGTCGGTAACCTGGCCAGCCACCAGGCTGGCATCGCGCAGCCCGCTGTCGGCCTGGCCGGCATCGTCCGCTGGCAATGGCTTGCCGTCATCGGCAACCTCGGTTTTCTCGGCCGGTTCCTTCTTGCCGCTGGCAGCCGCTTCCGGCTTGTCCTTGGGCTTGGCCTGGGCAACCTTGTCGTCCTGCCCGAGCGCCTTGTCGCGGCCCTGCCTGGCCATCACCTGGCCAAAGGCATCGCCCTTGTCGCCCGGCGCCTGCAGCGGTTTGTCCGCCTGCGCGATGGCCGCACGCGGGGTCTTGGCAATGGCGTTGGCTTGCAGCAGTGGGTTGGGTGCGACAGGCATCGAGCGGTCTCCGCGCCAGAAACAAAAAATCGGTCAGACAGAGACAGGCAAGAGTCGCGCCAACTTGCGCATCACCCTGCCGAAATACGCTGTTGCTCGCCGCGATAGAAGTTCTTGACCTCGACGAACTCCTGGTCGATACGGTTGATCAGGTCTTCGATGCCAAACAGCGGCGGCCGTCGTGCGCGCTCTTCCAGTTGCTGGCACAGGTTGGCCAGGGCCACAGCGCCCATGTTGCTGCTGCTGCCCTTGAAACTGTGCGCGGCTGCGCCGAGCTCTTCGGCACTTCTGGCCGCGTGCAACTGGCCCAGGCGCCGTTCCGAGTCGTCGAGAAAGGTCTTCACCAACTGCAGGTAGTCATCTTCCATGACCTCTCGCAGGTCACTGAGTACCTTTTGGTCAATATGCATGTCAGTCACTTGTTCGCTCCTTGATCAAGCCAGATTATGCCCGAGCCAGCCCGTGGCTCACCAGACGAACGCCACCTGCGCGCAGCGCCCACCTTCACGCCAGCAGGCGCTGTCGGCCAGCCGCTGCACCAGGTTCACGCCCCGGCCGCTCAGGCCCTGCTCCAGCGCAGGCCGCGACAGCACGCGCTGTACGTCGAAGCCGGCGCCGCTGTCACGCACTTCGATCATCAGACGCCCGCCATCGGCATGCGGTTCAACCCGCAGATCGATACGCACGTAACCGTCAGTCAGCGCGCCCAGGCGCCGCGCGCGTTGCTGATAATAGTCGGCAAAGCCCTGGACATCGCATTTGAGCTGCGAATCCAGGCCCAGCACGCCATGCTCGAGGGCGTTGGAATACAGCTCGCTGAGCACACTGTGCAGGCTGCCGGTGCGCGCGCGCAGGCCGTGAATCTCCTGCAACAACTGCACCAGATACGGCACCGGGTTGAAACGCTTCAGGCTCTCGCCGCGCACCTCGAACCCCAGCGACCAGTCCAGCGGGCTGGAGCGGCCACTGTCAGAGTAGATCATCGGTGCCGGCACCCGCTCTTCGGCGCTGAACATGCGGATGTCGCACAGGCTGATGTCGTCGCGCGGGCTGCCGCCAAAGCGCTCCAGGGCCTGCATCACTTCGTCGAACAGGCGTGCCGGGTCACGGTTGTCGGCCAGCACCTGGTGCAGGCGCTGCACGCCGAACAGGCGCTCCTGATCGTCGGCGGTGTCGATCACGCCATCCGACAACAGCAGCAAGCGCTCACCCGCCGCCAGCGGCAGCACCTCGGTGCTGTCATCGAAACGCTCGGCGTCGAGAATGCCCAGCGGCAGGTGCCGCGACCCCAATGCCGAGAGCACCTGGCCATCCACCGACAGCCGGTAGCCATCCGGCATGCCGCCGTTCCAGACCTCGACCGAACCGCGCTGCATGCTGAGGTTGAGCAGCAGCGCACAGCAGAACATGTCCACCGGCAGGATGCGTTTGAGCTTGGCGTTCATTTCGCGCAGGATCTGCGCCATGCCGTAGCCCTTGGCGGTCATGCCGTAGAACACTTCCGCCAGCGGCATTGCGCCTACCGCCGCCGGCAGGCCGTGGCCGGTAAAATCGCCGAGCAGCAAGCGCATTTCGCCGGAGGGGGTGAACGCGGCCAGCATCAGGTCGCCGTTGAACAGCGCATACGGCGATTGCAGGTAGCGGATGTTGGGCGCAGCCAGGCAGCCGGAGTGGGCCACCTTGTCGAACACCGCCTTGGCCACCCGCTGCTCGTTGAGCAAATGGTGGTGGTGCCGGGTAATCTGGTCGCGCTGCGCCAGCACGGTGGCCTGCAACCGGCGCAGGCGGTCCATCGCGCGAATCTTGGCGCCGAGGATCACCGCACTGTAGGGCTTGGCCATGAAGTCATCGCCACCGGCCTCCAGGCAGCGCACCAGGGCCTCTTCCTCGTTCAGCGAGGTGAGGAAGATGATCGGCACCAGCGCCTCGCCGGCCAAGGCCTTGATCTGCCGCGCCGCCTCGAAGCCGTCCATCACCGGCATCAGCGCGTCCAGCAACACCAGTTGCGGGCGCCGCTCGACGAACAGCGCCACCGCCTGCGCGCCGTTTTCCGCGGTGAATACCTGGTGGCCCTGACGGCGGACGATCTGCGCCAGCAGCATGCGGTCAGCGGCACCGTCTTCGGCGACCAGCACGGTCAACGCCTGTTCGGCCGGCATGTCGGCGCTCAACTGATATCGAAGAGTTTTTCGAAATTGGAAATGGCGAGGATCTTGCGCACATCGGAGCTGGTATGCACCACCCGCACGTCCGACTCGTCGCCGCCGGCGTGATCGCGCAACATCAGCAGCATGCCGAGTGCGGAACTGTCGAGGTAGGTGGTGTCCTTCAGGTCGACGACCACCGAATCAGGCCGACACGGCTGGCGTTCGTAGGCGTCACGAAATTCCTGATGCTTGCCGAAATCGAAGCGCCCCTTGATCTTGATCGTCAGCTTTTTTCCATCCTGTGAAAAATCAGTCTCGACTGCCATGCTAGCGATTCCTTCGATGATGGCGAATGCAACTCCTTAAAGGTTTAGCAGGCGATGCCATTGGTGGCAAGCACACGGCTCCCGCGTTGCATGTTGGAGCAACTGTCTTGTGCTGCCTGTCCTGGACCTATCGCCGGCAAGCCAGCTCCCACAGGTACCGCATAAGGCTTGGGCCCTGTGCAGTACCTGTGGGAGCGGGTTTACCCGCGAAGAGGCCAGTGCAGGTTATAGGTGATTCTGCCGCGGCAGGCGCTGCGACAGTTCGTCGAGCAAACGCTGTTCGCGCTTGTCCTCGGCGCGCCGGGCTTCGTCCAGGTAGCGCTGCACCAGCTTGCGCAAGCCTTCCACCCGGGCATAGGCCTGCTGCCAGATACCACGGGCGTTGTTGAGGTTGTTCTGGTGCCAGACCAGGCTCTGGCGCTGCTGGGTCATGGCTGTTTCCAGCTGGCCGAGAAAGCGTTGGTAATTGACCAGCCAGCTGCCATTGACGCCCTGCCCGCCACGGTTGATCCACTGCAGCTGGTAATCCTCACGAAAGCGCTCCAGCTCGGCCAGCTTGGCCTGGGCCATGGCCACCTGCTGCTGGAAATGCCCCAGGCGTTCGGCGGCCTTGCGCTCGGCCTGCTCGGCCATGTCCACCACCGGCGCCAGGCGCGCGGCGCGTCCGGGCTGCGCCATGGCCTATCAACCGCCCGCCGGGGGCGCGAAGATCGACCCCAGCTGTTCGCGGCTCTGCGCCATGCCGACCTTCTCGCTCAGGCCCTGGCGCAAAAAATCCACCAGCTTCGATTGCAGGGCGATGGCCAGGTCGGTTTCCGGGTCGCCCCCCGCCACGTAGGCGCCCACGCTGATCAGGTCGCGGCTTTGCGACAGGCGCGACCATAGCTGCTTGAACTTCTGCGCCTGGCGCAGGTGATCGGCATCGACCACTTGCGGCATCACCCGGCTGATCGACGCCTCGATGTCGATGGCCGGGTAATGGCCTTCTTCGGCCAGCCGTCGCGACAGCACGAAGTGGCCGTCGAGCACGCCACGCGCCGAGTCGGCAATCGGGTCCTGCTGGTCGTCACCTTCGGACAACACGGTATAGAACGCGGTGATCGAGCCACCACCCGGCTCACCGTTACCGGCCCGCTCCACCAGCTTGGGCAGCTTGGCGAACACCGACGGCGGGTAACCGCGGGTGGCCGGCGGCTCGCCGATGGCCAGGGCGATTTCCCGCTGGGCCTGGGCGAAACGGGTCAGCGAGTCCATCAGCAACAGCACGTTCTTGCCCTTGTCGCGGAAGTACTCGGCAATTCGCGTGCAGTACATCGCGGCGCGCAAGCGCATCAGCGGCGCATCGTCGGCGGGCGAAGCGACCACCACCGAGCGTTTGAGGCCCTCTTCACCGAGAATGTGCTCGATGAATTCCTTCACCTCGCGGCCCCGCTCACCGATCAGGCCGACCACGATGATCTCGGCTTCGGTGAAGCGGGTCATCATGCCCAGCAACACCGATTTGCCCACGCCGGTACCGGCGAACAGCCCCAGGCGCTGGCCACGGCCGACGGTGAGCAGGCCATTGATGCTGCGGATGCCCACATCCAGCGGCTTGCTGATCGGGTCGCGGTTGAGCGGGTTGATCACCGGGCCGTCCATCGGCACCCAGTCCTCGGCCTTCATCCCGCCCTTGCCATCCAGCGCGCGGCCGGCGCCGTCGAGCACCCGGCCGAGCATGCTCATGCCCATCGGCAGGCGGCCACCGTCATCCAGCGGCACCACCCGCGCGCCGGGGGCGATGCCGACCAGGCTGCCGACCGGCATGAGAAACACCTTGGGCCCGGCAAAACCCATGACTTCGGCTTCGACCTGCACCGGGTGGTAGCTGTCGTCGTTGATCACCAGGCAGCGGCTGCCGACTGCCGCGCGCAGGCCTTCGGCCTCCAGGGTGAGGCCGACCATGCGCAGCAGGCGGCCTTCGACGACGGGTTGCGCCGGCAGCTCGATGGCCTCGGCATAACTGCCCAGGCGCTTGCCGAAACTGGTGCGTTCAAGGTGCATCTTGGCTATCCACGGCGCGCGCTGGCGGGCTGGCCAGGTCTAGCGACAGGTCTGGCGCTGCCGGGTGCAGCGAGTGGTCGTGCAACTGGTCGAACAGTTGCGCCACGACTTTCTCGATGCGGGTTTCCATGCTCGCGTCGATGCGGCTGTGCGCGGTCTCGATGCGGCAGCCGCCTGGCAGCAGCGCGCTGTCTTCGAGCAGCCGCCAGTTTTCCTCATGGCGTTCGCGCAGGGCCTTGGCCAGCTCGAAATCCTGCGGGTTGAGGTGGATGCGGATGTTCTCCGCGCCCATGGGCAACAGCTTGAGCGCTTCGCGCAGTACCTGGCTGATCTGGCTGGAATCACTGCGCAGTTCGCGACCGATCACCTGGCGCGTCATGTGCGCCACCAGATGAACCAGGGTCTTCTCGATCTGCGTGTCCTGTTCGGCGATGGGCTGCATGAGGTTGACCATCAGCCGCTCGAGGCTTTCCAGCTTGGTTTTCAGGGCTTCTTCGGCTTCCTGACGGACTTTTAGCTGGGTGCTGTGGAAGCCCTCGCGCTCACCGGTGGCGAAGCCCTCGTTGTAGGCCTCCTGGCGGATGGCCTCGAGCTCTTCCAGGGTCAGCGGCTGGACTTCTTCCAGCGGCACTTCCTCGATTTCTTCCTCGATCACCTCCGGTTCCGGCTCTGGCTCCGGTTCAGGCGCAGGGTCGAAGCTGGGCAGCGCCCACACATCCACGCCCTCGAGGTCGTGGGCGCGAATCAGGTCGCTGGGGTGATGTTCTTTGGTGGGCATGCTGTCATGTTCTCAAACCATGTTCAGCCGACACGGTCCCTGTGGGAGCGGGTTTACCCGCGAATGCGTCGGCAGCGACAACCTCTATCGCAAGGCCCGACGCCTTCGCGGGTAAACCCGCTCCCACAAGGGGCCGGCGTCGGCCTTCAGATTGCGAGTACCTTAAATCATTTCCTCGGCGCCCTTGCCGCCAAGCACGATTTCGCCGGCCTCGGCCATGCGCCGGGCGATGGTGAGGATTTCCTTCTGCGCCGTTTCCACGTCGCTGACCCGTACCGGCCCCTTGGCTTCCAGGTCGTCGCGCAGCAGTTCCGAAGCGCGCTTGGACATGTTCTTGAAGACCTTGTCCTTGACCCGCTCGTCGGCACCCTTGAGCGACACCACCAGCACATCGGACGAGACTTCGCGCAGCAGCGCCTGGATACCACGGTCGTCGACGTCGGCCAGGTTGTTGAAGACGAACATCAGGTCTTCGATCTGCTCCGACAGTTCGCTGTCGATCTCGCGGATAGAGTCCATCAGTGCGCCTTCCACCGAGCTGTCGAGGAAGTTCATGATGTCGGCGGCACGCTTGATACCACCCAGGGTGGTACGCGCGGCGTTGGAGTTGCCCGAGAACTGCTTCTCGAGGATCTGGTTCAGCTCCTTCAGCGCCGCCGGTTGCACGGTGTTGAGCGACGACACGCGCAGGACGATGTCCAGGCGCACCTTGTGGTCGAAGTTGCTCAGCACTTCGCCGGCCTGGTCGGGGTCGAGGTAAGCGACCACGATCGCCTGGATCTGCGGGTGTTCGTAGCGGATCACATCGGCCACGGCACGCGGCTCCATCCACTTGAGGCTGTCCAGGCCGCTGGTGTTGCCGCCAAGCAGGATGCGGTCGACCAGGCCGTTGGCCTTGTCCTCGCCCAGGGCCTGGTTGAGCATCTTGCGGATGTAGGCATCGGACCCCACGCCCAGGCTGGTCTGGTCGCCGACGATCTCGACGAACTCGCTCATCACCTGCTCGACCTGGTCACGGTGCACATTACCCATCTGCGCCATGGCCACACCCACCCGCTGCACTTCCTTGGGCCCCATGTGCCGCAGCACCTGGGCCGCATCGGTCTCGCCCAGCGAGAGCAGGAGGATCGCCGCCTTGTCGACGCGGCTCAGCTTGGCGGTAACGGCTCGGTTATCACTCATCGGCGTTGATCCACTCTTTCACGACCTGGGCAACCCGGCCCGGGTCTTCGGCCACCAGGCCTTTGATTGCGTTGAGCTGTGCCTCGTAACCCTCGGTCGGGCTAGGCAGCAGAATGCTTGTCGGGCCACCCAGGCTGACGCGGTCGTTGGCCAGTTCGCCATCCAGACCGATCATGCCGCCCAGCTCCATGTCGCTATCCGAAGCAGCCTGCTTGCCGCCCCCTGTAATGTTGTTCAGCACCGGCCGCAGCACACCGAACACCAGCACCAGGATGAACACCACGCCCAGCACCTGCTTGACGATGTCCCAGAACCACGGCTGCTGATAGAACGCGATGTCGCTGATTTCTTCGCCGCGGTCGGCAGCGAATGGCACGTTGATCACCGTCACGCTGTCGCCACGGCTGGCATCGAAACCGACCGCGTCCTGCACCAGGCGGGTGAAGCGTGCCAGGTCTTCGGCGCCCCACGGGGTACGGGTGGCGTCGCCGCTGGCCGGGTCGATCTTGACCTGGTCATCCACCACTACCGCCACCGACAGGCGGGTCATGCGCCCCTGCTGCTGGCGGGTGTGGCTGATGGAACGGTCCAGCTCGAAGTTCTTGGTGCTTTGCTGGCGCTTGTCCGACGGGTACGGCGCGAGCATGGGCTGGCCGGTGGCCGGGTCCATGATCTGCTGACCGTTGGCATCCACCAGCGGCTGGCCCGGCTGAATGGCCGACGCCGGGGTGGCCGCACCACCGGTGGTCTGCGGCGCCGAGGCAGGGCCTGGCGGCTGGTTGCTCAGCGCCCCGGGCACGCCTTGCGGGCCTTGGCTGCTGGCGCGTTGTTCGTCGACCGACTGCTCGCTGCGCAGCGCCGGCTGGTCAGGGTTGAACTGCTCGGAGGTGGACTCGACCGCGCTGAAGTCGAGGTCGGCGGAGACCTCGGCCTTGTAGCGGTCATTGCCCAGCACCGGCTGCAGAATGTTGTGCACGCGCTGGGTGAGCATGCTTTCCACCCGGCGGCTGTAGTCGAACTGCTTGCCTGCCTGGCTCAGGGCGGTGTCCTGGATCTGCTCGGACAGCAGGTTGCCCTTCTGGTCGACCACGGTGACCTGGGACTTGTCCAGTTCCGGCACGCTGGTGGCGACCAGGTTGACGATGGCCATCACCTGCCCGGCTTCCAGCGCACGGCCAGGGTACAGCTCGACCAGCACCGAGGCGCTGGGCTTGCGTTCGTCACGGACGAACACCGAGCTTTTCGGAATGGCCAGGTGCACGCGTGCACCCTTGACGTTGTTCAGGCTGGAAACGGTACGTGCCAGTTCGCCTTCCAGGCTGCGCCGATAGCGGGTGGCTTCCATGAACTGGCTGGTGCCCAGGCCCTGCTCCTTGTCGAGCAGTTCGAAGCCGACGTTACCGTCGCTTGGCGCCACGCCGGCAGCGGCCAGCTTCAGGCGCGCACGGGAGAGGTCGTCGGCCTTGACCAGCAGAGCACCGGAGTTGGGCTCGACGTTGTAAGGGATGTCGGCCGCAGCCAGGGTATCCATGACCTGCTTGGTGTCCATGCCCGCCAGGCTGCCGTACAGCGGACGGTAGTCGGGTTGTTGCGACCACAGGACCACGGCAAAGCCGATCGCCACGCTGGCGGCCAGGCCGACCAGCAGGCCGACCTGACGCAGTATGGGCATCTGCGCGATGTTTTCCAGAAACGCCATGCCGAACAGCGGCGGCTTGGCCGCTGGCGGGCCACTCTTCACAGGGGCGTTGTCGACGACTGCTTCAGCCATGGTCTACGTCCGTCCTCAAACCGGCATCTGCATGATGTCCTGGTACGCCTGGACCAGCTTGTTGCGTACCTGGGTCAGGGCCTGCATCGAGACGCTGGCCTTTTGCGAAGCGATCATCACGTCGGTCAGGTCGACACCGCTCTTGCCAATCTCGAAAGCGTTGGCCAGCTGGGTCGAAGCCTGCTGCGTCTCATGCACCTTGCCGATGGCCTGGCCGAGCATGTCGGCAAAGGTACTCTGCCCTGGCGCAAGCTCGGGAGCAGCAGCCACCTTGGGCAGCGACATGGCGTCGGCCTGCATGGCCCGCATGTCCAACATCAGACGATTGAATTCAACACCTTGGCTCATGACCCTTCTCTCTCCTGCGGCCGCATTTTTTTGACAGTGATGCGGCGGATAGCCTACCTAAAGCAACAAAGGTGCCAGCCTGCAGAGTTCTGGCAACATCCCTTGTGGGAGCGGGTTTACCCGCGAAGAATTCGACACGGTGCATGGCACCGGCTTCGCCGGTGTTCGCGGGTAAACCCGCTCCCACAGGGGCCGCATGCGCAAGCAGATGCAGTGTCAATCAGCCGAACAGGCTGGCCTCGACGTCGAACCCGGCATCACGCATCTGCGCCAGCTTGTAGCGCAGGGTGCGCGGGCTGATGCCCAGGCGTTCGGCCGCCTCCTTGCGGCGGCCGCGCTCGGCGCGCAGGGTGTCGATGATCATCTGGTACTCGTGGCGACGCATGTCGTCACCCAGCCCGCCGGCTTCAGCAGCCAGCTGCGATGCTGGCTCTGCGCCAGCCGACAATGGAATGGCGCCGACCAGACAAAAATCCGCCGCCTCGATCACCCCGCCTTGCTGCAGGATCAGCGCCCGCTGCAGGGCGTTGTCCAGCTCGCGCACGTTGCCCGGCCAGGCATGCCCCAGCAGGCACGCCCGGGCGTCGGGCGACAGGCGCACCGGGGCATGTTTCATCTTGGCCACATGGCGCGCCAGCAGGCGCTCGGCCAGCTCCAGGATATCCCCCGGGCGTTCGCGCAGCGGGCGCCAGGCCAGGGGGAACACCGACAGGCGATAGTACAGGTCTTCACGGAAGCGCCCGGCCGCCACTTCGCCGGCCAGGTCGCGGTTGGTGGTGGCCAGCACGCGAATATCCAGGCAGATCGGCTTGCGCCCACCCACCCGCTCGACCTCGCGCTCCTGCAGCACGCGCAACAGCTTGGCCTGCAGGGCCAGCGGCATTTCCGAAATCTCGTCGAGCAGCAAGGTGCCGCCGTCGGCCTGTTCGAACTTGCCCGCCTGGGCGGCAATGGCGCCGGTGAAGGCGCCTTTCTCGTGACCGAACAGCGTGGCTTCGAGCATGTTGTCGGGGATGGCCGCGCAGTTGATCGCGACGAAGGGCTGCGCCGCCCGTGACGATTGCTGGTGGATGTAGCGCGCCAGCACTTCCTTGCCGGTACCGGACTCGCCGGAAATCAGCACGGTCGAGTCACTGCGCGCCACCCGCGCGGCCAACTCCAGCAACTGCCGGCTGGCCGCTTCGCAGGCTACCGGGCCCGGCTCTTCGGTCACCCGCCCGGCGGCATGCCGCTGGACCAGATCGAGCAGCGCCTTGGGCTCGAACGGCTTGACCAGGTAATCGACGGCGCCCTGGCGCATCGCCTCGACGGCGCGCTCCACGGCCGCATGCGCGGTCATCAGCAACACCGGCAACTGCGGCTGCTGGCGGCGCAGCCGGGCCAGCAGCTGGTGCCCGTCCATGCCGGGCATGTTCACATCGCTGACCACCAGGCTGAAGGCGTCTTCCACTACCGCTGCCAGCGCCTCTTCGGCACTGCCCACCGCCTGGTAGGCGAAACCGCCGATTGCCAGGGTGTCGCCCAGCGCCTGGCGCAATACCCGATCATCCTCGACCAGCAACACCTTGATCGCCATCACGCGCCCTCCGCCAGTTGCCCGTCGATCAACGGCAGCTCGACCCGCACGCAGGTGCCCCGGCCGCGCTTCGAGCGCAGGCTGAGCGTGCCCTGGTGTGCGCGCACCACCGCCTTGACCACGGCCAGGCCCAGGCCGGTGCCGGTGGCCTTTGTAGTCAGGAACGGTTCGCCCAGGCGGCCAAGCAGGTCGGCGTCGATGCCGCTACCGGCATCGCTCACGCACAGCTGCAGGGTGCGCTCGCGGCGGAACAGGTGCACCTTCAGCCGTGCCGGGCCGTCGCTGGCCTGCAGGGCGTTCTCGATCAGGTTGAGCAAGGCGCCGACCAGGGTGTCGCGGTTGCACAGCAGCTCACCCAGGTGGCTGTCGCACTGCCAGCGCACGGCGTGCCCTTGCACATGCGCCTGGGCCGCCTGCTGCAAGGCCTGGAACAAGGCTTTCGGGGTGACCCGATCGCCCAGCGGCAGCTCGCCACGGGCGAACACCAGCATGTCGCGCACCTGGTGCTCCAGCTCGTGCAGGCGTTCCTTCAGGGTGCCGGCAAAGCGCTGGCGGGTTTCCGCGCCCAGGTCCTGCTCGGGGTCGGCCAGGTGCCCGGCGTAGAGCATGGCCGCCGACAATGGCGTGCGGATCTGATGAGCCAGCGAGGCCACCATGCGCCCCAGCGACGACAGGCGCTCGTGGCGCGCCAGTTGGTCTTGCAGGCGACGGGTTTCGGTCAGGTCGTTGAGCAATACCAACTGGCCGGGTTCGGCATCCAGCGAGCGGGTGGCGATGGACAGGCGGCGCCCGTCACGCAGCGAGACTTCGTGGCCGTCGTCCTTGCGCGGGGCGAAGCTGCGGGCGATCACTTGGCGCCACAGCTGGCCGATCAACGGCTCGCCGAGCAACTCGCAGGCGGCCGGGTTGGCTTCATGCACCAGGCCCTGACCATCGATGACGATGACCCCACCGGGCAGCAGGTCCAGCAGGTTCTGCAGGCGGTTGGCCAGGCGTTCCTTTTCGCTCAGTTCATCGATGCGCTGGGCGCTGACCACCGCCAGCTCGCCCTTGAGCTCGCTGACCCGGGCTTCGAGCAGGCTGTAGGACTGGCTCAGTTGACTGGACACCTGATTGAACAGGGCGAAGGCTTGCTCGACACCCTGGCGGCTTTCCTGCTCGACCAGGGTTTGCCCCTGCGGATCGGGGGCTCGGGATAGGTGGGCGGCCTGGGGCATCGTGCTCTCTCGCGTGGCTGACCGTCATAAAAACGGTATGTTGCCAGCGGTGTAGCAATAGCCGTGCCGGAGATGGGGATTTGTGCCGCCCTGGCCGGCCTCTTCGCGGGTAAACCCGCTCCCACAGGTACCGCGCAGGCCCAGGGCTGTACCGCTCTCTGTGGGAGCGGGCAAGCCCGCGAAGCAGGCGACGCGGAGGATGGCACCGGCTGCGCCGGTGTTCGCGGCCATGGCCGCCCCCACAGGGATCGCGCCGGCTTTTAGAAATTGAGCAACACAGTTGCCCCCACAGGCACCGCGTACGCCAGGGCTGCACCACCCCCTGTGGGAGCGGGTTTACCCGCGAAAGGGCCGCTGCAGGCGACCGCCAGGCCTCAGTCCTCGGGCTGGTCCTCGCCGCCCTGGCGGCTCATGCCGTACTTGCGCATCTTCTCCACCAGCGTGGTACGGCGAATGCGCAAACGTTCAGCCGCGCGCGCCACGATACCGTTGGCATCGTCCAGCGCCTGCTGGATCAGGCCCTGCTCCAGGCTGCCCAGGTAATCCTTCAGGTCCAGCCCTTCAGGCGGCAGCATGGCGTGGTTGTTGAAACTCGGCGTATGGCCGTTGATCGCCACGCGCTCTTCCAGGTCGCTGCGCAGGCTGTCGACCATCTGCTCGTCTTCGTCATCGACGTAGCGGAATTTCTTCGGCAGTTCGGACACGCCGATCACCCCGTACGGGTGCATGATCGCCATGCGCTCGACCAGGTTGGCCAATTCGCGCACGTTGCCCGGCCAGCCGTGGCGGCACAGCGACATGATCGAGGCGGAGTTGAAGCGGATCGAGCCGCGCTTCTCGTGCTCCATGCGCGAGATCAGCTCGTTCATCAGCAGCGGAATGTCTTCCACCCGCTCACGCAGCGGCGCCATCTCGATCGGGAACACGTTCAGGCGGTAGTACAGGTCTTCGCGGAAGGTCCCGTCCTCGATCATGGTCTCGAGGTTCTTGTGGGTCGCGGCGATGATGCGTACATCGATGCTCTGGGTCTTGTTGCTGCCCACGCGCTCGAAGGTACGCTCCTGCAGCACGCGCAGCAGCTTGACCTGCATCGGCAACGGCATGTCGCCGATTTCGTCGAGGAACAGGGTACCGCCGTTGGCCAGCTCGAAACGCCCGGCACGGCTGGTGATCGCCCCGGTGAAGGCACCCTTCTCGTGGCCGAACAGCTCGCTTTCCAGCAGCTCGGCCGGGATCGCGCCACAGTTGACCGGCACGAACGGCGCTTCGCGGCGCTTGGAATGGTAGTGCAGGTTGCGCGCCACCACTTCCTTGCCGGTGCCGGACTCGCCCAGGATCAGCACGCTGGCGTCGGTATCGGCGACCTGCTGCATCATCTGCCGCACGTGCTGGATGGCACGGCTGGTGCCGACCAGGCTGCGGAACAGGTTGGGTTCGCGCTGGCGACCGCGCTCGCGCGCCTGGTCGTACATCTCGCGATAGACCTGGGCACGGTGCAGGGAATCCAGCAGCTGGCTATAGCTGGGCGGCATTTCCAGGCTGGAAAGCACTCGGCGGCGAAGGTCTTCCGGGAACTCCGCAGAAGAATTTTCACCTAAAAGCAGAACCGGAAGGAACTCATCCCACCCAGCCACTGTCTTAACGAGCCCAAGGAGACCGCCCGGGGCGTTTACAGTGCCGATGAGTACGCACAGCACCTCACGACTCGAAGACAAAGGCTCGACCATTTGCTGCCAGTCCTGGCTGGAGCAAGCGAGGTTTTCTTCGCCGAGAAAGTTGAGCACCACCGCCAGGTCGCGGCGGCGTGCGCTGTCGTCGTCAATCAGCAGAATCTTGGTTTCACGCCACATGCAATAGCAACTTCCCTAGTCATATCGGCGCCCGAGGGCGTGCTCGACATCATTCCGACTGAATGGTCAGTGTTCGGACGTCTGAAATTCGAAAACAGCCACTAGTAAAGTCAAAAAACTCCAGCCAGTCAAATTAATGGCGCTTGGCTTTTTGCAGATCTGTGGTCAGGTGAACAGATGGTATACCTTTGCCGCGTTCTTCGCCTGTCGGATTTTCGTCATTTCGTCGACCAGGGATTGACGCTCACCACTTGCAACCTCGATTAGTTGGCGGTAAACGACCATCAACTGCTCCAGGCTGGCACTCACATCGGCCTCGTTGCCTTTCGCCTCGGTCACCATGTCACCGATCCGCAAGCGGCATTCCAGGTCCAGCTCGCCCACCGCCTCCCAGTCGCGGTTGGCCAGCGCCGTCAGCAGCAGCTCGCGCGTCTGCTCGATCCGGGTGATTACTTCGTTCATGTCATCCTCCTGGATCAGGAAGCCGACGACGGATCGCCGATTGCGTCCCAACCTTCCTTCACGGTGATCAACAGGCGCGCGACCTCGTCGATGATGGCCGGGTCACCCTTGACGTTGGCCTCGATCAGACGGCGGCTCATGTACACGTACAGGCTGTCCAGCTCGGCCAGGCTGTCGGCATGGTTTTCCAGGTCCAGGCCTTCCCGCAGGCCACCGATGATGTCGATGGCCTTGCCGATGAGAACGCCCCGTTGCGCGATGTCGTTGCGCGCAATCGCGCCCTTGGCCTGCGCCATGCGATCAAGCCCGCCCTGCATGAGCATCTGCACCAGGCGGTGCGGGCTGGCTTCGGAGGTCTGCGCTGCGCCGTTGACTTTCTGATACTGCCGAAGGGCCAACATCGGGTTCATGGATCTGCCTCGTTGCTGCGGTAAAAAGTTGCTTGTACCCGCTGTATCGCCGGTACGTCAAAAAACTTTAGGTGGAAAAGCCAAAAGCCCGGGGCGTCTCGCGGACGCCGCCGGGCTTTTGGCAAGCTCAGGCAATCAGGATTTCTTGGCCTGGGCGTTGATCGCTTCGAAGATCGAGGTGATCTGGTCGGCCTGGGCTTTCATCTTGCCCAGGGCGGTGTCCAGGGCCACGTACTTCTTGGTCAGCGACTCGGTCAGCGACTCGGTGCGGCGGTCCAGCGCAGCCTGCTGGCTGGCCAGTTCCGAGACCGCCTTGTCGAGGTTCGACTTGCGCGTGGCCAAGCTGCCATCGGTCTTGTTGTACGGGTCGATGGCCTTGTTCATGCGCTCGAAGATGCCGTCGGTGCCAGTGAACAGCTCCTGCACTTCGGGGCCGAGCTTCTTGTCGTTCATCGCCGAGGTGAACTTGCTGCTGTTGAACTCCAGCGTGCCGTCTTTCTGGGTATTGATGCCCAGCTGGCTCAGGGTGGTCAACTGGTCGCCGGCACCGACCTCGCTCAACACCTTGCGCACGTCACCCAGCAGCGAGCGGGTGGTCGGGTCGTTGGTGAGCGGGCCGAGCACCAGCTTGTCGTCGTCGGTACGGCTGGTCGAGGTCAGCGAGGTGATGGCCTTCTGCAGCGTGTTGTAGGCATCGACAAAGCTCTGCACCGACTTCTTCAGGCCTTCGTTGTCCGCTGCCACGGTGACCGCGGTCGGCGTACCGGTGGCCCCGCCGGCCTTGGCGCTGACCCCGGTCAGCTCGAGGGTCATGCCGCTGATGGCGCTGTCGAGGGTGTTGGAAGCGCTCTTGACCTTCAGCCCGTCGATGGTCAGCTCGGCGTCCTGCGCCTTGGCGGTGATGTAGCCGGCGCCGGTGCCGGACATCTGCGTGGTGCCATCGATGGTCAGCTCGGGGATACCGCTCAGGGAAATGTCGCTGCCGGCACCGGTGGTGGTCGAGCTGAGCACCAGGCGCGAGCCGCCTTCTTCGTTGATGATGTTGGCGGAAATACCGTTGGCGCTCATTTCCTTGTTGATCTGGTCGCGCACGCTCTGCAGCGTGGCGCCGCTGGCGACGTCCAGATCATAGGTCTTGCCGCCCTGGCTGATGGTCAGCTTGCCAGCCGTGATCGCACTGCTGGCGCCGCCGGCGAACTGCTGGCTGGCGACTTTCGAGCCGGTGGCGAGCTTGTCGACCACGATGTCGTAGCTGCCCGCCACGGCGGTGTTGCTGGACTTGATCTTGACCACCGACTCGTTGGCCGAGGTCGCGGCATAGGCGTTGAACGAAGGCGCGTCCTTGTTGTTGAGCGCTTTCATGGCGTCCTGGAACGCGGTAAGGGCACTGCGCAGCGAGCCAATGCCGGAAATCATCGCAGTGTTGTTGCTGGTCTGCCGGGTGATCTGCGCCTGCTTGGCGGAGGTATCGGCCTTGACCAACGCAGTCACGATCTCGGTAATGTTGAGACCGGAACCCAGACCTGTACTGGAAGTAATCGGGCTTGCCATGCTGTAGTCCCTCTCGTCAACGCGTCATCCCGCTCCTGCGGGGCGACATGCTTCACTTCATTGGTGTTCGCCGCCCATCATACCTTGGCGTCGAACAGAACACTTTTGACATCGCTCAGGCTGTGAGCGATTCGCAGGGCCTCTTCCGAGGGCAACTGGCGAATCAGTTCACCACTGTCGGTAGCGATGACTTTGACTACGATCTTGCCGGACTCTTCGTCCGTTGAAAATTCCAGATTGCGTTGCGACGCCTTGAGGAATTTCTCGATTTCCGAAACCGCATGCTTGACCTTGTCGGCATCCTGCTGCGCCTCGGGGGCTTTCTTGTCGTCTTCGGGCTTTACGCTTTCCGTCGACCGGGCGACCGGCTTTTCGGCAACCTGCTCGGCCGGACGTGCGGCCGGATAAGACAGGTTCAGCTTGACGCTCATGTCCATGTCCACCACCTCGCAATGAAAAGGCGGGGAAGTGCCTTAACAGCACTTCCCCGCCAGCAACCAGGCAGATTAGCCCAGCAGCTTCAGTACTGCCGATGGCAGCTGGTTGGCCTGGGCCAGAACCGAGGTGGAAGCTTGCTGCAGAGTCTGCTGCTTGGTCAGCTGGGCAGTTTCAGCAGCGAAGTCGGTGTCCTGTACACGGCCACGAGCAGCTTCGGCGTTTTCGTTGATGTTTTGCAGGTTGTTGATGGTGCTGGTCAGACGGTTCTGCGCGGCACCCAGGTCAGCACGGTTGCTGTTGATGGTTTGCAGAGCGGCGTCGATGGCCGATACAGCAGCGCTGAAGTTGGCTTCGGCGGCGGTGGTGTCGGAACCCTGGATGTTGATCGAGGAAGTAACGCCCAGGTCCGAAGCGGTGAACTTGGCGCTCAGGTCGATGGTGATCTGGTTGGAAGCACCGGTGTTGGAGCCGACCTGGAAAGTCATGACCGAAGCCGAACCGTCCAGCAGGTTCTTGCCGTTCAGCTGGGTGCTGTTGGCGATACGGGTCAGTTCCGAAGCCATCGACTGGAACTCTTTGTCCAGAGCGACGCGGTCGTTGGTGCTGTTCGAGTCGTTTCGGGACTGAACGGCCAGTTCACGCATACGTTGCAGAATGTTGGTCTGCTCTTGCATCGCGCCTTCAGCGGTCTGGGCGATCGAGATACCGTCGTTGGCGTTTTTGATAGCCATGGTCTGACCGCGGATCTGCGAGGTCATGCGGGTAGCGATCTGCAGGCCGGCGGCGTCGTCTTTGGCGCTGTTGATTTTCAGGCCGGAGGACAGACGGGTCATCGAGGTGCTCAGAGCATCGGAAGCACGGTTCAGGTTTTTCTGAACGCCCAGAGAGGTGGTGTTGGTGTTAACAGTCAAAGCCATGACGAATTCCTCGTTGGATTGGGTACTACGGCTTCCGGCCTTGGCAATTCGCCGGGTGTGGCACAGAGAACCTTCGTAATGTTTATCGTCGTCAGGGCAGTTTGCTTTAGGGCGATTTCTCACTTTTTTTGCTGGCATCCTGCCACCCCAATGAAATCAAGGGTTTGACGCCAGAAATCCAGCATTGGAAACGAAAGAAGCGCAGCCGGGGACGGGCTGCGCTTCTTTTTACAACACGGCGCTCGGTCAGCCGTTGCGCTCGATGATCGCCGAACCCCACGACAGGCCCACGCCGAAGCCACTGAGCGCGACGCGCTTGTGCGACGAGTTGAGCACGTGCTTTTCCAGCAGCAACGGGATGCTCGACGACACGGTATTGCCGGTCTCGACCATGTCCTTGACGAACTTCTGTTTATGCGTGCCCTCGTCGAACCGCGCGGACACGGCATCGACGATCGCCGCGCTGCCTTGATGCAGGCAGTACAGGTCGATGTCTTCGGCGCGCAGCTGGCTGGCCTCGAGCAACTGCTGCAGGTGCGCAGGCACTTTGACCAGGGCGAAGTTATAGACCTGGCGGCCATTCATGATGAACTTGCCGTCGGTCGTGCGCAGGTGCTCGGCGCCTGCCCCATCGCTGCCGAACAGCGACTTGCCCAGCTGCCAGGCAGCATCCTCGCCCATCCAGGTGGCGGTGGCGGCGTCGCCGAACAGCATGGTGGTGTTGCGATCCTCGGGGTCGACGATCTTCGAATACGGGTCGGCGGTGATCAGCAGGCCGTTCTTCAGGCCCGCCGCTTCCATGAAGCCTTTCATGGCATACAGCCCATAGACATAGCCGGAGCAGCCCAGGGAAACATCGAACGCCGCAACCTGGGTCGACAGCCCCAGCTTGTGCTGGACGATCGCTGCCGTGTGCGGCAGGCCTTCGGCATCGCCATTCTGTGTGACCACGATCAGCGCATCGATGGCTGCAGGGTCAAGCGAGGGATTGGCAGCGAACAGCGTCCTGGCCGCCTCGACGCACAGGTCGGAGGTTTCCTGGGCCGCATCCTTGCGCGGCAAGAAGGTCGAACCGATCTTGCCGAAGATGAAATCCTGATCCTTGCCGAATTTCGCACCCTGCGCGTAGTTATCCACGCCTTCTACAGGTACGTAACTGGCGATGCTTTTGATGCCAATCATTGTGGCTTCCCGATGGAAATGGCAAAAATTCGCAGGTGCCGCGCCCGTGAATGCAAAACCTGCACTCCGCGCCGACGGGACTACCCACAGACTCAATAGATTAAAGATGCACGTTTCGACTGCCAAGTCACGACTATACCGACAATCCGCCAAATGCTGATGGCGAACTGTTGGCCAGTTTCTTGCTAATCGACCTGTATCAATGCCTTCGCTGTCGTTTAACTGACGCGGCAGCGGTTCGATCGACGCTATCGGATATCCGCCGTCAAGCGGGGCAGCCCCATAGTCAGCGCGAGCACCGTCTCATATGGCCAAGCCTATCACCGTCACCAGCCCCCTGATGCCGCCCCTGGAGTCCTTTCTGCCTTATCTGGAGCAGATCTGGGAAAGCCGGTTTCTGACCAACTGCGGTCAGTTTCACCAGCAACTGGAGCAAGCGCTGGCTGAGCACCTTGGGGTCAAGTACATCTCGCTGTTTTCCAACGGCACGCTGGCGCTGGTCACTGCGCTGCAGGCATTGCGCATAACCGGCGAAGTGATCACCACGCCGTACTCGTTCGTCGCCACCGCCCATTCGCTGCTGTGGAACAGCCTGAAACCGGTGTTCGTCGATATCGACCCGCACAGCAACAACCTCGACCCGCAACGCATCGTAGAGGCCATCACGCCGGCGACCACCGCAATCATGCCGGTGCATTGCTATGGCATCCCCTGCGATGTGGAGGGCATCCAGGCGGTGGCCGACACTTATGGCCTGAAGGTCATCTACGACGCGGCCCATTCGTTTGGCGTGCGCCTCGGCGGGCAGAGCCTGCTCAACCATGGCGATGTGTCGGTCCTCAGTTTCCACGCCACCAAGGTCTTCAACACGTTCGAGGGCGGCGCGATCGTCTGCCAGGACGAGAAGACCAAGCGGCGCATCGATTACCTGAAGAACTTCGGTTTCGCCGACGAGGTCACGGTCATAGCACCGGGCATCAACGGCAAGATGAATGAACTGCAGGCAGCCTTCGGCCTGCTGCAGCTGCGCCATATAGATGATGCGCTGGCCCGGCGCCGCACGATCTACGAACGCTACTGCGATCGCCTGGCAGCGGTGCCGGGCATCAGCCTGATGAGCCCGCCGGCCAATGTCGAATGGAACTACGCCTACTGCCCGATCATGGTCGATGGCGAGCGCTTCGGTATCAGCCGCGACGAACTGTACGAGCGCTTCCGCGCCGTCGACATTCTGGTCCGTCGCTATTTCTACCCGCTGATCTGCGAGTTCCCCATGTACCGCGGGCTGGAAAGCGCCAACCTGGACAAGCTGCGCATTGCCCAGCAAGTCTCGCGTCAGGTGCTGTGCCTGCCGATCTACCCCGACCTCGACGTCGCGACCCAGGATCGCATCCTGTCCATCATCATCGAAGGACAAGGTGCCTGAGCAATGGCCGTCAATGTATTGGTATTTCCCTGCGGTTCGGAAAATGCTTCAGAGATACACCAGGCACTGATGCACTCCATCCATGTCAGGTTGTTCGGCGCCTCCAGCGTCGACGACCATGGCCGCCAGCTTTTCGACAGCTACAACGGCAACCTGCCGCGCATCGATGACGAGCGCTTCGATCAGGCATTTGCCGCCCTGCTGGATGACTGGCAGATCGACCTGGTGTTTGCCACGCATGACACCGTCCAGGCCTACCTCAGTGAACGCATCGAGCGCTTCGGCGTGGCACTGGTCAACGGCGACCCGCAAACCTGCGCGCTCGCCCGGCGCAAGTCAGCGACCTACGCAGCGTTCGCCGACCAGCCTTGGGTACCTGCGGTCTATGCAAGCCCGGAAGACGTCGAGCAGTGGCCTGCAGTGGTAAAGCCGGACCTCGGCCAGGGCGGCCAGGGTTTCGAGCGGGTAGCCGACGCGCAAGAAGCACGCGCGGCACTCGAGCGAACTCACCTGCCGCTGCTGGTCGAATACCTTCCCGGCGAAGAAGTCACGGTTGACTGCTTCAGCGACTTCCAGCACGAACTGCGCTGGGTGGGGCCGCGCAACCGCGAACGGGTGCGTGCCGGTATTTCCATGCGCAGCACCTTCCCTGCCCCGGACCCGGCCATAGCGGCCATCGCGGCAACGCTGAACAAGCGCCTGCGCCTTCGCGGGCCGTGGTTTTTCCAGCTCAAGCGCGACCGCCAGCAACGCTGGAAGCTACTGGAAATCAGTTGCCGGGTGGCCGGGTCGATGGTGGCCCAGCGTGCCCTTGGCGTGAACCTGCCACTGATGGCTATCCATGACCACCTGCAACGCCGCGTCACCCCCTTGCCGCAAACTGCGGTCAACCTGATCGAACGGCGCATCCTCACCGTCGCACAACTGGACTGGGCCTTCGACACGGTCTACATCGACTTCGACGAAACCGTCATCCGCGACGGCCGCGCCATACCTTCGACACTGCACTTCCTCTATCGCATGCAGGGCAAGGGCAAGCGCCTGGTCCTGCTCACCCGCCACGCGAGCGACCCACGCGACACCCTGCGCAAGGCGCGCATCGCCGCCGAACTGTTCGACGAGATCATTCATATCACTGACGGTCGAGCGAAATCCGAATTCGTTCGCGGCCATTCGATCTTCATTGACAACCATTTCCCCGAGCGCCTGGATGTCGCCACCCATTGCGCCATACCCGTCTTCGATGTTGATGCTCTGGAGTTTCTTTCGTGAAAACCGTCAAGTCCGACCATAACCGCCGCCTGGTCATGCGCCACCTGCGAGACACCTGGATCGAGCCGCTGGACAAGGATTTCCCGCATTCGGCACTCATTTCCCGGGCCACCTATTCGCCCTGGTATGCCGATGCCGCGTTCATGCAGGTGTTCGAACGCATCCAGGGCATGACCTTGGTCGACATCTACCGTTGCCACGAGCTGTGGGACCTGCTTCGGCAAACCGCCAACGTTGCCGGCGACGTCATCGAAGTCGGTGTATGGAAAGGCGGCACCGGGCTGCTCGCCGCCAAGCGCCTGGAACAACTTGCCAGCAACAAGCATCTGCTGCTCTGCGACACCTTCTGCGGCGTAGTGAAAGCCGGCGCCAATGACACGCTTTACCAGGGCGGCGAGCACGCCGACACCAGCCTCGAGGGCGTGGCCGCGGTGCTCGAAGGTGAACAGCTGAAGGACCGCGTTACCCTGCTGCAAGGGATCTTCCCGGAGCAGACCGGCCGCGAAGCCGAGGGGCGTCGCTTCTCGTTCTGCCATATCGACGTGGACACCTACCAATCGGCCAAGGACATCGTCGAATGGGTCACACCGCGCCTGAACCGGCACGGCGTCATCGTCTTCGACGACTACGGGTTCTGGGGCTGCGAAGGCGTGGCCAGGCTGGTGGAAGACCTGGCTGACCACCCGGAGTACTTCCTGCTGCGCAACCTCAATGGCCACGCCGTCATGCTCAAGCTGACCGAGGCGAGCCATGTTTGAGTTGCTGGATGCCGAACGCTTCCCGGCCCATTACCAGACCCTCGAAACCCGCAAAGTGAAACAACTGTTCGAGCACTGGAAAGCTGGCAGCGCAGCACCTGTTTCGGTGCTGGACTACGGCATGGGCCATGGCAAGTACTTGCGCATGTTCCGTGAGCTGGGGTTACAAACCACCGGCGTGGATATCAACCCGCAGTACATCGAACAAGCCAAAGCCGCCGGCTTCGAAGCCTTGCACGAGGCCGAACTGGAAGCGCTGGGCAAGCGTTTCGACGTCATTTTCCTCAGCCACCTGATCGAACACCTGGACCCCAACCAACTGCTGCACCTGCTCGACCGCCTGATCGCCCTGCTCGCGCCGCAAGGCCGGCTGGTGATGATCAGCCCGGTCCTGGGCGAGCGCTTCTTCCACGATTTTTCTCACGTGCGCCCCTATTACCCGCAAAGCATCCGGCATGCGTTCGGCCAGTCCAGTTCGCCGCTGTCGTTCGGCGCACATGAGCGCATCGTGCTCAAGGATATCCACTTCTTCCGCGACCCTTGGCGCACACGGTTGTGGCGTTCCTTCTATATCCAGGACACCCCGCTCTCACCGTTCACCCGTGCGCTGAACAAAGGCTTCGACCTCGCCTGGCGGCTTTCCGATGGCCAACTGGGGGCTACCAGTTCCTGGCTGGGGGTTTACCACACGTGCTGATGACCGCCTCTCGCACGGGCCAGCCGCAAGGCAAGCGGGTCGTGCTCATGCAGCCCTACTTCCTGCCTTATCTGGGCTACTACCAGCTGCTGGGTGCGGCGGACCTGTTCATCAGCTACGACACCGCCCAGTTCATCAAGAACGGCTGGATCGAGCGCAACCGCTACCTGCTCGATGGCGAGCCGAAGTGGTTCGGCATCGCCCTGGAGAAAAGCAGCCACACGCTGCCCATTCATGACAAACGGATCAGCCAGGGCTTTCACTACCCGCAGGTGCTTGAAAAGCTCAAGCACGCCTACCGCAAAGCCCCGTATGTGCAGCAGGTGCTGCCGTGGCTGGCGCAATTGCTGGAGCAGCCGGCCTCCAGCATCGCCGACCTCAACCTCAGGGTTCTGCGGGCAAGCTGTGCCTTGATCGGCCTCGACACCCCGATCATCGCTGCCAGCGCCCTTGCCCCTGGGGCAGGCGTCAGTGGCCAGGCAAGAGTGCTCGAGCTGATGGCTGCCACCGGCGCGACCCACTACCTGAACCCGGCCGCAGGCGCTTTTCTGTACGAGGCCGGGGAATTCGCCAAGGCCGGTATCGAGCTGGAACTGCTGCACGCCGAGCTCTCGCCCTACCCTCAGCAAGGCCATGATTTCGTACCAGGTCTGTCACTGCTCGACGCGCTGATGTTCAACCCGCCCGAAGTGGTCGGCGAGTGGGCCAGACACGGGAGGGTGATACATGCCTGACGCTATTGGCGGCTACTTCGAGCTGGAATTGCGCCAGGGCTGCAGCCTGTATCCGCAGGCATTGGCCTTCAACTCCGCACGTTCCGCGCTCAAGGCCCTGCTGGGCAACATCGGTACGCGGCGCCTGCACCTGCCTCATTACGTTTGCCATGCAGTACCTGACGCCGCCCACGCCGTTGGTGTGGACGTGGCTCGCTATGCAATCGACCTGCAGCTGGAACTGGAACACCTGCCGACACTGCAACCTGGCGAGCTGTTGCTGTACGTGAACTACTTCGGCCTGAAGGACCGCTACATCAGCGATGTGCTGGCACCGCACTACCGTGAGCGGCTGGTGGTCGACAACTCGCAAGGGCTGTTCAGCACGCCGCTACCCGGCATCAAGACTCTTTACTCACCGCGCAAGTTCGTCGGTGTACCCGACGGCGGTTGGCTGGCCAACGCCCCGCCCGGCGACTGGCAGTTACCGCAGAGCCAGTCGATGACGCATTTCGCTGCCCTGCTGGGGCGGCTCGAAGGTGCGCCTGAACAGCATTACGCGGCGTTCCAGAAGGTTGAAACTGAGCTGGATCGCGCCCCTGCCGCCGCCATGTCGAACAGCACACGGCGGCTGCTCGACAGCCTGGATTACCGCTCGATCAGCGCCCGCCGCATGGCCAACCTGGGCGTGCTGGGGAAGTTGCTGGGCGCGCGCAACCTGCTGCATATCCTGCCCGACACGCCGACCGCAGCGCTCTGCTACCCCTTGCTCCTGGGTACCCCCGAGCAGGCCCAGGCCATCCGCCAACGCCTGCTGGCCGAGAGAATTTTCATCCCCTGCTACTGGCAGGAAGTGATCGGCGAGCCGCGCAGCCCGAACGTAGAAAGACACCTGGCGAGCTGCCTGCTGCCACTGCCGATCGACCAACGCTACGACGCAACGCACATGGAACGGCTCGCCGATCGGGTGAGCACTTTCCTGGCCACAACCTGAAGGCCTGACCATCCACCTTGCACGGCGCCGAGCACCACACGCAGGCGGGCCGCACCCGGGAAATACACATGAAGATGTCATCGCTGCATGGAAAGACCAGCAACCCTTACTACCTCTATGCGCCCGATTACCGCGACACCTCGTCAGGTGTCTGCGTCATGCACTACCTCTGCCACGCCCTCAACATCAGCGGCCAGGAAGCCTATGTCATCGGCTGCAAGGTAACCAACCCGAACCTGCGCACCCCGGTGCTGACGGATGCCGTCATCCAGTTGCACAAGACCACGGGGGCAGCGCCGATCGCGGTGTACCCGGAAGTGCTCAGCGGCAACCCGTTGAACTGCCCGGTCGTGGTCCGCTACATGCTCAACCGCGACGGCTTCATCAGCGGCCTGCAGCTGGCAGCGCAAGCAAGTGACCTGTTCTTCTACTACGCCCACGACTTCGGCGAAGGCAAGCGCCAGAAAGACATGCTCACGCTGCCAATGATCGATTCCAGGCTGTTTGCCCCGCGCCCGGAGCCAGTGGTTCGACGCGGCAATTACCTTTACCTCCATCGCTTCGACGCCAACCAGGTGGACTACAGCCTGCTGCCGCCCGATATCCAGGTACTGAGCCTGAGCAATCCACGCACGCTGCCGCAACTGGCCGAGCTGTTCCAGACCGCAGAAGCGCTGTACTCCTACGAGATTTCGGCAACCTGCACCATGGCGATGCTGTGCGGCTGCCCGGTGGTCTACCTGAGTGGCGGGCACGTGAAGACCCTGCCGTTTACCGAGCACATCGGCGATGCCGGTTCCGCCATGTTCGAAGAGCCGGGCGGCCTCGAACGGGCGCGGCAATCGGTAGGGCTGGCCCGTCAACGCATCCTGCACATGGAAGATGAGTTCTGGCCGCAGCTGGCGCATTTCATCGAACGCACTCAGCGCAGCGCCGCCGACCATGCCGATGCCAATCGACATCCCGGTGTGCGCGACTGGCTGTTGAACCGCATGTTGACCCCGGTGCAGCAGGCCTTGGCCGATGAGCGGCGCATGGCACTGCGCAACCAGACCCGCCTGAGCATCGTGGTCAACGACCACGAAGGCGATGCGCAGGCCTTGGCCTTCACCCTTGAAAGCCTGCAGCTGTGGGCGGCGAACAGCCCGCTCGGGCTGCGTACCTACGTCGTCAGCCAACAGCCGCCGCAGGCCAATCTGCCGCACAACGTGCACTGGCTGAACGCCACGCCTGGCGCAGCGATACTGAACCAGATCACCCAGCAGGACGACGGCGACTGGTTGCTGCTGCTTGCTGCCGGTGACGAAATCCTGCCCAGCGGCAGCCTGATGGTCGACCTCGAACTCCCGGGCGCCAACGCCTGCCGAATGCTCTATTGCGACGAGTATTACCGCGCCACACAAGGCTCGAGCCCGATCTTCCGCCCCGACATGAACCTCGATTACCTGTTGTCGCTGCCGGTGATAATGGCGCGTCACTGGTTGCTGCGTCGCGAGCTGGTGCTGGCTGCCGGCGGTTTCGACCCGCAATGCCAAGGGGCACTCGAGCTGGGCATGATCCTGCGCCTGATCGAAGCCGATGGCCTGGACGGCATCGGCCATCTGGACGAACCGCTGGTGATCTGCAACAGCCCGGACATGGCCAGCAACCCCGACGAACTGGCGGTCATCGAACGCCACCTGTCGGTGCGTGGCTATACCCACGCACAGGTACGCGAGGAGCCGGCCCGGCATTACCAGATCGACTACGGCCATCAGCAGCAGCCTTCGGTATCCATCGTGATCCCGGTGCACGATCAGTTGGAACTGGTGCAGCGCTGTGTCGAAAGCGTGTTGGCCAAAACCAGCTATACGTTCTTCGAGCTGCTGCTGGTCGATCACGCCAGCAGCGACCCGGCCTTGCTGGAGTGGCTGGAACAACTGGTAGTCGCCGGTGAAGGCATGATCAAAGTGCTGCGCGACGAGCGCCCATTGAACCTGAGTGCCCTGTATAACCAGGCGGCCGCTCAAGCGGTCGGCGACTTCCTCGTGCTGCTCGACAACGACACCGTGATTTTCCAGGAGGATTGGCTCCAGCGCCTGCTCAACCACGCCCAGCGACCTGAGGTGGGTGTGGTCGGTGCAAAGCAACTGGATATCAACGGCAGTATCGCCCATGCGGGCTGGGTGCTGGGCCTCGGTGGCACAGCAGCGAGCCCGGCTGCCGGGTTGCCAAACAGCGAAGCCGGTTACCTGCAATGCTTGCGCGTGGACCGTGACGTCAGCGCCATCAGCGGCGCCTGCCTGATGATCCGCCGTGAGCTGTACCTGGGGCTGGGCGGGCTGGACGAAGAGGCATTCGCGTTGCGCCACGCCGACATCGACCTGTGCCTGCGGGTGTCTGCCGAGGGCCTGCTGAACGTCTGGGCCGCTCACGCGCTGGTGGCCAACGAGCAAGGCAAAGGCTGGGGCACGGTAATGCGTGCTGCGGCCCAGCAGCAACGCGCCCGCCAGGATGAGCAGAACCTCTACAGCAAATGGCTCGACGCCCTGACCCGCGACCCCGCCTACAACAAGAACCTGTCGCTGCGCGGCCGCGGTCATGAACTGCCAGCCCTGCATGGCCTGACCTGGCGCCCGTTGAACTGGCGCCCGCTGCCGGTGGTGCTGGTTCATCCTGACCGGGAACACGCCGAGCGCTGCACGGCGCCCTTCCAGCAACTGCTGGAACACGCACAGGTGGATGGTTACACGAGCAACGCCATGCTCACGCCGGTGGAGCTCAATCGCTTGCAACCCGATGTGATCATTTTCCAGCACATCGCCGACCCGCTGCGCATTCAGGCCATGGCACAGCACTATCAGCTCAGCCAAGCCTTCAAGGTACTCGAGGTGGTTGGCCTGCCCGTTGGCGAGCGGGCTTGGGGGCTGCTGCATGAGGCCATCGCCTGCGTCGACCGGGTGGTTGTCGCCAGCGCAGAGTTGGCCGCAGCGCTGGACGGGCTGCATGGCGACATCCGCGTCAGGGAATCCCGACTGGGCACGAACTGGCAGGCACTGCCGCCAGCCGTCACGGCGAACGCCACGCCGCGCATCGGCTGCCAGCTGAGTGTCGAGACCCTGCCGATCATCGATCCGCTGCTGCGCGCGCGTGCCGATCAGGCTGACTGGGTGTTGTGGGGAGAGGTGCCGGCACACCTTGCGGCGCTGGCCACGGAAGTCTACTGCCGTGACCTCGGCTCAACGCCCGAGGTGCTTTCCGGCCTGGGCCTGAACATTGCACTGCATCCGGCAAGCATGGCGGGAAATACCGGCGACTGCCTTGCGCCAATGCGCTATGCCGCATGCGGTTATGCCGTCATCAGCAATGACCGCCAGGCACGCTTCGCAGAATGGCCGATGATGCTGGTCGACGACACGCCCGCCCAGTGGTTGCAGGCTCTGGACAGCTGCCTCGCGTCTGCCGATAGCGTGCGCATGCAGGGTCAAGCGCTGCGCAGCAAGGCAGAGGCCTCAGGTTTCATCGATGCCGACTACCGCGAAACTTGCCTCGCCGCCTGGACACCTGCTTGAGGCGTGTGCACATGCAACGCAGCCCATCCCCGGCGTAACGCCGGGGAGTGGCTGCCATTCTCGCGCACCTAAGCGCGCGACGGGCTCAAGGCATCACTCGCCCACTGGCCACTGAAAGCAGACGGCCATCGCGCCTGCAGTGCTTCGCAGGCCGCCTGGTCGGCCACCTGCGGCGCGTCGTCGAACAGCTGCGCCACGGGCGTCCAGGCCACCAACAGCCCCGCCGCCGCTGCCGCCAGGCAGACGTCCAGGTCGAACGTCGGCAACGCCTGCAGGCCACCGCAATGGTCGAACAGATCACGGCGCAGCAACATGCAATCGGCAGAGACTGCTGCGCAGTTGCGCACCGACGCTGGCCAGCGCGCCTTGCTGCAGTCCGCCAGCGACAGGCCCTGCCACGGCTGGTGCAGCAGCGGCCCCTGCAACAGGTCGAAGCCGGCATGCACGACCGTGCCGTCACGCGCCAGCAGGCGGGCGCCGACGACCCCGACTTCGGGCCTGAGGCCCTCGTTGAGCAAGCCTTCGATCCAGGCCGGTGAAATCACTTCGCAGTGCTCAGCGAGCAGCAGCAGGTATTCACCGGCGGCCTGTTCCGCCGCCAGGTTGAGCAGCGCCTCGCGCCCGCTCGCCGCGCCCGCCAGCAGCACCACCCGCTGGCCGAACCCTTGCAACGCGGCGGCAGTGGCTTCGGCCTGTTCGGCATTGCAGGCCACCCGCAGCTCGTAGCGTGGGTAGCGGGTGCGCTGCAGGACACTGGTCAGGCAGGCCTGCAAACGCTGCAGGTCACCTTCGGCAGCCACCAAGATGCTCACCAGCGGGGTGGCCGAATGGCGGAAGTCCACCACCAGGCCAGCCTCGCCCTGATCGTGCACCTCACCACGGTAACCCAGCAGGGTCAGGTGCCGCTTGAGCGTCTGTACAGCGTCGGCCTGCAGCGCTGGCGTCGCCTGGTTGCCCACCACCAGGTATTCGTCCATGTGCGCCAGGCCACCCTGCCCATGCTGCTCCACCAGACGCAACAGCACGTCGAACTCCAGCGCATGGCGGCAGGTTTCGCTGAAACCGCCCAGTTCCACCACGGTCTGCCGGCGCAGGCACCAGTGGCGCGACATCAGCCCTGGCTGCGCACGCAGCAGGTCGAGGTTGCTGCCTGGGCGAACCACGCCGTGCAGGCGGCCCTCGCTGTCACGCTGCACCTCGTTGGCACACACCGCCTGGCAGCCGGAAGCCTCGGCCAGCTCCTGCTGCAGGCGCAGCAAGCCACCGCTGACCAGGGTATCGCCCGCGTCCAGCAACATCAGCCAGTCGCTGCTCAGTTGGCGCACTTGCTGGTTGAGGTGGGTGACCCAGTTGCTTTCATTGACCTGGACGAAATGCAGGGTATCGCGTGCGGTGGTGATCGCCGGCGGCTTGCCGCCCTTGAGCACGACCAGCTTGAACTGCCGCAGCCCGCTGGCCAGCAGGCTGTCGAAGGTCGCCTGCAAGGCCAGGTCGTCGTCGGCCAGGTCGGTGACCACGAAGGTGACCGGCGCGCCCGGGCGCTTGTTCAGCGGCGCCAGCAGGCGCTGTTGCGTGGCCTTGTCCGGTGTGGCAGCGGCCAGCGCTTCGAGCACCTGCCCGGAAACCGTGCCGCGCAACCAGCCGTCGCCATCGATACCGGGTACCGCCTCCAGACGCGCGAGCCAGTCGCCCAGCTCGCGGGCGCGCTCGCCATCGTCCTTGCCGGTGAGGGTCGGCACCAGGCGCCGGCAGACTTCCAGGTTGAACAGGCCCAATGCCAACGCCTTCCAGTACCGCTGCTGCAAGGTGGCGGCGGTGTCGTTGGGGTGCACCTGCAGCAACTCGCGCTGGCGTACCCAGGTGCCCTCCAGCGCCTGGCGATGGGCTTGCCCGGTTGGCCAGGCATGGCAAAGAAATTCCAGTGCGGTCAGGCACTCGAACAGCGCACCGTTGTAGTACGGTAGTTCGACATACTGGCGCGGCTCGAAGATGCGCTCCGGCTCACCGATCACCGTGCCCCACGGCGAGGTGAACAGCAGCGGCGCTTCGCCCTGGTCGTAGGTCGCGCGCACGAAACGGTTGAGCACGGCAAAACCGGCATCGTCATTAGCCAGTTCGCCATCCCATTCACGCAACAAGCGCACGCTACGGGTCAACTGCTCATCGCGGGCCACGGCGCTCAGCGTGCTCGGCGCGTATTCACAGACCACATCGGTCTGCGCCAAATGCGCGATGTCGCCGCTGGCGACCAGGGCATAAGACAGGGCCACGCGCCAGGCAGCGAAGTCCAGCTCGCCCGGCAAAGTGTCGAGCAGCGCCTGCAGCGCCCCGACCCGCAGCACCGCGCGCCAGGCCGGCTGCCCGGCCATGGCGTACTGGCGCAGGCGTGCCCGCGCACTGCTATCGGCTGCGGCCTCGAAGGCCGAGCCGATCTTGTGGTAGGCCATCTGCGCGTTACCCGGCGCATAGGCCAGCGCATAGCCTTGGGCACCCTGAACCTCGGGCTGCGCATGCAGGCAGGCGGCGGCCTGCTGCAGGGCCGAGGGCAACACGAAATCGGCATCCAGGGCCAAGGTCACGAACGGCGTGGCAACCTGTTGCAAGGCTGCCGCCAGGCGCGCGCTGCACTGCTCGCCCGAGCTGCCCGCCAGAAGCGGTTCCACGGCCAGGCAGGGAATGCCAGCCTCGCGGTAGTAATAGACAGCACGGGCACGATGGTCGGGCTGTTCATGCCCAAGCAGGACGACGGTCACTGGGTTGTGCGACCCGATTGCGGTTTCGGCCATAGGGCACCTGTTCATGTTGTTGGTCTGGCGCCCGCCAGGGCAGGCGTCAGGTTTCAGTCCGCCAGCCAGGCGTTGGCCCACTGTTGCAGGTGGTGTGGCATCAGCACGTAATCACGCAGTACCGCTTCGCGCAGGGCGTCGCCCTGGCGGTAGCTGGCCTCGGGGTCGGCCAGGTGCATGCGGATCGCCTCCAGCCACTGTTCAGCGGTGTTGTCGCGCACCCGCGTGCACGGCAGATAGCCGTCATAGGCCTTGGTATCGGTGCAGATCACCGGGAAGCCACAGGCGCCGTACTCCAGCAGGCGCAGGTTGCTCTTGCAGTCGTTGAACAGGTTCTGTTCGAGCGGTGCCAGGGCCAGGTCGAGGTTGAGGCTGGCCAGCTTCTGCGGGTACAACGCCAGCGGTACGCCTTTGTGGAATTCCTTCACGTAGGGCCGCAGGGCATCCGGGCACATGCCGAAGAATACCCAGTCGACTTCGTCGGCCAGTTCCCGGATGACCTCCAGCAGCAGCTCCAGATCGCCCCGGTGGCTGGTGCCCCCCGCCCAGCCCACGCGCGGCCGCGCACTGCTCTGCCGTTCGCTGGCAAGCCCGGCCCACAGCGTTGCGGCGAGCATGTTGGGGACCACGCGGATATCCTGGTGCATGCCCGACAAGGCGTCGGCCAGCGGCTGGGTCGACACCACCACCCGGTCACACAGGGCGATACCCTGGGTGACCAGCTCGCGCATGTTGGCCGGCATGTTCCGCGCATGGGCGTTCTTTTTCGGCACATCGATGATGTAGTCGTCGATCTCGTAGATGCGCCGGGCGTTCGACAGGCGCTTGAAGCGCGTCATTTCTTCGATCGAGTTGATCGTGTAGCGGCACTGCAAGATCATCACATCGGGCTGCTCGCGCTCGATCTCGATCATCTCGGGGGTGCTGAAATCCAGCCGCCCCTGGATCCAGCCAGCGCGCTCCAGTTCGGTAAACGGCTGGGCCACCCGGTAGTGCCCGACCGCCGAGGTGTTGATCGGCAGCGCCAGCACCGACGGCAGTACCCGGCTGATGAACGGGTCCCAGCCACGGCGTTGCCCGGCATCGAGGTTGAAACTGGCCATTTTCAGGCTCAGGTTGCGGTTGTAGGCCGGGTCGCGGGCCACCTTGGCCAACCAGCGTTCATGGAAGATGTCCTTGTCCAGCAGCTTGCGCTGGCCGTCGGCCGGCACATCGCGGGTCGAGGCGAAGCGGACCAGTACCGCATGCGGTGTCCACACCGCCAGGTAGCCTTGTTCGCGGATACGCAGGCACAGGTCGGCGTCCTGCAGCCCGCCTTGAAGCCCCTGCACATCGAAACCGCCCAGCGTGGCGAACAGATCGCGGCGCACCAGCAGGCAATCCAGGCTCAGCGCACTCCAGTTCTGCACAGCATTGAGCCGCAGCATGTAGCCGCCGCTGTCCGCCGGCATGCCGACGAACGGGCTGTTGACGCCGCCATGCAGCCCCAGCACCATCCCGGCGGCAAAGATCTCGCCGCTGTGGGTACACAGCTTGGGCGCGACCACGCCGACCTCGGGGCGCTGGGCCTGGGCCATCAACTGCTCCAGCCAGGGCTTGTCGAAGGCCACGCAGGCGCTGTCGAGCAGCAACAGGTAGTCGCCGCGGGCCGCCTCGCTGGCCTGGTTCAGCTGCGCCACCTGGCTGCCGCTGGCAACCTCGACCACGCGCAGCTGATCGCTGCCCAGGCCCTGCATGGCCTGCAGCCATTGACGCAGGTCGCTCGGGGTATCTGGCGAGGCGACCAGCAGCACCTCGAAATGGCCGTAGCGGGTGTGTTCGAACAGCGACTCGACGCAGCGCATGGCCGCGCCCAGGTCGTCACCGAGCGTGACCAGGATCGAAACCATGGCTTGCAGCGGGTGCCGGTACAGCACCCGGCACAGCGACAGGCTGTCGGCACCGAGCACCTCGGCATCGACCCCCAGGCGCTGCAGATGGGCCCGCACCACCCGCGGCGCCTGCTGTACACAGCGTGGGTCGTGCAGCCACTGGCCGAAGTCCCACTGGCAATGCACCAGCAGTTCATCGATGTGTTCGATGGCCTGCAAGCCCCGGCTTTCGGCCAGGCGCCAGAGCGCGTCGTGGGGCGCGAGCATGTCGAAGTCCGGGTCGAAGCCGCCGACCTCGCGCAGCGCCGCACAATTGAATGCCAGTACGCGCCCGACATAGGGCAGGCTGCGCATCAGGTCGAGGTTGAAGTCTGGCTTGAAGATCGGCGTGGTCGGGCGCAGGGTGTCATGGCTGCCTTCGTCGACATAGATACAGGCCCGTTCGCGCAGGGCCATGCGCTCGCCCATGATCGCCAGCGCATGGGGCACCAGGCGGTCGCCAGCGCGCAGCAGCAAGACCCAGTCGTCCTCACTGGCGCGCGCCAGGCGCGCCTGCACCTGGGCCAGGCCATTGCCCTGCACGAGCATGCGCTCGACCCCGGCAGCGTCGGCCAGCGCCAGCGTCGCAGGGGCCAGCAGCCAGGTGCTGGCAGCGCCATAGGACTGCGCGGCAAGGCTGTCGAGGGTGGCGCGCAAGGCCAGCTCTTCCCCCGCTTCGGCCCAGATCACCGGGACGATGCGCGGTTGCCGGCCCCAGCGTTCGAAGCGCTTGGGCAATGCCTTGAGCTGCGCCGCCGACAGGTCCCGGCACTCCAGCCACTGGGCATACACCTCGTCGAACGACAGGCAATCGGTACCGACCTGCTGCGCCTGGCGCGCCTGCTGGGCGCCGTACAGCCGGTTGAGTTCATACTCGTCCCACTGCGCATCCTGCTCGCCGTGGTACCGCTCCAGCGGCAGGTAGCGCACCCAGCCACTGGCCGGCGCCGGTTCGCTGCTGCGCGCGGCGAGCATCGCCTTGATCCAGTCGGTTTCCACGGGGAACGCCATGGTCATGCTCGCCTGGTGGCTCAGGCGCCCGGGATGCAGGCGCTCCATGCTCAGAAAGCGTGACAGGTGGCCAAGGTTGCCGCGGCGCATCAGGCAGATGTACAGCGCCATGTCCAGGCGCGCGACAAAGCCGCCCTCCTGCACCAGCGCCGGCAGAAACTCCGCCACCCACTCACGGCGCAGCAAGGCATGGCTCAGCCCGCCGAACAGGTTGGGCGCATTGGTTTCCAACGCCTCGAGCAGGTCACTGCCCTTGACCACCGCGTCTTCCGGGCACATCACCGCATTGAGCATGCGCGGCGGCAACAAGGCGTCATCGGCGGCGCACAGCATGCGCTGGCAGATGGTCATGCTGACGTCGGCATGCTGCTGCATGACCTCGGCCTGCAGGCTGACACACTCGGGGAACAGGCGGTCGTCGTCACACAAAAACTTGATCAACGGCCCCTGGGCATGCTCCAGGCACGCCAGCAGGTTGCCGGCAAACCCCAGGGTTTGCGGGTTGCGCACATAGCGCACCGGCTTGCCGGTGTCGCTGCTCACCTCGTCGACGATGCGCTGGATCTCCGCCCCCCGGCTGTCATCGCAGACCAGCACGTCCAGCGCCGGGTAATCCTGGTTGAGCGCACTGAGCAAGGTGGCGCGGAAGAACTCGGGGTTGAAGGCGGGGATGGCGATGCTGACGAGGGTCTGTTGATTCACGGCGAAGACCTTGAAGAAGGTGCGTGGCCAGCAGCGCAGGGGCTGGCACACGCAGGGTGACGCGAGCGGGGTGCAATCAGATGTAGTTGACCAACGACAAGCTGGCGACCTTGGCATAGGCCTGCAGCGACGCTTGCAGCATGTTGGTCTGCATCTGCAGGCGCAGCATCACCTCGGCCGGGTCGCTTTCGCGGATCGAACTCTGCGTCTTGGTGTTTTCGGTGCTCAGCGCCTCGTTGGTTTCGGCCTGCACATCCAGCGCCTGGCCGCGGCCGCCGATCGCGCTGACCGACGACGACACCTGGTTGGTGGCGCTGGCGATGTTGCCAATGGCCGAATCCAGCGCGGCGAGGAAGTTCTGCCGGGCCACCGGGTCGTTGTCCACCGGGCTGGTCAGCGCGGTGCGCAGCTTGCCGATGGTGTCGAGCACGTTCTGGGTCTGGTGGGTATCGACCTTGACCGCGAACGTGTCGCCGGCGTTCGGCGCCCCGGACAGCTCGAAACTGACCCCGGCCGCAGTGGCGGTGGTACCGCCCGGCCCGCCCAGCGCACCCGAAGCCACCGGGCGGCTGTCGGCGGTGACCGGCGCGGCGTACAGCTCGAAGGTGCTGGCGCCGGTGAACTTCAGCACCGCACCACCGGCCGGGAAGGCGGCCTTGTAGGCTGCCGGGTCGGTGATGGTCGCGCCGGTCACCTGCTCGGACGAGGTGTTGCCCGGGCTGCGGGTGCCGGACACCTCGTCGGCCTTGGAACTGAGGCTGAAGGTATGCCCTGCGATCGCCGCATCTTCATTGCCCTTGTCACCGTCCTTGAAGGTGATGTCCAGGCGCAGATCGATACCGCGGAAGCTGATGCTGGTGTTGTCGCCGTTGGGGTCGAACTTGCCGCCCTGGCTGGCCTCGAGGGTGACGTCGTTGCCGGCGGCATCGGTGATCTTGTATTCGCTGCTGCTGAGGAATTCGATGCTGTACGGCTCGCCGCTGCGGAAGCGATCGTTGTACAGGCTGTTACCGGAGACCTGGCCGTTGGACAGGCTGACGCGGCCATCATCGGTGGTCGGCGCGGTCAGGCTGGTCTGGCTGCGGCTGGTGTTCAGCGCCTGCTCGAAGGCATCGTAGCCGGTCTCGTTGGCGGCCAGGCTGAGCATGTCACCAACCTGCAGGTTGAGCTTGCTCTGGTCGCCCTGGTAGCTGTAGGTGCCATCGGCGTTGCGCGCGTAAGGCGGGGTATCGCCCTTGGAGCCCGAGAAAATGTACTTGCCGTTCTCGTCCTTGCTGTTCATCAACGAGAACAGCTGGTCTTCCAGCGATGCCAGTTCATCGGCATTGGCCTTGCGATCGGCGTCGGTGAAGGTACCGTTGCCCGAGCTTACCGCCAGTTCGTTGACCCGCTGCAGAATGGTGCCGATGGAGTTCAGGGTGCTCTCGGCAGTGCCCAGGGCGTTGCGCACATTGACGATGTTGCCGCTGTACTGCTTGAGCATGTTCTGCTGCTGCTCCAGCTGCAGCAGGCGCGCGGCGCCGACCGGGTCGTCCTTGGCCGAACGCACGCGGATGCCATCGCTGGCCTCCTGCTGGGTCTTCACCGAATTGGCGAAGTTGCGCTGATAATTGGCGCTGTTGGTGTTGTAGAACTGCGAAGTGGAGATGCGTACGCTCACGATCTACGGCTCCTTAAAGACTGTTGATCAGGGTGGCGAAAGTTTCCTGGGCCGCCTTGATGATCTGCGACGACGCGGTGTAGTACTGCTGGAACTTGACCAGGTTGCCGACCTCTTCGTCGACCGACACACCCGACAGGCCGTTTCGGCTGTCCAGTGCCGAGGTGTGCAGCGCGCTGGTGGCATCACTGTCCATCTGTGCCTGCCCGGCCTTGCCGCCGACGTTGGAGACCAGCTTGGCGTAGGCGTCGGTGAAGCTGATGCCCTTGCCGTTGGCGCCGACCTCGACCGTGGACTTGGTCTGCAGGTCGATCACCGACTGGGCGTTGCGGTTGTCCGCCGAGCCGGCGCCGGTCAGCGCGACGGTATAGCTGTCGCCGTTCTTCGGCGCACCGGAAACGCTCATCTCGAAGGTGAAATTGCCACCAAGCGGATTGCCGCTGCCATCGACCATCGGTACCGACAGCTGCAGCTTGTTTTCCTGCCCCGGCAGAATCGTGCCGCTGCCGATCTCGGTGCCCTTGGCGTCGTACATCTTGTAGGCCTGCGGCGAACTGGTGTCGTCGCCGAACACCAGCTTGACCGGGGTCGAATACTTGAGGCCAGTCTGCAGCTGCGAACGCTGGGCGGCATCGTAGATATCCATCTGCGAGGTCAGCGTCGGCTGGCCGATCACACCGGTACCCTTGTTGCCCAGGCCACTGCTGGCGGTCAGCGGCGAGGCCAGGGCCAGGCGCTTGGGGTCGGTCAGCACGGTCTCGATGCCGGCGGCGGCATTGCGCGTCGGGGTGATCTTGAAGCTGTCACCGGCGCTCAGGCCACCGCCATTGAGCGACAGGCTGAAGCCGTCGATCACCGGTGGCGGCGTGTCGCTGAGGTCGAAGCTGCCCATGTCGGTGCCTTCCGGCAGCTTGCGCACGTTGTAGCCGGTGGCGCTGGTGAAGGTCACCTGGTAGTCGCTGGTGCTCAGCTTGCCGGAGTCCTTGATGGTCACATCGAGGTTGCCGGAGCCGGCGCTGTTGCCGCTCTTGGCGATACTGCGCTGGCTGATGGCCGCGGCGCTGTTGATGTCACCGAACAGGGTGGCACCGAAGTCACCGTTCTTGTCGATGCCCTGGGCCAGCTGGCTGTTGATCGCATCCGCCACCACCAGCGCCACGCGGCCCAGCTCGTTGAGCGCGGGGTCGAGGGTTTCCTTGCGGTAGCGGATCAGGCCACCGAGCTCGCCACCGCTGGCGCTGCTGGTGATGTCCATCTTGGTCGAGCCGCGGTTGAGGATCAGGCTCATGCGGGTCGGGTCGGTCGCGCTCGGTTCCACGCCGATGGTCTGGGTGGTCTTGCCCAACACCAGGGCCTGGCCGTTCTTCAGGTAGATGTCGTAGTTGCCTTCACGCTCGACGACATCGGTGCCGATCAGCTTGCTCAGCTCACGCACGGCGCCATCGCGCTGGTCGAGCAGGTCGTTGGGCTGGCCGGTGATCGAACTGACCCGGGAAATCTGGTCGTTGAGGTCGGCGATGGTCTTGGTCAGGTTGTTCACCTGGTCGGCCATCGACGCCATGTTGGCGTTGATGTTGCTGTTCTGCTGGTTCAGCTGCGAGGACAGCGTATTGAAGCGCTTGGCCAGGGACTGCGCGCTGGTCAGCAGCAGCTGCCGCGAGGCGTCCTCGGACGGCTTGGCGGCGGCATCCTGCATGGCCGTGAAGAAGCTCTTCAGTGCGGCGGTGATACCGGTATCGCTGCTCGACAGTGCGGTGTCCAGCGGCGTGATCTGATCCAGGTACGAGGAGGCATCGCTGCTCAGCGAGGTGGTGCTGCGCAGCTGGTTCTCGAGGAACGCGTTGTACACCCGGCGCACATCGGCCAGGGTGGTACCGCTGCCGATGAAGACCTGGCCGACCTGTTGCCCGCCCTTGGTCTTCTGCACGTTCTGCTGGCGCGAGTAGCTTTCGACATCGGCGTTGGCGATGTTGTTACCGAGGGTGTACATCCCCGATTGCGCGGCGCCAAGCCCCGACATACCAATGTTGATCAAACTCGCCATGGTTCCATGCCCTTAAATTTTCGTTGCGGTACCGAGCATCGCGTAGTGCTCGGACGACTTCATCTGTCTTGCGATCTGCGAGATCTTGCTGGCGTAACTCGGGTCGGTGGCATACCCGGCCTTTTGCAACTCTTGCACGAACTGTTCTGGTTTATCGGCGGCCTTCAGCGCATCTTGATAGCGCGAATTGTTCTGTAACAGGCTGACCAGGTCGTGGAAGCTGTCCTGGTAGGACTCGTAGGAACGGAACGCCGCCGTCTCCTTGACGAACTGGCCGTCGCGGAATTCGCTGGTGATCGCCCGCGCCGAATCGCCTTGCCAGTTGCCGCTGGCCTTGATGCCGAACAGGTTGTGGCTGCTGCTGCCGTCGCTGTTGCGCATGACCGACTTGCCCCAGCCGGTTTCCAGCGCCGCCTGGGCCACCAGGTAGCGTGGGTCGATACCGATGCGCTTGGCCGCCTGCTCGGCCATCGGCAGCATGGTGGCGACGAATTCTTCACTGCCGGCGAAGGCCTTTTTCGGCGCCAGCGGCGGCTGCGCCACGGCGCGCCCGAGGATGCGCAGGCCGTTGTCCGGCACGGCAAAGGTCTTGGCCACCGCCTGGCCGTCACGGGCAGGCACGGCAGCGCTGTCGCTGCTGGCCGCCGCTGGCACGATGCCGGCCAGCAGGCGATCAGTGAGCTTGCTCGGCAGCGCCAGGCGCCGCGAGTTGAGCGCGGCGACGTCGTTGCGGGTGGCATTTGCCTGGCTGGCGTGCAGCGGCTCGGCCACCTTGTTGCCCCACAGGGTCGGGGCATTGCCCTCGATACGCGGGAACGGGCTGGTGTTGGCCGGCGCGCTCTTGTTCTTCGACAGCTGGCGCACCAGCACGTCCTGCAGGCCGATACCCCCGCCCTCGCGGGACATGCTCACGGCCAGCTGCTGGTCGTACATGTCGCGGTACTGCTTCACCGTTTCGGTGTTCATCGGGTTGTCGGCGGCCAGCACATCGCTGGCCTTGCGCGAGGCCTTGAGCATTTCGCTGATGAACAGCGATTCGAATTCCTGGGCCACCTTGCGCACATTGGCGTCGCTGTCGCGGTCGCCGTGCTTGAGCGAGCTCAGGCGGTTGAGGTCGGTGTAGGCACCGCTGTCGGCGCTGCCGGAAACCAGGCTCTTGCTGTTCATGCGCGCCGTCCTCAGATCACGATCAGGTCGGCCTGCAAGGCGCCGGCCTGTTTCAGGGCTTCGAGGATGGCCATCAGGTCGCTGGGCGCTGCGCCCACCTGGTTGACCGCGCGAACGATCTCATCCAGCGTGGTGCCCGGGCCGAACTTGAACATCGGCTTGGCTTCCTGCTCGGCGTTCACCCGCGAACGCGGGACCACGGCGGTTTCGCCATTGGAGAACGGCCCCGGCTGGCTGACGATCGGGTCTTCGGTGATGGTCACGGTCAGGCTGCCGTGGGTCACCGCCGCCGGCGACACCTTGACGTTCTGGCCAATGACGATGGTGCCGGTACGCGAATTGATGATGACCTTGGCCACCGCCTGGCCCGGGTCGATTTCGAGGTTTTCGAGGATCGACAGGTAGTCCACGCGCTGGCTCGGGTCCATCGGCGCAGTGACCCGCACCGAGCCGCCATCCACGGCCTGGGCCACGCCCGGGCCGAGCAGGTCGTTGACCTTGTCGACGATGCGCTTGGCGGTGGTGAAGTCGGGGCGGTTGAGGTTGAGGGTCAGGCTGTTGCCCTGGTTGAAGCCGCTCGGCACCGCACGCTCGACGCTGGCACCGCCGGGGATGCGACCGGCCGACGGAACGTTGACGGTGATCTTCGAGCCGTCACGGCCCTCGGCGTCGAAACCGCCCACCACCAGGTTGCCCTGGGCCACGGCATAGACGTTGCCGTCGATACCTTTGAGCGGGGTCATCAACAGGCTGCCGCCGCGCAGGCTCTTGGAGTTACCGATCGACGACACGGTAATGTCCACCACCTGCCCCGGCTTGGCGAAAGCCGGCAGGTCGGCATGCACCGACACCGCCGCGACGTTCTTCAGCTGCACGTTACCGGAGCCGGCCGGCACCTTGATGCCGAACTGCGACAGCATGTTGTTGAAGGTCTGCAGGGTGAACGGCGTCTGCGTGGTCTGGTCACCCGTGCCGTTGAGGCCGACCACCAGGCCGTAGCCGATCAGCTGGTTGGAACGCACGCCAGAAATGCTGGCGATGTCCTTCAGGCGCTCGGCCTGGGCGCCGAAGGCACAGGACAGGAGCAGGGTTGCGGCAATCAGCTGCCTCACGTTGAACATGGTCATCCGTACTCAGAAAGGCCAAAGCGGGCTGATGAAGAAGCGGTCCAGCCACCCGGGCTGGCTGGCATCGGCGAACGAGCCGGTACCGGAATAGGTGATGCGCGCGTCGGCCACACGGGTGGACGGCACGGTGTTGTCGGTGGCGATGTCGTCGGCGCGGATCATGCCGGCAATGCGCACCAGCTCTTCGCCGGTGTTCAGGGTCAGCCACTTCTCGCCGCGCACGGCGATGATGCCGTTGGGCAGCACTTCGGCCACGGTCACGGTGATCGAACCGGTCAGGGTGTTGCCCTGGGTGGCCTTGCTGTCGCCCTTGGTGGCGCGCTCGCCGCTGTAGCCGGCCTCCAGCGACAGGTCACCGCCGCCGAACGGGTTGTTGGTGTTCGGCGTGGTGCCGAACAACGAGGTCAGGCCGATGTTGGCGTTGCTGTTCTTCTGGATCTGCGAACCGGCGTTCTTGCTCGCCGACGTGCGCTCGTTGAGGGTGATGGTGATGATGTCACCCACCCGGAACGCCTTGCGGTCGCTGTACAGGTTCTGCTCGAAACCGGCCTGGTAGATCGAACCGTTGTTGGCCGCTGCCGGCAACGGGGTGCGCGGCAGTACCGGCGCGTAGTACGGGTCGTTGGGCTTGGGCGTCGGCGCGACGCAACCTGCCAGCAACACCGCCCCCCCCAGGGCGAAAACGGACAACAGACGATTCATGACGCTTACCTCACGGGTGCAACGGAGTGACTGGGCTGGGTGCTATCGGCCTTAGAGCTGCTGGGTAACGAACGACAGCATCTGGTCGGCGGTGGAAATGACCTTGGAGTTCATTTCGTAGGCACGCTGGGTGGTGATCATGTTCACCAGCTCTTCCACGGTGCTGACGTTGGAGTTTTCCAGGGTCTGCTGCAGGGTGGTGCCGAAACCGTTCAGGCCCGGGGTGCCGACTTGCGGCGCGCCACTGGCGGCGGTTTCGAGGAACAGGTTGTCGCCGATCGCCTGCAGGCCGGCCGGGTTGATGAAGTCGGCGGTCTGGATGTTGCCGATCACCTGCGCTGCCGGGTTGCCGGCGGTGGTGATCGAGACGGTGCCATCCTGGCCGACGGTGAAGGTCTGGGCATCGTTCGGCACGACGATGGCAGGCTCCAGGGCAAAGCCGTTGGCCGTGACGATCTGGCCATCGGAGTTCAGGTGGAAGGTGCCGTCACGGGTGTACGACACGGTGCCGTCCGGTTGCAGCACCTGGAAGAAGCCACGGCCGTTGACCGCCATGTCCAGCGGGTTTTCCGTGGTCTGCAGGCTGCCGGTCTGGAAGTTCTTCTGGGTGCCGACGATGCGCACACCGGTACCGACCTGCAGGCCGGACGGCAGCTCGCTGTCCTGGGTGGACTGCGCGCCTGGCTGGCGCTTGATCTGGTACAGCAGGTCCTGGAATTCGGCGCGATCACGCTTGAAGCCGGTGGTCGAGACGTTGGCCAGGTTGTTGGAGATGACCGTCAGGTTGGTGTCCTGAGCGGACAGGCCGGTTTTAGCGACCCAAAGAGCCGGAAGCATGTAAGTTCTCCTCGTGCGCCTGTTTTACGGCACCCGTTCAAAAGTGATTAGCCGATTTGCAAAACACGCGCCATGGCTTCGTCGCCTTCCTTGGCCGCGTTCATCATCTTGACGTGCAGTTCGAATTGACGGGACAGCGCCAGCACCGAGGTCATTTCTTCCACGGCATTGACATTGCTGCCTTCCAGAAAGCCCGACACCACCCGCACATTGACGTCGGCGTCGGCCGGCTGGCCATCGCGGGTATGGATCAGGCCATCCAGGCCCTTGGTCAGGCCTTTGGTATCGGGGTTGACCAGCTTGATGCGGTCGACCTCGGCCATGACCCGCGGGTCTTCGCCCATGGAGCGGATGCTGATGGTGCCGTCGGCACCGACTTCCACTTTTTGCTCGGGCGGGATCGCGATCGGGCCACCGTTACCCATCACCGGCATGCCGTTGCCGGCACGCAGCACGCCAAGGGCGTCGATGTTCAGGCTGCCGGTGCGAACATAGGCTTCGCTGCCATCGGGGGCCTGCACGGCGATGAAGCCCTTGCCGGTCACCGTCACATCCAGGTCGCGCCCGGTTTCCACCATCGGGCCTTCGCTGAAGTCGGTGGCCGGGCGTTCGGTCATGGCGAAGGCACGCGCCGGAAAGCTGTCGCCGAACACCGGCATCGAACGCGCCTGTTCCAGGTCACGCTGAAAACCGTTGGTGGAAATGTTCGCCAGGTTGTTGGCGTGGGCCTTCTGCGCCAGCGCGTTCTGGCTGGCGCCGGTCATGGCCACGTAAAGCATCTTGTCCACAGTCATCCTCCGCTGCACTGGCGATCGTTTGCCGCTCGCCGTTGCTGTACTGGCTCTAAAGCAAGTTCCGAACCAACTTTCCGAAATCGTGAAAAAGCCCGTGAATACGGGCTTTCGAGGGGGCCGCCGGGGGTGGTGAACGCCGGTTATCCGGCGCCTGCTTGCCGATGGCGGCAAACCTGGGCCGGCCTCTTCGCGGGTTCACCCGCGAAAGGGCCGGTACAGGCCTAATCAAGGCTCACGACAAGCACCATTGCTGTAGGGCCCGGCAAATTTCTTCCAGCCCTCCCCCGGCGGCCACTGCGAACAGACCAGCCGCCCATCCACCTGGCTTTCCCAGCGCCACCAGGGCGCGGTACCGGCCTGGGCCTGGTACAGGCACAACGCCGCGATCAACGTGACAAGCAGCCTTTTCATGTGCACTCCGGCAAAAACGACGAACCCCTTCACGACAAAGGGGTTCGTCCACACACGCTCAGTCAGCGCGCATCAGGTCATCTGGATGACGGTCTGCATGATGGTGCTTTCGGTCGAGATGGTCTTGGCGTTCGCCTGGTAGTTGCTCTGCGCCTTGATCAGCTCCACCAGCTCCTGCGTCAGGTTCACGTTCGAGCCTTCCAGCGCGTTGGACTCGACACTGCCCAGAGTGCCGGTCTTCGGCTCATCGATGCCGGGAATGCCGGAGGAGTAGGTTTCCGTCCAGCGGGTACCACCGATCTGCTGCAGGCCCTGCTCGTTGGCGAAGCTGGCCAGTGCCACCTGGCCGATGGCGCGTGACTGCTGGTTGCTGAAGCTGGCGAACAGCACGCCGGTCGAGTCGATGCTCAGGCTCGACAGGATACCGGTGGCGTAACCGTCCTGGGACTGCGACATGCGCGCGGTCTCGGTGTTGTAGGAGGTGGTGCTGTTCATCGCCAGGCGCATGCCATCGGCGTTGCCGGCCGCGCCATTCGAACCCCAGTTACCGGCAGAGTCTTCCACCGCCGGCACCCAGCCAGTCATGGTGAAGGTGTTGTTGGTGACGGTGAACGAAGAGCCTGCCGGGTGCCCGGTGTTATCGGCGGTCATGCTGCTCACCGAACCATCGCTGTTGAAGCTGATGGTACCGCTCAGCGGCACGGTGGATGCCGGGTCGAACGGGTTGCGCCCGTCCACCAGGGTGTACATGGTCCACTCATTGGTGCCAGTCTTGCGATAGAACTGCTCCATGGTGTGCTCGTTGCCCTGGCTGTCGTACACCTTGGTCGGGAACGACTTGGTGTAGGTCGTCTGATCGGACGGATCGAACGGCAGGTTCGGCACCATCGCGCCAGTGCCATCGTCGACTTCCAGCGGGATGTCGGCCGCCGAAGAGTTCAGGTTGATGCCCTGGTCGATCAGCGAAGTGGCCTTGGGCTGCAGCGACGAGGTGTCGATCTGCAGGTCGGTCAGCACGCCTTTCTGGATCTTGCCGGTCGAGTCAGCGGCATAGCCCTGCAGGCGCAGGCCGTCCGAGGTGACCACGAAGTTGTCCTTGCTGGCCTGGAACGCACCGGCACGGGTGTAGACACGCGAGCCGTTATCCGACAGCACGAAGAAGCCCTGGCCCTGGATACCCATGTCCAGCACGTTGCCGGTGGTATTGACGTCGCCCTGGGTGAACTGCTGGGAAACGGCCGCCAGACGCACACCGTTGCCCACCTGGTTCTTGCCGACGCCCAGGCGGTTGGAGCCGGCGTAGACATCGGCGAACTCGGCACGCGACGACTTGAAGCCGTTGGTGTTGACGTTGGCGATGTTGTTGCCGGTGACATCCAGCTGTTTGTTTGCTGCGTACAGACCGCTAAGGCCGATGTTGAAAGACATGAATTCGCTCCTTTTGCCGCACTAGCGGGCCTTAGATACCGATGGTTTGCACGTCGGAGAGGGAAACTTTGCCAACGCCGGCAAGGTTGAGGACCATTTCGCCGGCGGCGCTGAAGCTGACGCTGGTCACCTTGGCTGGCAGCAGCGTGTTCATCTGCACCGCCTTGCCATCCACCGTGGTGCTGGCGGTGAAGGTGTAGGTACCCGGGTCGACTTTCTCGCCGCTGTTGTTGGTACCGTCCCAGATGAAATCGGCGTAACCGGCTTTCTGTTCGCCCAGTTCGATGGTCTTGACGGTGTTGCCGTCCTTGTCCTTGATGGTGATCTTCGCTTCGCCGATGGCTTGCGGCACCACGAACTGCGCGTTGAAGCTTTCGGCGGTGTCGACCACCGCCTTGTCGTTCTGCACCACCACCGAGCGGCCGACCAGCGACGACGCCTGCAGGGCCTGGGACGAGGCCATGGAGCCGGTAATGGCGTTGACCGATTCGTTCAGCGAGGTAATGCCTTCCAGGCTGCTGAACTGCGCCAACTGGGCAACGAATTCACCGTTGTCCTGTGGGTCCAGCGGGTTCTGGTGCTGCATCTGGGTCACCAGCAACTGCAGGAAGGCATCCTTGCCGAGCGAGTCGTTGCCGGTCTTGGATGCAGTGTCAACGGCCTTTTTCGTGGGGGTACCCACACCGGAAGCCGTGAGCACTTCATTGAGGTTCACGCCGGTAGTATCGATTGCCATGGTCTGGTTTCCTTATCACTGACCGAGGGTCAGGACCTTCTGCATCATGCTCTTGGCCGTGTTCATCAGCTCGGCATTGGTCTGGAACGCACGGCTGGCAGAGATCATGTCAGCCATCTCCTCGACCACGTTGACGTTCGGGTAGTAGACGTAGCCGTCCTTGTTCGCCGCCGGGTGGTTGGGCTCGTAACGGGCTTCCAGATTGCTCTGGTCCTCGACGATGCCTTTTACCTGCACGCCCTGCCCCGCCTCGCCCTGGTCTTCGAACAGCGACTGGCTGCTACCGGCCTGGGCATTCTGGAAGGTGGTGGCGAACACCGGGTGGCGGGCGCGGTAGGTCTGGTCGATGCTCGAGGACACGGTCTCGGCGTTGGCGATGTTGGAAGCAACGGTGTTCAGGCGCGTGTTCTGCGCACTCATGCCGCTACCGGCGATGTTGAAGACACTGGAAAGGGACATGGTCATTCTCCCCGCAGGGCCGAAACCAGCCCTTTGAATTTACTGTTGAGCAAGGTGAAGCTGGCCTGGAAGCCGACGGCGTTTTCGGTGTAGTTCGATTGCTCGATCTGCGCATCCACGGTGTTCTGGTCGATCGACGGCTGCGCTGGCGTACGGTACTTGAGGGTATCGTCGGCCATGGCCAGGCCATCGGCCTCGATGTGGCGGCTGTTGGTGCGGTCGAGGCTGAAGCGGCCGCCGCTCTGCTGCTTGTCGCTTTCAGCGGCGAGCACCGAGGCGAAGTCCATGTCACGCGCCTTGTAGTTGGGCGTGTCGGCGTTGGCGATGTTGTTGGCCAGCACTTCGGCGCGCTGGGCGCGGAAGCCCAGAGCCTTTTCGTGGATACCAAGCGCCTTGTCGAAGCTGATGCTCATGTCGGGGAAACCTTCGGAGGTTGACCGGAATATCGTTGGCCAAGCTATAGCAAGGGCTGTGCCAACCCACTGCAAGCCCGGAAATACGGGGTTGCGACGCCAGGTGCTGTCAGGGTGATGCCAGAAAAGCGGCAAAGACCTTCCGCCGGATGCGGCGAAAGCGGCAATTGCCAGGCGGCAAAAGCGGCAATACAAAAAATTGACGTCAGGGTTACCTGGCCTGTGCCGGCCTCTTCGCGGGCGCGCCCGCTCCCACAGCGGCCATGCAAGCCTCACTGTGGGAGCGGGTTCACCC
>NZ_PUQD01000015.1 GCF_003331055.1 Pseudomonas sp. AFG_SD02_1510_Pfu_092 | reverse complement strand
TTGGGGGGTTGGGCGTGGGGGGCGCTTTCTCGCCTCTGGGTGTGGGGGGGGGGGGTGTGCTCGCGGGGGGCCCCCCCCCCCCCCCCCCGCGGGGCCCCCCGCGCCCCCCCCCCCCCCCCCCGGGGGGGGGGGGGGCCCCCCCCCCCCCCCCCCCTGCTGTTGCCGAAAATACCGCAGATACCGGTTGCTGAGCTAGAGAACCGCAAAGGTTCCTTGCGCTTTCGCCACCAGTTTGTCGCCCTGGACTACGTCGGCGTCGACCACCAGGGTGCGTCGCCCGGCGTGCAGCACGCGAGCGGTGCACAACACTTCACCCTCGCTGACGGCGCGCATGTAGTTGATCTTGCACTCGATGGTGACGCTTTGCTGGTCAAAACCATGGCTGGCCGAGCAGGCCAGGCCCATGGCGATGTCCACCAGGCTGAAGATCGCCCCGCCGTGCAGCTTCTGGCCACGGTTGCGCAAGTGCGGCTCGAGCGCCAGGGCTACCTCGGCAACACCGGTTTCCAGGCGTTGCAGGCGGCAGCCGAGGAGCTGGCTGAAGGCGCTCTGAACGTATTCGCAAGGAACGTCCATCACTTTTTCTTCAACTGCTTGGCGTTGGCGAACAGGGCGGCCATGGCATTGTTGCCGGGGGCGGCAGTGGCGGTCTCGCGCTGGCGCGGGGCCTGCTGCTGGCGGTTGCCGCCGTTGCCACGGTTACCCCCGCGGTTGCCTTCGACCTTCTCGCCCGGGGTATCGCTCATGCGCATGGACAGGCCGACGCGCTTGCGCGGAATGTCCACTTCCATGACCTTGACCTTGACCACATCGCCGGCCTTGACCGCTTCACGCGGGTCTTTGACGAACTTTTCCGACAGCGCCGAGATATGCACCAGGCCGTCCTGGTGCACGCCGATGTCGACGAAGGCACCGAAGTTGGTGACGTTGGTCACCACGCCTTCGAGGATCATGCCTGGCTCGAGGTCCTTGAGGTCTTCGACGCCGTCCTGGAAGGTGGCGGTCTTGAACTCGGGGCGTGGGTCGCGGCCTGGCTTGTCCAGCTCTTGCAGGATGTCGGTGACGGTCGGCAGGCCGAAGGTTTCGTCGGTGAACTGCTTCGGGTCCAGGCGCTTGAGGAAGCTGCTGTCGCCGATCAGCGAACGGATGTCGCGGTCGGTATTGGCGGCGATGCGCTGCACCAGCGGGTAGGCCTCGGGGTGAACCGCAGAGGCGTCCAGCGGGTTGTCGCCGTTCATTACCCGCAGGAAGCCGGCAGCCTGCTCGAAGGTTTTCTCGCCCAGGCGGCTGACCTTCTTCAGCGCCGCGCGGGTGGCGAACGGGCCGTTGGCGTCGCGGTGGGCGACGATGTTCTGCGCCAGCGTGGCGTTGAGGCCGGAAATACGGGTCAGCAGCGCCACCGAGGCGGTGTTTACATCCACGCCGACGGCGTTCACGCAGTCCTCGACCACGGCGTCCAGGCCACGCGCCAGCTTCACCTGGGACACGTCGTGCTGGTACTGGCCGACGCCAATGGATTTCGGGTCGATCTTCACCAGCTCGGCCAGTGGGTCCTGCAGGCGGCGGGCGATGGAGACGGCGCCACGGATCGATACATCCAGGTCGGGGAATTCGCGGGCGGCCAGTTCCGAGGCGGAGTACACCGAAGCGCCGGCCTCGGAGACCATGACCTTGGTGATCTTCAACGCCGGGTACTTCTTGACCAGTTCGGTCACCAGCTTGTCACTTTCGCGGCTGGCGGTGCCATTGCCGATGGCGATCAGTTCCACCGAATGCTTGGCGCACAGCGCGGCCATGATGGAAATGGTGCGGTCCCAGTCGTTCTTCGGCGCGTGCGGGTAGACCGTGGTGTGGTCCAGCAGCTTGCCGGTGGCATCGACCACGGCGATCTTGCAGCCGGTGCGCAGGCCCGGGTCGAAGCCCAGGGTGGCACGCGGGCCGGCCGGGGCGGCCAGCAGCAGGTCGTGCAGGTTGTGGGCGAACACGTTGATCGCCTCGCCTTCGGCATTGTCGCGCAGCTCGCCGAACAGGTCGGTTTCCAGGTGGGTGTACAGCTTGACCTTCCAGGTCCAGCGCACCACCTCGCCGAGCCACTTGTCGGCCGGGCGGTTACGGTTCTCGATACCGACATGGTTGCCGATCATCAGCTCGCACGGGTGCAGGGTGCCGGGCAGTTCCTCACCCACTTTCAGCGACGCGCTCAGCACGCCTTCGTTACGCCCGCGGAAGATTGCCAGGGCCCGGTGCGACGGGGCCGTGCGCAGCAGTTCGTCATGCGCGAAGTAGTCGCGGAACTTGGCGCCTTCCTCTTCCTTGCCGGGTACCACGCGGGCGCTGAGCACGGCCTCCTGCTTGAGGAAGCTGCGCAGCTTGTCGAGCAGCCCGGCGTCTTCGGCGAAGCGCTCCATGAGGATGTACTTGGCGCCTTCCAGCGCGGCCTTGACGTCGGCCACGCCTTTGTCGGCGTCGACGAAGCGCGCGGCCTCGCTCTCCGGGGCCAGGCTCGGGTCGTTGAACAGGCCGTCGGCCAGTTCGCCGAGGCCGGCTTCGAGGGCGATCTGGCCCTTGGTGCGGCGCTTCTGCTTGTACGGCAGGTAAAGGTCTTCGAGGCGGGTCTTGGTGTCGGCCAGGTTGATCTCGCGGGCCAGTTCCGGGGTCAGCTTGCCTTGCTCCTGGATGCTGGCCAGGATGCTGGCGCGGCGCTCGTCGAGTTCACGCAGGTAGCGCAGGCGCTCTTCCAGATGGCGCAGCTGGGTATCGTCCAGGCTACCGGTCACTTCCTTGCGGTAGCGGGCGATGAAGGGCACGGTCGAGCCTTCGTCCAACAGGCCCACGGCCGCCTCGACCTGCTGAGGGCGTACGCCCAGTTCCTCGGCGATACGGCTGTTGATGCTGTCCATGTAAACCACCTGACATTTGTGAATACGGGGGTCGCCTGTGGGCCTGTCGCCCGGCGGCGCTGGATGAAAGCCGCGCATTATACCCATCGCAAACGGCTTGCGGTGATGGCGCCCGGCCAGCCGGAACTGGCGCTGAGGGAAAAATCTGCTAACAATGCTCACGCAACGTGCAGCAATGGCTACGCCATAATGCGCGGCGATATCAGAGGAGTTATTCATGACCGGCACGCCAAACACCGCTGAAGGTGACAAGATTCTCATCGTCGATGACGACCCGGGGCTGAGCAGCCTGCTGGAACGTTTCTTCACCAGCAAGGGCTACCGTGCCCGCGCGGTGCCCAACACCGAGCAGATGGACCGTCTGCTGCAGCGTGAGGTGTTCAACCTGGTGGTGCTCGACCTGATGCTGCCCGGCGAAGATGGCCTGTCGGCATGCAAGCGCCTGCGTCAGCAGAACAACCAGATTCCGATCATCATGCTCACCGCCAAGGGTGACGAGCTCAGCCGTATCAAGGGCCTGGAACTGGGCGCCGACGACTACCTGGGCAAGCCGTTCAACCCGGACGAGCTCATGGCCCGGGTCAAGGCCGTGCTGCGCCGCCAGGCACCGAGCGTGCCGGGCGCGCCGGGCAGCGAAGACGAGTCGGTCACCTTCGGCGACTACGAGCTGTCGCTGGCCACCCGTGAGCTCAAGCGTGGCGATGAAGTGCACATGCTGACCACCGGCGAGTTCGCCGTGCTCAAGGCGCTGGTCATGCACGCACGCGAGCCGCTGACCCGCGACAAGCTGATGAACCTGGCTCGCGGTCGCGAATGGGATGCGCTGGAGCGCTCCATCGATGTGCAAATTTCCCGCCTGCGCCGCATGATCGAGCCGGACCCGTCCAAGCCGCGTTATATCCAGACTGTCTGGGGCGTGGGCTACGTGTTCGTGCCGGACGGGAACGCCGGTAAGTGATGCTGCGCCGTCGATGAAAACACCGCTCTGGTTTCCGCAAAGCTTCTTCGCTCGCACCCTGTGGCTGGTGTTGATCGTCGTCCTGTTCTCCAAGGCCTTGACCCTGGTCTACCTGCTGATGAACGAGGATGTGCTGGTCGACCGTCAGTACAGCCACGGTGTGGCGCTGACCTTGCGCGCCTATTGGGCAGCGGACGAAGAAAACCGCGACAGAATCGCCGAGGCGGCAGGCCTCATCCGGGTCACCGGCTCGGGTGTGCCCGAGGGCGAGCAGCACTGGCCGTACAGCGAAATCTACCAACGGCAGATGCAGGCCGAGCTGGGCGAAGACACCGAAGTACGGCTACGCATTCATGCGCCACCGGCGTTGTGGGTCAATGCGCCGAGCCTGGGCCCAGGCTGGTTGAAGGTGCCGCTTTACCCGCACCCGCTGCGTGGGCAGAAGATCTGGAACGTGCTGGGTTGGTTCCTGGCCATCGGCCTGTTGTCCACCGCTTCGGCATGGATCTTCGTGCGTCAGCTGAACCAGCCGCTCAAGCGCCTGGTGTTCGCCGCTCGCCAGCTGGGCCAGGGGCGCAGCGTACGCCTGCCGATCAGCGACACGCCCAGCGAGATGACCGAGGTGTACAAGGCCTTCAACCAGATGGCCGAAGATGTCGAACAGGCCGGGCGCGAGCGCGAGCTGATGCTGGCCGGGGTTTCCCATGACCTGCGCACACCGCTGACCCGCCTGCGCCTGTCACTGTCGTTGCTGAACAGCGACAATGAACTGAGTGACGACATGGTCCGTGATATCGAGGACATGGACGCGATTCTCGACCAGTTCCTGGCCTTTATCCGCGATGGCCGTGACGAGCCGGTGGAAGAGGTCGACCTGGCCGACCTGGTGCGCGAAGTGGTGGCGCCGTACAACCAGCCGGTAGAACGGGTGCGCTTGTGCCTGGAGCCGATCCCGCCGTTCCCGCTGCGTCGGGTTTCGCTCAAGCGCATGCTGGGCAACCTGATCGGCAACGCCTTGCACCACGCCGGCAAGGGCGTCGAAGTGGCCGCTTATGTGTCGGGTGACGAGAGCGCACCGTATGTGGTGTTGAGCGTGCTGGATCGCGGGACCGGCATTGATGAGTCGGAGCTGGAGACCATCTTCAACCCGTTCATTCGCGGGGACCGGGCGCGCGGCGGCAAAGGCACCGGGCTGGGGCTGGCGATCGTCAAGCGGATCGCGGCGCAGCATGGCGGCAATGTCGAGTTGCGCAACCGGTCCGGTGGCGGGATCGAGGCGCGGGTGAGGTTGCCGCTGGGGTTGTTGCTGCCGCGGAATGCCGTGTGAGGGTCACCGGCCTCTTCGCGGCTAAAGCCGCTCCCACAGGGTGTGGGAGCGGCCTTGTGTCGCGATGGGCTGCACAGCAGCCCCAGGATTTCAGCCCTTACCTTTGGTCCGGGTCTGATTAGGCCCGCCATTCTTCTCCAGATGCTCGATGATCATCCCGGCCACGTTCTTGCCGGTGGTCACCTCGATACCTTCCAGCCCCGGCGACGAGTTCACTTCCATCACCAGCGGCCCATGGTTGGAACGCAGGATATCCACCCCCGCCACGCTCAAGCCCATCACCTTGGCCGCGCGAATGGCGGTCATGCGTTCTTCCGGGGTGATCTTGATCAGGCTGGCGACCCCGCCACGGTGCAGGTTGGAGCGGAATTCCCCCGGTTTGGCCTGGCGCTTCATCGAAGCGATGACCTTGTCACCGACCACGAAGCAGCGGATGTCTGCGCCACCCGCCTCCTGGATGTACTCCTGAACCATGATGTTCTGCTTCAGCCCCATGAACGCCTCGATCACCGACTCGGCGGCCTTGGTGGTCTCGCACAGCACCACGCCGATGCCCTGGGTGCCTTCCAGCACCTTGATCACCAGCGGCGCGCCATTGACCATCTGGATCAGGTCGGGGATATCGTCCGGCGAATGGGCGAAGCCGGTGATCGGCAGGCCGATACCGCGCCGCGACAGCAGTTGCAGCGAACGCAGCTTGTCGCGCGAACGGGCAATCGCCACCGATTCGTTGAGCGGATACACGCCCATCATCTCGAACTGGCGCAGCACCGCGCAGCCATAGAAGGTTACCGAGGCACCAATGCGCGGAATCACCGCGTCGAAGCCTTCCAGCGGTTTGCCGCGGTAGTGGATCTGCGGCTTGTGGCTGGCAATGTTCATGTACGCCCGCAGGGTATCGATCACCACCATTTCGTGGCCCCGCTGGGTGCCGGCCTCGACCAGGCGGCGGGTGGAATACAGACGCGGATTGCGCGACAGCACAGCGATCTTCATGCAGCACCTGTGGCAGTGGAAAGGGTGGCCGGGAAGGCCGGTTTGTCTTGAACGTATTTCAGGCCAGGGTTGACCACCAGCTGGCCATGGATCAGCGCCTTGGAGCCCAGCAACAGGCGGTAACGCATGTTCTTGCGGCAGGCCAGGGTGAACTCCACTTCCCACACACCATCGCCCAAGGCCAATGACGTGCGGATGACATAACGGGTCTGGGCCTGGCCGTTGGAGCTCTTGATGGTCTTCATGGTGACCAGCGGTGCCTCGCAGCGGCGGTGACGCAACTGCACCACCGAGCCCAGATGCGCGGTGAAACGGACCCAGGGTTGGCCGTCGCGCTCGAACGGCTCCACCTCGGTGGCGTGCAGGCTGGAGGTGCTGGCGCCGGTGTCGATCTTGGCGCGCAGCCCGGCCACGCCAAGGTCGGGCAGGGCCACCCACTCGCGCAGGCCGATCACAGTCAAATGGTCAAATGTCTTCACGGAACGCACCCTGCGGATAAGGTGGTGAACTGTAAGCACGGCGGGGATTTTTTGCATCCGCTGGTTACGGTAGTACAGTTCGGTGAAATACAGCATTCGAGGTAACGGGATGGCACAAAAAGCCGAAGACGACGACAAGGTCCGCCTGGACAAATGGCTGTGGGCGGCGCGCTTCTACAAGACCCGCGCCCTGGCCAAGGCGGCGATCGAGAGTGGCAAGGTGCATTGCCGGGGCGAGCGTTGCAAACCGGGCAAGGAGCCGCGCGTGGGTGACGAGTTCGTGCTGCGCACCGGGTTCGACGAGCGCACGGTGGTGGTCAAGGCGCTGTCGGTGGTAAGGCGTGGGGCGCCGGAGGCGCAGACGCTGTACGAAGAAACCGAGGACAGCGTGCGCCGGCGCGAGCAGGCGGCCGAGTTGCGCAAGGCCGGGGCCATGGGTGTGACCACCGATGGGCGGCCGACCAAGAAGCAGCGGCGGCAGATTCACCAGCTGCATGGCAGCTTCGAGTAGCCGGGGCCGCTTTGCGCCCCATCGCCGGCACGCCAGCTCCCACAGGGATCGCAAAGGTTTCGGGACTTACGCAGTACCTGTGGGAGCTGGCTTGCCTGCGATGGGCTGTGCAGCAGCCCCATGGCCCTAACGGGTAACGGCCATCCGTCCGACCAATGGTAATTTGCCCAGCAGGTTGAACAACGGCGCCGTCCACCGCATCAACACCTCGCTGCCCTTGGCCGCCAGCGGCGTGTAGCAGCTCCAGCCCAACGCCAGCACCGCCATCAGCAGCCCGCCGATATAGTCATCCTGTCCCCAGTGCGCCCCGGCCACCAGGCGCGGCAGCATGAACAGGAAGGCCAGCCCCCAGACCACCAGATACTGCAACAGGCGGCGGCTGAACACGCTCATGAACAGTGCCCAGATCAGCAGCACCGAGGCATGATCGCCCGGGAAACTCTTGCTGGAGCGGTCCTTGAGCTCCCAGGCCGCTTCCAGGTTCGGGTAGTAGTCACTCAGGTGCACAACGTCGGCGAAGACCATCGACGGGCTCTTGTGTTGCCAGCCGGCGGCATCCACCCACTTGGAAAACAGCGCGCGAATCACCACTAAGAGGATCAGCGTGACCAGAAAACCGAAAAAGGCCTGGCGCACCTGGGTGGCTTTGAATACCCAATCGCCGCGGATCAGCACTGCCAGAAGGATCAGGCCGACGACGATGTCGAACGGGCGCAGGCTCCCGACAGTCCAGACGTAGCGCCAGATGGCGTGGTCGGCCAGCGGCGCATTCAGGCTGCGGAACAGCCATTCGTCGAAAGTCAGGCACAGGATCTGGCCAATGGGCCATAACCAGAAACACAGTAGAGCGATGGGAAGCAGCGTACAGGCTGCCAACGGCCCCCAGGACCACCTTGCTTGGAACAGTGGTCGATTGTCCATAAAATACCTCTATTGCAAACAGGAATCGGAGCGCCTCGTGAGCGCTCTGTCATCGGGTTCTCGCGGGTTTTCCGAAAACCCTTGTAACCATTTTGTCATCATTTTTCAGATAGCCAAAACCTATGAGCGATTTGCCTGATACCGATTTCACCCAACGTTTCATCTTCGACGAGCGCGATGTGCGCGGCGAGTGGGTGTCTCTCGATGACAGCTATGCCGCGGTGCTGGCGCGTCACCAGTACCCGCAGCCGGTGCAGGTACTGCTCGGCGAGCTGATGGCCGCCACCGCTCTGCTGGTCGGGGCGCTGAAGTTCGACGGCCTGCTGATTCTGCAGGCGCGCTCTGCCGGGCCGATCCCGCTGCTGATGGTCGAATGCTCCGGCGACCGCGATATCCGTGGCATGGCCCGCTATGAAGCCGAACAGATCCCGGCCGGTGCCAGCCTGTCGCAGCTGATGCCCGACGGCCACCTGACGCTGACCATCGATCCGGTCAAGGGCCAGCGCTACCAGGGCACCGTCGACCTCGATGGCGCCGACCTGGCGGAGTGCTTCACCAACTACTTCGTCCAGTCGCAGCAGCTCAACACACGTTTCTGGCTCAATGCCGAAGGCGGCAAGGCGCGTGGCCTGCTGCTGCAGCAGCTGCCGCGCGATCGTCAGCCGGACGACGAAGAGCGTGAGGACAGCTGGCAACACGTGGTTGCCCTGGCCAAGACCCTCAAGCCCGAGGAGTGGGCCGAAGGCAACGAAACGTTACTGCATCGCCTGTACCACGAGGACGCCGTGCGCCTGTTCGACATCCAGCCGCTGCGCTTCAATTGCAGTTGCTCGCGCGAACGTTCCGGCAATGCGCTGGTCAGTTTGGGCGAGCAAGATGCCAAGGCGCTGGTGGAAGAATGCGGCGGGCAGGTCGAGATCGACTGCCAGTTCTGCAACGAACGCTATTTCTTCGACGCCAGCGATGTGGCGCAACTGTTTGCCGGTGGCGGTACGGACGCCGCCTCAGAAACTCGCCACTGAAACGTTTAAACACAGGACAATCTCCTGTCGAATTGCGCAAAAGCGCAGTTCTGACAGGAGGGGCCTACTTTTTTTGGGCGTTTCTGGCATAATCCGGCCACTTTTTTCGCTGTAGTAGTTTTTTCAAGACAACTACAAAACGTTTGGAGCACTCGGCCTCGGGCCGGATGGGGTATCTCATGACGCAAGCCAACAACACCGTGTACACCGACCTGAGCGTCGATGAGCTGGTAAAAGAAGCGCTGCAACGCGGTGAAGGCGTACTAGCCGATACTGGCGCACTGGTCGTGGAGACTGGTCACCGTACTGGCCGTTCGCCGGCTGACCGTTTCATCGTCGAAGAGCCTTCCACCCAGGACGCCATCGCCTGGGGCCCGATCAACCGCAAGTTCCCGGCCGACAAGTTCGATGCCCTGTGGGCGCGCGTCGAGGCGTTCAACAGCGCCCAGGATCACTTCGTTTCCTACGTTCACGTAGGGGCTGCGGCCGAGCACTACCTGCCGGTGAAGATGACCACCCAGACTGCCTGGCAAAACCTGTTCGGTCGTTGCCTGTTCATCAACCCTGAGCAGTACAACCCGGCTGGCCGTGACGAGTGGCAGGTCCTCAACGTCGCCAACTTCGTCTGCGAGCCTGAGCGTGACGGCACCAACTCCGATGGCTGCGTGATCATCAACTTCGCCCAGAAGAAGGTGCTGATCGCTGGCATGCGCTACGCCGGCGAAATGAAGAAAGCCATGTTCTCGGTGCAGAACTTCCTGCTGCCGGCTGCCGACGTACTGCCGATGCACTGCGCCGCCAACATCGGTGAAGCTGGTGATGTAACCCTGTTCTTCGGCCTGTCCGGCACCGGCAAGACCACCCTGTCGGCCGACGAGAGCCGTTACCTGATCGGTGACGACGAGCACGGCTGGGGCGAGGGCGTGGTGTTCAACATCGAAGGCGGCTGCTACGCCAAGTGCATCGACCTGTCCGAGAAGAACGAGCCGGTCATCTGGAAAGCCATCAAGCATGGCGCCGTGCTGGAAAACGTCGTCCTCGACGCCAACAAGCACGCCGATTACAGCGATGTCAGCCTGACCCAGAACAGCCGTGCGGCCTACCCGCTGGAGCACGTTGCCAAGCGTTCCGAAGCGAACCTGGGCGGCGAGCCGAACGCAGTCATCTTCCTGACCTGCGACCTGACCGGTGTTCTGCCTCCGGTGTCGATCCTGAACAACGAGCAGGCGGCCTACCACTTCCTGTCCGGCTACACCGCGCTGGTCGGTTCTACCGAAATGGGTTCGGGCAGCGGTATCAAGTCGACCTTCTCCACCTGCTTCGGTGCGCCGTTCTTCCCACGCCCGGCTGGCGAGTACGCCGAGCTGCTGATCAAGCGTATCAAGGGCTTCGACTCGAAGGTCTACCTGGTCAACACCGGCTGGACCGGCGGTGGCTACGGCGTGGGCAAGCGCTTCAGCATCCCGACCACCCGTGCGGTGATCGCTGCGATCCAGAGCGGCGCGCTGATCGGTGCCGAAACCGAGCACCTGGACATCATCAACCTGGACGTGCCGAAGGCCGTTCCGGGCGTTGATACCGAACTGCTCAACCCGCGCACCAACTGGGCTGACAAGGCTGCCTACGACGAAGCCGCCAAAGGCCTGGCCAAGCTGTTCATCGAAAACTTCAAGAAGTTCGAAGTTTCCGACGCCATCAAGGCCGCTGGCCCGCAGCTGTAAGCTGAACCGGCTGCAACCAAAGAGCCGCCCCTTGGGGCGGCTTTTTTGCTTTCTACACAGGCAGCGAAAAGCTGGTTTTTCTGTTTCACTGTCAGCATCCATTGCGAAGACAAGAGCCAGCCAGATGACCGAATCCCCTCAGCGCACTGCCTTCTCCCACTTCCACCCCATCCTCACCCGCCCGCAGGACAACGACCTGAACGGCCACATCGCCGGTGCCACCGTGCACGGCTTTTTCGAAACCGCGGTCCAGGCATTCCTCGTCGAACAGGCCGAACTGGACCTGCGCGATGGCGAGCTGGCGGCTCTGGTGATCAGTTCGACGGCAGATTTCTATGCCTTGCCGAGCTTCCCGGATGTGCTGGAAGTGGGCTTGGGGGTCGTGCGCCTGGCGGGCAGTACGGTGGAGTACCGCCTGGCGCTGTTCCGCCCGGGTGAGCCGGAGGCGTGTGCGGCAGGCACGGTGGTGCAGGTGTTCGTCGAGCGTGCCAGCGGGCGGCCCGTAGCGTTGCCGGCAGCGCTGGAAATGATCCTGTCTGGCGTAGTGCTGGAACAGCAGGCATGAAAAAGCCCCGCTGGCAGGGGCGGGGCTTTTGTTGCCGGGGCAAGGCCCTCAGGCGTTAGTCGCGCCAGTGGCGCTTGTGCTTGCGGTGGCCGTAGTGGTGACCACGGTCCCAGTGACGACGGTCATCGTCGTAGCCGCGACGGTAGCGGCGGCCATCGCGGTAATCGTCTTCGTCGGCCTTGTTACCCATGTAGTTACCCAGTGCGCCACCGGCGCCACCGCCGGCTGCCGCGCCAATGTAGCTACCGGTGGTGCCGCCTACCGAGCGACCGACCACGTTACCACCTGCAGCGCCCAGCGCACCGCCGATAGCGGCCTCACCACGCTGGCGTTTGTCTGCGCCCAGGGCACCGCCTGCTGCACCGCCCAGACCGGCACCAATGGCGCCGCCGGTGCTGCCACCGATGGAGTTGCCCACGACAGAGCCCAGTACCCCACCCAATGCGCCGCCAATGCCGGCCTCGGTGGTGCCGCCTGCCATGGCAACGCCGCTGAGCAAGCTGAAAGACAACAACAGAATCGAGGAGTACTTCTTCATCAAGAGAGCCTCATAGGGATGACGAGGCGAATTTGAGCCTTGCAAGCACGTCTTGCAACGGAAATCCGACGAGTAACACGAGTTGTACACAATTCTCTAAGTTACTGTATTTACACTGAAACTTTATCGTTTTTTCGCTGTCCTAGACTTTTATGACGAAGCCCTGAACCCGCAATGGAACAGGGCTTTTTTCGTTTTTGATGTTAGCGCTTCCGGCCTCTTCGCGGGCTCGCCCGCTCCCACAGGTACGCCACAGGATTCGAGTTCGTGAAATTCCTGTGGGAGCGGGCAAGCCCGCGAAGAAGCCCACACCTTTCCTAAAGGATACGCCCGTCGTCCCGCGCCCGCTCCAGCTTGATGGCGATGAACTTCGAGGTCGGCGTATGGCTGCCCTCGCCGATGCTCTCCAGCGGCACCAGCGGGTTCACCTCAGGGTAATAGGCGGCCGCCTGCCCGGCCGGGATGTCGAACGCCAGCAGGGTAAAGCCGTGCACCCGGCGCACATGCCCGTCCCCCCACAACGACACGATGTCGACCTTCTGCCCCGGCTGGAAGCCCAGGCGGATGATGTCGGCCTCGTTGACGAACAGCACTTCGCGCTGGCCGCGCACGCCGCGGTAGCGGTCGTCCAGGCCGTAGATGGTGGTGTTGTACTGATCGTGCGAACGCATGGACTGCATGACCAGGTCCGGCAGCTGGCCGCTGGCGCGTACGCGCTCGTCGAGCAGCGTGTCCGGCAGCAGGTTGGCCTTGAAGTTGGCCCGGCCGGTGCTGGTCTTCCATTCGCGGCTGGCGGCGCTGTTGCCCAGATAAAAGCCGCCCGGCTCGCGCAAGCGCTGGTTGAAGCCGCCGAAGCCGGCGATGGTGTCGCCAATCAGGTCGCGGATGCGGTCGTAGTCGGCCACCAGCCAGTGCCAGTCCACGGGCTTCTTGCCCAGGGTGGCGGCGGCAATGCCGGCGATCACTGCCGGTTCCGAGCGCATCTGTGTCGACAGTGGCTTCAGCTGGCCGTTGGAGGCGTGCACCATGCTGAAAGAATCTTCCACCGTGACCGCCTGTGGCCCGTCGGCCTGCAGGTCGATGTCGGTGCGGCCCAGGCACGGCAGGATCAGCGCCTGCTTGCCGTGTACCAGGTGGCTGCGGTTGAGCTTGGTGCTGATGTGCACGGTCAGTTCGCAATTGCGCAGTGCCTGGGCGGTACGCTCGGTGTCCGGCGTGGCCTGGGCGAAGTTGCCGCCCAGGCCGATGAAGACCCTGGCCCGGCCGTCGAGCATGGCGTGGATCGCCTCGACGGTGTTGTGGCCGTCGTGGCGGGGTACGGGGAAGCCGAAACGCTGCTCGATGGCATCCAGCAAAGCCACCGGCGGGCGCTCGTTGATGCCCATGGTACGGTCACCCTGCACGTTGCTGTGGCCGCGCACCGGGCACAGGCCGGCGCCTGGCACGCCGATGTTGCCGCGCAGCATCTGCAGGTTGACGATTTCCTGGATGGTCGGCACCGAATGGCGGTGCTGGGTAATGCCCATCGCCCAGCACATGATCACCCGCTGGCTGCGGCAGTACATGCGCGCGGCCAGTTCGATGTCGGCCAGGGTCAGGCCGGACTGGGCCTGGATGTGCGCCCACGGCGTGGCATCCACCACCGCCAGGTAGTCGTCGAGGCCATGGCCGTGTTCGGCGATGAAAGCATGGTCGAACACGGCCGGTTCGCCTTTGGCCTGGGCTTCGCGCTCCCACTGCAAGGCGAACTTGGCCATGCCGCGCAGCAGCGCCATGTCGCCACCCAGCGCCGGGCGGAAGAACGCGGTGTTGGTCGGGCGGTCGCTGTTGGTCAGCATTTCCAGCGGGTTCTGCGGGTGCTGGAAGCGTTCCAGGCCACGCTCCTTGAGCGGGTTGATGCACACCACCTGGGCGCCACGCTTCACCGCGTCACGCAACGGGTCGAGCATGCGCGGGTGATTGGTACCCGGGTTCTGGCCCCAGACGAAAATCGCGTCGGCATGTTCGAAGTCGTCAAAGGTGACGGTGCCTTTGCCGACCCCGACGCTTTGCCCCAGGGCCACGCCACTGGCCTCGTGGCACATGTTCGAGCAGTCGGGGAAATTGTTGGTGCCGTAGGCGCGGACGAACAGCTGGTACAGGTACGCCGCCTCGTTGCTGGCCCGGCCCGAGGTGTAGAACTCGGCCTGGTCAGGGCTGGCCAGCTTGTTCAGCTCGCGGGCGATCAGGGCGAAGGCGGCGTCCCAGCTGATCGGTTGGTAGCGGTCGCTGGGCGCGTCGTAGACCATCGGTTCGGTCAACCGGCCCTGGTACTCCAGCCAGTAGTCGCTCTGCTGCAGCAGCGCAGTGACGCTGTAGCGGGCGAAGAAGGCGGCATCGACGCGGCGCTTGGTCGCCTCCCAGTTCACCGCCTTGGCGCCGTTCTCGCAGAACTTGACCATGCCGCTTTCCGGCGAGTCGCCCCAGGCGCAGCCGGGGCAGTCGAAACCGCCGTTCTGGTTGGTCTTGAGCAGGGCGCGAATGTTCTTCAGCGCGTTATCGCTGCCGACCCAGGCCTTGGCCACGCTGCGCAGCGCACCCCAGCCGCCGGCGGGGCCGTGGTAGGGCTTGTAGCGAGGGGAGGAAGTTGGGGCGTTGTCCGGGAGTTGCTGGTACGAGGTCACGACTGTTACGACTCCGCCGCTGGGCTGTAGACCCGCGGTGCGCTGTGCTTGGGCAGATGAATGAGGTTGAGGTTGTGCTTGCGCGCCCATTGCAGGGCAAGGCCGGTCGGCGCCGACAGGCTGACCAGGGTCTGGATACCGGCGCGCAGCACTTTCTGGATCAGCTCCAGGCTGCAGCGGCTGGTGACGATGGCAAGGCCGCCCTGGCTGTCGATGCTTTGGCGCAGCAGGGCGCCGATCAGCTTGTCGAGGGCGTTGTGCCGGCCGATGTCTTCGCGACCGAGCAGCAGTTCACCGTGGCGGTCCATGAACAGCGCCGCATGCACCGCGCCGCAGTGCTGGCCGAGGGGCTGGAAGGCATCGATGCGTTCACGCAGGCCGACCAGCCATTGCGCCGGTGGCAATGGTGCGCCCGGCAGCTCGGCCAGCTCGGGCAGTGCCTGCTCCAGCGCTTCGACCCCGCACAGGCCGCAACCACTGGTGCCGGCCAGCTGGCGGCGCTGGTTTTTCAGGTTCCAGAACGCCCGGCTGGAAATCTCCAGGTCGGCATACATCGCCGAGCCACTGCCGGAGAGCTTCAGGTCGTAGATTTCTGCGGTGCCTTCGACGATGCCGCTGCCGACACTGAAGCCGACCGCGAAGTCTTCGAGGTCGGTAGGGCTGACCAGCATCACCGCCTGGTTGAGGCCGTTGTAGGCGATGGCCAGGGCGACTTCTTCGGCCAGCGGGGTGCTGTCGCGTCTGGCGTCGCTGAGCTGCACGTACTCGTAGGTGTTACTGGCTGCGGGCATGCACAGGGGGGAAGACGCCGCGCAGACCGGAGGCTTGCTTTTCATTGGGGCAATATCGGGCAATGGGCAGCTTTCTGAATAGCACAAGCCTAGGCGTGTGGGCCGGCGACGTCTAATCGCTAGGGTCTATGCCGTGATAGACCGCGTCGATTGGCCGCACAGGGGCGCAGGGAGAAAAGCTGGCCTAGACTGCTGTGTCCGAGGTTTCGTCAACAAGGAGAGCGCTATGAGCTTGTTCAGTTTCGTCAAGGAAGCGGGCGAGAAGTTGATCGACCTGCTGACCCCCGGCAACGCCAATGCCGAAGAGCAGCTAAAGAAACACGTGGAGAGTGTCGGCCTGGGCAACCCGAATATCACGGCCACTGTGGAGGGTGACACGATCATCCTCAAAGGTGAGGTGGCCAGCCAGGAGGAGAAGGAGAAAATCATTCTGGCGGCGGGCAACATTGCCGGAGTTGCCAGCGTCGATGACCAGATCACCGTGACCGGGCCGGTGGCCCAGGCGGCGCGGTTCGTGACGGTGGAGAAGGGCGACACGCTGAGTGCCATTTCGAAGAAGGTGTACGGCGACGCCAACAAGTACCAGAAGATCTTCGACGCCAACAAACCGATGCTCAAGCACCCGGACAAGATCTACCCGGGGCAGGTGTTGCGTATTCCTGATTGATCTCTGCAGCCTGCCCCGGCCCTATCGCCGGCAAGCCAGCTCCCACAGGATTACCACAGGCCTGAGGACCTGCGAGGTATCTGTGGGAGCGGGCGAGCCCGCGAAAGGGCCTTCACAGGCCAACCAACAACTTCCGGTAATCCTCGACCGCCGCAAACTCCTCGGTATCACGCGGCTGGGCCTTGCTATCGGGCTGGCGCACAGCCAGCAGATGCCCCACGCCAAACCGGCGCGCACTGCGCAGAATCGCCAGGGTGTCATCGATGAACAGGCTGCGCCCCGGGTCGAAGCCGATGTCCGCCTGCAAGGCATCCCAGAACTGCGGGCTTTCCTTCGGGTAGCCATAATCGTGCGAGCTGATCAGCCGCTCGAAATACGGCGCCAGCTCCACCCGCTCCAGCTTCAGCGACAGCGAATCGCGGTGCGCATTGGTGATCATCACCACGCGCTTGCCCGCGTTGCGGAGCGCCGCCAGAAAGGTATCGGCATCCGGGCGCAGGGCGATCAGGTCGGCGATTTCCCGCTTCAGCTCGCGGATCGGCAAGCGCAGCTCGCGGCTCCAGAAGTCCAGGCAATACCAGTTCAGCGTGCCGGCGTTGCGTTCGAACAGCGGCTGCAGCTCCATTTCCGCCATGGCCCGGCTCACCCCGTGCAGCTCGGCATAGCGCTGGGGCAGGTGCTCCAGCCAGAAGCGGTTATCGTAATGCAGGTCGAGCAGGGTGCCATCCATGTCCAGCAGGACGGTATCGATGGCAGACCAGGGAAGAACAGGCATGGGAAACTCTCGATCAGTCGGCAAGCCACGGTATAGTAACCCGTTCACGCCAAGGAGCCGCCCCATGCGCCAGAAACCCACCGTCCTCAGCCGCGAAATTGTCGCCAGCAGCCGCCTGTTTCGCGTCGAAGCCGTGCAATTGCGTTTCAGCAATGGCAACGAGCGTACCTACGAGCGGCTGGTGGGCCGGGGCAACGGCTATGGTGCGGTGATGATCGTGGCCATGCTCGACGCCGAGCATGCCGTGCTGGTCGAGGAGTATTGCGGTGGCACCGACGAATACGAGGTGTCGTTGCCCAAGGGCCTGATCGAGCCGGGTGAAGACGTGCTGGCGGCGGCCGACCGGGAACTGAAGGAAGAAGCCGGTTTTGGTGCGCGTCAGCTGGAGCACCTGACCGAGCTGTCGCTGTCGCCGGGCTACATGAGCCAGAAGATCCAGGTGGTGTTGGCCAGCGACTTGTACGAAGAGCGTCTGGAAGGCGACGAGCCGGAGCCGATGCGGGTCGACAAGGTCAACCTGCGCGAGCTGTCGGCGCTGGCCATGCACCCGCAGTTCACCGAGGGCCGAGCGCTGGCGGCGCTGTACCTGGCCCGTGACCTGCTGATCCAGCGGGGGCTGCTGGAGCTATGAACGACCTGCAACTGATGCACCAGGTGGTCAAGCTGGCGCTGCAGGCTGGCGAGGCGATCCTGCCGTTCTGGCGCGCCGATGTCGCCGTGACCAACAAGGCCGATGATTCGCCGGTCACCGCCGCCGATCTGGCGGCGCACCGGGTGATTGCAGATGGCCTGCTGGCGCTGGCACCGCACATTCCGGTGCTGTCCGAAGAGGACTGCAACATTCCGCTGGCCGAGCGCCAGGGCTGGAGCCGCTGGTGGCTGGTCGACCCGCTGGACGGCACCAAGGAATTCATCGCCGGCAGCGAGGAGTTCACGGTCAACATCGCCCTGGTCGAAAACGGCGAGGTGGTGTTTGGCGTGGTGTCGATGCCGACCAACGGGCGCTGCTACTTCGGTGGCCGTGGGTTGGGCGCCTGGCGTGCGCAGGCCGGTGAGGCAGCCCAGCCGATCCAGGTACGCAACGCACCGCCGGCGGGCGGGCGTTTCACCGTGGTCGCCAGCCGCCGGCATTCCAGCCCGGAACAGGAAGCCCTGTTGGCCGGGCTTGGGGCTGCGCTAGGTGAGCTGGAGCTGGCCAACATCGGCAGTTCGTTGAAGTTCTGCCTGTTGGCTGAAGGTAGCGCCGATTGTTACCCGCGCCTGGCGCCGACGTCGCAGTGGGATACTGCGGCGGCGCAGGGGGTGGTGGAAGGGGCCGGTGGCGAGGTGATCGGGCTGGATGGCTTGCCGTTCCGCTACCCGCCGCGGGAGTCGTTGCTCAACCCGCATTTCCTGGCGTTGCCGGCAAAGGCTGCTTGGCGCCAGGCCTTCCTGAGGCTGATCTGACGAGTATCACCACACTGTGGGAGTTCAGGATTTCAGCTTCGCCGCCTATATCGCCGGGGCCGCTTTGCGGCCCATCGCCGGCAAGCCAGCTCCCACAAGTACTGCGCAAAGCGTCAGCATGGCGCTGCCCCTGTGGGAGCTGGCTGGCCGGCGATGGGCTGCGCAGCAGACCCGACAGCATCAGGCTCCACGTCAGCGGTGCAGCACGTACTGCCCGCTGAAGGTAACCGCCGGCTCGTCACTCCCGGCATTGCTCACCGTGGTCTCCAGCGTCAGTCGCGCCCGCCCGCGGCGCTGGTACAGGGTCACGAAGCGCTCCCAGGTCTTCTCGTCCGGCGCCGCACAGCGTGCCACCGCCGCGCCGGTCACCGGCAACGGATAACTGATCTGCCCCTCCTGGATCACGATATGCCCGTCATCGATCCCGGCTTCACGCAGGCGCAGGTGCAGCCAGCCCCATCCCACCAGTACCGCGGCGCAGTACAGGCTGCCACCGAACATGGTGCTCTTGTGGTTGACGTTGGCCGCCAGTGGCAGTTGCAGGCGCAGGGTATGCTGCTGCCAGTCGAGCACTTCCAGACCCATTTCGCGGGTCAGGGGGATGTCGCCATGCAGTACGGTTTGCAGGTACTGGCTGTCGTTACTCATCAACGGTTGTCCTCTTGATCGTCATGCCCGCCGCTGCCGCCGTCGAAGCTCAAGCCGTGCTTGCGCAGCTTGTCGTGCAGGGTCTTGCGCGGAATACCCAGCGCCTCGGCCAGGCTGCGCATGGAATTGTGCGGCTGGGCCAGTTCGGCAGCGATCAGCGAGCGTTCGAACTGCTCGACCTGCTCGCTGAGGTTGCCATTCGGCACTGGCAAGGCAGCCGCCGCGGTTGCCTGGGGCTGGCCGTCCAGCGCCAGTTCCAGGCCAAGGGCGAAGCGCTCGGCGGCGTTCTGCAGCTCGCGTACGTTACCTGGCCAGTCATGGCGCAGCAGCGTGGCGCGCTGAGCCGGTTGCAGGGTGTGCGCCGGCAGGCCATGGCGCTGGCTGGCAGCATCGGCAAAGTGCTGGAACAGCACCAGAATGTCATCGCCGCGCTCGCGCAACGGTGGAATACGCAGCGGCGCCACGTTCAGGCGGTAATACAGGTCGGCGCGAAAACGCCCCTGGTCGGCGGACTGGCGCAGGTCTTCCTTGGTCGCGGCAATGATGCGGATGTCCAGCGGGATAAGCTGGTTGCCACCCAGGCGTTCGACCACCCGCTCCTGCAGCATGCGCAGCAGTTTTACCTGCACATCCAGGCTCATGCTCTCGATTTCGTCGAGAAACAGCGTGCCGCCATTGGCGAACTCGAACTTGCCGATACGGCGCTTCTGCGCACCGGTGAACGCGCCGGGCTCATGGCCGAACAGCTCGCTTTCGACCACCGACTCGGCCAGCGCGCCGGCATTGATCGCCACGAACGGGCCGTCGCGGCGGCTGGACAGGTCGTGCAGGGCGCGGGCTACCACCTCTTTGCCGGCGCCGGTCTCACCCAGAATCAGGACATCGGCGCGGGTCGCGGCCAGCGCGCCGATCTGTTCGCGCAGGCGCTGCATGGACGCTGACTGGCCGACCAGGCGGGTCGCCAGTTGCTGGCGGTCGCTCAGGGCCAGGCGCAGGCTGCGGTTGTCCAGCACCAGGCGGCGCAGGGCCAGGGCGCGGCGTACGCTGTCGAGCAGGGCGTCGCTGGCAAACGGCTTTTCCAGAAAATCATAGGCCCCGGCGCGCATTGCCTGCACGGCCAGCGGCACATCGCCGTGGCCGGTGATCAGCAGCACCGGTAGCTCGTTGTCGCGGTTGTGCAGCTGTTCCAGCAGTTGCAGGCCATCGATGCCCGGCATGCGGATGTCGCTGACCACCACCCCGGGCCAGTCGGCTTCGATGCGATCGGCGAGGCCTTGGGCATCGGCCAGGGCGACCACCTTGAGCCCGGCCAGGTCGAGGGTCTGGCTCAGGGCCTGGCGCAGGTGCGGGTCGTCGTCGACCAGAATGACCTGGGCTCGGCTGTCGATCGTTGTCTCGCTGGTCATGCCGAGGGGTCCTCCGAATTGGGCAATGTAGCGCCAGGCGCGGCCACGCGCAGCTGCAGGGTGAGCAGTGCGCCACCTTCGGGGTGGTTGGCCAGCAGCAGCTCACCGCCCAGGGCACGCATCAGGCTTTCGCAGATGGCCAGACCCAGGCCAAGGCCCTGGGTGCGGGTCTTGGTGGTGAAGAATGGCTCCTTGGCGTGTTCCAGGGCCTGGCGGCTGAAGCCCGGCCCGTTGTCGCGAATGTACAGATAGACGCAGCCATCGCGTTGTTCGGCACTTAGCCACAGGCGGCGCGGGTTGGCCTTTTCGGTCAGGGCATCGAGGGCGTTGGCCAGCAGGTTGCCGAGCACCTGGCGCAGGCGGGTCTCGCCGGCCTGGACCCACAGGGTGGCTTCCGGCAGGTCGCGGATAAGCTCCACGGCCATCGCCCGGCGGCGCTTGGCCAGCAGCGCCAGGGCGTCGTCCAGGGCCGGCTGCAGGGCCACGCTTTCCGGTGCATGCCGGTCACGGCGGGCAAAGGCGCGCAGGTGCGCGATGATCGAGGCCATGCGCCCGGTCAGCTCGCCAATCAGCTTGAGGTTGCCGCGGGCGTCTTCGGTGCGCTGGTGATCGAGCAGGATCTCGGCATTTTCCGCATAGCTGCGGATGGCCGCCAGCGGCTGGTTGAGCTCGTGGCTGATGCTGGCCGACATGGTGCCGAGCACCGACAGCTTGCCGGCCTGCACCAGCTCGTCCTGGGCGCGCACGGCCTCCTGCTGGGCGTTCTCGCGCTCCAGCACGGCGCTTTTCAGCCGGGTATTCAGGCCTTCGAGGTCGGCGGTGCGCTCGGCCACGCGGTTTTCCAGTTCCTGGCGGCCACGGGCCTCGAAGTCGATGCGGTCGATGTAGTGGCGGCGGCGCTGCATCACCAGCCCGGCCAGCAGCATCAGCACCAGCAAGGTGCCCGCGCCGATGGCCATGACCGTTTGCACCGAGCGATCGACCAGCATGCGCGGGGCGAGGATGCTGACTTGCCAGCCGGTTTCCTTGATGTCGCGGGTTTGCGAGATCCAGGCGTCCTGGTTGAGCACCAGCGGTTGTGGCGCCTGGGTCGGGTAGGGCTGGATGGCGATGATGGCCTGGCGCTCGGCCTCGGTCAGGGCGCGGGTCGCGCGGAAGCGCCAGTCGGGCCGCGAGGTGAGGATGACCACGCCATTGTGGTCGGTCAGCAACAGCTGCTCGGGGGTGCGGCCCCACAGGGTTTCGGTGTGGTCGAGATCGACCTTGACCACCAGTACGCCAACGATGCGCTCGCGGTCACGTACGGCGGCGGCAAAGAAGTAGCCGCGCTTGGCCGATGTGGTGCCTTGGCCGAAGAAGCGCCCCAGGCGCCCGGCCATGGCTTCGTTGAAGTACGGGCGGAAGGCGAAGTTGCGGCCGACGAAGCTATCGCGCTTGTCCCAGTTGGACGCCGCCAGGGTGTTGCCGCTGACGTCCATCAGGTACATCACCTCGGCGCCGGTCTTCTGCACGATGTCCTTCAGCAGGCGGTTGGCGTTGGTGACCGCTTCCAGGCGCAAGGGGTCGGCAAGCACGCCACGCAGTGCCGGCAAGTCGCCGAGGATCTGCGGCAGGGTCTCGTAGCGGTGCAGGGTGCCGAGCAGGTTGGCGACGTACAGGTCGAGGGTCTGGCGGTTTTGCGAGGCCAGTTCTTCCTGGTAGTAGCGTTCGGCCAGGTGGTGCAAGGGCCAGAGTAACGGCGCCAGGCACAGGGCCAGCAGGGCCAGGCTGCGCCAGCGGGGACGGCGTGGGGGCGTGGGTTTTGCAATCATCACGTAAAGGCGCCAGAAAAGTCTGACGCAATTATGCGCTAGTTAGGGCAGCAGTTCCGCCTCTGCCAGCGGCACGCCGAGCTTGTCCTTGTCCGACAGCACCGGTGGCTGCTGCAGCTGCCAGTCGATGGCCAGGGTCGGGTCGTCCCAGCGGATGCAGCGGTCGGCGCCCGGGTTGTAGTAGTCGGTGGTCTTGTAGAGGAACTCCGCCGACTCGCTCATCACCGCAAAACCATGGGCGAAGCCGGGTGGAATCCACAGCTGGCGGTGGTTGTCGGCCGACAGCTGCACGGCGACCCATTGGCCGAAGGTCGGCGAGCTTTTGCGCACGTCCACGGCGATGTCGCGGATTTCCCCCTGCACCACGCGCACCAGCTTGCCCTGGGTGTTTGCCACCTGATAGTGCAGCCCGCGCAGTACACCCCTGATGGAGCGCGAATGGTTGTCCTGGACGAACTCCACCTTCATGCCGGTTTGCCGGGCGAACTCACGGGCGTTGAATGCCTCGAAGAAAAACCCACGGCTGTCGCCGAAAACCTTCGGTTCGATGATCAGTACTTCAGGGATTGCGGTAGGGATGATATTCATGGCGGCTCGCTGGCCCGTTTACCCAAGTATTGACCCTAGCCGGTCTGCGCGTTTTTTTCCGCCTTGCGCCCCGAAAGCCGGTTGATTGCCGATTGTTATCGGTTTAAGTGTGCCTTGTCTCGACGGCGTTCTGGATAGTCGGGCTTCAAATATCGATATATATCGGTTATAAATTGGCAAACGCCCCAGCCCAGTCCGGCTCAGGGCCATCACAGAGGTCAACCATGAAAACCCTCAATTCCACTCCCCGTGCCGATGGTTTCCACATGCCCGCCGAGTGGGCCCCGCAAACCCAGGTGTGGATGGTCTGGCCCGAGCGCCCGGACAACTGGCGCCTGGGCGGCAAGCCGGCGCAGGCTGCCCATGTGACCCTGGCCAAGGCCATTGCCCGTTTCGAGCCGGTCACCGTGGCGGTTTCCGCCGGCCAGTACGAAAACGCCCGTCGCCAACTCGACCAGCCGAACATCCGTGTGGTCGAGATCAGCAGCGACGACGCCTGGGTACGCGACACCGGGCCGACCTTCGTCATCAACGACCAGGGTGAAGTGCGCGGCGTAGACTGGGGCTTCAACGCCTGGGGCGGCTTCGATGGTGGCCTGTACGCACCCTGGAACCGCGACGAGGAACTGGCGACCAAAGTGCTGGAAATGGAGCGCTGCCAGCGCTACCACACCGAAGGTTTCGTGCTCGAGGGTGGCTCGATCCACGTGGACGGCGAAGGCACCGTGATCACCACCGAGGAATGCCTGCTCAACCGCAACCGCAACCCGCACCTGAGCCGCGAGCAGATCGAAGCGCTGCTGCGCGACCACCTGGCGGTGGACACCGTGGTCTGGCTGCCGGATGGCCTGTACAACGACGAGACCGACGGCCACGTCGACAACTTCTGCTGTTACGTGCGCCCGGGCGAAGTGTTACTGGCCTGGACCGATGATTCCAACGACCCCAACTATGCTCGCTGCCATGCCGCCATGGAGGTGTTGCAGAACACCCGCGACGCCAAGGGCCGTGAGTTCATCGTGCACAAGATGCCGATCCCGGGCCCGTTGTTTGCCACCGCCGAGGAGTGTGCCGGTGTCGACCAAGTGGCCGGCAGCCAGGAACGTGACCCGTCGGTGCGCCTGGCCGGCTCGTACGTCAACTTCCTGATCGTCAACGGCGGCATCATCGCGCCAAGCTTCGACGACCCGGCAGATGCTGAGGCCAGAGCGATCCTGGCGAAGATCTTCCCCGACCACGAAGTGGTGATGATCCCTGGCCGTGAGCTGTTGTTGGGCGGTGGCAACATCCACTGCCTGACCCAGCAGCAGCCGGCGCCGGTCAGGCGTTGAGCGCACGCTGAAGGAAAAGGCCCGTCTCATGACGGGCTTTTTTTTGCCTGCGAGGCCGTCCGCAGGCCAGTGCTGGCATACGTTTTGTATTGTTTTTCAGACAGATAGCCCGGCCATGCCGCGCTCTCGGAGCTGTAACAATATTTCCGTAGATTGAGCCGCTCACGGGCCAGGGAGTACGTGTAGAAATGAACGCAGCAAGTGAGTCGGCTTTGCGCCCATCGGCAGTGAATCACCAATCGCTCAGGCTTGTGGCGAAGTGGTTGAAACACCATGGAAGCATCAGGGTCAGGACGACCGACCCACGACGTCTGCTTGCCGGACGATACCCCCAAGGGCTGATCAGCGAAGCAGAAATGCAGGCGCTGATGGCGGTTTGGCACTGATCGATTGTTTGAACCTGTACCGGCCCTTTCGCGGCTAAAGCCGCTCCCACAGGGGCGCCACATGTCTTGAATCCGGTGGAGTACCTGTGGGAGCGGCTTTAGCCGCGAAGAGGCCGGTACAGGCGCTGGAGATCAGAAACTGTAACTGCCCGTCACCACCAGGCTGCGCGGGTCACCCACCTGGATCTGCGCCGCACTGGTCGCCGCGCTGTAGTAAGTCTTGTCGGCAATGTTGCTCAACGCCGCGCGTACATCCCAGTCATGCGTGCGGTACCCCGCCAACGCATCCCAACGGCCATAGCCCGGTAACACCGTGGTGTTCTGGTTATCGGCATAGCGCTCGCCCACCAGCGTCAGGCCGGTCTCGGCGTACCAGCCCAGTTGCGGTTTCCAGGTCACGAACAGGCTGGCGTTACGCTTGGCCACGTCATTGATGCGGTTGCCTTCCTGGCCGTTGGTGTCCTTGACGATGATCGCATCCTGCAGGCCGATGCCGCCGCGCACATACCAGTTGCCGGTGATATTGCCGGTGGCGGTCAGCTCGATACCGCGCGAACGCTGTAGGCCGCTGAGCAGGATGTTGTCCGGCACCTGCGGGTCGCGGGTGCGGCGGTTGTAAAGCTCCAGCTCGTAGATGGCCAGGGTGGTGGTCAGGCGCTGGTCGAGCCAGTCGCTCTTCACGCCGATTTCTTTCTGCCGGGTTTCTTCTGGCTTGGTGTCGTTGGTATTGCCCTTCGCCTGCGGGGTGATGCCGATCAAACCGCCGCCAACCGGCGAGAAGGTCTTGCTCCACGAGGCATAGAACGAATGGTCGCGCCACGGTGTGTAGACCACGCCCAGGCGTGGGCTGGTGCTGGTGCTGTCCTTTGCTTCGCGGCGGCCATCCTTGTCGGTGGTCTGCACATCGAACTGGTCGAAGCGTACGCCGGCAAGCACCTGCCACTGATCGTTCAGGCGAATCTGGTCCTGCAGGTAAAGGCCGCGGCTATCGACCACGGTGTGGTTGTCACTCCATAGCGCCAGCTTGCCGTCGAGTTGCTGATCAGCCGCCTTGTACAGCACCGGGTCACGCTTCTGGTTGGCTATCTCCAGGCCCAGCAACAGCTTGTGCTCCAGGCCCAGGGTGTCGAAGTCGCCCTCGGCTTCCAGGTTGTTGCTCAGGTTGCGGGTGTTCAGGTCCTGCTGCCAGCGCTGTCGGGTGAGCGTGTCGGTGCTGGCGTTGTACTGGGTGACATAGGTGTTGTCGAACTCGCTGTCGAGCTTGAACAGGCCCAGGGTATGGCGCAGTTGCCAGGTTTCGTTCAGCTGGTAGTTCAGGCGCGAGCGCAGCGACTGGGCGTGATCGTCGATGTAGTCGCGCGGTGCCCCGTAGGTGGTGCTGCGGCCGACATCGGCCGGGCGGCCGTTGGCCCCGGGGATGCCGCGGTCCGGGGTGCGGTTGTAGCGGCTGTATTCGTATTGCACCAGCCAATTCAGGTCGGGGTTGAGCTGCCAGCTGAACGACGGGGCGAACAGCTGGCGGCTGCCATGGACGCCGTCGCGGAAACTGTTGTTGTCCTGGTTGCCCATGTTCAGGCGCAGGCTGACGCTGTCGCTGGGGTCGGCGCTGAGGTCGGCATACAGGCTGCGCAGGTCTTCGCTGCCGGCTTGTGCCTCGAGGGTCGAGCGGCGGCCGGGCTCCGGCGCCTTGCTCACCCGGTTGACGATACCGCCCTGGCTGCCACGGCCATACAGCACCGCGGCCGGCCCCTTGAGCACTTCGACCCGCTCGATGTTGTGCAGGTCGCGGATGTACTGGCTGTCGTCGCGAATGCCGTCGAGGTAGAAATCGTTGCTGGCCTCGAAGCCGCGGATACGCACGCTGTCGAAGCGGGTGTCGGCGCCACTGCTGACGTTGGGGATGCCTTCCAGCGCCTTGCCCAGGGTATTGCTGCCGTAATCCAGCACGTTGGCGGTTTTCACCGTGTCGATGGCCTGCGGCACATAGCGCACCGGCGTGGAGGTGCGGGTCGCCGTGCTGACCTCCTTGACCTGCGGGTTGTCCTGGTCGCGCTCGCTGTCGGCGGTGACCGACAGTTCCGGCAGGGTGGTGGTGGCGGCACTGGCTAGGCCGGCGCTGCACAGCAGCGACAGGCCGAGGGTCAGGGGTGAGAGACGGCAGGGTACAAGCATGGGCACATCCGGAGCGAGCAAGTGAAAAAGAGGTGCGGATGGTAATGCTTGCTATTTGCTATTGCATGGCTATTTGTAAAGGCTTGTCCTTACATATGTATCTGTTTGTAAAAAATTTTACGCCTCGCGTCCCTCGCCGGAAGTAGCCTTGCGCGGCTCACCGGAAAATTATCCGTTTGATCAGGAAGCAATTTCCTACACAAGTTAAATTGCCTGCCGATAGCGCTAACGCTTATGAAAATGCACTGGGGCGGTCGCCTATTTTGGTTATATCAACCTGCATTTCACGACTTTTTGACATTTGTAATCGCACACGGCTAGGATTCGGGCCAACGCCTGCTGGCCATGTTCATGGCCATGCTGCTGCCAGAGGCCGCCGTGTCACTACCGGCCGGCCCGTCAGTCTGGATCCGCATAGCGTCGAACCTACGAAGGGGCGTTGGTTCCTGGCGTCATATTGCAGAGCGTTCTTGATTAAGAAATAAGGAAAACAAAATGTTGAAAACCAGGATCAGCCTGGTCGCCCTGGCGATGATCGCCGCGACCCAGGCACAGGCCAATGATCAGGCCGACAGCAAAGGCTTCATCGAGGACAGCCACGCCAACGTCCTGCTGCGCAACGCTTACATCAACCGCGACAAGAAACACGGCACCGACGACCAGATCGAATGGGGCCAGGGCGTCATCGCCAACTTCTCCTCCGGTTTCACCCAGGGCACCGTCGGTGTCGGTGTCGACGCATTCGGCCTGTACGCCGTGCGTCTGGACGGCGGCAAGGGCCACAACGGTGGCGCCGGTGTCGACTTCTTCAAGCCTTCGGACTTCAAGGACCAGAACGGCAACGCCAACTCGCCGCACAACTTGGCCCGTGGTGGCGCTGCAGTGAAATTCCGCATCTCCAACACCGTGCTCAAGTACGGTGACCAGATGCCGGCTCTGCCAGTGCTGCAGTACGACGACGCCCGTCTGCTGCCAGAAAGCTTCACCGGTACCCTGATCACCTCCAAGGAAATCCAGGGCCTGGAGCTGAACGCCGGCCGCTTCACCCAGGAAGCGCGCAAGAGCGCCGAACGCCGTGACGGTGGTGGCCTGAAGTCGATCAACGTCTTCGGTGGTAGCTACAAGTTCACCGACAACTTCACCGCTTCGCTGTACACCGCCGACAACGAAGATGTGATGAAGAAGCACTACCTGGGCCTGAACTACGTCTTCCCGATCGCCAGCGACCAGTCCCTGACCCTGGACTTCAACGGCTACAAGTCGGACATCGACAACAAGTTCGTCAAGAGCGCCGAACTCAACGGCGACTCCAACACCATCTGGAGCCTGGCAGCTACCTACGCCTACGGTGCGCACTCGTTCACCATCGCACACCAGCGCAGCACTGGCAGCACCGGCTACAACTACGGCTGGTACCAGAACGCCGGTGGCGTGGGTGACGGTGGCTCGACCATCTACCTGGCCAACTCGTACTGGTCCGACTTCAACGCCGAAGACGAGCGCTCCTGGCAGCTGGGCTACGGCCTGGACTTCGGTGCCTACGGCATTCCGGGCCTGACCTACAAGCTGGCCTACGTGGTGGGTGACAACATCAACACCCGCAACGTCGCCAACCCGCAGGGCTTCGGTGAAGGTAAAGAGCGCGAAATCTTCAACCAGATCCGTTACGTGGTGCAGGACGGCCCGGCCAAGGACCTGTCGATCAAGCTGCGTAGCTCGTTCGTGCGTACCAACAACGCCGTGCAGCAGAACGGTTACAACGACGACGGCAACGAAGTCCGCGTATTCGTCGAATACCCGATCAGCATCTTCTGATCCTGATCTGATCGCATAAGGGGCTGCTTTGCAGCCCATCGCGACACAAGGCGGCGCTCACAGGTACCCGGCAGGCTTCAGGCCTGGTCAGGTACCTGTGGGGGCCGGCCCTTTCACTTGGGCCCTGCCTCTTGCTCCTGGTCGAGCGGCTTCTCCAGCCGGTCCTCGAAACTGTCCCAATCCTCGCCAAACAGTTCCGCCGGGTGCATGGTCCGGCTCGCGCCATTGCCACAGGCCAGCGCCTTCGCCGGGCAGTACAGGTCGCACCCCCAACAGATGCGTTCGGGGTGGCTGGGGTTTACAGGAAATTTCTTCGCCATGGTGTGCTTCCCTCTGGGGGTGCCTGCCCTGAGCGTACGTCTCATGCCTGGCCCAAGGTTGATCGAAATCAAGCATTGCTGCATCTACCCCGGGTGGTACCTCCTTCGAGGAATGGGCGTGGCGCTGTGTCAGGCCCAGGCTGCGCGCTGACATTCCGATGAGGGCGCCGTCATGGCTCACCTTGCACTCAGCGCGTTCCAGGCACTGCGCATCGCCGTGCTGACCATCAGTGACACCCGCACCCTGGCCACCGATGGCTCAGGGCAGACCTTGGTCGATGGCCTGCAGGAGGCTGGCCATGTCCTGCAGGACCGGGCCCTGGTGCCCGACGATATCTGGCAGATCCGCGCGCGGGTTTGCGCCTGGGTGGCCGATCCGATGGTGCAGGTGGTGCTGCTGACCGGTGGTACCGGTTTTACCCCGCGCGACAATACCCCCCAGGCCGTCGAGCCGTTGCTCGACAAGACCGTGGAAGGTTTCGGCGAATTGTTCCGGCAGATCTCGCTGGAGGAAATCGGTACCTCGACCCTGCAGTCTCGCGCTCTGGCCGGGCTGAGCAACGGCACACTGGTGTGTTGCCTGCCGGGCTCGCCGGGTGCCTGCCGCACCGGCTGGCACGAGATTTTGCGCAAGCAGCTCGACTGCCGAACCAGGCCGTGCAACTTCGTCCCGCACCTGAAGCTGTTACCCGAACAACCCAGGACCGCCTGCGGGAGCCGCTCATGAATGATTGCGCGTGTGGGCATGACAACCTGCGCCCGGTCGACCAGGCCATCGCCGAACTGCTGGAGCAGGCCCCACGGCCGCCGGCGGTGGAGCGCGTGGCGCTGGACATGGCGCTGGGCATGATCCTCGCCGACGATATTCGCGCCCCGCGCCCGGGCCCGGCCTGGGACAACAGCGCGATGGATGGCTACGCCCTGCGCGCTGCCGAGCTGCCTGCCGAGGGCGGCCTGCTGCCACTGGCCGGGCGTATCGCTGCAGGCGATGCGGCGCTTGAAGCGCTGCCGGCGGGCCATGCGGTGCGTATTTTCACCGGCGCGCCGCTGCCCGCCGGCGCCGATAGCGTGGTCCCGCAAGAGCAGGCCAGGCTGATGGATGACGGCGTGTGGCTACCGGCCTGCTGGCCAGGCGACCACGTGCGCCGTTGCGGCGAAGAATTCCGTCAGGGCGCTCGCCTGCTCGAGGCCGGGCAACGGCTGCGTGCTGCCGAGCTGGGGCTGCTGGCCAGCCAGGGCATCGCCTCTGTCGCGGTGTACCGGCCATTGCGCGTGGGCTTGCTGAGCACCGGTGATGAACTGTGCGCACCAGGTGATGCGCTGCGCCCCGGGCAGATCTATGACGCCAACAGCCATAGCCTGGCGGCGGCGTTGCGTGGCTGGCAGCTGGAGGTCGGCGACCTCGGGCGGCTGCCGGACGATGCGCGTGCCTGCCGCGAAGCGCTGGGCAAGGCCGCCACTGACTGGGACGTGATCATTACCTCTGGTGGCGTCTCGGTGGGCGAAGAAGACCACCTCAAGCATGCCGTACAGGCGCTGGGTGAGCTGCGCCTGTGGCGCCTGGCCATTCAGCCGGGCAAGCCGTTTGCCTTCGGCCGCATCGGCAACACCCCGTGGCTGGGCCTGCCGGGCAACCCTGTCGCCGCACTGTTGTGCCTGCAGGTGGTGGCCAGGCCGTTCCTGTTGCGGGCCCAGGGCCGCCGCGAGGTGCTGCCCCGCGCCATGCCGGTCATGGCCGGGTTCGATTGGCCCCGCTCCAGTCTGCGCCGCCAATACCTGCGCGCCTGGCTGACTTCGACACCGGCTGGCTTGCGCGTGATTCCGCATGCCTGGCAAGGCTCGGCAATGCTCAGCGGCATGTGCAGCGCCGAAGGCCTGGCGGTGATCGAGGCACATCGCACGTTGCGCGTCGGCGAGACCGTCGACTTCATCAGTTTCGACACCCTGGCGGCCTGAGCCGCCGCGCTACGAGAGGGAGCATCATGCACCTGGTATGTCCGGCGGGCAGCCTGCCCGCCCTCAAGGCTGCCCTGCAGCAGGGGGCCGACGCGATCTACGTGGGTTTCCGCGATGACACCAACGCGCGCCACTTCACCGGCCTGAACCTGGATGAGCGGCAACTGGAAATTGGCCTGGCGCTGATCCGCGAGAAAGGCCGGCAACTCTACGTGGCCGTGAACACCTACGGCCAGGCCCAGGGCTGGTCACGCTGGCAGCGCGCCGTGGACCAGGCCGCAGACCTCGGCGTAGATGCGCTGATCGCCGCCGACCCGGGTGTGCTGGCCTACGCCAGCCGACGTCATCCGGCGCTCAACCTGCACCTTTCGGTGCAGGGCTCTGCCACCAACCCTGCGGCACTGATGTTCTATCAGCAGCGCTACGGCATCCGCCGTGCCGTATTGCCCAGGGTGCTGTCGCTGGCCCAGGTGCGCCAGGTGGCGCAGCGCAGCGAGGTGCCACTGGAAGTGTTCGCCTTCGGCAGCCTGTGCATCATGGCTGAGGGGCGCTGTCATTTGTCTTCCTATGTCACCGGCGAGTCGCCGAACCTGTGCGGGGTGTGCTCGCCAGCCAAGGCGGTCCGCTGGAGCGAGGATGCCGAAGGACTGAGTGCGCGCCTGGGTGGGGTATTGATCGACCGCTATGCGCCGCACGAGCCGGCCGGCTACCCCACCTTGTGCAAAGGCCGTTTCGTGGTGGAGGGCCAGCGCTTTCATGCGCTGGAAGAGCCTGCCAGCCTGAATACCCTCGAGCTGATTCCGCAACTGGTGCAACTGGGCATTGCGGCAGTCAAGATCGAAGGCCGGCAACGCAGCCCGGTCTATGTCGAGCAGGTGACCCGGGTGTGGCGAGAAGCGCTCGACGCCCATGCCCGTGACGGCGACGGCTTCACCCTGCAACCGCGTTGGCAGAAGGTGCTGGCCAACTTGTCCGAAGGCAGCCAGACCACGCTGGGTGCCTATCATCGTGCCTGGCAGTGAGGTGCCTATGAAGCTGAGTCTTGGGCCGGTGCTCTTTTACTGGAGCCGGGCGAAACTGCTGGCGTTCTATGAAGCGATGGCCGGTCAGCCACTGGATGTGATCTACCTGGGCGAAACCGTGTGCGCCAAGCGCCGGGCGTTGTCGCTGGACGACTGGCTTGGCCTGGCCCGCGAGTTGCGCGCCGCCACTGGCGCCGAACTGGTGCTGTCGGGGCTGGCGCTGGTAGAGGCCGCCTCGGAGCTGTCGAGCCTCAAGCGCCTGTGCGAGAACGGTGAACTGCTGGTAGAAGCCAACGACATGGGCGCGGTGCAGATGCTGGCCGAGCGCCGTCTGCCGTTTGTCGCCGGGCCGGCGCTGAACCTGTACAACCCCTACGCCTTGCAGGAGTTGATGGCGTGCGGGCTGCAGCGTTGGGTGCCGCCAGTGGAGTGTGCCGGGCGGCTGCTGCGGGATTGCCTGCTGCAGCTCGACACCCTGGGTATCGCACGGCCCGAGGTGGAGCTGTTCGCCTATGGTCACCTGCCTTTGGCCTATTCCGCGCGTTGTTTTACCGCCCGCGCGCAGAACCGGCCGAAGGACGACTGCCAGTTGTGTTGCCAGGCGTACGCGGACGGCCTGCCGATGTCGAGCCAGGAAGGCGAGGCCCTGTTTGTGCTCAACGGCATCCAGACGATGTCGGGCGAGGCCTGCAACCTGCTAAGCGACTATGCCGGTATTGTCGACAGTGGCGTGGACATTCTGCGCCTGAGCCCGCGCAGCGAAGGTATGCAGGCGGTCATCGCCGCCTATGACGCCGTCCGTGACGGTGCTGCGCCGCCTATCGCGACCGCTGGCTGCAACGGCTACTGGCATGATCGGCCGGGCATGTTGCGAATAGGGGAGGTACTGGCATGAAGTGGTGGCTGGAGTATGGCGAGCCCTTGCTCAAGCTGGGGCGGCACGTGCCCTTCGGCTGCCAGCGGATGCTGATCGAGAAGCTGGCGGCACGGCTGTTCGCCGAACCGTTGGCGCAGGGCACGTTTGCCGTGTTGCGCGGGCACTGGCTGCGCCTGCAGGTCAGCGACCTGGGGCTGGCCTGGTGCATCACCTGCGACGGCAGGCGCCTGCGGGTTGCCGCGCGGCGGGATGTGGACGTGACCATTCGTGGCAACTGGCGCGAGTTTCTGCTGCTGGCCAGCCGGCAGGAAGACCCGGATACCCTGTTCTTCCGGCGGCGGCTGGTGATCGAGGGTGATACCGAGTTGGGGCTGGCGGTGAAGAACCTGCTGGATGCCCTGGACCCGGAACAGATGCCGCCGAGGGTGTGGCGGGTGGTCAAAGGCCTGGGCGAGGCTGCCAGCACACAAGGCCGCACAGGTACGGTGTGAGCTCGCAGTCGGCTAGCACCTGTGGGAGCGATGGCACCGGCTGCGCCGGTGTTCGCGGCTAAAGCCGCTCCCACAGGTCCAGCGTCAGCCGGGCCTGCGCCGTCTACTACTGTGGGAGCGGGTTCACCCGCGAAGCAGGCGGCGCGGTGTATGGCACCGGCTGCGCCGGTGTTCGCGGCTAAAGCCGCTCCCACAGGTCCAGCGTCAGCCGAGACCTGCACCGCCTACTACTGTGGGAGCGGGCAAGCCCGCGAAGCAGGCGACGCGGTGGATGGCACCGGCTGCGCCGGTGTTCGCGGCCACGGCCGCTCCCACAGGTCCAGCGTCAGCCGAGGCCTGCACCGCCTACTGTGGGAGCGGGTTCACCCGCGAAGCAGGCGACGCGGTGTATGGCACCGGCTGCGCCGGTGTTCGCGGCTAAAGCCGCTCCCACAGGCACAGCGTCAGCCGGGCTTGCGCCGTCTACTGTGGGAGCGGGTTCACCCGCGAAGCAGGCGACGCGGTAGATGGCACCGGCTGCGCCGGTGTTCGCGGCCACGGCCGCTCCCACAGGTTACCAACGCACAGATTGCAGCGCCCGGGCTAGCGCAGGTTTTCCAGGGCCCAGACGGCGGCTTCGACGCGCGAGCGCAAACCAAGCTTGTGCAGCAGATTCTTCACATGCACCTTCACCGTCCCTTCGGTAATCCCCAGCTTGTTGCCGATCATCTTGTTGCTCAAGCCCCCGGCGATCATCTTCAACACCTGCCGCTCGCGGTCGGTCAGGTCAAGCGAGCTGGCGCCATGCGAGGCCCGAAGGGCCTGAGCCAGCACGGTGCTCAGCGCCGGGCTGACCACCAGGCTGCCGGCCAGCAGGTCGCGTATGCGCTCGATCAGCAGCTCTGGCTCCATGTCCTTGAGCAGATAACCGTTGGCGCCGAAACGCATGGCATCGCGCACATCCTGCTCGGCATCCGATACCGTGAACAGCAGAATGCGCCCCGCATAGCCCTGTTCGCGCAGGCGCTTGAGCGCCTCCACACCGTTGAGCTCGGGCATGTTGTTGTCCAGCACCACCAGGTCCGGCTGCAGCCGTTGCACCAGTTCGCAGGCCTCGACACCATTGTTCGCTTCGCCGACCACCACCAGGTCGCTTTCCAGCTCGATCAGCTGGCGCAACGCACGGCGCATCATCGGATGGTCATCGGCCAGCAGCAGGGTATAGGGGGCAGCAACGTTCATGTCGGCGTCTCGGTTTCAGGTTGGCGCAGGAAGCCCGGGGCGAAACGCAGCCTTACCTGCGTACCTTGAGGGGCGCGGGGTGCCAGGCTGAGCTGGCCGCCCAGGCTGCGGGCGCGCTCCTGCATGATGTTCAGGCCGTGGTGCTGGCGGCCGTCGTAATCGGGCTGAAGCCCGATGCCGTCATCCTCCACCAGCAGTTCGATCAGCTCGCCATCCTGGCGCAGGTACACCCAGGCCTCGCTGGCCTTGGCGTGGCGGGCACAATTGGACAGCGCTTCACGGGCAATCTGCAGCACATGGATCTGCTCGTTGGCACCCAGAGTGAATGCCAGCGGTTGCTGTTGCAGGCGCACACGCATGTTGCCGCGTTCGGCAAACTCGTGGGCGGTGTCTTCCAGTGCCTGCTCCAGCCCGCCGTCCTGAATCTGCAGGCGGAAGGTGGTCAGCAGCTCACGCAGTTGCCGGTAGCCATTGTTCAGCCCGGTGCGCAATTCGTCACTGACCGCCAACAGGGTTTCAGTATTTTCACCACGGCGAATCAGGGTTTGCAGACGGCTGACCTGCAGCTTCATGTACGACAGCGCCTGGGCCAGCGAGTCATGCAGTTCGCGGGCGATGGTGTTGCGCTCGTCGAGCAGCAACAGGCGGTTTTCCCGTTCGCGCTGGCGCTCCAGCGACAAACTGGTGCCGATCAGGTCAGCCAGCGCCTGTATCAGCTCACGCTCCCAGGCATGCGCCGCGTGCCCATCGAGAAAATACGCACGCAAGTCGCCCAGCAGCACACCTTGCGAACTGACCGGCAGGCTGAAGCGGTTGGCCAGGAACTGGCGCTGGCAGCTGTGGCAATCGCCGGGCGCGCAGACATCGCGCGTGCCGTCGTCGCCATGCAGGGCGATCAACTGGGCATGGCCGGCGGCGTTTTCGCCGTGCAGGCACAAGGACAGGCGCAACCCCGGCAAGCGTTGCTGGAAGCTGGAGATCAGCTCGTCCAGGTGCTCGGCGCTGGTCGGCTGGGTGGCGATGCTGCGGCTGGCGTGGCACAGCAGGTCGAGGGCGGCGTTGCTCTGCTCCAGCTCCTGGGTCTTTTCCGCCACGCGCGAGGCCAGGGTGCGGTGTGACTGCTCGATGGCATCGGCCATGGCATTGAAGCTGTCGGCCATCTGCCCCAGTTCGTCGCTGGAACGATGGCGGATGCGTGCATCGAGCTTGCCGGCGCGAAAGCGTTCGGTGGTGCGCACCAGTTCCTGCAACGGGGCGATCACCCCGCTGTTCAGTTCATACAGGCCGATCAGCAAAATCACCACGGTGATCAACAGCGCCGCGCCCTGGATATTCTGTTGCCAGCCCTGGCGCCGCTCGCTCTGCTTCTGCAACTGCAGGACGAAGTCTTCCAGGTGCTCGACGAAGCGCTCGGCCTCTTGCTGGAAGCGCTGTTTGTCATTGGCCTGCAACGCCGGCAGCAGGTGGGTTTGCCATTGCCCGAGTACTTGGGCGAAGGCCTTGCCAACCGGGCTGTGGTCGCCGTCATCGAGCATGTGCGCCAGGGTCGGGCTTTGCAGGCGTTGCTGCATGTCGTCGCGCAGCTGGTCGAGCAGCGCCGGGGCGGCGTTGGCTTCCAGCTGCCAGTCCAGGCGGTAGGTGGCCATGCGCAAGGAGCCGGCGGTGTTCATGGCGGCGGCATCGTTCTCGCTCACCCGGGCGATCATCACCGCGCTGAATGTACTGGCCAGGCTGAGGGCGGCCAGCAGCACCACGGCCAGCCCGGCACGGGCCGGCAACGAGCTTTTCAGCCAGCTCAGCATGCTGCTACCTCCAAAGAGTGCCGGCGCGTTTATCCGCTGCCAGGCGTTTCCGACAAATCCATTTAAGTCATTGATTAAAAAGGATTAATTGGCGTTTAAAGCCTCTACCACTTTGGTGGTAGCGGCCTACATGGTAGGCCAGCCGGCAGCCCTTGCACCTTGATGCAGGTCAATCGCGGCCGGGCGCCATGCTCCTAGCCTGCGCGTGAAATGTCGCCCTGGAGAGCGTTCACATGCAGCGCAACGTACAGCAGGGGCTGGTGCTCGGGATGAGCACGACCGCTTTCACCATCTGCTTCATGGTGTGGATGATGTTCGCGGTGCTGGGTGTGCCTATCAAGGATCTGCTCGACCTCAACGAAACCCAGTTCGGCCTGCTGGCCGCCACCCCGGTGCTCAGCGGTTCGCTGGTGCGCCTGCCGTTGGGCATGCTCGGCGACCGCTTTGGCGGGCGCATCGTGTTTTTCCTGCTGATGCTGGTGTGCGTGCTGCCGATCTACCTGATCGGCGATGCCCACGAATACTGGCAGTTCCTGGTGCTGGGCCTGTTCGTCGGCCTGGCCGGCGGCTCGTTCTCGGTGGGTATCGCCTACGTCGCCAAATGGTTCGACGCTTCCCGCCAGGGCCTGGCCATGGGCATCTTCGGTGCCGGCAATGCCGGTTCGGCGCTGACCAAGTTCCTGGCCCCGGCGATCATCGCCGCCGCCAGCTGGCAGATGGTGCCGAAGGTGTTCTCGGCGATCCTGTTCGTCACCGCGGTGATGTTCTGGTTCTTCACCTATGACGACAAGGCGCACCGGGTGGCTTCCAGCGTGTCGCTGCGCGAACAGCTGGCCACCCTGAAAGACCCGCGGGTATGGCGCTACTGCCAGTACTACTCGATCGTCTTCGGCGGTTATGTGGCCCTGGCCCTGTGGATGACCCAGTACTACGTCGGCGAATACGGTTTCAGCCTGCAGAGCGCCGCCTTGCTCGCCGCCTGCTTCTCTCTGCCCGGTGGCGTGCTGCGCGCCGTGGGTGGCTGGATGTCCGACCGCTGGGGGGCACAAAGCGTGACCTGGTGGGTGATGTGGGTGAGCTGGGTGTGCCTGTTCCTGCTCTCGTACCCGCAGACCGACGTCACCGTGCAGACCATCGACGGCCCGCGCAGTTTCCACATCGGCCTCAACGTCTGGGTGTTCACCGCGCTGATGTTCGTCGTCGGCGTGGCCTGGGCGTTCGGCAAGGCCTCGGTGTTCAAGTACATCGCCGACGAGTTCCCCGACCGCATGGGCGCGGTGTCCGGCATCGTCGGCCTGGCCGGCGGCCTGGGTGGCTTCGTGCTGCCGATCCTGTTCGGCGCGCTGGTCGACCTGACCGGCGTGCGCAGCTCCAACTTCATGCTGCTGTACGGCGTCGTCTGGGTCTCGCTGATCTGGATGTACCTCAGCGAGGTGCGCAAGACACCGGTGCTGGGCGCCAAGCATTCCGATTCCTGAACCCTTTGAGGAGACTGACCATGTCGGCATCCAACAACCCCGCCGTAGGCCGCCAGGCCCGCCCCGGGCCCGTGATCGAGGACTGGCGCCCGGAAGACCCGCAGTTCTGGAATGCGACCGGCCGGACCATCGCCAACCGCAACCTGTGGATCTCCATCGCCGCGCTGTTCCTGGCCTTTGCCCTGTGGATGGTGTGGAGCACGGTGATCGTGCGCATGAACGCCGCAGGCTTTGCCTTCAGCACTGACCAGCTGTTCTGGCTGGCGGCGCTGCCGGGCTTGTCCGGCGCCGCCTTGCGGGTGTTCTACTCGTTCATCGTGCCGGTGTTCGGCGGCCGTCGCTGGACTGCGCTGAGCACCGCCTCGCTGCTGATCCCGGCGTTGTGGATGGGCGTGGCGCTGCAAGACCCAAGCACCCCCTACAGCGTGTTCGTGATCATTGCGTTGTTGTGCGGTTTTGGCGGTGGCAACTTCGCCTCGTCGATGTCCAACATCAGCTTCTTCTTCCCCAAGGCCCAGCAGGGCACGGCGTTGGGCCTGAATGCCGGCCTGGGCAACCTGGGGGTATCGGGCATGCAGTTCCTGGTGCCGATGGTGATCGGTGTCAGCCTGTTCGGCGCCGCCGGTGGTGAGCCCCGTGAGCTGGCCGACGGCAGCGCGATGTGGCTGCAGAACGCCGGCCTTGTGTGGGTGCCGCTGGTTGCCCTGGTCACCCTGGCGGCCTGGTTCGGCATGAACGACCTCAAGTCTGCCAGCGCTTCGTTCAGCGAGCAGGCGGTGATCTTCAAGCGCAAGCACAACTGGCTGATGTGCTGGCTGTACCTGGCCACGTTCGGCTCGTTCATCGGTTTTGCCGCCGCCTTCCCGCTGCTGATCAAGACCTCGTTCCCGCAGGTGAATGCGCTGCAGTTCGCCTTCCTCGGCCCGCTGGTCGGCGCCCTGGCGCGGCCGCTGGGTGGCTGGGTCTCGGACAAGCTCGGCGGGGCCCGGGTAACCCTGTGGAACTTCGTGCTGATGATTGCCGCCGTGTTCGGTGTCATCGCCTTCCTGCCACGGGCCGGCGAGGCCGGGCACTTCTTCGGCTTCCTCAGCATGTTCATGGTGCTGTTCATTACCACCGGCGTCGGCAACGGCTCCACCTTCCGCATGATCCCGGTGATCTTCCGCACCCTGCACGAACGCGCCAGCGCCAAGGCCCAGCCGGCCGAGCGCGAGCGGGCACTGCGCGAGGCGGGCAAGGAGTCGGCCGCGGTGCTGGGCTTCAGCTCGGCCGTGGGCGCCTTCGGCGGTTTCTTCATCCCCAAGAGCTTCGGCAGCTCCATCGCCCTGACCGGTGGCCCGGAAGCAGCGCTGTATGCGTTCGTCGCGTACTACGTCAGTTGCATCCTGGTGACCTGGTGGTGGTACGCGCGCAAAGGCGCGCAGACGCCCTGCTGACCGGGCCCGACGACTTGATTACGAGCGCGGGCAGCCGCGCTCAGCCTGAGAGGAATTGAACATGAGTCACCTTCTCGACCAGTTGCGCTTCTTCAAGCGCAAACAAGGTGAGTTTGCCAACGGCCACGGTGAAACCCGCAAGGAATCCCGTGACTGGGAGAACGTCTACCGCTCGCGCTGGCAGTACGACAAGATCGTGCGCTCCACCCACGGGGTGAACTGCACCGGGTCGTGCTCGTGGAAGATCTACGTGAAGAACGGCCTGATCACCTGGGAAACCCAGCAGACCGACTACCCGCGCACCCGCAACGACCTGCCCAACCACGAGCCACGCGGTTGCCCGCGCGGCGCCAGCTACAGCTGGTACATCTACAGCGCCAACCGCCTGAAGTACCCCAAGGTGCGCAAGCCGCTGCTCAAGCTGTGGCGCGAGGCGCGGCGCAGCCTGGCACCGGTCGAGGCCTGGGCCAGCATCGTCAGCGACCCGGTCAAGGCCGAGTCGTACAAGAGCCAGCGCGGCATGGGCGGCTTCGTGCGTTCCAGCTGGGACGAGGTCAACGAAATCATCGCTGCGGCCAACGTGCACACCGTCAAGCAGCACGGCCCGGACCGTGTGGTGGGCTTTTCGCCGATCCCGGCCATGTCGATGGTCAGCTACGCCGCCGGTGCCCGCTACCTGTCGCTGATCGGTGGCGTGTGCCTGTCGTTCTACGACTGGTATTGCGACCTGCCGCCGGCCTCGCCACAAGTGTGGGGCGAGCAGACCGATGTGCCGGAGTCGGCCGACTGGTACAACTCCAACTACATCATCGCCTGGGGTTCCAACGTCCCGCAAACCCGCACCCCCGATGCGCACTTCTTCACCGAGGTGCGCTACAAGGGCACCAAGACCGTGGCCATCACCCCGGACTACGCCGAGGTGGCCAAGCTTACCGACCTGTGGCTGAACCCCAAGCAAGGCACCGACGCCGCCTTGGCCCAGGCCTTCAGCCACGTGATCTTCAAGGAATTCCACCTCGACACGCGGAGCGACTACTTCCGCGACTACGCCAAGAAGTACACCGACCTGCCGATGCTGGTGCTGCTCGAGGAACGCGCCGACGGCTACAGCGCCGACCGCTTCCTGCGCGCCTCGGACCTGGCCGACAACCTCGGCCAGGAAAACAACCCCGAGTGGAAGACCATCGCCGTCGACGCCATCAGCGCCGGCCTGGTGTCGCCACAGGGCGCCATCGGCTACCGCTGGGGCGAGAAGGGCAAATGGAACATCGAAGCCCGCGAAGGCGGTGAAGGCCGTGCGATCGACCTGCGCCTGAGCCTGCTCGACGACGGTGAAGCGGTGGAGGTGGCCTTCCCCTACTTCGGCGGCCAATACCACGAGCACTTTGCCGCCGCCCCAGGCGATGACATTCAGCTGCGCCGCGTGCCGGTGCGCAGCCTGACCCTGGCCGACGGCCGCCAGGCCAAAGTGGCCACGGTATTCGACCTGATGGCCGCCAACCTTGGTATCGACCGTGGCCTGGGCGGCAGCAATGTGGCCAGTGACTACGACGACGCCAGCGTGCCGGGCACCCCGGCCTGGCAGGAGCAGATCACCGGCGTCTCGCGCGAACGGGCGATCCAGGTGGCCCGCGAGTTCGCCGACAACGCCGACAAGACCCATGGCCGCAGCATGATCATCGTCGGCGCGGCGATGAACCACTGGTACCACATGGACATGAACTACCGGGGGCTGATCAACATGCTCATGCTCTGCGGTTGCGTCGGCCAGACCGGCGGTGGCTGGGCCCACTATGTCGGCCAGGAAAAACTGCGCCCGCAGTGCGGCTGGCTGCCGCTGGCCTTCGGCCTGGACTGGAGCCGCCCGCCACGGCAGATGAACGGCACCAGCTTCTTCTACAACCACAGCTCGCAGTGGCGCCACGAGAAGATGAGCATTCACGAAGTGCTCTCGCCGCTGGCCGACAAGGCACAGTTCCCCGAGCACATGCTCGACTACAACATCCGCGCCGAACGCGCCGGCTGGCTGCCCAGCGCGCCACAGCTCAACCGCAACCCGCTGCAGGTCACCCGTGACGCCGCCGCTGCCGGCATGCCGGCCAAGGACTACGTGCTCAAGTCGCTGCAGGACGGCTCGCTGCGCTTTGCCTGCGAGCAGCCGGACAACCCGGCCAACTTCCCGCGCAACATGTTCATCTGGCGTTCCAACCTGCTGGGCAGCTCGGGCAAGGGCCACGAATACATGCTCAAGTACCTGCTGGGCACCCGCAACGGCGTGATGAACGAAGACCTCGGCAAGCGCGGCGGCTTCAAGCCGAGCGAGGCCGAGTGGGTGGAAGAGGGCGCCATCGGCAAGCTCGACCTGGTCACCACGCTCGATTTCCGCATGTCGTCGACCTGCATGTATTCCGACATCGTCCTGCCGACCGCGACCTGGTACGAAAAGGACGACATGAACACCTCGGACATGCACCCGTTCATCCACCCGCTGTCGGCTGCCATCGACCCGGCCTGGGAAGCGCGTTCGGATTGGGAGATTTACAAAGGCATCGCCAAGGCCTTCTCGGCCATGAGCGAAGGCCAGCTGGGTGTGGAACAGGACCTGGTCACCGTACCGCTGCTGCACGACAGCCCCGGCGAGCTGGCCCAGCCGTTCGGCGGCAGCGACTGGAAAACCGCCGGCGTGGCCCCGGTACCAGGCCTGAACTGCCCGAACATGACCGTGGTCGAGCGTGATTACCCGGCCACCTACAAGAAATTCACCTCGCTCGGCCCGCTGCTGGACAAACTGGGCAACGGCGGCAAGGGCATCAACTGGAACACCGAGCACGAAGTGGAGTTTCTCGGCGAGCTGAACCACACCGTCCGCGACGAAGGCGTGAGCCAGGGCCGGCCGAAGATCGAATCGGCCATCGATGCAGCCGAGGTGATCCTCAGCCTGGCCCCGGAAACCAACGGCCACGTGGCGGTCAAGGCCTGGGCCGCGCTGTCGGAATTCACCGGCCGCGACCACAGCCACCTGGCGACGCCCAAGGAGCACGAGGCGATTCGCTTCCGCGACATCCAGGCGCAGCCGCGCAAGATCATCTCCAGCCCGACCTGGTCGGGCCTGGAAGACGAGCACGTGAGCTACAACGCCGGCTACACCAACGTCCACGAATACATCCCGTGGCGCACCATCACCGGCCGCCAGCAGTTCTACCAGGACCACCCGTGGATGCAGGCCTTCGGCGAGCAGCTGCAGAGCTACCGCCCGCCAATCAACACCCGCACCGTGGATTACGTGAAGGGCAAGAAGCCCAACGGCAACCCGGAGATTGCCTTGAACTGGATTACCCCGCACCAGAAGTGGGGCATCCACAGCACCTACAGCGACAACCTGATCATGCTCACCCTGAGCCGTGGCGGGCCGATCGTGTGGATGTCCGAAGTCGACGCGAAGAAGGTTGGCATCGAAGACAACGACTGGATCGAGTGCTTCAACGCCAACGGTGCACTCACCGCCCGCGCGGTGGTCAGCCAGCGGGTCAAGGAAGGCATGGTGATGATGTACCACGCCCAGGAACGCATCGTGAACGTGCCCGGCGCCGAGAGCACCAAGACCCGCGGTGGCCACCACAACTCGGTGACCCGTGTAGTGCTCAAGCCCACCCACATGATCGGCGGCTACGCCCAGCAGGCGTATGGCTTCAATTACTACGGCACGGTCGGCTGCAACCGCGACGAATTCGTGGTGGTGCGCAAGATGAGCAAGGTCGACTGGCTGGACGGCACCGATGTCGGCGGCCTGGGCGGCGATGCCCTGCCACAGCCACTGCCCAAGGATATTTGAGGAGTTAGCCATGAAGATTCGTTCGCAAGTCGGCATGGTCCTGAACCTGGACAAGTGCATCGGCTGCCACACCTGCTCGATCACCTGCAAGAACGTCTGGACCAGCCGCGAAGGCATGGAATACGCCTGGTTCAACAACGTCGAGAGCAAGCCCGGCATCGGCTACCCCAAGGAATGGGAAAACCAGGACAAATGGAAAGGCGGCTGGGTACGCAACCGCGACGGCTCGATCAACCCGCGCATCGGCGGCAAGTTCCGCGTGCTGGCAAACATCTTCGCCAACCCCGACCTGCCGGCCATCGACGACTACTACGAGCCGTTCGACTTCGACTACCAGCACCTGCACACCGCCCCGCAGGCAACGCACCAACCGGTGGCGCGGCCACGCTCGCTGATTTCCGGGCAGCGCATGGAGAAGATCGAATGGGGCCCGAACTGGGAAGAAATCCTCGGCACCGAATTCGCCAAGCGGCGCAAGGACAAGAACTTCGACCAGGTGCAGGCCGACATCTACGGTGAGTACGAAAACACCTTCATGATGTACCTGCCACGCCTGTGCGAGCACTGCCTGAACCCAGCGTGCGCGGCCTCGTGCCCGAGCGGCGCGATCTACAAGCGCGAAGAGGACGGCATCGTCCTCATCGACCAGGAAAAGTGCCGCGGCTGGCGCATGTGCATCAGCGGCTGCCCGTACAAGAAGATCTACTTCAACTGGAAGAGCGGCAAGTCCGAGAAGTGCATCTTCTGCTACCCACGCATCGAGGCCGGCATGCCGACCGTGTGCTCGGAAACCTGCGTGGGCCGTATCCGCTACCTGGGTGTGCTGCTGTATGACGCCGACCGCATCCATGAGGTGGCCAGCACCCCGGGCGAGCAGGACCTGTACCGCAAGCAGCTGGAGATTTTCCTCGACCCCAACGACCCCAAGGTCATCGAGCAGGCGTTGAAAGATGGCGTGCCGATGTCGGTGATCGAGGCTGCGCAGCAGTCGCCGGTGTACAAGCTGGCCGTGGACTGGCAGCTGGCCCTGCCGCTGCACCCCGAGTACCGCACCTTGCCGATGGTCTGGTACGTGCCCCCGCTGTCGCCGATCCAGAACGCCGCCGCCGCCGGCAGCGTGAGCATGGACGGCGTGCTGCCGGACGTCGACAGCCTGCGCATTCCGGTGCGCTACCTGGCCAACCTGCTGACCGCCGGTGACGAAGCCCCGGTGCGCCTGGCCCTCAAGCGCCTGCTGGCGATGCGGGCCTACAAGCGCGCCGAGCAGGTGGACGGCGTGCGTGACCTGCAAGTGCTGGAGTCGGTGGGCCTGAGCCAGGCCCAGTGCGAAGACATGTACCGCTACCTGGCCATCGCCAACTACGAAGACCGCTACGTGGTGCCGTCGGCGCACCGCGAAGAGGCCATGAGCGACGCCTTCGCCGAACGTTCCGGCTGTGGCTTCAGCTTCGGCAGCGGTTGTGGCGGCAGCTCCGACAGCAACATGTTCGGGGCGAAGAAGGCCAACCGCCGCGATGTGCTCAAGACCGTCCAGCTGTGGGAGAAATGAACATGCGCATTCTCAAGGTGATTTCCCTGCTGCTCGACTACCCCGACGAGGCGTTGGTCCAGGGCTACGAAGAACTGGCAACGGCCATCGATGCCGCCCGCGAGATCAGCCCGGCACAGCGCGCCGCGCTGCGCTGCCTGCTCGACGAACTGGCCGGCGACGACACCATGGAAGTGCAGGCGCGCTACGACGGCTTGTTCGAGCGTGGCCGCGCCGTGTCGCTGCTGCTGTTCGAGCACGTGCACGGCGAGTCGCGCGATCGTGGCCAGGCCATGGTCGACCTGATGGCCCAATACGAAGAAGCCGGCTTCGCCATCGGTGTCCGCGAACTGCCCGACTACATCCCGCTGTACCTGGAATACCTCGCCACCCGCGACGACCTCAGCGCCCGCGAAGGCCTGGCTGACGTGGCCCACCTGCTGGCGCTGCTGGCCGCACGCCTGGAGGAACGCGACAGCCGTTACGCCGCCTGCCTGCGGGCGCTGTTGCAGATTGCCGGGGTGAACCCGCAGGCGGTGATGGAAGCTGCCCGCGAGCGGGTGGCGGAAGAGCCGCGCGACGATTCGCTGGAGGCCATGGACAAGGTCTGGGAAGAGGAGGCCGTGGACTTCCTCAAGGCCGAGCAGCAAGAGCGCTGCCCGAGCCAGCCACGGGCGCCGGGCAAGGCGCGTGAAGAGGTACCGGTGCCGCTGCACTGGGTCGATTTCCAGCAAGGCGGGCCGAACGCTGCGGCCCGGGAGGTACACAATGTCTAACGTCAATCTGCTGGTGTTCGGGGTCTACCCTTACATTGCCCTGGCCGTCTGCCTGATCGGCAGCTGGGCGCGTTTCGACCTGTCGCAATACAGCTGGAAGGCCGGCTCCAGCCAGCTGTTCAGCCAGACCCCGGCCGACCAGCGCTACATGCGCGTGGCCAGCAACCTGTTCCATGTCGGCGTGCTGTTCATCCTCGCCGGCCACTTCGTCGGCCTGCTGACGCCAGAGGCGGTGTATCACCGCTTCATCGGCACCGCCGACAAGCAGCTGCTGGCGATGGTTTCGGGCGGCTTCTTCGGCATCCTGTGCTTCTTCGGCCTGATCATGCTGCTGCACCGCCGAGTGTTCAACCCACGGGTGCGGGCCAGTTCGAGCTTCTCCGACATCATGATCCTGGTAGTGCTGCTGGCGCAGCTGTCGCTCGGCTTGATGACCATCGTCGCCTCCACCCAGCACCTGGATGGCGCGGTGATGGTGATGCTGGCCGACTGGGCGCAATACACCGTGACCCTGCAGCCGCAACTGGCGGCACAGGCAATCGCCCCGGTGGGCCTGGTGTACAAGCTGCATGTGGCGCTGGGCCTGACCCTGTTCGTGCTGTTCCCGTTCACCCGCCTGGTGCACTTCGTCAGTGCCCCGGTGTGGTACCTGGGCCGGCGCTACCAGATCGTGCGGCAGAAAGGCTGAGGAGGGGCGATGACCATGCAAGCTTCAGCACTGATTGCCAGCAGCGAACAACAGTGGCCGCGGATTACCGTGAACGGCGTGGCCATTGCCGGCGACGCCATTGCCCGGGAGTTGCAGTATCACCCGGCAGAAGATCGCCAAGAGGCGATCTACCTCGCCAGCCAGGCGCTGGTGGTGCGCGAGCTGCTGTTGCAGCGCATCGCCGAACTGGGTCTGCAGGCCGAGTGCACCGATGGCGAGAGCGAGGAAGAGGCCCTGACACGCCTGCTGATCGAACGGGAGCTGCCGCTGCCAGGCGCCGACGACGCGGTGTGCCGGCACTACTTCGACAGCAACCGTGAACGCTATGCCAGCGCCCCGCTGCTGGCCGTGCGGCACATCCTGCTGGCCTGCGCGCCGGAGGATGCCGAGGGCCGCAGCCAGGCCAGGGAGCAGGGCGCGGCGCTGCTCGCCCAGCTGGCCGAGGATGGTTCGCGCTTTGCCGAGCTGGCCCTGGCCCACTCCGGTTGCCCATCCAGGGAGCAGGGCGGGGCGCTGGGCCAGATCAGCCAGGGGCAGACCGTGCCGGAGTTCGAGCGGCAGTTGCTGCGCTTGCCTTTGGGCTTGGCCATGCAGCCACTGGAGAGCCGGTATGGGGTGCACCTGGTGTGGGTAGACCAGCGCATCGAAGGGCGCGCGCTGCCATTCGAGGTGGTGCACGAAGCGATTCGTGCCGAGCTGGACCAGCGGGTGTGGCAGGTGGCGGTGGGGCAGTATCTGGGGAACCTGATAGGCCAGGCCGACATCCGCGGGATCCTCCTCGATGGCGCCTCAGGCCCGTTGGTTCAGTAACCGCTTCAAGGGCCTCTTCGCGGGTAAACCCGCTCCCACAGGTACGGCGTCAAATTCAGGGGCTGTGGTATCCCTGTGGGAGCGGGTTTACCCGCGAATGGCCCGAAAGGAGTACCCACATGACCACCCAACTGCTCGACGGCTGCGGCCGCAAGATCGACTACCTGCGCATCTCGGTCACCGACCGCTGCGACTTCCGCTGCATCTACTGCATGGCCGAAACCATGCAGTTCCTGCCCCGCCAGCAAGTGCTGACCCTGGAGGAAATCGAACGCACCGCGCGCCTGTTCGTCAGCCAGGGCGTGCGCAAGGTCCGCCTCACCGGTGGCGAACCGCTGATACGGCCCGGTATCGTCGGCCTGTGCCAGCGCATCGCCGCCATGCCCGGCCTGCGCGAGCTGGTCATGACCACCAACGGCTCGCAACTGCCCAAGCTCGCCCAGCCGCTGGCCGACGCCGGCGTAAAACGCCTCAACATCAGCCTCGACACCCTCGACCCGCAGCGTTTTCGCAGCATCACCCGCAGCGGTGAACTCGGCCGCGTGCTGCGCGGTATCGACGCCGCCCGCAAGGCCGGTTTCGCCGCCATCAAGCTCAACACCGTGGCCCTGCACGGGCGCAACGCCGACGAAGTCCCGGCCCTGGTCGACTTCGCCATCGCCCACGGCCTGGACATCAGCTTCATCGAAGAAATGCCGCTGGGCGACGTCGGCCGCTCGCGCCCGGAAAGCTACTGCTCCAGTGCCTGGGTGCGCGAACGCATTGCCGAACGCCACACCTTGATCGACAGTGCCGAACAAAGCGGCGGCCCGGCCCGTTACGTGCGGGTCAGCGGCCACCCCGACACCCGCATCGGCTTCATCTCGCCGATCAGCCAGCACTTTTGCGACACCTGCAACCGCGTGCGCCTGACCGCCGAAGGGCGCTTGCTGCTGTGCCTGGGCCACGAGCACTCGCTGGACCTGCGCGGCCTGCTGCGGCGCCACCCCGGTGCCGACGCCCCGGTGCTCGACGCCATCCACCAGGCCCTGCAACGCAAGCCGGCCCGCCACGTGTTCGACCGGGACGACGTGCAGGTGCTGCGCTTCATGAATGCCAGCGGCGGCTGAAACACTTGATGCAGGTCATTTTTAAAACCAGAACACAACATATAGTGTTTTAGTGCTTTTCGATGACTAGATGCTGTGTTCTGGAGGTTTGATGAACAGCGAGCAAGAGGCGCCGCGCGGGCGGCGGTCTGTCGATGTGGCGGCGGCCATGAACGAGTACCTGTCACGCCAGGACTGGCGCGTGCAGGCCAACGCCAACCAGGGCTATTCGCTGGGCGGCCTGGTGCTCAACGTAGCCGGCAAGGTCACCGCCAACTACTGGCTCGACGAAATCTACCGCGCCGACATCGGCGCAGCGCACCGCGAAGGTGACCTGCACCTACACGACCTCGACATGCTTGCCGGTTACTGCGCCGGCTGGTCGCTGCGCAGCTTGTTGCACGAAGGTTTCAACGGCGTGCCCGGGCGGGTCGAAGCCGGCCCGCCCAAGCACCTGACCAGCGCCCTCGGGCAGATGGTCAACTTCCTCGGCACCCTGCAGAACGAATGGGCTGGCGCCCAGGCCTTCAGCTCGTTCGACACCTACCTCGCGCCCTTCGTGCGCAACGACCGGCTGGCTTATCCACAGGTGCGCCAGGCGCTGCAGGAGTTCATCTACAACCTCAACGTGCCTTCGCGCTGGGGCAGCCAGACCCCGTTCACCAACCTTACCTTCGACTGGGTCTGCCCCGCCGACCTGCGCGAGCAGATCCCGGTCATCGCCGGCGAGGAAATGCCCTTCGCCTACGGCGACCTGCAAGCCGAGATGGACCTGCTGAACCGAGCCTACATCGAAGTGATGATGGCAGGCGACGCCAAGGGCCGGGTGTTCACCTTCCCGATCCCGACCTACAACATCACCCACGACTTCCCCTGGGACAGCGACAACGCCCGGCGCCTGTTCGAAATGACCGCCCGCTACGGCCTGCCGTATTTCCAGAACTTCCTCAATTCCGACATGCAGCCCAACCAGGTGCGCTCCATGTGCTGCCGCCTGCAACTGGACGTGCGCGAACTGCTCAAGCGCGGCAACGGCCTGTTCGGTTCCGCCGAGCAGACCGGCTCGCTCGGCGTGGTAACGCTGAACTGCGCCCGCCTCGGCTACCTGTACCCAGGCGACTCGGCCAGCCTGTACGCCCGCCTGGACACCCTGCTGGAGCTGGCGTTCGAAAGCCTGGAGCGCAAGCGCGAAGTGATCCAGCGCTACATGGACAGCGGCCTGTTCCCCTACACCCGGCGCTACCTGGGCACCCTGCGCAATCACTTCTCCACCATCGGCGTGAACGGCCTGCACGAGATGCTGCGCAACTACACCGGCGACCGCGACGGCCTGCACACCGAGGCCGGCCGCGCCTTCGCGCTGGCCCTGCTCGACCACGTACGCGCCCGCCTGGTGGCCTTTCAGGAGCGCAGCGGCCACCTCTACAACCTCGAAGCCACGCCCGCCGAAGGCACCACCTACCGCTTTGCCCGCGAAGACCGCAAACGCTTCGCGGGCATTCTCCAGGCTGGCACGCCCGAGGCGCCGTACTACACCAACTCCTCGCAGCTGCCGGTCGGCCTTACCGACGACCCGTTCGAAGCGCTGGAGCTGCAGGATGCCCTGCAATGCAAATACACCGGCGGCACAGTGCTGCACCTGTACATGGCCGAGCGCATCTCCTCTGCCCAGGCCTGCAAGCAACTGGTGCGCACCGCCCTCAGCCGCTTCCGGCTGCCCTACCTGACCGTGACACCCACCTTTTCGATCTGCCCGGTGCACGGCTACCTGGCGGGCGAACACGAGTTCTGCCCGCGTTGTGATGAAGCGCTGTTGAACGCTGAAAAGGAGCGAGAGCATGAATGCAAACCAGCCACTGCCTGAAGAAAAACGCCAGCGCTGCGAGGTGTGGACCCGCGTGATGGGTTACCACCGCCCCGTGGCCGCCTTCAACCCCGGCAAACAGTCCGAACACCACGAACGCCGGCACTTCCGCGAGCAACGCTGACGGATCAAGCCTGACTGCTCCCACAGACCAGCTACATCCTCGAGTTCTATGCAATACCTGTGGGAGCCCGGCTTGCCGGCGATGAGGCCAGCCCAGGCAACCAAGACTTCTCCTTACCCAGGAGCAACCATGCCAACCCCAAATCCCAACTGCCAGGCCAGCGCCCTGCGCATCGGCGGCCTGCAACCCCTGACCACTCTCGACTACCCCGACCACCTCGCCTGCGTGGTGTTCTGCCAAGGCTGCGCCTGGCAATGCCGCTACTGCCACAACCCCGAACTGATCCCCCGCACCCCCGACCCCGGCCTGCCCTGGCGCGATGTCCTCGACCTGCTCGACCGCCGCCAGGGCCTGCTGCAGGCCGTGGTTTTCAGCGGCGGCGAAGCCACCCTGCAACCCGCCCTGCCTGCTGCCATGCGCGCCGTGCGCGAACGCGGCTTCAAGGTAGGGCTGCACACCGCCGGCATTCGCCCCGGCTCGCTGAACCGGGTGTTGCCGTATTGCGACTGGGTGGGGATGGACGTGAAGGCGCTGGAAGAAGACTGCCAACTGATCACCGGCGTGCGCGGCAGCGGCCGGGCGAACTGGGCGAGCCTGGAATTGTTGCTGGCCAGTGGGGTGGACCATGAGTGCCGTACCACGGTGCATTGGGGGTTGTTCGATTGCCAGCAGGTGCAGCGGTTGGGGGAGCGCTTGGCAGGGGCTGGGGTGCGCAGGTTCGTGGTGCAACTGGCGCGGGCGGGGAGGATGCTGGATGCGAGGTTGGGCGAGGTGGGGAGGCCGGCTGAGGTGGAGGGGGTTTGGCGATATTTGGGGCAGTTGTTCGAGGGGTTTGAGGTGAGGGAGGTGGCCTGACGGCGACATTCCATATCCAGATATCTGGTTGACAGATATCTGGATATGGAATATTTTTTGTGCCAAGTAGGGACGCCGGAACAAGAAAATGCGGGTAATCACACGAGCGGCGGTAACCAAGGCCATTGAAACCCATGCCCAATGGAAGGCCCCCTTGAGCTTGTGGCTAACGACGTTTGACAGGGTCGGTTTGCGCTTCGAGTCCTTTGAGCAGGTCCGGCAGACGTGGCTAACCGTGTCGGGGTGGAACGTCGATCGGGTTCCACACTCGAAACTGAGGCCTGCAAGCAAAAAGGGACCGCTTGATATCTATGTCTTCGATATCAAGAAAAATGAATGCAGGATCATTTCCTGGGTCAACGGTGCATCGGGCATCATTTATATAAAAGCCGTACTGTCACACGCTGATTACGACAAATGGTGCAAACATGATGTCAAGTAGATCCACGCTGCAACTGCAACTAACAAATTGATAGGTGACAAAATGAAGCGTGACAAGATCAAGGCCACTGGGCTGGACTCCTTCATCGCTAATATTTCACCCCTGCTGGATGGGTTGAACGCGCAGGCCACGACACTGGCTCAGCTGTTGGCTGCTTGTCACGATCCCATTCAGGATGATGCTGATCTGCAGGCTCGGATGATGTTGATTGACGAGCTTTACTCCCACGCTGACAGCGAAGAACATGCTGCCGCTCGCTTCGCCGTGATGGTATCGGACCGGGTTTATGAGTATGAGCGTGAAACCGTATTGGTCCCTTTCGCTACGCAGTCAGAGGCACTGCAATTTCTGATGACGGACAGGGGCGTGAAGCAAAAAGATCTGGTAGCGATAGCGAACCAGAGCGCGGTTTCGGAGATATTGAATAATAAGCGGAAAATGACAGTTGCGCAGATAAAGGGGTTCGCTGAGTTTTTTAACGTACCGGTTGAATTCTTCATGCATGGGGTGGCGTGAATTTGGCCAATCAGACCTTCCTGTTGAAGGAGGGGATGAATGGTATCGATGGGACCTTGCAAATTTTCGAACGCGATCGGTATGCGATGGCCGCCGAGGATCGTTGAAAATAAACCCTCAGAGATAGTTGCTCCTACGCCGACCGCGTTGACCTCATGCCTTGAGCTATTCCTATAGGCTTTAGCCGCGAAAACCAGTGCAGCCGGTGCCATCTACCGCGTCGCCTGCTTCGCGGGTGAACCCGCTCCCACAGGTACTGCGATGGCTTTGGGTTAACGCTGTACCTGTGGGAGCCTGGCTTGCCAGCGATGAGGTCAGTACAGGCAACACAAGACCGTTGTTCCCACACCGACCATGTCAGCCTGGGCCAAGGATATGTGCTTTAGCGACCTTGAAAACAAAAAAGGCCCACCTTTCGGTGAGCCTTTTTGATACTGCGAATGGTGCGGCACCAGGAGTCGAATAATAGCGTAACCAATTGATTTATATGATAACTATCAATTACAAAAACAAATTCTATCTCTTAAAGTATCTCTAGGCGAAGATCACGTTGCTACGACGATCACCCCACTGCATCATCGACAAGCAGCCGATGTGGCTGCAGGGGAAGACGCTCAGGGGAGCACAACATGCGATTGGAAGCAGTCTCCATCACCAACTTCCGCTGCTACAGGGAAGAGGTTCGAATCGAATTTGACGATTTGACGACTTTTGTAGGCCGAAACGATATCGGCAAATCGACCATATTGGAGGCTTTGGAAATCTTCTTTAACGGGGATCTTGTATCCATGGAACAAGCGGATGCCAACGTTCACAACGCCGACAAAACTGTCTCAATTACCTGCGAGTTTTCGGAGCTACCCCCAACGCTGACCCTGGATGCGGGAGCTGAGACCACATTAGCCGACGAATACCTGCTGACCAAGGATGGGAGTCTGAAAATCCGAAAGACCTTCGATTGCACAAACAAAAAGCCAACCGCAGAAGTTTTAGTAATCGCGAACCATCCCACTGCTTCTTCCTGCAGCAATCTCCTGGAGTTGAAAGAGAAAGAGCTACAGAAAAAAGTTAAGGACCTTGGACTAGAAGTCGCTCTGAAAGGAAATCCTGGGATGCGGCGCGCCATTTGGGCTGCATCCGGCGACCTCCAGCTTCGGGAGATCGCTATTCCGGTGGGCAAGCTCAAGGATGATGTTAAGCGGATCTGGGATCAAATCGAGCCACACCTGCCCATGTTTGCGCTGTTCCAAAGCGATCGAAGCAGCCGGGATTCCGACAACGAGGTCCAGAGTCCCATGAAAGCGGCTGTAGCAGCAGCAATCGCGGAGGTTCAAGAGGACATTGCGCGCATTCAAGCTAAGGTGCGGGAGAAGGCGGAGGAGATAGCGCGAAACACGCACGCCGCGCTGGCCACGATTGATCCGAACCTTGCCAGTGAACTGACGCCCGAGTTCAGCCCCCCTTCTGCCGCCAAATGGCAGGGTCTGTTTTCGCTTAGCTTGAGCACCGATGACGGCATCCCATTGAATAAACGGGGTAGCGGCGTACGACGACTGGTATTGGTGAGTTTCTTCAAAGCTGAGGCAGAGCGCCGCCTCCAAACCAGTGCCAAGCGCAGCATGATCTATGCCGTAGAAGAACCGGAGACAGCACAGCACCCGAATAATCAGCGTATTCTTATCGACTCATTCAAGGCATTGTCAGAAGATTCGGGCTGCCAAGTACTTCTGACGACTCACAGCCCCGGCTTCGCCTCCTCTCTGCCCCAAGAGAGCATCCGCTATGTATCACGCCATTCCGAGACTAAGAAGCCCCAAATTCAATCAGGGGTCGACGCGTTTGGCCAAGTAGCTGAAGCGCTCGGTGTAACACCAGACAGCCGTGTTCAAGTATTGTTGTGTGTCGAGGGGCCGACCGATGTCTTAGCGTTAAAGGCTCTGTCCAATGCCTTATACCAATCTGACGCAACATTACCCAACCTTGCATCTGATGATCGCCTAGCATTTGTCGTCCTAGGCGGCGGCACACTTGAACATTGGGTAAACCAGCACTACTTACGCGGCCTCAACAAACAAGAGGTGCACATCTACGACGGAGATGTTCCTGAATATGCTGAGTCTGCCCGAAAGGTGAACGAGCGTGGAAATGGCTCTTGGGCAGTTGTCACCACCAAACATGAGATCGAAAGCTACCTTCATAAGGATGCTATCTCAATGGCATTCGGTTTCCAAATCGAGATTACCGACCACCCGTTCGAAGGCAAAGCAACCCCCAAAGTATTCGGGGAAGCATTCGTAGCGCATTCTGGCAGTGGAAAACCTCTTAAAGACTCCAATGCGAAAAGAAAGCTCGCTCAACAAGCCTTCCCTTGTATGACAGCTGCGATGCTGGATGAGCGAGATCCAGATGGCGAAGTTCGAGGCTGGCTCCGCCGTTTGGGCAGCATGCTGACTTAGCCTTCGTTGAAAGGTTGCCATCCACGACGAAATGCTATCAGAGCCCGGAGACAGATATCGGCCAACAGCTGATTTCTGTTAAAGACAGCCACCGGACCTAGAGATTTTCCTCACTAGGCTCGGTGGATCTTTCAAGTAGACATATTAACCCCTCACCATATTTTTCATAAGAGTAGGGACTTGCATATCTTGTCCCTCACGCCCCTTGTGACGTTGATGTAGAAAACGATAAATTTATCACCTTCACCATTTCCTTAATTACGAGTTACCTGCGAGAAAACAAACCCACACACATTGAGCCCAAGGAAATAGAAAAAACGAGAAACTCTATCAAATAGCCTGCACTTCAGAAATCGCAACCAAATAAATTAAGATTTCCCGAAGCTGAAGCAGCAAAGGCATTTGCAACGACAGAACAATCAGCCCCAGACAAAACCTTGCAGATTTGATAAAGAAACTAGTCTAGGCTAGAATGATGGCACTTGGCCCCACGCACGAAAAATTTGAAATTTACGAACGCAGGAAGTCAGCCGTGTCTAAAGGAAAGAAAATCTCCATCGCAAACGACAAGTTAGACGCACTTGATGAAGTCATTAAGTGCCACAACTCTCGCGACATAAACGAAGCTGAGACACGACATAAAATCATAGATTTTATTATTCACGACTTCCTAAGCTGGCCAAAAAACAGGGTTTCAGTCGAAGAGTATATTGCTCCAGGATATGCTGACTACGTTCTAAAGAAAAACAACGGTGACGATCTACTATTCATCGAAGCTAAGCGAGCAGGTATTTTCTTCGAATTACCAATTGCAAGTTCTCCTGTAGAGAAATGCTCTTACATATCGATTAGAAAGCTCATTTCCGATGCAACCGTAAAATCAGCGATGGAACAAGTACGAACATACTGCTTCGATACCGGATGTGAGTACGCTTGTATTACCAATGGGATGGAATGGATATTCTTCAAAACCTTTGAAAAAGGCAAGCGTTGGGAGACTCTTCAAGCCTTCGTGGTCCGTTCTCTAGACTTTTTTAAACTCGAATACACCAAGGCAATCAATTCCCTCTCATACACAGCAATCGTTGACAACTCATCACTTCCCATATTACTAAGTAGCGCACAACCCAAAGATAGAACAATTTTCTTTCCGAAAGAAAAAATTCCATCCTATTCCCACACCATCACAGCAAACAGGCTTGCCTCAAAACTTCGTCCGATCGTCAATAGGTACTTCGGGGTCATAAAAGACTCAGACACTGAGTTCATGGAAAGATGCTACGTCTCCCAGCGAGAATACCAAGGCACCTCTGATGGAATGCGATCTTTAATTCAAGATTCTTTATCCCCATACTTTCAGTCTTACGGAGTGCAGCAGCTTGAAGATACGGGAAAAGGTGGACGACTGGGAGGTCGTCTAACAAAAAACATAAAAGAAAATAGAAGGGGAGAAGTGCTAGTTTTATTTGGAGGCAAGGGAGCAGGCAAGTCCACCTTTATCAAAAGATTGCTGCACCATCACGCACCAAAGTGGCTTCGAGACCATTCAGCGATTGCTATTATTGACTTACTTAAAGTCCCAGAAGACATTGAAATCATACGCAAAACCATTTGGAGCAATCTGGTTGCACAGCTCGACCTAGATGACCTTTTAAACGCACAAAGAGAAACTTTAATCTCCGAACTATTTGCAGATAGGTTTGAGGTCGCCAAAAGACAGGACCTAGCCGGCCTACAGCCAGAATCTGAAAACTACAACATAAAGCTCAACTCTTTGGTGGCTGGCTGGAAAATTGACTTAGCGTATTGCGCCGAGCGGCTTGTAGAGAGACTAGCCGCCCAGGAGCGAGGCGCTATTATTGTAATTGATAACACCGACCAGTACTCCACAACTGTACAAGACTTCTGCTTTTCTTCTGCCCAAGAAATATCAGATCGCCTTAAAAGTGTCACCCTCATTTCAATGCGTGAAGAAAGGTTCTATGACTCAAAGATACATGGTGTGCTAGACGCCTTTCAGAACTCCGGTTTTCATATCAGCTCACCCAAACCTGCAGAAGTTTTCAAGAAACGTCTAGACTACACCGTGTCAATACTCTTAGACGAAAACAAGATTTCTAAAGAGAGCCTCGGAGATTACGACACAGGCTTTACAACAGACAGTTCACGGTATCTAAAAATATTGAGCCGTGAATTCGCAAACTATCAATCACCATTAAACCAATTCTTAAGCGCTTGTGCTCATGGAGACATACGCTTGTCCTTAGACCTATTTAGGAGCTTTCTTCTCTCTGGCTATACTAACGTAGAGGAAATGATCTCCAATGGAACATGGACATTTAAAATACACCAAGTAATAAAACCAGTAATGATCCCCAACCGATATTTCTACGACGAATCGGTTAGTGACATCCCCAACATCTACCAAATAAGATCTTCAAGACACGGCTCACATTTTACCGCACTTAGAATCTTGAGAAAAATCTCGAAGGGCGTAGATCCTTCAGCACCTCAGTACACAAATGTTGCAGAGCTTAGAGCTTACTTTGCTGAAGTCTTCAGCATGACCGATGACCTCGAACAAAATTTAGATGTGTTACTGAAACACGGCTTCATTGAGTCAAATAATCGCCTCGACTCCTATTCCGAATCCGTAGATGGAATAAAAATAACCAGCTACGGCCTGTACATGCTTAACGACTTAGCATATTACTTCACATACCTAGATCTAATCTGTACCGACTGCGGGATATTTAACGAAACTACAAGTAACTACCTAATAGAAGCCGCAAAGACAGAATATAATTATTTCATAAAGGGCAACAGGCTCGAACGAGTAAAAGTTAGACTTGAGCGAGTAAAAGAATTTCTGGATTACATAAGATCCGAGGAGCTTAGAGAAAAAGAGCTTTACTCTTTGGGTATGCCAGATGAAGATATGTTCACATCTAAAGCCATGCAAAGCTTCAGCGATGAAAGTACGAAAGTTATGCGAAGCGCAAGACGTCAAAAATTCTGAGCTAAAAAATGCTGCCGCTCCCAAGAGCGGCAGTAACAGTAGCTTTGGGATGGTTACATAAATCAAACCTTCACTTGGTACTTGAAGCACCATGATTTTTCCAAACGTCCAGTTAGCAGCCGTACGGTCAGAAAATAGTAGTACCGAGTCGCCTCGCTTCGCCTAGTTAGTCGGTGTTCCAGAAACCAAGCCACATGCTTTCTCTGCCAAGACCAAGGCGACTCTCGCTGCCAGTGATCGGCGATGGCAGCGTGGATGACCTTCGCCTGCCGTAAATGGCGCTGACGGGTCGCTTGTGAACCGGTCAGCACTCCCACTAAGAACAACTCCATATCGAATGGCTTGCTCATGTCGGTACACCAATGTAGGCCGAGACCACGTCGATCCGTCCGTGCCCCAACTCGTAGCTGATCTGGCTGCGAGCCTCACGATCTAGGTTCCTATTTACCAGGCAACAATGGCCGCCGTTGATAGGCGCCCGATGCTTGGTGATTTGCTCATAGCGCTCACAGGCGTACGCCGCACGAAGCTCATGGAAGCCCTTGAGGTTGTGTGCATGAAGGATGACCCGCGCAGGGTGGATGATTTCTTGCAGAAATGTCAGGTAGCTTTCGTGTCGCGCAATCAGATTGCGGCTACCCATAGGCGATACCTGCCGTGCAAACTCAAGCGCCTCGCGAACATGATCGTCCACTGTAATCCATCGCGGCGCCGAGGCTCCTGAGCGACCGCCTTTGGTGCCATCCTGAATGTTGATCCTGCCAAATTCGTTAGCCTCACGGCTCAGCCGTGGCAGGTCAGCCAAGATGGCCTCACGCAAGCGCATGCCGGCGGCTCGCGCCAACAGAACGATCGCGGCGGCCCGCTGCTGATCATGACGGCAATGCGTATCAACGATTTGCTTAACCTGTTCGCGGTCCTGGCCTTGTGGGGCCAATTGACGAACCCCGCTGCGCTGCATACCTAATGCCTTGCTTGGGCTTGGCAACTTCACGTATTGATCACCGCGAAGCGCTGCCATAGCTCTGTTAACGCTGGATAGCCGGTTTTGTGCGGTGCTGACAGCGAGGTCACCGCTTCTAACCACGTCACGCAGATACGCCGCATAGTCGGCCAACACTTTGCGATCAATCTGCCGCGCATCATTGATACCGGGCCCCTGTTCGGAGCGGCACCATTTGACGAATGCCAACCATCGATCACTGTGCGCCTTGACTGTGCCGTAGTGACCACCACCGAACATGTCTTTCAGCGCTTGCGACCCTGCATAGCTCAATTGTCTGCCGTAACCGAAATTGCGGCCATCGCGTCTGCCTATCAATGCCATGTCGATCACCTCATCTGCCGTTCTCCGATCCTCGCCCCACGTCATCCCGCCAAGAATGTTGAGTGTTATCAGGGATCAAGGCCCCTGCGACCTGTGGGGATGTCCTCTACGCGGGACTGGCGGCTCCTTACGTCCGGGAGCAAGGGCATCTCATGATCTGGCCTCCTGAACACCGTTACCGGTGGGCGGGTGGAGGCTGCATTGGCTGACGAGACCAGTGCCGCGAGATCCTGAGCCGGGAGAACGCAGCGGTGCGATGACCGGGGCATGCCTGACTGTCAGTCAGGTGCAGTCCATTCCTTGGTCTGCGGCACCATCATCTACAGCGCTGTTGCTGGTGACATCGGCGTTTGTAACGCCGATTGTCACGAGTTAAGTTGCCGCAAAGCCAAATGCGATGAGGGCTGCAGCAGTGTTAGACGCGCCCGTCTCTTTCCAGGAGAAAGAGACGGGCGCAGGTTGGCGCACGCGAAATGGCCAAGCGGATAGGTTGCTGCTGAGCAGATGGGTAGGGTGGTTGCCGCAGGGGCAACGATATTGAGTTGGCATCCATCACATGGGTAGTGACCGTACGAGCTGCCGGACGCGAATCGTACTTGCGGGTGAACCACCGCGGGAGCGGCGTGACCTTAAAGGTTCAGGTCACCTGGGGTGCTGTCATCGACAGCTCTTGCGACTCCCGGTCTACGCTTGTGGACAATATTCGTCAAGCAGCGCGATATCAGGGATTTAGCGCCTGTGGATAAAACTATCCCCCGGTGGACATCAGTGGTTTTCCACAGACGTAAGCTGTGCCAGCAGTTTTTTTCTTAGGTATGGTCCTTTCAAACGGGGCGGCTTTGCAGCCCCGTTTGAAAGGACCCGCGCGGAAGAGCTTCATGCGGTGCTGTGGGTAACTTCACAGCGAGTTGAGGTGGTGGTGCGGCGGGCTACTCGGTCCTCTTGGCACTGCGAAGGCGCGTGACGTTCTCGCCCGTCTGCTTGGCAAACTCATGCGGCGTCACATGGTCATCGCGGTTCGCCTCCAGAAACCGGCTCCACCAGGTCATGATCATCCGGCGCTCTTCGAGAAACTCGGCCTTGTGGGTATAAGCCGCCCGCACGTTATTGCGTTCCTTGTGGCTCATCTGGCGCTCGATCGCTATCTCTGACCACAGCCCCGACTCGACCAGCGCACTGCACGCCATGGCTCGGAATCCGTGGCCGCAGATATCCACCTTGGTGTCGTAGCCCATCGTCCTGAGCGCGGCATTCACCGTGTTCTCGGACATTGGTTTCCACGGTTTGGCATCGCCCGCGAAGACTAGGTCGAATTTGCCGGTGATCGCATGGATCTGCTCAAGCAAGGCCACTGCCTGCGGCGATAAGGGTACAACGTGGATGTCCCCGGCCATCTTTGTACCCCTTGTGGAAAAGGGCACACCATCCAGCGCTGGGCGGGTATCGGGGATCTCCCAGATGCCGCGCTGGAGGTCGAACTCGCCCCAGCGGGCAAAACGCAGTTCACTGGAGCGTACGAACACGTGCAGCGACAGCATCACGGTGAGGCGCGTGAGGGGACGACCTTTGTAGCCGTCGATGCGCGCCTGTAGCTCTGGCAGCCGCGATAAGGGTAGTGCGGGTCGATGTGTAACCCGTGGTGCTCTGATTGAGCCATCGAGGTCGTGGGCTGGGTTCGTCGTGATCAGACGCAGCCGTTTGGCTTCGCGCATGATGCTTTGCAGGTAGTTCTTGATCCTGAGCGCCACGTCGATGGTGCCGCGCTTCGTCACGGCTTCCAGTGGCTGCATGAGGTCGTGGGTGTCCAACTCAACGATTGCCCTGGCACCGAGCAAAGGGAATACGTGAGTCTTCAACCGGCTGAGCACAGTCTTGGCGTGGCCCGGCGCCCACTTGGGCACCATCCCGGCATACCAATCGAGCGCGACGCTTTCGAAGGTACGGCCATTGATTACGGCTTGCACCTTGGCCTGCTGCTTGGATTGGATGGGGTCAATGCCGTTGGCGAGCTGCTGTTTGAGCTCGAAGCGCTTGTGGCGAGCGTCAGCCAGCCCGACCACCGGGTAATTGCCGAGTGAGGTCAGGCCCTCGCGACCATCGGGCTTCACGTACCTGAGCCGCCAGCCTTTGCGACCGTTGGGCTTCACGAGCAGGTAAAGGCCATCGCCGTCAAAAAGCTTGTACTCACGTTCGCGAGCCTTTGCAGTGCGGCAGGCGTTGTCGGTAAGGGGAGCCGTTGTGCGAGCCATAAGGGTACTTTCCAATGTCGAATTGGTAGGTATCCTTAAAAGTACCCTTATTAGCGCTGGCTACCCTCGGAACCCGACGGAACGCCAAAACGAAAAAACCCGCCAGAAGGCGGGTTTTTCGGGGGTTCCAGAGATTTTGAAAGCTTTCTATGGAACCTTGAATGGTGCCGGCACCAGGAATCGAACCCGGGACCTACTGATTACAAGTCAGTTGCTCTACCATCTGAGCTATACCGGCAATGGGGCGTCATTATAACGATCGGTTGGCGCCTGTAAACCACTTCCTTGCGATTGTTCGCAAATGAGCTAAGTCACCGGCCTGAAAGAAGAATTTTCTTACCAGCCGCGGTGAATGGTGGTGACGCTTGGTTCGGTTTTGCCCGGGTTGAAGAACAGCTTGTCGTTGTCGCAACCGCGCTTGCGGCAGGGGCTTTCGGTGCGCAGGGGCAGGCCGTTGTCGCCGCCCAGGCGCATGGCGGGGTGGTTCCAGCCCAGGCTGCTGGGGGAATGGGGCGCGGTGCCGCTGGCGCAGCCGGTCAGGGCCAGAGTGAGGGTCAGCAGGGCGAGGGGCTTGGCTTGGGTCACGATGGTCGGGTCCGTTGGTCCATGTCGGTTCTGGCGCAACGCCAGAAGGTCGCGGGGCTGGCGGGCAGCGCGCGACGTCACTTTTTAATGTTTTGGGGGGCGGATAATACACCGCTGGGCGGGATCAGCGGTGAGGCTTTAGCTTTTTTGTTGCCTGTTCTGGCCTCTTCGCGGGTAAACCCGCTCCCACAGGGAATATCACTGTTCTTACGTCCTGGTGAGTACCTGTGGGAGCGGGTTTACCCGCGAAAGGGCCATCAGCCGTACGAAAATTCTGAACTAGGGGGCTAATGGCTTCAGGGTTTGGATGCTTCGGAACTATCCTACGCACGCCGCCGAAGTATCGCTGTTGTCGGGGAAATCGCTCACGGATACCGTTTTCGGGTCGCTCTGGCGACCGGGTGTGAGAACCCGATTTTGAACGTATCGGCTGCTTAATGGCGACCGTGCACGGGCAGACTTCGGTCTGGCCGAGCTTCCTATGTTCACTCGGTTTCTCACCTCGTGTACGGTTGCCGCCTTCGTTCCGTGAGAAAGAATGAACACGGCGACTCCTTTTGAACTAGGAGTTGAACATGAAAAAGATCGAATCTGATCCCAACAGCCCAAAGCCCATCACCACCGCCGGCGTGGAAACCTTCCTCGCAGCCGGTAACCCATCCCTCAACCTCCTGCGTGTCGAGCCCGGCGTCCCGGTCGATGCTGCCTATGAACATGTCTCGATTCTGATGGGTTACATCAAGCACCTGCTGCGCGAGGGGGATATGGAAGACGACCATAAATTCCTCGGTGCCGCGGATTACCTGTGCGACATGGCCAAGGCGCTGATGAACGATATCGAGATCGCCAAGAACAAGGCGCATTGAGTTCCGGCGCACACCGCGCAGATGCCCCTTGTGCAACCACAAGAAATGTTTATGCACAAGTGGCATTAACGCCTTGCGCGAAAGGCATGCCGCACAGCTACACCGCCTGTCTTTGCGCAAACGCCTGTTTTTACTGGCCTTGCCCTGTACTCGGGAATAAGCCCGGCGCTTGAAATAGCGCTTGGATCCAACAGGTAATCACACGCTTGTTCACAGAGTTATCCACAGGTTGTGCTGCGGCTAACGGTCGCGTTCAGCCAGGATCAGCAAGTTGCGCGGGGTGAGCGGGTAATCGCAGAACAGGCCCAGGCGCACCTCGTAGCCGTGTTCTTCGAGGAACAATGCGCGATCGAGTACCAGCCACAGCTCCAGCGGCCGGCGGAACAGGTTGCGCACGCGCTCCAGGTTGCGTACTTCGGCCAGGCGCTGCCAACCGGCGGCTTCCAGCGCAGCCCAGTCCGGGTGCCCGGTCAGTTGCAACTGCTTGAGTTCGGCCAGGTCGCGGCAGTAGGCCTCAAAGGGCTTTTCCAGCCAGGCCACGGGCAGTGATGGCGTCGGCAGGTACTCGTCGGTCTGGCGCTGCTGGCGTTGCAGCAGGTCGAAGCCCAGGCGGCGGGCCATCGAGCTGTCGCGCTGGCGCCGTACGCGGGCGCCGGCGGTGACGGTTTCGCTCAGGGGCAGGCCAAGGTCGTCCAATGACAATTGCAGGCCGGAAGCTTTTGCGGCTGTGGATAACGCCTGGTACTGCGGCGCGGCGATGCGGTTGTAGCAGCAGGGCGCCACGGCCAGTTGCCGGCAACCCTGCTGGCTGGCCAGTTGCAGCAGGCGTACATGCAGGTCGCCGCAGGCGTGCAGGGCGACCACGCTTTTGTAGTCAGCCAGGTGGCGGGCGCTGTCGTTGGCCAGCACATCCTGATGCACGTGGTGCACCGGCAGGTGGTGGTGGGCGCTCAGGGCCTGGCCGGCGGCGACCAGTTCGGCGTCGTATTCCAGGCAGGTCAGTTGCTGGCCGGGTTGCAGCAGGCGGCGGCCGAGGTGGCCTTTGCCGGAACACCAGTCCAGCCAGTGGTGGGGCTGCTCGCGGAAGGCCAGGTGGCTGGCGAAGGCTTCGATCTGCTGCCACTTGCGACCGGGGACGGCGACGTCGAGGCGGTGGGCGGCGGGGGGCAGGTCGGTTGCCGGGAGGTTGCCGACGGTGGCTAGCTGTTGGGCTTGCCGGGCCAGTTGTGGGAACGGGGCGGGCAAGGTCTCGGTAGCGATTTCGGCTTCGGCGTCTGCCAGCGGGCATTGGCGCAGGTGCGCGGCCAGCTCGGGGTGGGTGGTTTCCCAAGGCAATTGCAGGGTGGTGAAGGGGCGGGGTTTCCACAGCTGCTGGTGCTCGAGCAGGAACTGGTCGAGGGCCTGGAAGCGGGTGGTCAGGTGATGGCTGTGGAGGTGGTTGGGCATGGGATTTGTGGTGGGTTTTAGGGCCTCTTCGCGGGTGAACCCGCTCCCACAGGGTATATCACAGCACTCGAGTGCGGTGATTTACCTGTGGGGGCGGTTGGTTCAGCGGCCCTGGCAGGCGTCTACGCGCAGCCAGCGCTCCAGCAGCTTGAAGCCTTGTACCAGCACGAAGGAGATCACCAGGTAGAAAATACCGGCGGCGAAGAAGATTTCCACTGGCAGGTAGGTGCGGGCAATGATGGTACGGGCCATGCCGGTCAGTTCCAGCAGGGTCACGGTACTGGCCAGGGCGCTGGCCTTGAGCATCAGGATCACTTCGTTGCTGTACGCCGGCAGGCCGATGCGCGCGGCGCGTGGCAGCATGATGTAGAACAGCGTCTTGCCCCGCGACATGCCCAGCGCCCGTGCCGCCTCGATCTCACCCTTGGGGATCGACTGCAGCGCGCCGCGCAGGATTTCGGCGATGTAGGCGGCCGTGTGCAGGGTCATGGTCAGTACGGTGCACCAGAACGGGTCGCGCAGGTACGGCCACAACGAACTCGAACGCACCGCATCGAACTGCGCCAGGCCGTAGTAGACCAGAAACAGCTGCACCAGCAGCGGCGTGCCACGGAAGAAGAAGATGTAGCTGAACGGCACCGCGCGCACGTACCAGTGGCGCGAGGAGCGGGCGATGCCCAACGGGATGGCCAGGATCAACCCGGCAACCACCGCCAAGGCCACCAGCTCCAGGGTCAGGGTCGCACCCTGGGCCAGGCGTGGCAGCCATTTGATGATGACTTCCCAATTCATTGCTCGGCCCTCGCAAAGCCGCGAGCGGCGCGTTTTTCCATGAAGTACATGCCGGTCATGGCGATGATGGTCAGGCTCAGGTAGATGCAGGCCGCGACCATATAGAAGGTGAACGGCTCCTTGGTCACGGTCACGCCGATTTGTGCGTGGCGCATGATTTCTTCCAGGCCGATCACCGACACCAGCGCGGTGTCCTTCATGAGGATCATGAACAGGTTGCCAAGGCCGGGCAGGGCAATGCGCCACATCTGCGGCAGGATGATCCGCGATAGGATGCGGCCCTTGGACAGGCCCAGCGCCAGGCCGGCCTCACGGTGGCCCTTGGGGATCGCCAGGATGGCGCCACGGAACACTTCGGTGGCATAGGCGCCGAAGCACAGGCCCAGGGCAATCACACCGGCAGCGAAGGCGCTGAGTTCCAGGCCAGGCAGGTTCAGGACTTCACCCAGGGCGTTCATCAAGCCCACGGTGCCGAAATAGATAAGCAGCACCCAGAGCAGTTCGGGCACGCCACGAACCAGGGTGGAATAGAAGCCACCCAGCCATTGCAGCGGCTTGATGGTGGAAGTCTTGGCCAGGGCGCCGAGCAGGCCCAGCACCAGGCCCAGCAGCAAGGCGCAAAGCGCCAGTTTTACGGTCATCAGGGTGCCAGCCATCATGGCCGGACCGAATCCGTGCAGGTCGATATTCATGGGCAGGTCATTCTAGGGACTGGCGCGCCGCAAGGGCGCGCCGGTCGGGGCGGATCATTCGATGCTGAACGGGAAGTACTTGTCGTTGATCTTCTTGTACGTGCCGTCGGCCTTGATTTCGGCCAGGGCCTTGTTCAGGTCGTCGCGCAGCTTGGTGTCACCCTTGCGCACGGCAATGCCGATCTTGTCGCTGTCCATCACCGGCTCGCCCTTGAACTCGAAGCTCGAGCCGTCTTTGCTCTTCAGCCACTCGTACTGCACGTACTTGTCGGCCAGGATGCCGTCGATGCGCCCGGAAACCAGGTCGAGGTAGGCGTTTTCCTGGGTGTCGTACAGTTTGATCTCTACGTCGTCACCGTAGTTGTCTTCCAGCCAGGTGCCGGCCAGGGTGGCGCGCTGGGTGCCGATCACCTTGCCTTTGAGCGAGGCCTTGTCGGTCTTGAAGTCGACGTTCTTCGGTGCGATGAACTGCAGCTTGTTGGAGTAGTACGGCTCGGTGAAGTCCACCGCCTGCTTGCGCTCGTCGGTGATCGACAGCGACGACACCAGGAAGTCGAACTTCTTGGCGTTCAGCGCAGGGATGATGCCGTCCCAGTCGGAGGTGACCACCGAGCACTCGACTTTCATCTTGGCGCACAGGGCGTCGCCGATGTCCTTGTCGAAGCCGACCACGTTACCGCTGGCATCCTTGTTGTTGAACGGTGGGTAGGCAGCTTCGATACCCATGCGCAGTTTTTCTGCGGCCAGGGCGTTGGCCGACATCACCAGCGTGGCAGCAGCTGCCAGGAGGAACTTCTTGTAAGTGTGCATGTATTGCTCCGTTAGCGGTGGCTGGACATGAATTGCTTGCAACGCGCCGAGGTCGGGTTCTCGAAGACCTGCTGCGGCGATCCCTGCTCTTCTACCAGGCCCTGGTGCAGGAAGACGACTTCACTGGACACATGGCGGGCAAAGTTCATCTCGTGCGTCACCAGCAGCATGGTACGGCCTTCTTCGGCCAATGCGCGGATAACGTTTAGCACTTCCTGGACCATTTCCGGGTCGAGCGCCGAAGTTGGCTCGTCGAACAGGATGACCTTGGGTTTCATGGCCAGGGTACGGGCAATGGCGGCGCGCTGTTGCTGGCCACCGGAAAGCTGGGCGGGGTAACTGTGGCGCTTGTCGTAGATGCCAACCTTGTTCAGCAGCGCTTCGGCGGCTTCGATGGCCTCGGCCTTGCTCTGGCCGAGCACCCGGCGTGGCGCCTCGATGATGTTGTCGAGGATCGACATGTGCGGCCACAGGTTGAAGTTCTGGAAGACGAAGCCGATCTCGCTGCGCAGGCGGTTGATCTGGCGGTTGTCGGCAGCGATCAGGTCGCCGTTCTTGGCGGCCTTGAGCTTGAGCGATTCACCAGCGACCAGGATTTCGCCCTGGTGCGGGTTTTCGAGCAGGTTGATGCAGCGCAGCAGGGTGGACTTGCCGGAGCCGGACGACCCCAGGATGGAGATCACGTCACCGTCGCGTGCGGTCAGCGAAATGCCCTTGAGAATTTCCTGCTCGCCGTAGCGTTTGTGCAGATTGCGGATTTCCAGCGCGGGCGTGGCCTGAGCCATGTGCGGTCCTCATGTGTACGGGTGCGTTCCCAGCTGTTGGCGGCCTTCCTGGCGTGCGCCAAGCTAGCATAGCGGCATTGGCACGGCCAACAGGGTCGCAGGGAACTCGGGGCGCTGGTGGGGCAGTTTGTCGCATCGTCGCAGCGCAACGTCGCGCGGATGTCCGCGAAGGTGTCGCCCAGCACCAGAGCCTTGATGAAAAAAGGCGCGATGGTGCCAGCTTTGGCCGGCTCATGGAAGCGGTTTTAGACCATTCGCGGCCACGCCGGCTGTTACAGCCTATATAAAAGGCCCCAATGGTTGCACCTCACCTGTGGGAGCGGGCAAGCCCGCGAACGGCTGCGGTCAGGCCTATGGGTTGTACCTTCAGGTTGCACTTTTGCGCATTGCACGGGTGCACAGGTGTTACCGAGGAGCACCTTTGGTGCGTTTGTAAGTGGGTATTTCAGTAATCTGCTGATTTGGCGGCCTTTCGGTCAGGCCTTGGCTGAAAGCCCGCCAAACCCCATGACAAAAGGCCTGCCGGCTTTTCTGACGAATGCATTCAGCACCTGGCGCGCTTATTGCTAGTAGGAAACCGCCGATTGCAGCGACGCCCAGGTCAACCCCAGGCGCGCTCCGTAACCGCAGTCGGCGTGGTCCACTCCTTACAAAGGTAGTTTCAATGAGCGGTAACAATTCCAATGACCTCGCTCAGGGGCTCAAACAACGGCATGTGACCATGCTGTCCATCGCTGGCGTCATCGGTGCCGGCCTGTTCGTCGGCTCCGGCCACGCCATCGCTGCTGCCGGCCCGGCCGTGCTGCTGGCCTACGCTGCCGCCGGTACGCTGGTGGTGCTGGTGATGCGCATGCTGGGTGAAATGGCCGTCGCTTCGCCGGACACCGGTTCTTTCTCTACTTATGCCGACCGCGCCATCGGGCGCTGGGCCGGTTTCACCATCGGCTGGCTGTACTGGTGGTTCTGGGTGCTGGTAATTCCGCTGGAAGCCAACGCCGCCGCGGCCATTCTGCATGCCTGGTTCCCTGCGGTTGACCTGTGGGCGTTCTCCCTGGTCATCACCCTGGCGCTGACCCTGACCAACCTGTGCAGCGTGAAGAACTACGGCGAGTTCGAGTTCTGGTTCGCCCTGCTCAAGGTGTTGGCGATCATCGGCTTCATCGCCGTGGGTTGTGCGGCCTTGTTCGGTTTCGTGCCGAGCAGCCAGGTGAGCGGTGCCAGCCACCTGTTCGACACCCAGGGCTTCATGCCTAACGGCCTGGGCGCAGTGCTGGCAGCCATGCTGACCACCATGTTCTCGTTCATGGGTACCGAAATCGTCACCATCGCCGCTGCCGAGTCGAAGGACCCGGGCAAGCAGATCAGCCGCGCGACCAACTCGGTGATCTGGCGTATCTGCCTGTTCTACCTGGTGTCGATCTTCCTGGTCGTGGCCCTGGTACCTTGGAACGACCCGGCCCTGGCCGAGACCGGTTCCTACCAGACCGTGCTGAGCCGTATCGGCGTGCCGAACGCCAAGCTGATCGTCGACATCGTCGTGCTGATCGCCGTGACCAGCTGCCTGAACTCGGCGCTGTACACCTCGTCGCGCATGCTGTTCTCGCTGAGCAAGCGTGGTGACGCGCCGGCCATCGCCCAGCGCACCACCAAGGCGGCGACCCCGCATGTGGCGGTTCTGCTGTCCACCGCGGCGGCGTTCCTCTGTGTGTTCGCCAACTTCGTGGCCCCGGCCCAGGTGTTCGAGTTCCTGCTGGCAAGCTCCGGTGCCATTGCCCTGCTGGTGTACCTGGTGATTGCCGTGTCGCAGCTGCGCATGCGTGCCCAGCGTGAGGCCCGTGGCGAGAAGATCACCTTCAAGATGTGGCTGTTCCCAGGCCTGACCTGGGCGACCATTGCCTTCATCGTGGCGATTCTGGTGGTGATGGCGCTGCGGGAGGACCACCGCGCCGAGATCATCGCGACCGCACTGCTGAGCATTGGTGTGGTGGCGGCTGGCTTGCTGGTGCACCGCAAGCGCGAAGCTGCCGGGCGGGTCGCGCTGGATAACTGATCTGCGCTGGCGGTAATGAAAAGGCCGCGTCCTGGGTAGGGCGCGGCCTTTTTTGTTGCCTATGCTTGCCTCTTCGCGGGTAAACCCGCTCCCACAGGTTCGCCACAGGCCTCAAGACCAGTGGAGCCCCTTGTGGGAGCGGGCGCGCCCGCGAAGAGGCCGGTGCAGGTTACCCAGCCATATCAGCCAAACTGCTTCTGCTGTTGCTGCTGCTTGGCCACCGCTTCCGAAGCCGCCACATAGGCGGCCTGGAACTCATCGCTCTCCAGCCAGGCCATGGTGGCTTCTTCATCAGCCCCGTCCAGCCATTTGCGGTAGGCATTGAACACCAGCACGATGTAATCGGTGGCGTGTTCTTCCTTGTGCCCCTTGAGCACCAAGGCCAGCAGCGGGTCGACCAGGAACACCGAAATCATCGGCACCAGGCCGCCGCCTTCCTGGGCTTCCTTCATTTTCTTGAACATGGCGTCGTAGCTGCCCGATTCCATGGCCTTGTTGTACACCTGCTCGACGCTGGCGCTGTCACCGGCACTGGCCTTGACCGCCTGGCCACTGCGCACCATGCGGTTCTGCTTGGCCTTGCTGGCGGCGCGTTTGGCGCGTTTCTGTTGTTTGGTAGGGGTGGCCATGGGAATCCTTGGGGTGTGTCGGAAAAGTGCGCGTATTGAAGCGCAGTTGCCCGGGAAACCCAAGTGTTGCGCAAAGCGGGCCGCTGCGCGCCCCAATCGCCGGCAAGCCAGCTTCCACAGTTACTGCGCCAAGCTCAAGGTCGGTGCAAATCCTGTGGGAGCAACTGTCTTACTCAATTTCTGAAGCTGGCGCGATCCCTGTGGGAGCTGGCTTGCCGGCGATGGGCTGCAAAGCAGCCCCGGCGATTCAGCTGGCGAGCGGAGTAGGCTCATCCTCCTCAAACCCTCGCGATGCCCGCCCCACCAGCTGTAAGTCCGGCGCATGGGCCACGCTGTGGTCCTTGCCCGGGTAGTCCAGCGCATGCAGAAAATGCCGGATGCAGTTGATCCGCGCGCGCTTCTTGTCGTCGGACTTGATCACCGTCCATGGTGCGTCGGCCGTGTCGGTATGGAAGAACATCGCTTCCTTGGCCGCGGTGTAGTCCTCCCATTTGTCCAGCGACTTGATGTCGATGGGCGACAGCTTCCAGTGCTTGAGTGGGTCGTCGCGGCGCGAGATGAAGCGGCGCAGCTGCTCTTCGCGGTTCACCGAGAACCAGTACTTGAACAGCAGGATGCCGCTGTTGCACAGCATGCGCTCAAGGTCCGGCGCCTGGCGCATGAATTCCAGGTACTGCAGCGGCGTGCAGAAATCCATCACCTTTTCGACCCCGGCGCGGTTGTACCAGGAGCGGTCGAAGAACACCATTTCGCCTGCCGTGGGCAGGTGCTGGATGTAGCGCTGGAAGTACCACTGGCCTTTTTCCTGCTCGGAAGGCTTCTCCAGGGCGACGATGCGCGCGCCACGCGGGTTGAGGTGTTCCATGAAACGCTTGATCGTACCGCCCTTGCCCGCAGCATCGCGCCCTTCGAACAGGATCACCACGCGCTGGCCGGTTTCCTTCACCCAGCTCTGCACCTTCAGCAGCTCGATCTGCAGCGCATGCTTGGCCTTCTCGTAATCCTGGCGGCGCAGGCGGGTGCGGTAGGGGTAGCTGGCTGGCAGGCGCGCCGAGGTGCTGTCTTCGTTGCTGCCCTTGGGGGCGGTGGCAACTTCCAGCGCTGCGGGTTGCTGGCTGACGCGGGTGATGGTCGGCTCTGGCTTGCGCTGGCGTGGCCGGCGGGTGCGGACTGGGGCGGCAGTGGGTTCGCTGGGGGCGGGGAGCAGCAGGGGGGATTCTTCGCTCATGGAGGTCCTTGCGGGTCGAGTCGGGTAGCCTCCGGCATTTTAGGCCCAGCGATTAATGGCCTTTTGATGCTGATCAACAGTGGGCCGATAAACAGTTTGAAACAGCTGCAATTGGATGTAGTGTTAACTGCGGTTCACACTATGGCTGCTACGCGACCTTTAGGAGGCCGCCATGACAAATATCAAGCTGAGCAAATGGGACGCTGTGGACCATTTGAAAACAGAGGAAGACATGGCCTTGTACCTTGAGGCGTGTTTGGAGGACAACGACCCGGCACTGCTTGCTGCTGCCTTGGGCGATATTGCCCGTGCCCGAGGTATGGCTCAGTTGGCACGTGACACCGGCCTGACACGGGAAGGGCTGTACAAGGCGTTGTCTGCGGAAGGTAACCCGAGTCTGGCGACCATCATGAAAGTGATGGCGGCGCTGGGGGTACGGCTTCATGCCGAGGTGCTGCCGCGCGCAGCGGGATGAGGTTCGTGCTTGGGATGGGTAGCAAGGCCGGTAGGCTGCCAATCCTTCAGCAAAAACCGTAGACAACAAAAAACCCGCACTAGGCGGGTTTCTTGTTGTCGCTTCGGGTAACTTTGCAACCACCAGAAGCTTGAAGGTGGTGCCCAGAGACGGAGTCGAACCGCCGACACGAGGATTTTCAATCCTCTGCTCTACCGACTGAGCTATCTGGGCGACGAGGTGAATTAAATAGACTTTCAGACCGCTCGTCAACGACTTTTTGAAAAAATTTTAAATTAATTCCGTCGCTTACGTTCCATGGGGTCATTCCGAGGGCGGAACGTAGCCTTCCGCCTGGGCGTACTCTTCGCCGGCGAAAAACTTGTCCATCTCGCCCTGGAGGAATTTGCGATCCTCGGCGTTCATCATGTTCAGGCGCTTTTCGTTGATCAGCATGGTCTGGTGCTTCTGCCAGTCGGCCCAGGCTTTCTGCGAGATGTGTTCGAAGATGTCCTGGCCTTTGGCGCCGGGGTAGGGCGGGCGCTCCAGGCCTGGCAATGCTTCTTTGTACTTGCGGCACATCACGGTGCGGGTCATCGGGCGTCTCCTGCATTCAGTTCGTCGGCCGCGCGTTTGAGCAGTTTTTTTACCGGGGCGGCAAGGCCCAGGCGCGGCGGGGTGGCGAGGTTATACCAGAGCCAGTCGGCCTCGGCCACGTGCTCGCCGACCGGGTCGACGCGCACCAGCCAGGGCTCGATCGCCAGCTGGAAGTGGCTGAAGGTGTGGGTCAGGCCATCCATGGCGCGGCTGTCGGCCAGGCGTAGGCCGTGCTGATAGGCCAGGTCATCGAGCTGGGCGATGTCGTCCAGCTCCGGCAGGCTCCACAAGCCACCCCACAGGCCGCTGGACGGGCGACGGTAAAGCAGAATGGCGCCTTCCTGGCTGGCCAGCAGCGGCATCAGCGTGCGCCGTTGCGGCAGTGCCTTGCGCGGTTTGGGCTCGGGGTAGCGGGTTTCTTCGCCGTGCAGGTGCGCTTCGCAGCCACGCTGCAGCGGGCAGATCAGGCAGCTGGGCTTGCTGCGGGTGCACAGCGTGGCGCCCATGTCCATCATCGCCTGGGTGTAGTGGTTGGCGCGTTGCTGCGGGGTGAAGCGCTCGGCGGTGGCCCACAGCTGGTTGGCCACCCGCGGCTCGCCAGGGTAGCCGGCCTGGGCGGTGTAGCGGGCCAGCACGCGCTTGACGTTGCCGTCGAGGATCGGCGCGCGGATGCCCATGCTGATACTGGCGATGGCGCCGGCGGTGGAGCGGCCGATGCCGGGCAGCTCGGTGAGCTGCTCGACACTGCGCGGGAATTCGCCGCCATGCTGCTCGACCACGATCTTCGCGGCCTTTTGCAGGTTGCGCGCCCGGGTGTAGTAGCCCAGGCCAGTCCATAGATGCAGCACTTCGTCCTCCGGCGCTTCGGCCAGGGCCTGCACGGTCGGCAGGGCCTGCATGAAGCGGTCGAAGTAGTTGAGCACGGTGCTGACCTGGGTCTGCTGCAACATGATTTCCGATACCCACACCCGGTACGGGGTGATGCCCTGTTGCCAGGGCAGGTCGTGCCGACCGTGTTGGTCATACCAGGCCAGCACGGCGCTGGCGAACTGCTCGGGGCTCATCGCTTGAACAGCCCCTTGAGCGCGTCTTTCAGTTCCGGGCTCACTTTGTCTCCAAGTTTTTCATCGATCTTGTCTTGCAGGCGGTTGCCGGCCAGCTTGGCGGCGACTTTGCCCATGCCGTCCTGGTCCAGGCGGCAGGCCTTGGCGCCGAGTTCCAGCGGGCCGCGGCAGCGCAGCGGGATTTCAACCCCGGTATAGCGTTCGTTGACCTGGCAGGCCGGGTCCGGCATGGCGCGCTGGTCGCCTTCGACGATCACGCCGACGTTGTAGTCCATGCCCAGCACACGCAGGTCGATATCGCCATGGCCGTTGACGGTCAGGCCAGGGATGCGCGCCTTGAGGTCCGGGTTGCTGGCGACGCCATTGCGCAGCACCAGGCTGCCGCGCAGTTCCTGGAACGGGGTGTCCTTGCCGCGCGGCTCGCCGTTGAGCGATTTGCGGTTCAGCGTGGCGATGGCCTGGCACAGCTGCTGTTCCAGGTTGGCATCGACCAGCACGCCGTCGTTGATGACGAAACTGGCGTTGCCGTTGAGGGTATCGACCAGGGCCTTCTGGCTGTTGCCGGTGGCGGTCAGGTCGCTGCTCAGGGTCAGCAGGCCTTTTACCGGTGGCGTCTGTTCCTTGCCTTCGGCCTTGATGAAGTGTTCTACCGGCACCCGCTGGATGCGCGTGTTGACCCCCAGTTGCGGCACGGCAGGGCGTACATCGACGGTGCCTTTGGCCTCGAAGGTGCCGTCGTACAGCGCGCCGCGCAGGGTTTGCAGGGTCAGCAGGCCGCCCTGGCCGATGGCCTTGAGCTGGGCGTCTTCGATCGGCAGTTTGTCCAGGGTCAGCGAGCCGAAGGCCAGGTCGGCCTGCAGGTCGAGGGCGCGCAGGCGGTCGACCGGCAGCAGCTTGTCGTCGCTCCAGGCCACCTGGGTCGGGGCGTTGGGCAGCGGCGTGGTGCCGGCCCCGGCCACGGCGCTGGCCTCTTGCTGCTTGACCTCGGCCTGGCGCGCGGCGGTGGCGCCCTTGGCTTCTTCGCTCTTGGCCGGCAGGTAGCGGTCGGCATTGAAGGCATCGCCTTTGAGCTGCAGGCGCAGGGCCTGCCTGGCGAAGTCTTCGACGGCAATGCGGCCGGTGAAGGTGCTGTCGTCCAGCTTCACGGCCAGGTCTTCCAGGGCCAGGCTGTTCGGCGTGCCCTGCAGGCGGGTGACCAGCTCCAGCTTGGCGAAGGCCGCCGGGTCATTGGTAGCTGGCAGCGGGCGGCCGATGCTGTCGAGGAAGGTGCGCAGGTCGAACTGGGCGATGGACAGGCCGCCGCTCAGTTGTGGCGCCTTGTCCAGGTCACGCAGGTTCAGCTCGCCCAGGGCGCGCAGCTGGTTGGCCGAGACTTTCAGGCCGTTCCACGAAGCGACATTGGCGCCCAGGTCGACCAGCAGCTGGCCTTGCGCGGCGAAGGTCACGGTCTTGCCGGCGGTGGGCTCGCCGGACGTCTCGCCCGACAGGCGCATGTCTTCGAAGTTGTAGCGCTGCAGCTTGCGGTCGAAGCGCAGCTCGCCGGCCAGCTCGGTGCGGGCCTTGATGTTCGGCTGGCTGGCGCTGAGGAAGGCGCTGGCTTTGAGCGGGATGTTCGCCCCTTCGTGGACCGGGCCGGTACTCAGCTGGATGCTTTCGGCGCTGTAGCTCTGGCCGCTCTTGGCGTCGGTGTACTGCACGCGGGCGTTGTTCACGGTCAGGCTGTCGATGTCCAGCTTGACCGCGCGGTCCTTGCTGGCGTTGGCCGCCGGTGGCGGTTCGGCAGAGGCCGGGGCCGCATTACCGGCCTGGGTATCGGTGCCGGCGGCGTTCTGCGCAGGCAGTGGCTTGCCGATGTCTTCCCAGTTGCCGTGGCCTTGCTCGTCACGGGCAAGGGCCAGGTTCAGGCCCTCGACGCGCACATCGCTCATTTGCACTTCGCGGCGCAGCAGCGGCAGTACGCGCACCGACAGGCCGAGCATTTGCAGGTCGGCGAACGGTTCCTTGGGTTTGTTCAAGGTGGCGATGCTCGCTTCGTGCAGCTCCAGGCCCAGCCACGGGAACAGGCTCCAGCCGATGTCGCCGTTGAGCGTCAGCTCGACGTGCGCCTTGTCGCGTGCCAGCTGGCGAATCTCGTCTTTGTAGTCGTTGGGATCGAAGAGGTGGGTCAGGGCGAAGCCCAGCGCCACGATGATCAGCAGCAACCCGAGAAGCCCAAGTCCCAGGATTTTGCCGAACGCTTTCATGGGCGAGTCCTTGTAGTCCGATTTGAAATTCGAGCGGCAGAGTATAGCGCCGCAGTGGATGTCCCTGCTTATTCGGCTGGCGATACAGGGTATTTCCTACGCTTGATGCAGATGGTACGGCTTTCGACAGAAAGATGTCGGGTCTGTGCCGACAACATGACCGTTTCAGCCGAGCAGAAATAAGCAATATCAGATTGCCTTCACGCCACTTGTTGCTGCTAACCTTGCGCCGCTTTGCCTGCACCCAACCTATAAGAAGGATCAGATTCATGAGCAGTACCGTCGCGGCGGGTAGCCTGGCCAGTGCGCCAGGCTTCCTGTCCAAGGAGCGCATCATCGCCCGCCCGGGCTTCAACCGCTGGCTGGTCCCGCCAGCCGCTTTGGCCATTCACCTGTGCATCGGCATGGCCTATGGCTTCTCGGTGTTCTGGCTGCCGTTGTCGCAAGCCCTGGGCATCACCGCCCCGGTCGCCTGTGCGGCAGACATGGGCTTCATGGCCCGTCTGTTCAGCGCCGAATGCGACTGGCCGATCTCCATGCTGAGCTGGATCTACACCCTGTTCTTCGTCTTCCTCGGTTGCTCGGCGGCCGTGCTGGGCGGCTGGCTGGAACACGCCGGCCCGCGCAAGGCCGGCCTGGTGTCAGCAGTGTGCTGGTGTGGCGGCATGCTGATCTCGGCCGTCGGGGTCAAAACCCACCAGCTGTGGCTGATGTGGCTGGGTTCCGGGGTCATCGGCGGTATCGGCCTGGGCCTGGGCTACATCTCGCCGGTATCGACCCTGATCAAGTGGTTCCCGGACAAGCGCGGCATGGCCACCGGCATGGCGATCATGGGCTTCGGCGGCGGGGCCATGGTCGGCGCACCGCTGGCCACGGCGCTGATGGGCCACTTCGGCAATGCGCAGGAAGTGGGTGTGTGGCAGAGCTTCGTGGCCATGGCGGCGATCTACTTCGTGTTCATGACCGCTGGCGCGCTGGCGTATCGCGTGCCGCCGACCGGCTGGAAACCCGAAGGCTGGAGCGCCCCGGCGAAGAAGGCCGGCAACGGCATGGTCACCGACCGCCATGTGCATGTCAGCGTGGCCTGGAAAACCCCGCAGTTCGCCTTGATCTGGCTGGTGCTGTGCCTGAACGTGTCGGCCGGTATCGGCATCCTCGGCATGGCTTCGCCGCTGTTGCAGGAAGTGTTCGCCGGCAAGCTGCTGGGCAACGACCTGAGCTTCAGCGAGCTGAACAGCACCCAACTGGCGCAAATTGCCGCGATCGCCGCCGGCTTCACCGGCCTGCTGAGCCTGTTCAACATCGGCGGGCGGTTCTTCTGGGCGTCGTTCTCTGACTACATCGGCCGCAAGAACACCTACTTCGCCTTCTTCGCCCTGGGCGTGGGCTTGTACAGCCTGGTGCCGAACATGGGGCACCTGGGCAACGTGGCGCTGTTCGTGGCAGCGTTCTGCATCATCCTGTCGATGTACGGCGGTGGCTTCTCTACCGTGCCGGCCTACCTGGCCGACCTGTTCGGCACGCAGATGGTTGGCGCCATCCATGGCCGCCTGCTGACTGCCTGGGCAGCGGCCGGGGTGCTCGGGCCGGTGCTGATCACCTACCTGCGCGAATACCAGCTGGCGGCAGGGGTGGAGCGTGCAGCGGCTTATGACATGACCCTGTACATCCTGGCTGGCCTGCTGGTGCTGGGCTTTGTCTGCAACATGCTGGTACGCCCGGTGGCCGACAAGCACTTCATGAGCGAAGCCGAACTGGCGGCCGAGCGGGCCTTGAGCCACGACAAAGGCGCCGACGGCGCGCGGTCGCTGGAATGGAAGGCGACGCCGGCCAGCCTGCCACTGGTGCTGCTGGCCTGGGCTGTGGTGGTCGTGCCGCTGGCCTGGGGCGTGTGGATTACCCTGCAGAAGACGGCCGTGCTGTTCCATTGATTGGGGGGGCGCTTTGTGCCCCTTTCGCGACACAAGGCCGCTCCCACAGGTGACCGCATGCCTCTGTGGGAGCGGCCTTGTGTCGCGATGGGCTGCAAAGCAGCCCCAGGCCACCCGGTTGTATAGACTTGTAACGGTATCCGGCCTGCGTAATTCCTCGCTTTGCCATATGTCATCCGCGTTTCAAGCCGGCGCGTTCTAGGCCTATAATGATGCCCTTTTCGCCTAATGATTTTGCGGAGCTGGTGATGGTCGAACGTAAGGCTTCCGTCGAGCGCAATACCCTGGAAACCCAGGTCAAGTGCTCGATCAACCTCGATGGCAGTGGCAAGGCCCGATTCGATATCGGTGTGCCTTTCCTTGAACACATGCTGGACCAGATCGCCCGCCATGGGCTGATCGATCTGGATATCGAGTGCAAGGGTGACCTGCATATCGACGATCACCATACCGTCGAAGACGTCGGTATCACTTTGGGCATGGCGTTCGCCCAGGCCATCGGTGACAAGAAGGGCATCTTCCGCTACGGCCACGCCTACGTGCCGCTGGACGAGGCGCTGTCGCGCGTGGTCATCGACTTCTCTGGCCGCCCGGGCCTGCAGATGCACGTGCCATACACCCGCGCCAGTGTCGGCGGCTTCGATGTCGACCTGTTCCAGGAGTTCTTCCAGGGCTTCGTCAACCACGCCCTGGTCACCCTGCACATCGACAACCTGCGTGGCCACAACACCCACCACCAGATCGAAACCGTGTTCAAGGCGTTCGGCCGCGCCCTGCGCATGGCCATCACCCTCGACGAGCGCATGGCCGGGCAGATGCCTTCCACCAAAGGGTGCCTGTAAATGCAGACGGTAGCCGTAATCGACTATGGCATGGGCAACCTGCACTCGGTGGCCAAGGCGCTCGAGCACGTAGGTGCCGGTAAGGTGCTGGTCACCAGCGATGCCGCAGTCATCCGCGAGGCCGACCGGGTGGTGTTCCCGGGCGTGGGCGCGATTCGCGACTGCATGGCCGAAATCCGCCGCCTGGGCTTCGACAGCCTGGTACGTGAGGTCAGCCAGGACCGGCCGTTCCTCGGTATCTGCGTGGGCATGCAGGCACTGCTCGAACACAGCGAAGAAAACGACGGGGTCGACTGCATCGGCCTGTTCCCCGGCCAGGTGCGCTTCTTCGGCAAAGACCTGCAGGAAGACGGCGAGCACCTGAAGGTGCCGCACATGGGCTGGAACGAAGTTGGCCAGACCAACGATCACCCGCTGTGGCACGACATCCCCGACCGAGCACGGTTCTACTTCGTGCACAGCTACTACATCAATGCCGGCAAGCCGGCCCAGGTGGTCGGCCATGGCCACTACGGCGTCGATTTTGCCGCTGCGCTGGCCGACGGCTCGCGCTTTGCCGTGCAGTTCCACCCGGAGAAGAGCCATACCCATGGCCTGCAGCTGCTGCAGAACTTCGTCGCCTGGGACGGGCGCTGGTAAATGAGCAGGTCGAAGACCAAGGCCCCGGTCATCACCCTGGCCCCCGAGCAGGAGCGCGAGGCGCTCGACACACTCAAGCGTTTTCTCGAAGACCGTTTCGAGCTGGCGCTGGGTTCATTCGAGGTAGCCGAGGTCCTTGAGCTGTTCAGCAAAGAAATTGCACCTCATTACTACAACAGGGCGATCGCCGATGTTCAGCTGCACCTCAAGGAGCGGTTCGAGAGCATCGAAAGCGATCTGTGGGCGCTCGAGAAGCCCTGAAAACCCAAGAACAGACAGGTTCCCAAGATGCTGATTATCCCCGCTATCGATCTGAAGGACGGTGCCTGCGTGCGCCTGCGCCAGGGCCGCATGGAAGACTCCACGGTATTTTCCGACGACCCGGTGAGCATGGCCGCCAAGTGGGTCGAGGGTGGCTGCCGCCGCCTGCACCTGGTCGACCTCAACGGCGCCTTCGAAGGCCAGCCGGTCAACGGTGAAGTGGTTACCGCCATTGCCAGGCGCTACCCGACCCTGCCGATCCAGATCGGCGGTGGCATCCGCTCGCTGGAAACCATCGAGCACTACGTCAAGGCCGGCGTCAGCTACGTGATCATCGGCACCAAGGCGGTCAAGCAGCCCGAATTCGTCGCCGAAGCGTGCAAGGCGTTCCCGGGCAAGGTCATCGTTGGCCTGGACGCGAAAGACGGCTTCGTCGCCACCGACGGTTGGGCGGAAGTGAGCTCGGTGCAGGTCATCGACCTGGCCAGGCGTTTCGAGGCCGATGGCGTCTCGGCGATCGTCTACACCGACATCGCCAAGGACGGCATGATGCAAGGCTGCAACGTGCCGTTCACCAAGGCGCTGGCAGAAGCCACGTCGATCCCGGTAATCGCCTCGGGCGGCATCCACAACCTGGGTGACATCAAGGCCCTGCTGGACGCCAAGGCCCCGGGCATCATCGGCGCCATCACCGGCCGTGCCATCTACGAAGGCACCCTCGATGTCGCCGAGGCCCAGGCCTTCTGCGACAACTACCAAGGCTGAGGACTGAACCATGGCACTGGCCAAGCGCATCATCCCTTGCCTGGACGTGGACAACGGCCGGGTGGTCAAGGGCGTCAAGTTCGAGAACATCCGTGATGCCGGCGACCCGGTGGAAATCGCCCGTCGCTACGACGAGCAGGGCGCCGACGAAATCACCTTCCTCGACATCACCGCCAGCGTCGATGGCCGCGACACCACCCTGCATACGGTCGAGCGCATGGCCAGCCAGGTGTTCATCCCGCTGACCGTGGGCGGTGGCGTGCGCACCGTGCAGGACATCCGCAACCTGCTCAATGCCGGTGCCGACAAGGTCTCGATCAACACCGCCGCGGTGTTCAACCCGGAGTTCGTCGGCGAGGCGGCGGACCGTTTCGGTTCGCAGTGCATCGTGGTCGCCATCGATGCCAAGAAGGTATCCGCGCCGGGTGAGCCGCCGCGCTGGGAGATTTTCACCCACGGCGGGCGCAAGCCGACCGGGCTGGATGCCGTTGAATGGGCGAAGAAGATGGAAGGCCTGGGGGCTGGCGAGATTCTGCTGACCAGCATGGACCAGGACGGCATGAAGAATGGCTTCGACCTGGGTGTCACCCGCGCGATCAGTGATGCGCTGGGTATTCCGGTGATCGCCTCGGGGGGTGTGGGTAACCTGCAGCACCTGGCTGACGGCATTCTGGAAGGGCATGCCAGTGCGGTGCTGGCGGCCAGTATCTTCCACTTTGGCGAGTACACGGTGCCGGAGGCCAAGGCCTACATGGCTTCGCGCGGGATCGTCGTTCGCTGAAAAACGACTGGGGCTGCTTTGCAGCCCTTCGCGGGCCCCCCCCCCCCCCCCCGGGGGGGGGGGGGGGGGGGGGGGGGGGGGGGGGCCCCCCGGGGGGGGGGGGGGGGGGGCCGCCAGCGGCAGGGCATCGGCTGCGGTGGGCTTTTCTGCGCAGGCCACGAGCAGGATGAAACTGGAGGCCGCGATCAA
>NZ_PUQD01000014.1 GCF_003331055.1 Pseudomonas sp. AFG_SD02_1510_Pfu_092 | reverse complement strand
GCAAGCCCGCGATGCAGGCGACGCGATGGATGGCACCGGCTGCGCCGGTGTTCGCGGCCACGGCCGCTCCCACAGGTACCGCGTGAGCCATAGGCCTGCGCGATTCCATGTGGGAGCGGGCAAGCCCGCGAAGCAGGCGACGCGGTGGATGGCACCGGCTGCGCCGGTGTTCGCGGCCATGGCCGCTCCCACAGGGTGCTGCATGAGCCATAGGCCCGCGCGATTCCATGTGGGAGCGGGCAAGCCCGCGAAGCAGGCGGAGCGGTGGATGGCACCGGCTGCGCCGGTGTTCGCGGCTAAAGCCGCTCCCACAGTTTTGGCGTGAGCCCGGGGCCCGCGCGATTCCCTGTGGGAGCGGGTTCACCCGCGAAGCAGGCGACGCGGTGAATAGCACTGGCGCATTCAGTGAATGCTCGAAGCCAGTTCGAAGATCGGCATGTACATCAGGATCACGATCAGGCCGATCAGCAGGCCGATGAAGGTCATCAGCAGCGGTTCGAACAGCTTGACGAACCATTCCACCCAGCGGCCGATTTCCTGGTCATGGAAGTCGGCGCAGCGCTCCAGCATCTCGCCCAGGTTGCCGGACTGCTCGCCGGCCCGCAGCAGGCGCAGCGATACCGGGGTGACCAGTTGCCCGGCCTCCAGCGCGTCGGACAGCGGCAGCCCCTCGCCAACGCGCTGGCAGGCCTGCGCCAGGCCCTGCGCCGCCGCGCTGCCGAGCAGGCCGCGGGCCATGCCCATGGCGGTGAGAATGGGGATGCCGCCTTGCAGCAGGATGCCCAGCGAGCGGTAGAAGCGCGCCAGCTCGTACATCATCAGGCGCTGGTGCAGGGCCGGCAGGCGCCGCAGCTGGCAGGATACCCAGCGCCGCACCCGCGGTTGGCGGCGCAGCAGCCACAGCGCGCTGATCGCGCCAAGGCAGCCCAGCGCCAGCGGCAATTGCTGGGCATGCAGGAACAGACCGATCTGCATCAGTACCCGCGACAGCCAAGGCAACTCGGTGCCCATGCCCTCGAACACCTGGCTGAAACGCGGTACCACGTAGCCGAGCAGGAACAGCACCACGCCACCGCCCACCAGCAACAGCAGCAACGGGTAGACCGAGGCCCCCACCAGCTTCTGCCGTACCAGGTCCAGGCGCTGGCGGTAGCTGATGTAGCGGGCCAGGGCATCGCCCAACGCACCGGTGCGCTCGCTGGATTGCACCAGCGCCACGTACAGCGGCGGGAATACCCGTGGTTGCTGGGCAAGGGCCTGGGACAGCGAACGACCTTCGTACAGCTGGCGGACCAGCTCGGCCAGTACCTTGCGCGTTGCGCTTGCCGGGGCCTTCTCCGCCAGGCTCTCCAGCGCGTCGATCAGCGGCAGGCCAGCGTTGAGCAAGGTCGAAAGTTCCTGGCTGAACAGCACCAGATCAAAGCCTGCCTCGCGGCGCCAGGCCAAGGCGCCGCGCTGGCCGCGCAGGCTGAGCACGCGCAGGCCCTGGTCTTCGGCCAGGCGGCGAGCGTGGTCGGCGTCTTCGGCGTCGATCTGCAACTGCACCACGCCCTGTCTGCCCAGTGCCTTGAGGCTGTAGCGCATGCTCGCTGCTCCTATTGCCAGCTGGTGATTTCGGCGTTTTCCCCGTCGCCGCCGGGCTGGCCGTCCTTGCCCATCGACAACAGGTCGTATTCACCGCCGTGCTCGCCCGGTTGCCGGTAGATGTACGGACGGCCCCACGGGTCTTGCGGCACGGCCTTCTGCAGGTACGGGCCGGTCCAGCGCGTTTCGCCGCTGGGGGCGACCACCAGGGCCTGCAGGCCTTGCTCGCTGTTGGGGTAGTGGCCGACTTCCAGGCGGTAAAGGTCCAGGGCCTTGCTCAGCCCCTCTATCTGCGCGCGCGCCACCTTGGCTTCGGAGCGACCGAGCTGGCTGAAGTACTTGGGCGCGACGATCCCGGCCAACAGCCCGAGTACCACCAGCACGACCAGGAGTTCGAGCAGGGTGAAGCCACGTTGCGGGTTGGTTCTGCGCTGCATGGTGAAGCCCTCCGCTGCAAGGGGACAAGCTTTTGCAGGCTCCATGCAACAGCCGTGCACGCCTGCCTCGGCGCCTTGCGGCATGCGGCACGCAAAGCGGCACAGTGCTTGCGTCGTGCTCTTCAGGCTCGGGTTTTCCGGGGCATATCCCCCAACTTCGGGGTACCACTAAGAGGCGACCGACATGCGTGGACTCATTCTCGGTTTGTTCTGGCTGGTGGCAGGTGCTGCCCAGGCCGATGTGTACGTTTCCATCGATGCCAAAGGCAGCTACATACTGACCAACGTCCACCGGCCCGGGCGCTTCTACGAAACGGTGATCAGCGAGCCGCAGGCCCAGGCCGGCCCGGCCAACGCGCAGTTGATCACTGGCCGCCCCTACGCCAAGCTGGTCGCCGCCGCGGCGCGCACCCATGACGTCCCGCCAGCGCTGCTGCATGCGGTAATCAAGGCGGAATCCGGCTACAACGCCAAGGCCCGCTCACCGGCTGGCGCGGTGGGGCTGATGCAACTGATGCCGGGCACCGCCCGCGAAATGGGCGTGGAAAACCGCCTGGACCCGGAAGACAACGTGCAGGGCGGCGCCCGTTACCTCAAGCGTATGCTCGACCTGTTCGACAACGACGTCACGCTGGCTGTGGCAGCCTACAACGCCGGCCCCGAGGCGGTGCTGCGCCGCGGTGCGGTACCGCCGTTCGCCGAGACCCGGCGCTATGTGCCCAATGTGCTGCGCGAGTACCGCAAGCTCCAGGGGCTGACCGGTGAATGACCTTCAACGCTACCCTTCGGCGGATGCTGCCAGGCCGACCCGATGGTTTCCCCAACTCTGGGCTATAACCTTGTGAAGGTGCAGTTGTGGAGTCCGACATGGACATGGCCCCGCGTCCCGAGGTTTTCGAAGTACCTGCCGGTAGCGAGCTGGCCGCCCCACGCAAGCCGTTCAACCTGCTGCGCTGGTATGCCTGGGTCAGCCTGGCGATCATCCTCTCGGTGGCGGTCGGCCTGGGCCTGATTTCCAGCCGTTTCATCATCGACGAGAGCATCGAGCGCGATGCCTTGCTGACTGCCCAGTTCATTACCTCCATAGCCGATGCCGAGGTGCGCCATGTATCGATCCCCAACGTGCGCACCATGGGCGAACTGCTAGACCCGCGTACCGACCACAGCAACCTGCCCGGGGTCGACCCGGACGCCCGGCGCAGGGCGCGCGGCGAGTTCCTCGACCACATCGCGCACCTGCCCGACATGCTGCTGGCCAACATCTATGCGCCTGACCGTACGGTGATCTGGTCCAGCAACCCGGCGCTGGTCGGCAAGCTGATCGAAGGCGACGATGACCTCGAAAAGGCCTTCGAATACAAGATGCGCGTCTCGGCCAGCTACCACAACTTCGAACAGGCCCGTGCCGAGCAGAAGTTCGTCACCCCGCCCGAGCAATTGTTCATCGAAAACTACATTCCGCTGTTCGATGCCGATGGCGAGCAGGTCACGGCGATGGTCGAGATCTACAAGGAACCGCGCGACCTGATCGTGCGCATCGAGCATGGGTTGATCATGATCTGGCTGGCCATCACCGTCGGTGCCGGCCTGGTCTATGTCGGCCTGTACGGCATCATGCACCGCGCCGCGCGGCTGCTGACCGGGCAGCAGAAGCGGCTGATCAACAACGAGACCTATGTGGCCCTGGGCGAGGTGTCCTCGGCGGTGGCCCACAGCTTGCGCAACCCCTTGGCCAGCATCCGTTCCAGTGCCGAACTGGCCCAGGCCTTCGACGATGGCCCGGCACAGCGCAATGTCAACGACATCATCAGCCAGGTCGACCGCATGTCGCAGTGGATCCGCCAGATGTTGCAGTCGCTGCGCCCGCTCAACGATGAAGCGGTGGCGGTGGACTTGCCGCTGGCCTTGCAGGACAGCCTGCACACCTATGCGGTACCGCTGGCGCGCGGTGGCGTGAGCCTGGACCTGCAACCCTTGCCGGCGGTGCAGGTGTTGGGGCATCCGGCGTTGCTGCGGCAGATCTTCAGCAGCCTGATCGCCAATGCCCTGGAGTCGATGGAGCAGGGCGGGCGATTACGGGTCGAGGTGGTGCGCCATGACCGGCGGAACCTGACCGTGCGCCTGTCGGACACCGGCAAGGGCATGAACGAAGCGCTGCAGCGCATGGCTTTCCGGCCGTTCTTCACCACCAAGCAGGGTGGCTTGGGTGTGGGCCTGTTGCTGGTGAAACGCATCATGGAACGCTACGGCGGCACTGTCCGGCTGAGCAGTAGTGAGGGCCATGGTACCCGGGTTTCTTTGAATTTTCGCTTGTTCACTGGCTCATGATTGGGGTTAACTATGTGTTCCAACCTATTGATTTACAGGTAAATTGCGTTGTTGGGGCTGATTCCCCAACTCTGGGGGTATTTCCTCAAATTAAATTCAAGATGTTCTGCTAACCCTATGAAATTCAACGAATAAAAATGTTCTGAATTGGTTGGCCAAGTTCTTGCAAAGTGCTTGCAGCGAGACAAGCACGATGCAACGCACGACAAATGGCAGCTGCGGCTGCTCAGGTGAAATGCTATCAATTGGCTACTGTTCGTCGCCTTGAGGCATTTCGCAACGGACGCCCAGCGCGGGAATCACGCGATGCAGATGCTGGAGAACCAAGCTTCCGACAAGGCCCGTGCGACGACCAATGGCGTCGCCGTGCCCTTGCGTGAATTCAACCTGCTGCGCTGGTTCTCGATCATCAGCCTGTTGATCATCGCCTCGGTGGCGGGCGGGCTGGGTTACGTGTCGACGCGGTTCGTGGTGCGCGACAGCGTAGAGCGCGATGCCATGCTGACCGCCCAGTTCATCCAGGCCATGGCCCAGGCCGAGGTGCGCCATTCGCAGTTGCCGCCTGGCACCACCATGGGCGAGTTGCTCGACCCACGCCTGGACCAGCAGCACCTGCAGTTCACCCCGGCGCTGGCCGAGTCGACCCGGGTCGAGTTTCTCGACCATGTCGAGCATCTGCCGGACACCCTGCTGGCCAACGTCTACGCCCGCGACCGCACCATCGTCTGGTCGACCAACCCAGCGCTGATCGGCCAGCGCATCGAGGCCGATGGCGACCTCGACCGCGCCTTCCGCTCGCGCAAGGCGGTGTCGGCCAGCTATCACCAGGCCGAGGATGACCGCGAAGAGCAGAAATTCCTGCGTGAGCCGCGCTACCTGTTCATCGAGAACTACATCCCGCTGTTCGACAGCCAGGGCGAGCAGGTCATGGCCATGGTGGAAATCTACAAGGAGCCGCAGGACCTGGTACGGCGCATCCAGCGCGGCTATGTGCTGATCTGGGCCTCGACCCTGGTGGGCGGGGCGCTGATCTATTTCGGCCTGTTCTGGATCGTGCGCCGCGCCGCGCACTTGTTGAACCTGCAGCAGGACCGGCTGGTGGCCAGTGAAACCTACGTGGCCCTGGGCGAGATGTCCTCGGCGGTGGCGCACAGCTTGCGCAACCCGCTGGCCAACATCCGCTCCAGCGCCGAACTGGCCCAGGAAATCGCCAACCCCGCGGCGCAGAAGAACATCACCGACATCATCAGCCAGGTTGACCGCATGTCGCGTTGGGTGCGTGATTTGCTGGTGTCGTTGCGCCCGACCAGCGACGAGGCCGAGGCCGTGGACCTGGTGGCGGCCATCGAGGACACCCGCCTGGCGTTCGTCCAGCAGATCGAACGCAGCGGTGTGCGCTTCTGCTATGAAGGCCCTGCCGCGCAGTGGGTGACCAGCCAGCCGCTGCAGCTCACGCAGATTCTCAATACGCTGTTCTCCAATGCCCTGGAAGCCATGCCCAGCGGCGGCCTGCTGGGCGCCCAAGTCAACGTGCAGGATGGCCAGCGCGCCGAGTTCGTCCTCAGCGATACCGGCAAGGGCATGAGCCAGCAGCAGGAACGGATGGTGTTCAAGCCGTTCTACACCACCAAGCAGGGCGGCCTCGGCGTCGGCCTGGCCCTGGTCAAACGCATCATGGAACGTTTTGGCGGTTCGGTCAGCCTGAGCAGCCGCGAAGAGGAAGGAACCCGCGTCAGCCTCACATTCAATATCGCAGCGGGAGGGGACCATGGAGCACAGCATCCTGGTGGTCGAGGATGATGACATCCTTGCCGACAACATTCGCACCTACCTCGGCCTCAAGGGGTTCGAGGTCACCGTGTGCCAAAGCGCGGAACTGGCGCTGGAGCAGATCAAGCGGGCCCAGCCCGACGCGGTACTGACCGACAACTCGCTGCCGGGCATGAGCGGCCACGACCTGCTGCGCACCCTGGTGGCGCAGGCGCCGAGCCTGAAAGTGATCATGATGACCGGCTACGGCAATGTCGAAGATGCGGTGCAGGCGATGAAGGAAGGTGCCTTCCACTACCTGACCAAGCCGGTGGTGCTGGCCGAGCTCAAGCTGACCCTGGACAAGGCCTTGGCCGCCGAGCGCATGGAACGCACCTTGTCGTTCTATCAGGAGCGCGAGGCGCAGAAGTCCGGGTTGCAGGCGTTGATCGGTGAATCACCGGCGATGCTCACCCTCAAGCACACCCTGCGCCAGGTGCTGGATGCCGAGCGGCGCATGGCCAGCGACGACCTGCCGCCGGTGCTGATCGAAGGCGAAACCGGTACCGGCAAGGAGCTGGTGGCCCGCGCCCTGCATTTCGATGGTTCGCGCAGCAAGGGGCCGTTCATCGAGTTCAATTGCGCCTCGATCCCGGCCAACCTGCTGGAGGCCGAGCTGTTCGGTCATGAGAAGGGGGCCTTCACCGATGCCAAGGAGCGCCGGGTGGGCCTGGTGGAGGCAGCCGACGGCGGCACCTTGTTCCTCGACGAGATCGGCGAAATGGACCTGGTGCTGCAGGCCAAGCTGCTCAAGCTGCTGGAAGACCGCAGCATTCGCCGGATTGGTGCGGTGAAGGAGCGCAAGGTCGACCTGCGGGTGATCAGTGCCACCAACTGCAACCTGGAGCAGATGGTGCAGCAGGGCAAGTTCCGTCGCGACCTGTTCTTCCGCCTGCGCATCATTGCCCTGAAGGTGCCGCGCCTGTATGCACGCGGGCAGGATGTGCTGCTGCTGGCACGGCACTTCCTGGCCCACCATGGTCGGCGTTACGGCAAGCCCAACCTGCGCTTTTCTGCCGAGGCGGAAAGCCTGATGCTGGGTTATAGCTGGCCGGGCAATGTGCGCGAGCTGCGCAACATGCTGGAACAGACGGTGCTGCTGGCGCCGAACGAGGTGGTGCAGGCGCATCAGTTGAACCTGTGCATGACCCTGATCGACGAGCCGCTGGTGCAGCAGGCCGCGCCGGCGCTGTTCGAAATGCCCCGTCATGAAGCGGAGCCGGGCACCAGCCTGCCGGACATGGAGCGCGACCTGGTGTGCCGGACCCTGGACCGCACGGACTGGAACGTCACCAAGTCGGCGCGGATGCTCGGGCTGTCGCGCGACATGCTGCGCTACCGGATCGAAAAGCTCGGGCTGACCCGACCGGACAAGCGGCAATGGTAGGGCCTGGGGGCTGCTATGCAGCCCCATCGCCGGCAAGCCAGCTCCCACACCGACCGCGATAGCCTCACGGAATGCTTAACAGGCATCGCACAAGGCTTGAAGTCGATGCGGTCGATGTGGGAGCAACTGTCTTGATCAATTTCCAAAAACTGGCGCGATCCCTGTGGGAGCGGCCGTGGCCGCGAACACCGGCGCAGCCGGTGCCATCCCTCGCGTCGCCTGCTTCGCGGGTGAACCCGCTCCCACATGGGGCTGCGTATGCCTCGGGCTTGCGCTGAAACCTGTGGGAGCTGGCTTGCCGGCGATGGGGCGCAACGCGCCGCCAAGTCTTAGCGCTGACTACCGCCAGTCCCGCTTCCCCCTTGCCCCCCGATGCCCTCCGAGCCACTGCCCTCCGACCCCGGTAGGTCGCGGTTGTCATTCTGTTGCGCCGGCGGGCTGTCCGGGTCGTTGCCCTTGATGCGCGGGTCTGTATCCCGAGGCATGGGCTTTTCGATCGGGTTGAGGGTGCTGTCCACGCCCGGCTTGGGCGCCGGGTTGTGCGGGTCGTCGGGGTAGGTGGGGCCGGTGCCGGCGGCGAGCGCCAGCGGGGCGGCGAGCAGGGCAAGCAGCAGGATGCTTGAGCGGGGCATGGCAGACTCCTTTGCTTCGGCGAGGGCTGATACTTCCCTTCGGCCCTCACCGAAGCTTCAAGGTGCCATTACCCCGATCAACGGTTACACCACCAGCGAAAGCAGCATGATGAAGATGATGCCGATGATCGACAGGATCGTCTCCATCATGCTCCAGGTCTTGAAAGTTTCCGCCACGGTCATGTTGAAGTACTGCTTGACCAGCCAGAAACCAGCGTCGTTCACATGCGACAGGATCAACGAACCGGCACCGGTGGCCAGCACCAGCAACTCACGGTTCACCCCCGGCACCAGGTCGATCACCGGCGCGACGATGCCCGCACCGGTAATGGTGGCGACCGTGGCCGAACCGGTGGCGATGCGGATCACCGCCGCGACCAGCCAGGCCAGCATGATCGGCGAAATTTCCGCCTGCACGGCCATCTGCCCGATCACGTTGCCAACGCCGGTATCCACCAGCATCTGCTTGAAGCCGCCACCGGCACCCACGATCAGTACGATCGCTGCGGTCGGTGCCAGGCTCTGGTCGAGCATCTTCATGATCTGCTGGCGGTTGAACCCACGGGCCGAGCCGAAGGTGTAGAACGCCAACAGCAGCGCGGCGAGCAGGGCGGTGATGGGGTGGCCGATCAGGTCCATCCACTGGCGCACGATGTGCTCGGCGGGCAGCACCACGTCGGCGAAGGTCTTCAGCAGCATCAGCACCACGGGCAGCAACACGGTGACCAGGGTGATGGTGAAGCTCGGCAGGTTGCCCTGGTCGGACTCCTTGGCGATCTGGTCCATCAGCTCCTGCGACGGGTTGCCCGGGATATGACGGGAAATGAAGTTGCCGAACAGCGGGCCGGCGATGATCGCGGTAGGCAGCGCCACGAGCAGGCCATAGAAGATGGTCTTGCCGATATCGGCATGGAAGATGCCGATCGCCAGCAGCGGGCCCGGGTGCGGCGGCACCAGGCCATGCACCACCGACAGGCCGGCCAGCAACGGAATGCCGATCTTGATCAGCGACACGCCGGAGCGCCGGGCGACGATGAACACCAGCGGGATCAGCAGCACGAAGCCGATTTCGAAGAACAACGGAATGCCCACCAGGAAGGCGGCGAACATCATGGCCCAGTGCACGTTCTTCTTGCCGAAGGCGCGGATCAGGGTTTGCGCGATCTGGTCGGCGCCCCCTGAGTCGGCCATCAGCTTGCCGAGCATGGTGCCCAGGGCGAGGACGATGCCGACGAAGCCCAACACGCCGCCGAAACCGTCCTGAAACGATTTCATCACCTTGGCCACCGGCATGCCGGAGGTCAGGCCAAGGAAGCCGGCCGCAAGGGTGAGGGCGACGAAGGGGTGAACCTTGAAGTGGGTGATCAGCAGGATCAGCCCGACGATGGTAACCAGCGCGTCGAGCAGCAGGAAGGTATCAGTAGCCAGTCCGAACATGGTTTGAAGGCCTCGGTCTTATCGTTGTTTTGGCGGAGCTTTTTTTTGCATGTCTGCCCGCGTTTGCATCACGGGGTAGCGCTGTCTTCGGTGAGCCGGAAAAGCCCCCAGGGTCAGGCGGTCTGTGCCAGGCCCCGCTCACCACGGCCCTTTAGCCAGCTGTCCACCGCTTCGGCAAGCGCTTCGATGGGTTGCGTGGCATCCAGCGCCAGGGTCAGGGGTTCGCCGCGTGGCGATTCCAGGGCGGCGAACTGGCTGTCGATGAGGCTCGCCGGCATGAAATGCCCGGGGCGGGCCAGCACGCGTTTTTCTGCTTCGGCGGGCGACAGTTCGAGGAACACGAACACCAGCCCGGGCATGGCCTCGCGCAGGCGCTCGCGGTAGCGGCGCTTGAGCGCCGAGCAGGTCAGGATCGGACGCTCCCCGGCCTGGGTCGTGGCTTGCAGCTCCTGACCGAGGCGCACCAGCCAGCCGGCACGGTCGCTGTCGTCCAGGGGGATGCCAGCGCTCATCTTGCGGATGTTTTCGGCAGGGTGGAAAGCGTCGCCTTCGATCAGGCGACCGCCGCTGCGGGCGGCAATGGCAGCGCCGATGCAGCTTTTGCCGCATCCGGCCACGCCCATCACCACGATGGCGGACAGGGGAGAATTCATCAGTACCTCCTGCGGGTGAGATAGCGCTGTCTCGTCATCGACGAACAGCCACCTCCCCGGTGTTATTGATCTTGTCCTTACGCAGTATGGACGCTTGGCGGTGAACAGTTGGGGCAGTCACCAAAGATTACATTGCCTGCGTCCTGAGACAGCGCTACCTTAGTGGCCGTTCCCTTTCCTTGCAAGTAGTAAAATTACAACATCCATGTCCCGCACCGGCTCCCGTACCACAGGTCGTCCCACCCTGGCAGAAGTCGCCAGGCTTTCCGGGGTTTCCCCGATCACCGCTTCGCGCGCATTGCGCGGGGTCAGCACGGTTGCCCCGACGCTGGTGGAAAAGGTCGTGGCGGCGGCGGCCAGCCTGGGCTATGTGGCCAACCCGGCGGCCCGGGCGCTGGCCTCGGCGCGCAGCCAGTCGGTGGTGGTGCTGATCCCGTCGCTGTCCAACCAGCTGTTCATCGATACCCTCGAAGCCATTCACGAGGTCATGCGCCCGCGCGGGCTCGAGGTGCTGATCGGCAACTATCACTACGACCTGGCCGAAGAAGAGAACCTGATCCGCAATTACCTGGCCTACCAGCCCTGCGGCATGCTGCTGACCGGCTTCGAGCGCAGCGAGGCGTCGCGGCAGATGCTGGCGGCCAGCGGCGTGCCCTGCGTGCACATGATGGAACTGAATGGCGAACCCGGGGCATTGTCGGTCGGCTTCTCGCAGCAGCAGGCCGGGCGCGCGGCGGCCCGTCACCTGATCGAGCGCGGGCGCAAGCGCCTGGCATTCATTGCCGCGCAGCTCGACCCGCGGGTGATGCAGCGCGCCGAAGGCTTCCGCCAGGCATTGGCCGAGGCCGGCTTGCAGGCGGCCGAGCTGGAGGTGCTGACGGCGCAGCCTTCCTCGATTGCCCTGGGCAGCGCATTGTTCAGCCAGCTGCTGGCGCAGGCACCGGATGTCGACGGCATCTTTTTCTGCAACGACGACCTGGCGCAGGGCGCAGTGCTGCAGGCGTTGCGCCAGGGGGTGGAGGTGCCACGGCAAGTGGCGATGGTCGGTTTCAACGACCTGCCGGCGTCGGCGCACATGGTGCCGCGGCTGACCTCGATTCGCACACCCCGGGCTGCGGTGGGCCGCGGCGCGGCGCAGGCGCTGCTGACACTGCTCGATGGCAAGCGGGTGAGCAACGCGCAGCAGGACCTGGGCTTCGAGTTGATGGTGCGCGAGAGTTCCTGATCGGCCTCTCGCCAGATCAGCTCGACGCTGCAACTGCACTGAGCGCAACGCCCAGCTCGTCGAGCAGGGTCTCCAGGCTGGCTTGCAGTTGCAGGCGCAGGTCAACCGTTGGCAAGCCTTGCTCGTGGGCCTGTTCGATGGCCTCGCACGCCTTGACCAGCGTGCGCACCTTGAGCATCTTCGCCCCTCCTTTGATCCGGTGAGCCAGGGCGCGCACAGCCTCGCCGGGGGCGTCCGCCGCCAGCGCGCGCAAGGCGGCCAGGTCTTCGCTGACGCTTTGTGACAGCTGTTCCAGCAGATGCCGCGTCAGTTGTTCGTCATCCTGGGTCAGGTGGCGCAGTTCGCCGAGGTTGAACCCGCTGGCGGGCCGCGCCGGTTGCTGCTGCCGAGGCTGAACCTGGGGCAGATGGGTCTTGAGGGTGCGCAGGCCGATCGGTTTGAACAGGCATTCGTCCATGCCGCTGGCCAGGCAACGGGCACGTTCCTCGGCCTGGGCGTTGGCGGTGACGCCGAGGATCCGGCAGGCCGCCAGGCCGCGTTGGCTTTCCAGGCTGCGGATGCTGCGGGTCAGCTGGTGGCCGTCCATGACCGGCATGCTGCAATCGGTGATCACCAGGTCATAATGTGCTGCCTGCCAGTGTGCCAGGGCGACTTCGCCGTTTTCCGCCAGCGTCACGCGATGCCCCAAGGTATGCAGCTGGCGCTCCAGCAACAAGAGGTTGGCGGGGTAGTCGTCGACCACCAGGATGTTCAGCGGTTCGCTGCGGTTGTCCTGCGCCGGGGCGTGCTGTTCGGCCGCTAGCGGTGCTGCGCAGGCCGGCAGTTGCAGGCTGACTTGCACCTTGGTGCCGATGCCTTCGACGCTCTGCAGGTTCAAGGCGCCGCCCATCCGCTCGGCCAAGGTGCGGCTGATTACCAGCCCCAGGCCTGCGCCCTGGCGTGCCCGGGGGCCGTCGGCCTGGACGAAGGCATTGAACAGCCGGGCCTGGTCGGCGGGGCTGATGCCGATGCCGGTGTCGCGCACATTCAGCTCCAGCGCCAGTTGCTCGCTGTCGGCGGGCGAGCGCAGCGACAGGCTGGCCTGGACTTCGCCGCGGTCGGTGAACTTGATGGCGTTGCTGATCAGGTTGGACAGCACCTGCTTGAGCCGCAGCGGGTCAGCCAGCACCCAGACCGGCGCAGCGGGCAGTTCGCTGTGCAGATGCAGGCCTTTGGCCCGGGCATTGCCTTCGAACACGCGCACGGTGGCGCGTACCAGTTCGACCACATTGGTGGGCACCGGCTGCAGGGTGATGTGCCCGGATTCGATCCGGGAAATGTCGAGAATGTCGCCAATCAGCTCGAGCAGGCCGATAGCTGAATCATGGGCGGTCTGCAGGGTCTGGGTGTCGCAACGGCCGCTGCGGCTGTCTTCCAGGGCCAGTTCCAGCAGGCCGATCACGGCATTCATCGGGGTGCGGATTTCATGGCTCATGGTGGCCAGAAAGGTACTTTTGGTCTGGCTGGCCTGTTCGGCGTCGTCCTTGGCCTGGCGCAGCTGTTCGAGCAGGCCGCGGCTCAGCGCCAGTTGCGCCTGCAGGGCATGCTGGGCCTCGGTGCGCTGGTTGATCAGCTTGCGCAGGTAGCTGTTCCAGAACACCACCCCGGCCAGCAGCAAGGCCGACAGCACCAATACCTGCAAGGCCAGGGTGCGGTAGTCGCGCCAGGGGCTGTCGCTGACCAGGGTGCTGGTCCGCCAGCGGTTGATCAGTTGGTCCAGTTCTTCCGGCGGGATGCTCAGCAGCGCCTTGTCGAGGATCGCCTGCAACTGCGGCTGGTCGGCGGCCACGGCGAAGGCGGCAACGGCCGGATCGTCGTCGAGCACGCTGGCGATGCGCAAGCGGTCCTTGAACACATGGCTGATGTAATAGGTGGCGTTGATGTGGCTGCTCATGGCGACGTCGGCCACCCCGTTGGCCACCGCTTCCATCTGCTCGAGCGGGTTGTCCACTTCGACCACCCTGGCCTGTGGGTAGCGCTGTTGCAGCACGGCGCCTTGCGGCGAACCGCGCACCAGGGCGATACGCTGCCCGTCCAGTGTCGCAGCCTGCTCAGGCGATGCGTGGTCGCCGCGGGTAACCAGCACGCGCGGGCTGACCAGGTAGGGGCGGGTATAGCGCAGTTGTTTCAAGCGGTCGGCGCCATAGCCCAAGGCGCCGATCATGTGTGCATCACCGCGCGCCAGGCGCTCGACCATCGCCTGCGCCGAAGGGCTTTCGCTGGCCTTGAAATGCAGCCCCGTGCGCAGCGAGATCTGCTTGAGCAGGTCGAGGGTGATGCCGCTGGGCCGCTGCTGGTCGTCGTTGAAGGTGAGCGGCGCCAGTGAGGTGTTGACCAGCACGCTGACGCTTGGGTTGGCGGCGATCCAGGCTTCTTCCTCGGCGGTCAGGGCGGTGAGGTGGCGCTGCAGCAGCAGGCTGGTGTTGCCGCTGCTCCAGCGGCGCAGAATGTTCAGCCGTTCGCTTTCGCTGATGCGCGCCAGCGCCTGGTCGACCAGCCGGTGCAGGCGCTGGTTGTCATTGTCCAGGGCAAAGGCGAACGCCCCGGGGGCGACCTGGCAGAAGTGGTCGATCTTCAGCGTGCCCTGGTAACTCTTGCCGATCGCGAAGTCGGTACTGATGGCATCGCCCAGGTAGACATCGGCCTCGCCCAGTTCGACGGCGGCCAGCCCGGCCAGGGTCGAGCGATACAGGCTCAACTGGGCCTTCGGGTAGAGTGCGCGAACGCTGCTGGCCGGCAAGTAGTGATCGACCATTGCCAGGCGCAGGCCGGCGAGGTCGGGCGTGTTCTTCAGGCTGCGCCCTTCGCGGGTGACGATGACCAGCAGGTCGTCGGCGTAGGGGCTACTGAGGCTGAGCTGGGCATCTGCCGCCTCGAAGGCGTTGGAGCTGCCCAACAGGTCGATACGGCCTTCGCGTAATGCAGCAATGGCTTCGTGACGGCTGTCATAGCGGCGTACTTCGATGCTGATGCCCAGCTGCTCGGCGATGATGCCCGCGTAATCGGCGCTGAGGCCTTCGAAATCGTGTTGGCTGACGTTGATTTCAAGCGGTGGGTAGTCGGGTCGCGAACTGCCCAGCACCAGGTGCTGGCGTTGCTGCAGCCATTGCCGATCTTCACTGGAGAGCACCAGCGGGGCGGCGGCACTGACCGAGCGGGCCAGCAGCTGGCGCGGTTCGCTGCCCGCCAGCGGCGCGCCGGAAGCGGTCAGGCCGATGGCCAGCAAGGCGCTTGCCAGCAGGCGCTTCATCGCCGCCATGCCCTCAGTAGACGCTGTTGCGCTTGGCCAGGTCGACCATTTCGACCAGCGATTCGGTCTTGAGCTTTTCCATGATGCGGCCCCGGTAGGTGCTGATGGTCTTGGCACTGAGGTTCATGCAGGTGCCGATATTCTTGTTGTTCTCACCGCGCGCCAGGCGTCGCAGCACTTCCATTTCCCGGTTGGACAGGCTGGCCAGGCGCACCGGCTCGCTTTCCAGCGAGTTGCTGTTGACCGACATCTGCGGGAAGGTCGAGTAACCCTTGACCAGCGCCTTGAGGGCGAACAGCAAGGCCTCGTGGTCTTCTTCCTTGGTGACGAAGGCGCCGATGCCGGCATCCAGGCAGCGCCGCACATACAAGTCGGTGGCCTGGCCGGTCAGCACCATGATCTTGGGTACCGGATCCAGGCACTGCAGGCGCTTGATCACTTCCATGCCATCCAGGCCGGGCAGGCCGATATCGAGAATGACGATGTCCGGGCGCAGTGCGCGGGCCACCTGTGCCACTTCACTGCCATTGCCGACTTCGCCGGCGACGTGAAAGCGCTCGCGCTCGAGCAGTAGGCGCAAGGACAGCCGGACGATGGGGTGGTCGTCGACGATCAGCACGGTTGTCATGGGAAAACTCCTGTAGGGATGTGGTCCGCTTCCTGGATCACTCAGGAATACGTCTGCAAGTGGGGTTGTCGGAAGCGCTGCACGATACGACCATTCCCGAAGTTTGGTAATGCCGAGTATAGAAGTGTTGAAAGTCCATGCGCTTGTTGTTGAAAAGTCCTACAAAAACGGGGAAGACATCACCCTGGCAAAGCGCTGATGTCTTCTCGTTCAGTTCGGTCAGGCGCAGGCGGCGTGGGTTTTGTTCACGCGTTGGCTGGAGGCGGGGTTGTTGGCCAGTGCCTGGCCGACCCGGGTCGGGCGGGCCAGCAACTGGCCGGTGCAGTTCGGGCAGCGGCCGTGGAAGCGGGTTTCGGCGCAGCTGCGGCAGAAGGTGCATTCGAAGGAGCAGATCAGCGCATCGGGGCTGTCACCGGGCAGGTCGGTATCGCAGCATTCGCAGTTGGGGCGTAGGTCCAGCATTGGCATGACTCCTGTTCGCAAGCGGGAAGCTGGAGTCTGCTACGCCTGCGCCGCGCCTGGCAATGGTCAGTCGCCAGGGCGGTACAGGTGCGCATGCCCTGCGCGGTACAGGGCCGATTCGGCAAACGGTGCGTCGCCCAGCACATGCCCCACCAGGATCAGCGCGGTACGGCGGAAACCCTTGGCGGCCACACGCTCGACGATATCGCCGAGGCTGCCCCGTACCCAGTCCTGATCCGGCCAGGTGGCGCGGTGCACCACCGCCACCGGGCAGTGCGCGCCGTAGTGCGGCAGCAATTCATCGACGATGCGCGACAGGTGCCTGACCCCCAGGTGAATCGCCAGGGTGCTGCCGTGGCGCGCCAGGTCGCCCAGTTGCTCGCCGGGCGGCATGGGCGAGCTGTCGCCGTAGCGGGTGAGGATCACGGTCTGGGCGACCTCTGGCAGGGTCAGTTCGCAGCCGAGCAGGGCGGCGCTGGCAGCCGTGGCGGTGACCCCGGGGATGATCTGGTAATCGATGCCCAGCGCCTGCAGGTGGCGGATCTGCTCACCGATGGCGCCATACAGGCTGGGATCGCCGCTGTGCACCCGGGCCACATCCTGGCCGTGTTGGTGCGCGCTGCGCATGGCCGCGATGATCTGCTCCAGGTGCAGTTCGGCGCTGTTGATGACGGTCTCGGCCTGGTGGCCTTCGAGCACCGCAGCGGGCACCAGCGAGCCGGCATAGATGATCACCGGGCACTGGCGAATCAGCCGCTGGCCCTTGACCGTGATCAGTTCCGGGTCGCCGGGGCCGGCGCCGATGAAGTAGACGGTCATGCAAAATCCTTGGGAGAAAGAGGGGGAACGTTCAGCAGGCCAGGGCGAGCGTGGCCGGGCCCAGGACCTGGCGGGTCAGCAGCAACCTGGCCGTGCCCTGGCGCTGATCGGCCAGGGCCAGTGCCGAACTCTCTGCCACGCCCCAGCAGCCGCAGTGGGCATGGGCTGCAGCGGAACGGTGGCTGAGCTGGGGTTCGTAGGGTTGCAATTGCGCGGTATCGTACAACACCAAGGGCAGGCCGAGGCGTTCGCCCAGCTGCAGCAAGCCCGGTTCGTCGGCCTTGCCGCTGATACTGGCGATGCCGTGCAGGTCGGCCAACGCCAGGCCCTGGTTATTCAGGGCCTGGCGCAGCAAGGATTCCAGCGCATCCGCCGGGCACCCCCGGCGGCAGCCGAAGCCGGCGTAAAAGGTCGGCATCAGGCCTGGCTGGAACGGCGGAACAACCATGCGCTGAGCAGGCCAAGGGCCAGCCAGAACGCCGCATTGGTCAGCCAGGAAGCGACCTTGAACTGGGTTTCCAGTGCTTCGGGAGCCAGGCTTTCGTGCACAGGCGGTTGCGGTGCGCCGATTACATGCGGGACCACCAGCAGCACGGCGCCCAGCGCCTTCAGCAGCCCGTGGCGGGCGAACACCAGCAGCGCCAGGCCGACGGCGGTGGCGCTGGCCGTGCCGACCCACCAGGCCTGGCGTTGCCCCAGGTCGGCGGCAGCGGTGCCGGGCAGCTCCGGTGGCAGGCCCAGGGTAGGCGCCAGGCAGAACACGGCGAAGCCAGCCAGGCCCCACAGCGCACCGCTGCCGGCGCGCCTGGGTTCGCGCAGGCTGTACAGGGCGCAGAGGATCAGGGCGAAGCCGACCGCGACCACCAGGTTGCCACCGGTGGTGGACAGTACCCGCTGCCAGCCGTCTTCCGGCGCCCAGGCCTCGGCGCTGTGCTCATGGGCGGCCACTGCGCCGGCATGTTCGTGGTGGGCGGCCGGTTCGGGCGATTCGTAGGTTTCCGCTTCGAGAATCAGCGGGGCGACCCAGAAGCTCTGCAACAGGCTCAGCAGCAGGGCCGCAAGCAGCCCGCTGAAGCCCGCGGTACGGGCAATGCGCATGATCATCGGGCGTACTCAGTGGCAGGGGAAGGCAGCGCTGTGGCGGGTGTCGTGGGCGGCGTTGTGCACGGCCTCGATGTGCGAGAAACCGGCGAAGTACACCAGGCACAGGCCGAGCAGGCTGGCGCCGACAGCGATGACGATACGCTGGCTGAGGGTGACGGGGGTGGCAAGGCTGTGTGGCTTGGCGCTGGTGACGGGCATGACGCGTTCCTCTGCTTTTTTGTGGGCAACGGGCAAGCGCGGCAGCCCCGAGCAGGGTCGCCCAGGGGGATGCAACAGCGCCCGCCCACCGCGGGGTGTTCATGAACGCCAGGCCGGTCTCCGGGCTTGCGAGGAGGAGCCGGGCTCCTGGAAAGCGTCACCTTCCCATGCCGGTTGACCGGGCACAGTGGTACAGACGCTTCGCTCGCTTACCGTTGCGGGGGCAGCACCGGGTTTGTCCGGCCCTGGAGCAGGGCCTGTAACGCACCGGTTTCCCGTTTCACCCCCAGTGGGGGCACCTGAACGCGAGGCATAAGGAGAGCATGGGGCGGGGCTGCCGTCAATTGCCAGATGCGACGCGCTGCCTGGCGCCGGCGTTGCCGGCGTGCCTGGTCAGCCGCGGGCGAAGGCGGCCAGCTTGTCGCCATCCAGGCGGTAGCGCACCCACTCGTCCTGCGCCTCGGCCCCCAGCTTCTGATAGAAGCCGATTGCCGGCTCATTCCAGTCCAGTACGCTCCATTCCAGCCGCCCGCAATGGTTCGCCACCGCCTCGCGGGCAATGTGCCGCAGCAGTTGCCGGCCGGCGCCATCGCCGCGTTGTTCGGGGGTGACATACAGGTCTTCCAGATAAATGCCGTTGCGCCCGAGCCAGGTCGAGTAGCTGTAGAAGTACACGGCAAAGCCGATTGCCCGGCCATCACGCTCGCACATCAGGCTGTGCACGGTGCTGCCTTCGTCAAACAGGCTGTGCTCGATGTCGGCCACGCTCGCGATCACCTCGTGACGGGCGCGCTCGTACTCGGCCAATTCGGTGATGAAGGCCAGAATCTGCTCGGCATCGGCGCGTACGGCGGGGCGGATGGTGAGGCTCATGGGTGACGGCTTCCTTGATCAGCGGTGATTGGTACAGTGATGTGTATCTGTGTAATTTTGCAAGACTGTATCGGTCGCAGAGGCGGGCGACTCCGTTAGTGTGACAGCACTCATAACGAAAGTGGAAATGCCTGCCATGCTTGCCTCTGCCGACCTGCTGACCGCCTTCGTGCTGTTTGCCTTCGTATCGTCCATCACGCCCGGCCCCAACAACACCATGCTGCTGGCCTCGGGGGTGAATTTCGGTGTGCGTCGCTCGATCCCGCACGCCATGGGCATCAGCGTCGGTTTCATGGTGATGGTGCTGGCCGTCGGCCTGGGCCTGGGCGAGGTGTTCAAAGCGTGGCCGGCGCTGTACACGGTGCTGCGCTACACCGGCGCCGCCTACCTGTTGTACCTGGCCTGGAAGATCGCCACCTCCGGGCCGGTTGGCACAGCCTCGTCCAGTGCGCGCAAACCGCTGGGCTTCTGGGGCGCAGCGGCATTCCAGTGGGTCAACCCCAAGGCCTGGGTCATGGCGGTGGGGGCCATCACCACCTACACGCCCGCGCAAGGCTATGTGACCAATGTGATCGTGATCGCCGCCTTGTTCGCCCTGGTCAACCTGCCCAGCGTGGGCGTGTGGGTGATGTTCGGCAGCGCCTTGCGCAACCTGTTGCAAAACCCCCGCTGGCTGATGCTGTTCAATGTCCTGATGGCCTTGTTGCTGGTGATTTCCCTGTATCCGCTGCTGTTTGTAGAATCGGCGTTTTCCTGACCCCGCGAGTACAGCAAGCCGATGCAGTTGATCCCCTGGTCCCACGAAAGCGCCGAAGGTTTCACCCTGCGTGGCTGGCGAACCCCGGCCAGCGGCAAGCCGCTGCTGCATTTTCTGCATGGCAACGGCTTCTGCTGCCTGGCCTACCAGCCATTGCTGATGCGCCTGGGCGAGCATTTCGACCTGTGGCTGAGCGATGTCCAGGGCCACGGCGACAGTGACCACGGCGGCGTGTTCCGCGGCTGGAACCGTACCGCTGCGCTGGCCGTGGACGCTTTCGCAGCCGGGCGCGGCGAGTATGGCGAGGTGCCGCGCTATGCCGTGGGGCACAGCTTCGGTGGTGTGCTCACCGGCCTGATCCTGGCCAGTGAGCCGCACCTGTTCAGCCGTGCGGTGCTGCTTGACCCGGTGCTGTTCAGCCGGCGCATGCTCGGCGTGATGGGGGCTGCGGCCCTGGTCGGCTTGCACCAGCGGCACGCCCTGGCGCGCAAGGCGGCCAGCCGTCGCAGCCACTGGCCCGACCGCGAGGCAGCCCTGGCTTCGTTGCAGGGGCGGGGGATCTTCAAGGGCTGGACCGACGCGGCGCTGCAGGCCTACGTCGAGCATGCCATCGGCGACTGTGGCGAAGCGGTGGTGCTCAAATGCCGGCCCAGCCGCGAAGTGGAAATCTTCAGTTCCTTCCCCAAACGCATGTGGGCGAGCCTGGCAGCGATCCGCACCCCCACGCGCGTGTTGTATGGCGAGCACACCTACCCCTTCGTGCCGCATTCGGTGAACCGCCTGGCAACGCTCAACCGCAACGTGACCGCGCAGCAGGTTGCCGGCGGGCACTGCTTCATGCAGGAGCATCCGCAAAGCTGTGCCGAACTGGTGCAGGCCTTCCTGCTGCAGGGCGTTGCAGGGTAGTTTTTCCCGCGGCGGGCATTCGCTACGTCACGCCTGTGGATTGTCCTTTAAATGAGACGATCAATGCCATTTTCGCCAACTATTGCCTGATTGGTATCACTGGTAAGGTTATCTCAACCAAGAGAGGAGCCTTCTCATGAAAACGATTCTGGGTATTCACCGCAGCCCTCACGCCCATTGGGTGGGGGACGGTTTCCCGGTGCGCAGCCTGTTCACCTACGACAACCTGGCCAGCAAGGTCAGCCCGTTCCTGCTGCTGGACTATGCCGGCCCTCATGACTTCACGCCGACCACTGCGCGGCGTGGCGTGGGGCAGCATCCGCACCGTGGTTTCGAGACCGTGACCATCGTCTACCAGGGCGAACTGGAGCACCGTGACTCCACCGGCGCGGGCGGCTTGATCGGCCCGGGTGATGTGCAGTGGATGACCGCTGCCAACGGCATCATCCACGAAGAGTTCCATTCCCCAGGCTTTGCCCGCAGTGGCGGTACGCTGGAGATGGTGCAGCTGTGGGTCAACCTGCCGGCGCGGGACAAGCGTGCAGCGGCCGGTTACCAGACCCTGCTGGCCGGGGATATCCCGGTCGTCGCGCTGGAGGGCGAGGGCGGCAGCCTGCGGGTGATTGCCGGTGACTATCGCGGGCATGCCGGGCCAGCGCGAACCTTTACCGCCATGGATGTCTGGGACCTGCGCGTGAATGCCGGTGCCACCTTGCAGTTGCCGGTGGCTGCCGGGCGCAATGCGGCGCTGGTGGTACTGCGCGGCAACGTGCGGATCAACGGCGAGCGCGAAGCCGGCCCATCCAGCCTGGTGCTGTTCGACCAGGGCGGTGCGGATATCGCTGTCGAAGCCCTGGAAGGGGCCAGCGTGCTGCTGCTCAGCGGTGAGCCGATCAACGAGCCGATCGTCGGTTACGGCCCTTTCGTGATGAACAGCCAGGCGGAGATCGCCGAGTCGTTCGACGACTTCCACGCCGGCCGGTTCGGGCAGATGCAGGATGCGCAGGACGGCGCGGCACATTGAGCGTGACTCATCGAGTGGTTTGGTGAGGGACCGCTCGTCGTCAAGTCTGCCATCGCGCTCGAACGCCCGGACCATGCTGGCAATCTTCCACTAAGGTGCTAGAGGATTCTCTGCATGATCATTGCCCCGGCCCATGGATGCCTGCCCGGGCATGCGCAATATCAATTGGCGCCTCGCCCGATAACGGCGTACTCACACAACAGGCCATCCCAAAGAGAGGGTCGTACCATGTCGTTGATAGGAGTTTCGTTGCTAGAAATGCGGCAGATGATCGAGCAGGCCTGCCTGCCCGACCGTTGTGAAGTCAGCTGCCCGGACGGCGCCAACCTGACCATCCGCCTGGGTCAGGGCCAGAGTCTCGATGAGGGCGTGACCCTGAGCGGGGTCTCGCTGCAAAGCCTCAACAGTTGCCGTGACCTGGTCAACCTGGTCGGGCAGCTGCACGCGCTGCGTGACAGCCAACCGGCGCCACTCAAGGCCATCGCCTGAGTGCGCCCGCCGCGTCCCGGTCAGCCCAGGCTGGCCGGGCGCACATATTCTGGCATCAGGCCGTTGAACCAGAACAGGATCATCGCCACCAGGATGGTCACCAGCAGCAACAACCCCACCCCCCACACGCAGGTCGCGAACAGCATCGCCTGTTCCTTCTTCAGCCGCAGGAAGGTCTGCAACCCGCCATACAGCAACACACTGGCATACGCCGAGGCGGCCAGCAGCGCCACCACAGCCAGCCAGCGGATCGGCAGCAAGCCGACCACCCCGGCAAAGAACCACGGCGTGGCGCAGTAGGCGGCAAAGCCGATGCACTGGTTGAGGCTGGGCTGCGCGTCGAAACCGCGTGACATCCAGCGGATCATCACGCCCATCAGCATCACCCCGGCGACGACGGTGGCGTACAGCAAGCCTGCCAGTTGCGCGGCACTGCCCAGGCTCAGGCGCACCCGCTCCTCGGCGGCCAGGCTCCAGCCAAACGTGGTGGTACCGATGAACAGGCACACGGCGGGGATCAGGGCCAAGGCCAGCAGGCGCGGCAGGTATTGCTGCGGGTGGTCTTCCTCGGCGCGGCGGATGTCCAGCCAGGCGTCGGCGGGGTGGGTGAATAGCTTGAGCAGCGGACTGTTCATGGCGTTCTCCGGCAGACGGGGTCCTTTTGCTATGGAGAGGTGCCGCGCCCGGCGGGTTCAGCCGGGTTGGCCGCCGTTGATCGGTTACTGCAGCTCCAGCAGCAGGTTCAGGCCGCCATCGCCACACTTGCCCTGGTCACGCACCACGCCGTGATAGCTGCGCCCGTCCCAGACGAAGGCCACGCTGTGGGCACGGTCTACCTTGTCGGGTAGCGGCGGGCAGATGTGCAGGCGCAAGCCGGGGCGGCCTTGCAGGTTGAGGGCGGCGATCTGGCACTGGCATTCCACGCTCTGCGCGACCGGGCCGAACAAGGTGTCACGTACGTAATCGAGTTGCAGGGAGGCGTTGGGGGCGCGGCAGGGCATTTTCATGGGCGCGCTGCTCCGGTGTGAAGGCTGAGGGCAAACAACAGGTAGGGCATGGCGGGGCTCCAGGCTGAACAGGGCGTGGCCACTCTTTTGAAGCTTGCCCGGCGCGGATGTTCAAATTGTTTCATGCACGTTCATCCGCTGGCGCCGACCCTGGCTCCGGTTCAGCCGCCGGCCTTGCGCAGGGTCAGGTTGATCCGTCGTTCCCCCAGGCGCGGATGCACGCCGGGCTTGATGGGCAATACACCGTGGAAGCGCAAGCGGTCTTCGCCACCCCACACCAGCACATCGCCGTGGCTGAGCGGGATGCGTCGGGCCTTGTCGGCGCGTTGCAGGCCACCGAACAGGAACACCGCTGGCAAGCCCAGCGACAGCGACACGATCGGCTGGCCGAAGTCCTGCTCGTCGCGGTCCTGGTGCAGGCTCAGGCGGGTGCCGGGCAGGTAGTGGTTGATCAGGCAGGCATCCGGCACGAAACCGTCGAACCCGGCCATGGCAGCGGCGCGGGCGGCCAGGGCCAGCAACAGCGGGGGCAGGGCGGGCCAGGGCTTGCCGCTGAGGGGGTCATTGGGGCTGTAGCGGTAGCCGTGTTCATCACTGACCCAGCCCAGCGTGCCGCAGTTGGTCAGGCCTACCGCCATGCGCAGGCCGCCGGGGGTGTGCATGTGCCGGAACGGCGCGGCGCGCAGCACCGGGCGCAGGGCGTCGAGCAGTGGCTCGATTTCGCCCAGGGCGAAGCCGGGCAGCAGCACGGTGTGGCTGGCCAGGCGTTGCGGCTGGTGGCCGAACAGGTCGAGGTCGGACTGGATCATGGTTGGCTATCGGTTTGGGTGTGGACCATTGTAATGCGCTTGGCAGGCTTGGCCTATTCGCGGGCTTGCCGGCTCCCACGGGAGTAACAGGCCTTGAGGGCAGCGCGGCACCTGTGGGAGCGGGCGCGCCCGCGAACAGGCCGGAAAAAACATCTACAGGAAAAAAGGAACCGCAGCACCAGGGAGAGAAGCACCGCGGTCCAAAGGGGGAGCGATCTACTGCTGGGTCACAGTGGCCAGGTTGCCGCTGCCCAACTGGCTGATGGTGGCGGTTTGCGCGACCCCGCTCTGGTCGACGAAGGCCTTGTTGCCCTGGCCGCCCTGGGTCACATAGGCGACGTTGATGCTGTCGGTCTGCTTGATGGTGGCTTCGTTGCCGCCACCGTACAGCTGGTGGGTGTAGCTCTGGTTGCTGTAACCGGACTGGTCGAGGTTGATGACGTTGCCAGTGCCCTGGCTGTTGCCGTAGGCGTAGTTGTCGCTGCCACGCTGGTCGGCGATCAGCAGGTTGTCCGTGCCGTTCTGTTCGAAGTACAGCTCGTTGTTCGTCTCGGCCTGTTTGGTCTGCATCTGGTTGCCGGTGCCTTTCTGGCTCAGTGTGGCCAGCTGGTTGTCGCCGTTCTGGGTCAGGTTCACGCCGTTGCCGTTGCCGTTCTGGTTGATGGTAGCGTTCTGGTTGGTACCGAACTGGCCGCCCATCTTGGCGCCTTTCCAGTTGCTGGCGGTGATGCTGTTGCCGTTGCCTTTGGTGTTGATGGTCAGGTTGAGGTTTTCACCGTTCTGGTAGGTGAAGTGCAGGTTGTTGCTGCCGGTCTGGGTAATGGTGGTGATCGCGTTGCTGGTCTCGAACTGGTCGGACCAGCTGGCGTTGGCGGTGCCCTGTTGCGCCAGGCTGACGGTGTTGTCGGTGCCGAAGCTCTGGTCGATATAGCCCTCGTTCAGCTGCCCGGACTGGGTCACGGCGGCCTGGCTGCCGGTCTGGCTGTCCTGCCACACCTCGACCGAGTTGCCGCCGCCGTACTGGCCGATGCCGATGGTGCCGCCGTTGCCGTCCCGCTGGTCGCCATACGCCCAGTTGCCCTTGCCGTCCTGGTAGATCTGGATGTTGCCATCGAGGTGGCCCAGGTGCTCGGCAGCGGCATAGTTGTCCTGGCCGGTCTGGTTGACGGTGCTGCGGTTGTTGCTGCCGGAGAAGGTCTGCTCGATGAAGGCTTCGTTGCGCTGGCCCGACTGCCAGGTGGTGGCCTGGCTGCCTTGCTGGCTGTCCTGCCACACGGTCGAGGTATTGCCGCTGCCTTGCTGGGTCTGCAGCGCTTGGTTGCCCTGGCCCAGCGACTGGCTGGCGAAGGCATCGTTGTAGCTGCCTGCGGCGTGCTGGGTAATCTGGCTGGCATTCTCGAACAGCTGCTCGGCGTAGCCGGCGTTGTACTGGCCGTTGGCGCTCTCCTGGATGTCGCTGGTGCTCTCGGCCTGCACGGCCAGGTGATTGTTGCCCTTGCCGGTCTGGGTCTGGCTGGCCGAGGCGAAGGGTGCCAGGGCCTGGCTGACTTCGGCGATGTTTTCCTGGCCGTTCTGGGTCTGCGACGAACTGCTGTCAGCAGCCATGGCCTGGCCTGCAAGGGCCAGGACGATAGCGGCGCTTAACGGAGCGAGCTTGTACATGGTGGTGCCTCCAGGTCTATCGGTATTGGGTGATCTGCACATGCTGGCCATTGCCGGCCTGGGTCACGGAGCTGTTCAGCCCTGTGCCGGCCTGCACGATGCTGGCGCTGTTGTCGTTGCCGATCTGCTCGATGGCCGCACGGTTGCCGCTGCCGCTCTGGCGGATCGACGCGCTGTTGCCGTAGCCCTGCTGGCTGATGACGGCCATCAGGTCGCTGCCTTCCTGCAGGATGTACGCTTCCTGCGCGCCTCCGGCCTGAACGATACGGCCGAGCAGGGCCTGGCCGTTCTGGTCGAGGGCGGCGCGGTTGCCCGCGCCTTGCTGCTCGATCAGCGCCGCCTGCCCGGCAGCGGCCGGCAGCAGGCGGATGATCAGCGGTTCGCCGAGGTCATTGCCGGGCGCGAGGTCGGCATTGTCGAGCAAGTCCTCGGCCCAACTGGCCTGGCCCGTCAGGGCCAGGCCGAGCAGCAGGGGGTACAGGCGTTTCATGGCAACCTCCGGCCGTCACTGCACGACGACGTTGACCGTGCGGGTAGTGCCCTGGCTGGTGGTGATCGTCGCCGTCGGTGCCGCCGTCGGGATGATCGTGGTGCTGTTGCTGACCGCCAGGCGCCAGCGGCCGGTGAGCGCTACCGTGGCAGTGCCGAGGGTTTGCACGCCGGTGGTGGTGGTCACCCGCACGGTGACGGTGTTGCCAGTGGTCACCGACGAGGTGCCGCTGAGGTCCCAGTTGTAGCGATTGTTGGAGCGCGCCGTGACCGTGGCTGCGGTGACCGCGAAGGTCTCTGCCGCGGGTTTTGGCGACACGTTGACGGTGACGGTGGCGGCGTTGGACAGCGCCCCCAGCGAGTCACGCACCTGGTAGGTGAAGCTGGTGGTGAACGGCGCCGGTATCGTCGCCGGCGGGGTGTAGGTCACCGTCGTGCCGTCGCTGCTGACGCTGCCGCGGCCGGTAGCCGGCTGAGTCAACGCGGTGGCGACGACGCTCAGCGGCAGGTTGCCCTCCGGATCGGTGTCGTTGGCCAGCACGTTGATGGTCAACGGTACGCCCAGGGTGGCAACGGTTTCCGGGTTGGCGGTAGGGGCGCGGTTGGGCGCGACGTTGATGGTCACCGTGGCCGGGGTCGATTTCAGGCCCTTGGCATCCACCGCCCGGTAGCTGAAGCTGGCCACCAGCGGTTGCGTGGCCCCGGCTGGCGGGGTGTAGGTCACCGAGGTGGTCCCGTTCATTACCACCCCGCCAAGGCCGGTACCCGGTTGGGTCAGGTCGCTGATGGTCAGCGGCACATTGGCGTCCGGGTCGCTGTCGTTCTGCAGCAGGTTGAGGGTGATCGGGATGCCGACGCTGGTGCTGGCGACATCGGCCTGGGCCAGCGGTGGCTGGTTGGCCGCCTCGACCGGCGCATTGCCGACCACCACCACCGGTTCGACATCGCTGCCGCCACGCGCCGACTTGACCGTGACGCTCGCTGGTGGCTGCGGCAGGTCGTTGACGGTCAGGCTCTGCAAGGTACCCGCCTTGGACAGGCGACCGTAACCCTGGGCGAGCAGGTCAGGGATCGCCACCTCGTCACTGGAGCTGGCTTCGATCAGCAGGCGCTTGTTGGCCCAGTCGTAGCGTGCGGTGTTGACCTTGACCACGTCGGTGAGCTTGCTCGACAGCGCAGTCGGCCGGGTGCCGCCGAGCTCGTTGCTGGCGGTGACCACCACCACCGGCGGCGGTGGCTCCTGGCTGAACTGCTGATGGAAGAACAGCCCGTTGTTGTCGGCGGCGAGGGTGTACTGGCAGGGCGAAGGCGGGGTACCGACCAGGGCGATGCCATTGCGCATGCACAGGCTGGCGGCGCTGGGGGCCTTGGCGAACACTTCCGTACGGGTGCCGCTGGCGTTGCGCGAATAGGTGGCGCGCTCGAGGCTGACCGGGGTCTGCGCGCGTGGGTCGAGGACCTTGCCGGACACCGCGAAGGCATTGGTCTGGAGGGTGCCTGCCGGGCCTTCGATGCGCACGAAGTTGGTGTTGAACGGGCTGCCGGTCACCGCTTCGGTGATGTTCGGGTCGCCGATGTAGGTTTCGCTGGCGCCGGTATCGGGGTTGACCTCGGTGTACGGCCCGCCAACCCCTTTCAGCCAAGGGCCGATCGCGCCGGCCAGTGCCCCACGGAAGTTGCCGGGTGCGCCAATGCCGATGTCCCGGGTGATGTTGATCGCCCGGCGGCCCGCCGTGGTGACGTTGACCGTCTCCACCCCGTACGGGTGGGTGATGGTGTAGGTACCGGTACGCGGCACCGAAGCGCGAATACGGATGCGGGCGAAGCTTTGCTGGTCGCCATCGACCGGGTTTTCGGCGGCGAAGGCGGCTTCCACCCCGGCCACATACACTTCCAGTTCGTAACCGCTGTTGCCCACCTGCGGTATCGAGGTTTCGGCCAGGAACCAGAACATCTCGGGCGGCCAGTTGTCCGGGAACACCAGCGGCAAGGCATCGTCGTAGATGCCGGGCTCGGGCAGCAAGGTGCACATGTAGGCCGGTGCCCCCGGCGCGCCGGGCGCCCGCGTACTGGTGGCACGCGACTGGCACAGCTCCAGCGACTGCTCGAGGCTGTCCTTGTACCACATCGGGTAGCCACCTGTGGCGAAGGTGTAGGGCCCCGGGTCGACATCGGACAGCGCGGCGAAGGCGGCGCTGGTAACGCTAAGGGAGAAACCTGCGGCCAACAGCGCACGGCGCGACCAAGTGTTCATGCTGCCTCCTTGAAGGCTGAGCCTTTGTCTGTTCATGGCACCAGCACCACGTCTTCGCTGTCGCTACCGCCATTGGCACTGGTGACCTGCACCTTGGCCGGCGGGATGGGCGACAGGCTGGTGCTCAAGGTCTTCACGGCGCCGTTGCCGCTGAGGTTGCCGATCAGCGTGCCGTTGCCGGTACGCGCGGTGAGCACGGGCGGTGTGGTTTCGTCGCTGCTGCTGGCCACCAGGGTCAGTTCGCCGGTGGACAGGCGGTACTGCGCCTGGGTGATGGTGACCAGGTCGGTCAGCGCCACGTTGGTGCTGGTCAGGCTGCTGCTGGGTATCGCCACGCTGTTGTCGGCGCTCAGCGTCAGCACCGTCCCGGCGGCCGGGTCGAGCACCGACTGGCCGTACCAGGCGCCCGTGCCGTTGGCTTCGCTGAGGTTCAGGTTCGGGGTCTGGCTGGTCAGGGTGACGCTGGCCGGTGGCGGCGGGGCCATGACGAAGATGTCCTGCTGGGCGCGCAGGTCGCCGTTCTCTGTATGCCGCGAGTAGGTGCTGCGTTGCGGCATCAGCGGGGTTGCCAGCGCCACCTCGGACAGCTTGCCCGAGACCGCGAACAGCTCGGTGCGCAGGTCCAGGCCACCGGGGCCTTCGATGCGTACGAAGTTGGTGTTGAACGGGCTGCCGGTGACCCGTTCTTCCAGGTTCGGGTCGCCGATGAAACGCTCGCTGCCTTCGGTGTAAGGGCCGTTGACGCTGCGCAGGAACGGCCCGACATCGCCTTTGAGGGCACCGCTGAAGTCGCCGGCGCCGGCAATGCCGATGTCGCGGGTCATGTTGATCGCCCGGCGCCCGCCTGCCGGTACGTCGAACACTTCGACGCCGTAGGGGTGGGTGATGACGTAGGTGCCGGCGCTGGGCACATCGACGCGGATACGCACCCGGGCAAAGCTGACCTGGTCACCGTCGACCGGCTCATCGGCGGCGAATGCCGCTTCGACCGCCGCGCCGTAGCCCAGGTCGATGCCGCGCGCGGCGTCGACGATGGCGGCGTCGGCGGTGAACCAGAACGCTTCGTCAGGGAAGTTGCCGGGGAAGACGATGGGTTGGGTATCGTCGAACACGCCGGGCGTGGGCAGCAGCGTGCACATGTACGACGGCGCGCCGGGGGCGCCAGCGACGCGTGAACTGACGGCCTTGGTCAGGCACAGGTCGAGGGTGCGGCCGTGGCTGTCCTGGTACCAGGCGGGGAAGCCGCCGTTGGCGGGGACATAGGCGCCGGGGTCGACAGCATTCAAGGCAGCCTGTGCCGGAAGCTGGAGCATACCGGCGAGTATCGCCAGTGCCAGCGGGTGAGGTATCGGTCGGTGCATGAGTCTGTTCCTCCTGCAAACGGGCCCATGGGTTTGGGCGTCTGGCAGGAGATCGGCAATAGCTGTGCCAAAGCCGGAAAAACCAGCTGCAGGCCTTGTGTAACAAGGGATCCACTTCGCCGTCAGGGCGTTTTCAGGGGCTCGATCGGTGGGCCGCGGTCCCCCAGTATTGGGGGGCGGTTGGCGTGTTACGCCCGTATTCACCAACTGCCAGGCGCACGCCGATCATGTGGGAGCGGGCGCGCCCGCGAAGCAGGCGACGCGGTGAATGGCACCGGCTTCGCCGGTGTTCGCGGGCGCGCCCGCTCCCACAGTGACCAGCATTGCGCTAGCGGCGCGCCCCCGGCGTCAGTGCGATTCCGAGCGCTGCGCCGCTGCGGGCGCAGCGTTGGCCACCGGCTCCAGCGGCGGGTGCTCCTGCGCGGCGTGCATCAGGTCTTCGGTCACCCGCAGCTCGGCACCGGTCGGCGAAAAGGTGGTCGAGGCGGTGAACGGCGCCGGGTGCTCCGCCGCCGGGCGCTTGCCACGGCGCCAGATGAAGAAGCACACCATGCCCAGGTTGACCACGGCAAAGGCCCAGAACAGCCCGGCCTCGCCAAATTCGGTCATCATCGGCGACATCGCCAGCGGTGCCATCGCCGAGCCCAGCGAGTTGATCAGCAGCAGGCCCTGGATCATCGGCACCAGCGCATCGGACGGCGCGCGGTCGGCCGCATGGCTGACCGCCACCGGGTACAGGGTGAACACCCCACCGCCAAGCAGGAACAGCATGGCCGGCAGCAGCACCGAGTCCGACGGCAGGAACACCGTCACCAGCGACAGCACCACGCACAACGCGGCCAGGGCGATCAGCACATCCTGGCGGTCCTTGCGGTCGGACCAACGCCCGACCGGGTACTGCAGCAGCATGGCGCCCAGAATCACCCAGGCCATCATGTTGCCGACTTCACCCACATCCAGGCCGATGCGCTGCAGGTACAGCGGCAACAGCGCATAGATACCGGCAATCGCCACACCGGAACCGAAGCAGCCGACCAGCCCCGACGGTGCCACGCCGAGCAACTGCCGCGGCTTGAGCGGCTCGACCTGGTCGAGCAGCGGCGACACCCGTGGCAGGATGACGATGGGCAGTACCGACAGCGCGGCGAGCACACCGGCCAGCATGAACGGCGCGGTGTCGCCCATGTGGGTGATTTCGCCGAGGCCGGCCTGGGCGATGACCCCGGCGCCGTAGAAGGCGATCATGTACAGCGCCAGCAGGCGGCCGCGGATCTTGGCGTCGCCGGCCAGCAGCAGCCAGCTTTCGATCACCAGGAACACGCCCACCGCCGCCCAGCCGTTGATCAGGCGCAGCACCGACCACCAGGTGACGTCGTAGAACAGGCCCTGCAGCAGGATGGTCACGGCGATCAGCGAGGCAAAGCTGGTGTAGGCGCGGATGTGCCCGATGCGCAGGATCAACCGGTCGTTGAAGATGGCGCCGAGGGTGAGGCCGATGAAGTAGGTCGAGGAGACGACACCGATGGTGGTGGCCGACTCGCCGGCAGCGCCGAGGCGCAAGGTGGTAAGGGAAGACATGAAGCCGTTGCCCAGGGCAATGATGAACAGCCCGAGCAGGGGCGCCAGCGCCATGGCCAGCAAACGCGGAGACATAGGTACCTCTGGTTGGATGAGCAGAACAAGCGCCTTTTCGAACGCGCACACCGGCTCGGCCCGAAAACGGGGCCGAGTGGTTGCACGGATGTGCCTGGGCTGGATGCGACCTGGGCAAGACTCAACCGCTGGGCCCTGTGGGAGTGGGCCTGGCGGGGAGGGTTGAGCCTATTTCACATGTGCGGTCATGTGTTCAGGCACGGACTCTGTCATTGCTGCCGGTTGCCACCGTTCAAGGCGACGGGCGAAAAGGAAGCGCGATTCTACGGGCTTGAGCGGTTTTGCCCAAGGGGCTTGGGTGTGCGACGAGACGCCGCAGTCTGCGCGCGACATGAACCTGTCCGTGGCAGACAAACCGGCCCCGCTGTTACTGCTCGAGCAATTGCCAGCCCTGGCGGGTCAGCACCATCTCGCGGGTGTCCTTGAGCGGCCTGTCGTGGCTGGCCAGGGCCTCGCCCAGCTCGGCAACGTTGGCCTTGACCTGTTCATCGGCAGCCCAGGCCGGCAACCCGGTGACTTTGTAGGCGTAGGTCACCTTCGAGCGCTTCTGCCCGTTGGCCTCGCTCGGCTTGCTGAACTGCTCGATGGCGGTCACCTGGGCCTTGCCGAAGCACAGGCCTTGTTGCGCCTTGTAGTACTTGCGGCCTTCGTCGGTGAGGTCGTAGGCGTAGTAGATATCCGTGCGCGCCGGCGACCACAGCCGCGCAGGCACTTCGGTGCGCGAGATTTCCTTCTCGCTGACCACACCCACCTGGGCCAGGGCATGCAAGGCCTTGTTGGTGCCGTGCACATCGAAGTCGCGGGTTCTGGTGGGGAATGAACTGATGACGAAGCAGTGCGGGTACTGGGTGTCGAGGTAGGCCTGGGCGGCCTTGTGAAAACTGGCCTCGGGGGCATCCTGGCGCTCGGAGCAACCGCCCAGGGTTGCCAGCAGCGCCAGCGGCACGATCTTCCTGTACATGGTGGAACTTCCTTGGAAATGGATCGTGCGCGATTAGAACCCACGGGTTAGAGCGGCGCAATCGTGGCACGACGGCATCTTGGCTGTGCGGTCGCCAAGGGAACTGGATTCGCAGGCGATCCGCCTATCCTGTGGGAGCGGGCAAGCCCGCGAAGCAGACGACGCGGTGGATGGCACCGGCTGCGCCGGTGTTCGCGGCCATGGCCGCTCCCACAGGCACAGCGTGAGCCCGAGGCCTGCGCGGGTTCCTGTGGAAGCGGGCAAGCCCGCGAAGCAGACGACGCGGTGGATAGCACCGGCTGCGCCGGTGTTCGCGGCCACGGCCGCTCCCACAGGCACAGCGTCAGCCCGAGGTCTGCGTGGATCCCTGTGGGAGCGGGTTCACCCGCGAAGCAGGCGACGCGGTGAATGGTTATCTGCAGGTCCGTGAGCGCTGCCTTGCCCGCGCCAGGTCGGTACGCGCGACATCACGGTTCGCGACGGGTATCGATACTCACCACCACCGACATCCCCGGGCGCAGTTGCCGGGCTTGTGGCTGGCCGGCATCCACGGTGATGCGCACCGGTATGCGCTGGGCGATCTTGACGAAATTGCCAGTGGCATTGTCGGCCTGCAGCAAGGCGAACTCGGAGCCGGTGGCGGGTGAAATCTGTTGCACGTGCCCGTGCAGCTTCAAATGGTTCAGCGCATCCACGGTAAAGCTTGCCGGCTGGCCGATGCGCACATTGGCCATCTGGGTTTCCTTCATGTTGGCGATCACCCAGAGGGTATCGGGTACCAGTGCCATCAGCTGCGCGCCGGAATTCACATAAGCCCCCAGGCGCGTGCCGATCTGCCCCAGCTGGCCATCACGCGGGGCGGTGACGCGGGTGTTGTCGAGGTCGATGCGCGCCAGTTCCACGGCGGCCTTGGCGTTTTCCACCGCAGCTTCCAGCGCGGCGCGGTTGACCACCACGGTTTCCCGGTCCTGGCGGGCAATCTCCAGCGCCGCTTTGGCCTGAGCCAGGCTGGCCACCGCCGCGGCGTGGCTGGCCCGGGCCAGGTCCAGGTCGCGGCGCGACACCGAGCCGTCGCCAACCAGCAACTGGTTGCGCGCCAAATCGGCCTTGGCCTTGGCGGCTTGGGCGGCGGCATCGTCGATGGCCGCCCGGCGCTGGGCAATGCCCGCCTCGGCACTGTTGCGCTGCTGCAGGTTGTTGGCCAGCGCCGCCTGTTGCTGTTGCAGCTGGGCGATGGCCTGCGCCAGGCGTTGCCGGTAGATGCGGTCGTCCAGTTGCACCAGCAGGTCGCCGGCCTTGACGAACTGGAAATCATGCACGGGCACATCAACGACATAGCCGCTCAGCTGCGGCCCGATGATGGTCACCTGGCCGCGCACCAGGGCGTTCTCGGTGCTTTCGATGGCGCTGCTGAAGGGCGGCAGGCGCCAGGCATACAGCACCAGCAGGATGCCGGCCAGGGCCACGCCGGCGAAGCTGATCGACGAGAGGATGCGCACCCGCCGCGAACGGGCCGGGCTGCTCGGTTCGCTGGGCGGCGTGGCGCCTTCCGGGGTTTCGGCGATGGCGGTGGTGGTGCTGCTGCGGGTGTCGTCGGTCATCGGGTGGGCGCGCCGGGGGTGGAGTCGGAAGAGCCGGCCTGGCGTTTGCTGTGCCAGAGCCAGGTGCTACGGATGCAGATCCAGATCATGGTCAGAATAGCGATGCTGCCGATCAGCGCGAACACATCGTTGTAGGCCATGATGTTGGCTTCGCGCGTGGCGGCACTGGCCAGCAGGCGCATACCGGCCTCGCTGCGCAGCGCCGGGTCGGCGATGATCGCGCCGTAGCCGGCGCCGCCGCTTTGCACGCGCGCCGTGACCAGGGGTTCCAGGTAGCTGATGCGGTCCATCAGGTGGCTGGAGTGAAATTTCTCCCGCCAGGTCTGGAAGGTGCCCAGCAGCGCCGCGCCAAGCAGGCCGCCGAGGTTGTTGCAGATGCCGAACAGCACCGAGAAGCTCACCAGGTTGCGCGGGTTGGCGCGCACATGGCTGATGCCCAGGGCCATGGACGGGCCGAGGAAGAAGGTACTGCCGAACGCCAGCAGGAACTGGCTGAGGTACATCTGCGCGGGGCGGGTGAGGTTGCTCGAGCTGCTGTCCATGAACGCCCCGGTGGCCATCGCCAGCAACGCGATGAGCAGCGGCATCACCAGGTGGCCGGGGTTGATGGTGAGGGCGCTGCTGGCCAGGCCGGCCACCGCGCCCAGCAGCATGACCGCATACAGCGTGCGCATCTGCTCGCTGCCCAGGTTCAGCGCCTGCAGAAAACCGACCGCACCGGTGGACTGCTCCGAGGTGACCATGCGGATCAGCACCACGCACAAGGCCAGGCGGATGATCGCCCCACTGCCGAGCCAGCGGGTCATCAGCAACGGGTTCTGGCGGTTGTGCTCGATCGCCAGGCCGGTGAGGATCAGGCCGATCGAGGCGGCCAGGGCCACGCCGATCCATGGCGCCTCCAGCCACCAGTCGATGCGCCCGAGCGAGAGCACCGCGCAGAGCAGGGCGGTGCCGCTGGCCATCAGCGAGAAGGTGAGAAAGTCCAGCGGTTCGAAGGTCTTGAAGCGGTCACCGGGCGGCAGCTTGAGCAGCAGCACGCAACCCAGCGCGGCCAACGCCAGGCCCAGTTCGAACAGGTACAGCCCGCGCCACTCGGCGATCTGCAGCAGGTCTTCGGAAAAGATCCGCGCCAGCGGCAATGCCAGCTGCGAGGCGCCGAGCCCCAGCACCATCGCTTTCAGCCGCCATTTTGCCGGAAACGCCTGGATCATGTAGTACAGCCCCAGCGAGCTGAGTGCGGCGCCGACCATGCCGTGCGCCGCACGCACGGCGATGGCCGAGTTGAGGTCGTTGACCAGCAGGTGGGCGAAGGTAACCAGGGCATACAGCACCAGGAACACCTCGGTGAAGGCGCGCAGGCCGAACTGCTGGCGAAACTTCACCAGCAACAGGTTGATCGACACATTGGTCATGACATAGGCGGCTGGCAGCCAGGCCATTTCCGCCGTGGTCGCGCCCAGCGCGCCTTGCAGGAAAACCAGGTTGGCGGTGACCAGCGCGTTGCCCAGGCCGCCGGTAATGGCCACCAGCAGGCCGACCGCGCCGTAGGCCAGGCGCTTGGCCGGGGTGTGCAGCGGCGTCGAGGGCGAGCCTGGCAGGCTGGGCTTTTCGTGGGGCAGCCACTGGCGCGGGGCGTATTTGTCCATGGCGCTACAAAGCTTTGGCCAGGAACGGCGCAGTGCGGCTTTCAGCGCACCCAGCCACCGCCTGCGGCGTGCCGCTGACTACCACCCGGCCCCCGGCATCGCCGGCGCCCGGCCCGATGTCGATGACCCAGTCGCACTGCGCGACCACGCGCATGTCATGCTCGACCACCACCACACTGTGCCCGGCATCGACCAGGCGGTTGAGTTGCAGCAGCAGCCGGTCGATGTCCTGCGGGTGCAGGCCGTTGGTAGGCTCGTCCAGCACGTACAACGTCGCGCCACGGGCCAGGCGCTGCAGCTCGGTGGCCAGCTTGATGCGCTGCGCCTCGCCACCGGACAGCTCGGTGGCCGGCTGGCCCAGGCGCAGGTAGCCCAGGCCGATGTCCTGCAGCACCTGCAGGCAGCGCCGCACGGCGGGCTGTTCGGCGAACACCGCCAGGGCCTGGTCGACGGTCAGTTGCAACACCTGGGCGATGTTCATGCCTTGCCAGTGCACCGCCAGGGTCTGCGGGTTGTAACGCGCGCCATGGCAGGTCGGGCAGGGGGCATAGACGCTGGGCATGAACAGCAGCTCGACGCTGACGAAGCCTTCGCCCTCGCAATGTTCACAGCGGCCCTTGGCCACGTTGAAGGAAAAGCGTCCGGCATCGAAGCCTTGGGCCTTGGCCTGTTCAGTGGCGGCGAACAGCTTGCGCACGTGATCGAACAGGCCGGTGTAGGTGGCCAGGTTGGAGCGCGGCGTGCGGCCGATCGGCTTCTGGTCCACCTGGACCAGCCGTTTGATGCTGCCAAGGCCCGCACTCACATGCCCGCTACTGGCCTGCTCGGGTTCGTCTTCCAGGCTTTGTTCTTCGGGCTCGCTGCGCGGTTCGGCATGGCCCAGGTGGGCCCCGACCAGTTCCAGCAGGGCCTGGCTGACCAGGCTCGACTTGCCCGAGCCGGAAATACCGGTAACGGCGGTAAAACAGCCCAGCGGGAATTCGGCACTGAGGTCGTGCAGGTTGTTGCGGGTTATGCCTTCGAGCTTCAGCCAGCCCTGCGCCGGGCGCACTGTGCGGGCGGCCTGGACCGCGCTGCTGAACAGGTAGGCCCGGGTGCATGACGGCTCGACCTTGGCCAGGCCGGCGGGCGGGCCGCTGTACAGAATGGTGCCGCCATGCTCGCCGGCGGCCGGCCCGACATCGACCAGCCAGTCGGCGCGGCGCATGGTGTCGAGGTCGTGCTCGACCACATACACCGAGTTGCCGGCATCCTTCAGCCGCTGCAAGGCGGCGAACAGGGCCTCGCTGTCGGCCGGGTGCAGCCCGGCCGAGGGCTCGTCGAGCACGTAGACGACGCCGAACAGCTGCGAATTCAGCTGGGTGGCCAGGCGCAGGCGTTGCAGCTCGCCGGAGGACAGGGTCGGCGTGCTGCGCTCCAGGGCCAGGTAGCCCAGGCCAAGGTCGAGCAGGGTGTCGATGCGTTCGAGCAGTTCATGGGCGATGCGTTGCGCAGCCAGGCGCTTTTCCAGGGTCAGCTCATCCTGCTGCTGGGCCAGGTAACCGGCTGCCGCCACCTTGCGCAACACCTCGGCCAGCGCCTGCAGCGGCAGGTGTGACAGCTCGGCGATGTCCAGGCCGGCGAAGGTCACGCCCAGCGCCTCGCGTTTCAGGCGCTTGCCCTGGCACAGCGGGCAGGGGCTGGGGTGCATGAAGCGGGCCACGCGCTTGCGCATCTGCGCGCTTTGCGAATGCATGAAGGTATGCAGCACGTAACGCCGGGCACCCATGAAAGTGCCCTGGTAGCTGGGCTCCAGCTTGCGCTTGAGGGCGGCGCGGGTCTGCGCCGGGGTCAGCCCGGCATACACCGGCGCGGTGGGGGTTTCTTCGGTGAACAGGATCCAGTCGCGCTGCGCCTGGGGCAGGTCGCGCCAGGGGATGTCGACGTCATAGCCCAGCGTTACCAGGATATCGCGCAGGTTTTGCCCCTGCCAGGCCTGCGGCCACGCCGCCACCGCGCGTTCGCGGATGGTCAGTGACGGGTCGGGGACCAGGGTCGCTTCGGTCACCTCGTACACCCGGCCCATGCCGTGGCATTGCGGGCAGGCCCCTTGCGGCGTGTTCGGCGAAAAGTCCTCGGCATACAGCATCGCCTGCCCGGCCGGGTAACGGCCGGCGCGCGAGTAGAGCATGCGGATCGAGCTGGACAAGGTGGTCACGCTGCCCACCGAAGACCGTGCGCTCGGCGTGCCGCGTTGCTGTTGCAGGGCCACCGCCGGTGGCAGGCCTTCGATGGCATCTACATCGGGCACACCGACCTGGTCGATCAGGCGCCGGGCATACGGCGCCACCGACTCGAAGTAGCGGCGCTGGGCTTCGGCGTACAGGGTGGAAAACGCCAGCGAGGACTTGCCCGAACCGGATACGCCGGTAAACACCACCAGCGCATCGCGGGGGATATCGACATCGATGTTCTTGAGGTTGTGCTCACGTGCGCCACGGACGCGGATGAAACCGGTGGGGGGCGTTTGGCGTGGGGGCATGGGGCGGTCCTTGGCTGGGGAAGGGTGAAGGTAGCAATCCATCAGGGGGCGTCGGCAAGGGTAAGGCCGGGGCCGTTCATTGCCTGGCGCCGATCAGGGCCCACAGCGCCGGGTCATTGAAGTCTTCGATTTCCAGCCCGGCCCCGGCCGCGCGCAACCGCGCCGGCGTCTGCGTGGTCGCCACACCCACGGTGAAAATCCCCGCGCCATGGGCCGCAGTCACCCCCGGCAGCGAGTCCTCGAAGGCCAGCGCCTGCGCGGCCTCGGCACCCAGGCGCTGCAACCCGGTCAGGTACGGCAGCGGGTCCGGCTTGGGCCGTGCCAGCTCGTCGGCCACCAGCACATGCTCGAAACGCTGGCCCAGGCCCATGGCGTTCAGCATGTGCTCGGCGTTCAGCCGCGGCGCGTTGGTCACCACGCACACACCGAGTGCGTGGGCCTGGGCATGCTCCAGCAGGTGCAACAGGCCCGGCAGCGGTTCCAGGCAGGGTGACAGGCTGCGGAACAGCGCTTCCTTGCGCTCAGCCAGGGCCTGGCGCTGTTCGGCACTGGCGCCGGCAAACAGCTCGGCGAACAACTCGCCATTGGCGCGGCCGCTGACCTGGGCTTCGAACTGCGCCTGGCTCAGTTCGCGGCCATCATGCTCGCGCAGCAGTTGGCGAAACGCCTGCAAGTGCAGAGTGTCGGTGTCGGTGAGAGTTCCATCGAGGTCGAACAACAGGGCAGTCAGCATCGGGTATCCAGATCAGCGAAACAGGGGCAAGCCAGAGGGGTGATTCTTTGCCTTCCGAGGGGCCGCTGGCAACACCCGATTCCCGCCGCCGGTTGCGCTGGGCCTGCAGCCAGGCAGGTCGCTCAACGGTTGGACCACTTGTCCAGCAGGATCGACACGAACTTCTCCGCCGCTGGCGACAGCGACGCCCCGCGTCGATAGACCAGGCCAAGGGTGCGGGTGACCTGGGGTTCGATCAGCGGCACGCTGACCAGGGTCGGGTGGTCGGCGCTGGGCATGGCCAGGCTGGGCATGGCCGACACACCCAGCCCGGCCTCGACCATGCCCAGCGAGGTGGACAGGTGCTGAACTTCATAAAACCACTTGGGCCGCAGGTTGAGCCCGGACAGGGCATGGTCGAGCAACATGCGGTTGCCGCTCAGGCGGCCCACGCCGATCAGCCGGTAGTCGGCCAGTTCCGTCCAGGTCACGGCGTCGCGGTCGGCCAGCTTGTGGTCGCGACGGCAGGCCAGGACGAAATGCTCCTGCACCAGGGAGACGAACTCGATGTCCGGGTGTTGGCCGCTCATCATGTTGATGCCGAAATCGGCTTCACCGCGCAGCACGGCTTCGAGCCCTTCGTTGGCGCTGAGGTCCAGCAGCCGAATGCGGATCTTCGGGTACTGCTGGTTGTAGTCGCGGATCACCGACGGCAGGAAATAGAACGCTGCGGTCGGGATACAGGCAAGGGTTACCTGGCCGGTCTGGCGTTCGGCCAATTCGCGAATGCTCAGGATCGAGTCCTCGAAGTCGTCCAGCAGGCGCCTGGCCTTGGGCAAAAAGTCACGCCCGACGCTGGTGAGGCTGACGCGGCGGGTGGTGCGTTCGAGCAGCGAAGTGCCCAAACCTTCTTCCAGCTTCTTGATCCGCCGACTGAGGGCGGGCTGCGACAGGTGCAGCGCTTCTGCGGCTTCGTGAAAACTCCCCAGTTCGGCGATTTTCACGAAAGATCGTATGTCTTGCAGCTCATATTCCATCTCGAATCGCTCTCTGGCCCAGGCCTGTTATTGATGCTTGGATCGGAATAATACCTACGATATTTGCATTGGATTGATTTATCCGTCCCTGTCAATCTTGTGTCCACAACATCAATGATGTCCATTGATCAACAAGAGTGCGAAATCATGCAACGAATTCCTTGCGTACTCATGCGCGGCGGCACCTCGAAGGGGCCGTTTTTCCACGCCTGGGACCTGCCTGCCAATGTGGTCGAACGCGACGAATTGCTGATCAACCTGATGGGTTCCGGGCATGAACTGGAAATCGACGGCATCGGTGGCGGTAGCCCGCAGACCAGCAAGGTGGCGATTGTCAGCCCTTCGCTGCATGCCGACGCCGACGTCGACTACCTGTTCGTCCAGGTCATGGTCGCCCAACGCCGGGTCGATACGGCGCCCAACTGCGGCAACATGCTGTGCGCCGTTGGCCCGTTCGCCATCGAGCAAGGCCTGGTCAAAGGCCAGGAGGGCAAGACCTTGGTGCGCATCCGCAACCTCAACACCGGGACCTTCGTCAACTCGCTGGTGGAAACCCCGGGCGGCATCGTGCGCTACGAAGGCCGCACGGCGATCGATGGCGTACCGGGCACTGCCGCGCCGGTGCAGCTGACCTTCCTCGATGCGGTCGGCAGCAAGACCGGCAAGCTGTTCCCGACCGGCCAGGCCAGGGATGTGCTCGATGGTGTCGCCGTCACCTGCATCGACATGGCCATGCCGATGATGGTGGTGGAGGCCAGCCAGCTGGGCGTCACCGGTTCGGAAACCCCGGCCGAACTCGACGCCAACGGCACACTGCTCGAGCGCCTCGAGGCGTTGCGCCTGAAGGCCGGCAAGGCCATGGGCCTGGGCGATGTCAGTGGCATGGTCATCCCCAAGCCGGTGCTGGTGTCCAGGCCCCGCTACGATGGCACCTTGCAGGTGCGCTACTTCATGCCGCACAACTGCCACCGCGCGCTGGCCATCACCGGCGCGATCGGCCTGGCCACGGCCTGCGTCAGCCCCGGCACGGTCATCGGCGAACTGCTGGGCGAGGGTGCCGAGCAACTGGCCGAGGTACGCCTGGAACACCCCAGTGGCGGCATCGATGTGGCGCTGTCGCGCGGCGGTGCCGATGGCAAGACCATCCAGGCCTCGGTCGTGCGCACCGCCCGGCGGCTGTTCTCAGGCTTCGTCTACGCCCCTACCTTGCGCAGGCTGGCCGGGTAGCCCCGGCGCCAACCCTGGCCTGCACCTTCGCACAAGCGCATCCGCACAATTTCAACAATGGGTGATGCCTCATGAGACTCGCCAAATCGCTGTACTTCCAGATCCTCTGCGCCGTCCTGCTGGGCGTGGTGGTCGGCCACTTCTGGGCGCAACAGGCCGTTGCGCTCAAGCCGCTGGGTGATGCGTTCATCAAGCTGATCAAGATGATGATCGCCCCGGTGGTGTTTTGCACCATCGTCACCGGTATCGCCGGCATGACCGACAAGCGCTCGCTGGGGCGCTTGATGAGCAAGACCTTGCTGTTGTTTCTGCTACTCACCGTGGTCAGCCTGATGATCGGCCTCGCCGCGGTGTACCTGTTGCGCCCCGGGGTCGGCATGAACATCGACCCGGCCACCCTCAGCACCGCAGGGCTCGGCCAGTACGCGGCGTCTGCGGCGAAGCTCAGCGTGGTCGACTTCTTCATGCACATCATCCCGGACACCTTCATCGGTGCCTTCAACAAGGGTGAAGTGCTGCCGGTGCTGTTCATCGCGGTGCTCAGCGGTTTTGCCCTGTCGTCCATGGGCGAGAAGGGCAAGCCGGTACTGGATGTGCTGGAATCGGCTTCGACCATGGTGTTTCGCATCTTCGGTTACCTGATGCGCTTCGCCCCGGTCGGCGCCTTCGGTGCACTGGCGTTCACCGTCGGCCAGTATGGCGTGACCTCGCTCGGCGCACTGGCCAAGCTGGTGGGGACGTTGTACATCGCCTGCGCGTTCTTCGTGCTGGTGGTGCTCGGCGGTATCTGCCGGGCGCATGGTTTCAGCCTGTGGAAGCTGCTGCGCTATTTCCGCGAGGAATTCCTGGTGGTGCTCGGCACATCGTCCACCGAGCCAGTGCTGCCGCGCATGCTGGAAAAACTCGAAAAGCTCGGCTGCAAGAAAGGCGTGGTCGGGCTGGTGCTGCCTACCGGCTATTCCTTCAACCTGGACGGTACCGCCATCTACCTGTCGCTGGCGGCGGTGTTCATCGCGCAGGCCTGCAACATCGACCTGACCCTGGGCCAGACGGTGACCATGCTGGCGATCATGCTGTTGTCGTCCAAGGGCGCTGCGGGTGTGACCGGCAGCGGTTTCGTGGCGCTGGCCTCGACCCTCACGGTCATTCACGACATCCCATTGGCGGGGCTGGCCTTGCTGATCGGCATCGACCGCTTCATGTCCGAAGCGCGCGCGCTGACCAGCCTGGCCAGCAACGCCGTGGCCACGGTGGTGATCTCGCTGTCGGAGAACGCCTGTGACCGGGAAACCTTGCTGCGCCGCCTGAACCGTACCCCGGCGCTGCCGGCCGAGGCGGGCGCTGCGCCGGCCGACTGGTCCGCCGAGCCGCGCCACCACGGCTGAAAGGCACTTCTTCCTCCCATCGTTGACTTAAAATCCCACTCAGCATCCTGGCGATGCCGAGTGGGGTAGGGGGCCGTCTGCCTTGCCGATGGCCGCAACAGCATAAAAACAAGAGAAAAAACCATGCTCGCACTCCTGGGCCTGATCATGGTGGTGACCTTCACCTACCTGATCATGAGTAAACGCCTGTCGCCAATCGTCGCGCTCACCGTGGTACCCATCGTCTTCGCCGTAATCGGTGGCTTCGCCCCCGAGCTGGGCAAGATGATGCTCGATGGCCTGAAGATGGTCGCGCCGTCGGCGGCGCTGTTGCTGTTCGCCATCCTGTTCTTCGGCCTGATGATCGATGCCGGCCTGTTCGACCCGCTGATCCGCAAGATCCTCAGACGCGTCAATGGCGACCCGATCAAGATCGCCATCGGTACCGCGCTGCTGTCATTGCTGGTGGCGCTCGACGGTGATGGCACCACCACCTACATGATCACCTGCGCGGCGATGCTGCCGCTGTACAAGCGCATTGGCATGAACCCGATGATCCTGGCCACGGTGTCGATGCTGTCGCTGAGCATCATGAGCGGCATGAGCCCCTGGGGCGGGCCGGCCACCCGGGCCATCGCCGCGCTCGGGCTGGATGCCACCGAGTACTTCATCCCGATGCTGCCGACGGTGATCGGCGGGGCGGCCTGGGTGGTGTTCACCGCCTACCTGCTGGGCCGCGCCGAGCGTAAACGCATCGGCAACATCGCCCTGGAATCGGGTGGCGGCAGCTGCTACATCAAGGAAATCCTCGGCGACAACCCGCACAAGCGGCCACGCCTGGCATATGTCAACCTGGTGCTGGTGATCGCGGTAATGACCGCCCTGGTGCTGGGCGTGATGCATTCGGCGCTGCTGTTCATGATCGGTTTCGTCGCGGCGCTGATGATCAACTACCCGCAGCTGGAGCTGCAGAAGGCGCGTATCCTCGCCCATTCGGGCAACGCCATGACCGTGGTGCTGCTGGTATTTGCCGCCGGCATCTTCGCCGGGATCTTCTCGGGGACCAAGATGGTCGATGCGCTGGCGCAGACCCTGGTCGACTGGATTCCCCAAGCCTGGAGCCACTGGTTCCCGCTGGTGGTGGCGCTGACCAGCATGCCGCTGACCTTCGTGCTGTCCAACGACGCCTACTACTTCGGCGTGGTGCCGATCCTGGCCAACGCGGCTGCTGCCTACGGCATCGACCCGGTGGAAATCGCCCGCGCCTCGGTGCTGGGCCAGCCTGTGCACCTGATGAGCCCGCTGGTGGCCTCGACCTTGCTGCTGGTGGGCATGGTCGATCGCGATATCGGCGACTTCCAGAAGGCCACGGTGAAATGGGCAGTGCTCACCTCGCTGGTGATCACCGCGCTGGCCCTGCTGACCGGGGCGTTGTCCTTCTTCGTCTGACCTGCGTCGGGCGCCCCGGCGCCCAGTACCAGCCGACCCCCCCTCCAAGAACAACAATAGAGTAACCATCATGTCCCGAGCTGTTTTCCGTGGGGCCACCTGTGGCCTGCTCTGCGGCTGGCTGCCTGTGGCCGGCGCTGCCGGATTCATCGACGACGGCAAGCTCAAGCTGCAGCTGCGCAACGTCTACTTCAACGAAAACTTCCGTGACGAACACGGCATGAGCGCCCGCGCCGCCGCAACCGCCAAAAGTGAACGGGTGGAGTGGGCGCAGGGCTTTCTGCTCGACTACCAGTCCGGCTTTACCCAAGGCCCGTTGGGGCTGGGCCTGGATGCCATGGGGCTGGTAGGCGTGAAGCTCGATTCGGGCCGCGGCCGCAGCGGTACCGGGCTGTTGCCGGTGCATGACGACGGCCGCGCCGCAGACCAGTTCGCCAGTGCCGGGGCGACCGCCAAGGCGCGGCTGGGGCAGACCGTGCTCAAGCACGGCACCTTGCTGCCGAAGACGCCAGTGCTGGTGTACAACGATGCGCGGTTGCTGCCGCAGACCTACCAGGGTACGCAACTGACCAGTACCGATGTCGACGGCCTGACGCTTACGGCCGGGCGTCTGGAGCGTTTCAAGCAGCGTGATTCCTCCGACAGCACCGGCCTGTACCTGGATGGTTATGGCGGCGGCGAGTCGGGCGACTTCAATTTTGCCGGTGCCGACTACGCCGTCAGCAAGCAGCTGCGCCTGAGCTATTTTCATGGCCAGCTCGAGCACTTCTACCGCCAGGACTATGCCGGCCTGGTGCACGACCTGCCGTTGGCCGGCGGGGTGCTCACCACCGACCTGCGTTACTTCAAGAGCCGCGACAGCGGCGCCGCGCATGGCGGCGAAATCGACAACGACATGTTCAGCGGGCAGCTGGCTTACAGCCATTCCGGGCACACCGTCGGTGCGGGTTACCAGGTGCTCGACGGCACGGCCGGGCTGCCGTACATCAGCGGCGCGACGGTTTATTCGTTCAGTAACGTCGGCATCGGCAAGTTCATCGAGGAGGAAGAGCAAACCTGGATGGCGAGCTATGCCTACAATTTTGCCGTGGCCGGTGTCCCCGGGCTGACCTTCATGGCGCGTTACCTGAGCGGCGACAACGGCCGCTCTGCTGAAGCCGGGCTCAGCGAGTGGGAGCGGGACATGGAACTGGCCTACGTGGTGCAATCCGGGCCGATCAAGGGGCTGGGCGTGAAACTGCGCAACTACGTGTACCGCTCCGACTTTTCCCGCGGGCGGGACAGCAACCGCGTCTACCTGACCTACGATATCGCGATCTGGTAACGCACCGGCGCGGGCCTGCGCGCCCCGGTGCGCGTGCCCGCTGCCTCAGGTGGCGGACGGTTGTGGCGCTTTCTTGCCCAGGCGGATCAGCTCGTTGGAGAAACACAAGCCGCACAGGATCAACGCGGCGCCCATATACAACGTGTCGCGCGGCACTTCGTTGAGGACCACTAACGCCAGCAGCGCGGCAAACAGCGGCTCGGTCAGCTCCAGTGCCTGGACTTGCGACGGCTTCAGGTACTCGATGGCCTTGGTGGTGCAGAAGAAGCCGAGGATGGTCGGCAACGCCGCCAGCGCCAGCAAAGCCGACACCGCCACCAGCGACAGCTCGCCGATGCCGAAGCCATCGGTTGCCGCCGGCATCAGCAGGTAAAGGCTGCCGAACAGCAACAGTTGCCGGGTAAAGTGCAGGCCGCCGGATACGCCCATGCGCTTCATGGCCACCGAAAAAGCGCCGTAACCGCACCCGCCAATCGCCGCGAGCAGTGCGCCTTGCAGGGTGAAGCCCTGTTCCAGGTCGGCGCCGAAAATGACCGCGATGCCGGCAATGGTCAACCCGGCACCGACCGTCACGTTGGCGCTGATCGGCTCTTTCAGAACGATTCGGCCCAGCACGATCGAGGCTATCGAGGCGCTGGCCATCAACATCACCACGACCCCTGCCGCCGCATAGTGCCGGTAGGCCGAGGTTTCAAAGTGGAACAGCACGAAAATGCCGAGAAAGGCGCAAATGGCCGCCTGAAACCACTTGGCCGGTTGCGCAGGGCGCTTGAGTAACGGCAACAGCAGCGACAGCAGCAGGCAGCCGAGTACGGTCTTTATCAGGGCGATGCTGCTGGAGCTGAAACCACTGTTCATCAACACTTTGCTAAGGACGCCGATGGTTGCATTCAGTGCAGCGGCGCAGAGGGCAAAGAGCACACCTTTGCCGAAATGAGATTGCATCAGTACTTTCCTTGTAATGGGGCTTCGGGTTTCACGGGAGCACGCCCGGGGCGGGCGTGTTTGCAGTTATGTCGGTGCCAGGTCGACATGCAGGCGATAGCGGCCCGTCTGCTTGGCGACGTACAGCGCCTGGTCGGCGCGTTGCAGTAGCGATGAAGGGCTGTCGAGCGCGGTGCCAGCGGCGCAGGCGATGCCGATACTGGCGGTCACATGCCCGAACGGGCTGCCTTGATGAGGGATGGGTTGCAGGGCCAGGCGCTCGAGCATCAGCGTGGCGACCACCGCTGCGCCGTCGTGGTCGGTGTCGGGCAGGATCACCGCCAGTTCTTCACCGCCGTAGCGTGCCAGCAGGTCGCTGGGGCGGCGGATACAGGCGCCGAGCAGGGCGGCTATCTGCTGCAGGCAGGTGTCACCGGCGGGATGACCATAGGTGTCGTTGTAGCGCTTGAAATGGTCGATATCGATCATCAGCAACCCCAGCGAGGTGCCGTTGCGCTGGGCCCGGCGGATCTCCTGGGCCAGCGCTTCGTCAAAGCAGCGCCGGTTGGCCAGCCCGGTTAGCGCATCGTGCATTGCCTGGCGTTCGAGCTGCTGGTTGCTGTCGAGCAATTGCTGTTGGGTCAGGCGAAGTTCGCTTTCCACCGCGTCGCGCCGGCTCATGGCACGAATCAGCAGCCAGCCGATGGTGCCGGTGAGTGCCAGCAACGCAGCCACCACCAGCAACGACAGCAGCGCCTCGAAGCGCCAGGCGGCGAGGGCTTCGTTCTTGCCCAGGGCGACCGTGGTCACCAGCGGCAGCTTGTCACTCTTGCGAAACGCATAGAGGCGCTCCACGCCGTCCAGGCTGGAGGTGAACGACGCGGTGCCTACCGACTGGTCGACCAGGTACTTGGCATAGATGGGCGACTTGGAGAAGTTGCGGCCCATGTCCTGTTCCCGGAACGGGTAGCGCACCAGCATGGCGCCGTCGGCAAAGGACAAGCCGATGGCACCGTCGTGGCCGACGTCCAGCTTGCCGAACAGTTGCAGGAAGTTCTCCACGCCAAGGGTCATGGCAACCACCCCGGCGAACTCGCCGCGCTGGTCGTTGAAGCGCCGGCTGATGGTGATCACCCATTCCTGGGTGACGCGGCTGCGGATCGGCAGGCCGATGAAGGGCGCACGGGACGGGTCATCGCGATGGTGGATGAAAAACGCCCGGTCGCTGCTGTTGGCGCCGGCCGGGGTGGGGCGGTTGGAAGACATCAGCCAGCGCCCGTCCTTGGCATAGATGGTGATGCCGCTCATGGGCGGCATCAGTGGCGACTGACGCTTGACCAGCTGCGCCAGGCGGTCGATCTGTGCAGGCCCGGTGCCCTCGGTTTCCAGGCGCTCGACCAGGCCGAGCAACAGCTGTGAGCTCTGGCGGACGATACCTTCGGAATAGGTGGACAGTGCCTGGGTCAGGTTCAGGCCATGGACGTTGATATCTTCCAGGGCGCGCTCGCGAGAAGCCATGACCTTCCACAGCGTTAACGAGGCGAGAGAACAACCGATGATCGATAGCAGTAGAACAACGAGCTGGATGTCACGCTTCACGTCAATTCCTGATGGAGATTCCGGTAGCCAGGCGACGACAGCTATTAACTAACCAAACGGTCAGGAAGTAACGATCTGGTCTACTGCATAATATAAAGCATCAGAATTGTAGAGATGTACGACAAATTTTCGCAAGCACTCAGCTCAAGTAACCCTTGACATAACGCACGGTGTTTTCCAGCGCGCTGGCCATATCGGGATGTGCCAACTGATACTTGCGTTCCAGTTGCTCGCTGGCACGCATGTCGAAGCGCTGGGTCTGGATGAAGTTCAACGATTCGGCGCTGATCGATAATTGCTGTGCCAGCCCGGGAATCGCCAATAGCCACTTGAGCAATCCGATCCTTACATGGTGACGGGGCGCCTTTACCGCCAGCGTAGCGGCGATCTGCGCAAGCATGCCGTGCAAGTTCGGTGTGTGTTCATAAAGTGCCAGGACTTGTCGGTTGGCCATCGCCGGATCGAACGCCACGCAGGTCATCAGCGCCACCAGGTAGTCGACGCTGACCAAGGGCAACCAGTGTTGGGGGGAGCCGGGAATGGCCTTGAACCGGCCTTGTGCCAGGTTGCGAATGAGTTCGGCCAGTGGTTGGCCTTGCACGATGTGGCCGCTTTCACTGTGGCCACATACCGTGGCAGGGTGCACGATCGTGTAGTCCGCGCCGGCTTGCTGCAGGCAGCGGATGACGGCGAAATGGGCTTCGATCTTGCTGCCTTCGTAGCCACCTGCGCGGCGGTAGACGGCGGGCCAGTCGGTGTTTTCCGGGTGCTGGTGATCCACGCCGATGCTGGCCAGGTGGCCAAGGTTCTGCAGCATGAAGCCGCCCACCATCAGCAAGCGCATACGCTGGCTCGCCGCCAGTTCGGCGACGCGCAGCGCCCCCTGCACGTTGACCGCACGGGCACGCTCGATGGTCAGCCCCCAGGTGAACTCCGCCGCCAGGTGGAACGCCACGGCAGCCGAAGACACGCTGCGCATGCCAGCCTCGTCGAGCCCGAGCCCGTCTCGGCTGATATCGCCCTGCACGGCTTGAACATGCTCAGGGTTACCGCCTAACTGGCTTACTTGCTGCCGGAGGCGCTCGAGGTTTTCAGGGTTGCGCATCAGTACCCAGGTTTTGTGCCCGGTCGCTGTAAGACGGGCCAATAAGTGTTGCCCGACAAATCCACTGCCGCCTGTAACGAAGCATTCCACGCTCATGTTTGAGTCCTTGTCTGGAGGTTCTGCGCAGGCTAAGGTGTAGAGCCTACTCTACAGTCAAGGGCTTTATTGCGGTGAACATCGGAGCGTTGGAGCGCCGCAGTGGCGTCAGCCGTCATACGTTGCGTTATTACGAGCAACTTGGGCTGATCGTGGCCCATCGACAGGCCAACAACTATCGCAACTACAGCGAACAGACCGTTGCTGATCTGGCGTTCATTCAAAGTGCCCAGAGCGGTGGTTTTTCGCTGGCCGAGATCGGCGAGATTCTTGCCGCCTGGCGCGGCAATACCATCGATTGCGCGCAAGGCGCGGCATTGGTCGCGAGCAAGATGGCCGAAATCCAGGCGAAGATCACCACGCTGCAAGCGGCCTATGTTTTTCTCGACGCCGAGCGGGTAAAACTTGAAGCCAGTGCCCTGGCCAACGGCCTGACTGTACTCCCATGGCCGGATCATTCGCCGGCCACGGGGTCGTGACTGCCCGGTAAGGCCTATGGAAAACCCCGACTGGGAGCAGGCAGGGCCGAGGTGGTAACGGTCAGAGTGTCGTTGTCTTCCGTGGCAGCCTATGAACGGTACGGTTTTGCCCTGGCAGGGGACGTGGGCGAGTTTGCCGGGCTGATCTACCAGCCGATGGAAAAACGCCTGAGCATTTGAAGGGCCGCTTGCGGCCTGGGCGCTTTGCTCTAGTGTGATTCTGAAATTCGATTGCTGCCGTTGCGTCTGACAGCGGACTTTGTGGGAGCGGGTTTACCCGCGAACACCGGCACAGCCGGTGCCATCTACCGCGGCGCCTGCTTCGCGGGTGAACCCGCTCCCACAGGTACCGCGCAGGCCTTGGACTCACGCTGCACCTGTGGGAGCGGCTTTAGCCGCGAACACCGGCGCAGCCGGTGCCATGCACCGCGTCGCCTGCTTCGCGGGCTTGCCCGCTCCCACAGATACCGCGCAGGCCTTGGGCTCACGCTGCACCTGTGGGAGCGGCTTTAGCCGCGAACACCGGCGCAGCCGGTGCCATCCACCGCGTCGCCTGCTTCGCGGGCTTGCCCGCTCCCACAGGGACGGCGCAGGGCCGGGCTCACGCTGTGCTTGTGGGAGCGGCCGTGGCCGCGAACACCGGCGTAGCCGGTGCCATGCACCGCGTCGCCTGCTTCGCGGGTGAACCCGCTCCCACAGGGCGGTTGCTCACCCCACTGCGGGGCCGGAATACCGATCACCGCGACCGTGGCAACGGCGCGGCCTGGGCCTCGGCAGACGCCGGGGCGGCCTGGCCACGCAGCAGGAAGTGCGACAGCGCAGGGATCAGCACCAGCGCGCCGAGCATGTTCCACAGGAACATGAAGGTCAGCAGCAGGCCCATGTCGGCCTGGAACTTGATCGGTGACCAGGCCCAGCCGACCACGCCGGCGGCCAGGGTGATGCCGACCAGCCCCACCACCCGGCCGGTGAAGGCCACCGCCTGGTGGTAGGCCTGGGCCAGGCTCAGCCCGGCGCGCTGGTGCTGCAACTGCACGCTCAGCAGGTACAGCGCGTAATCCACGCCAATGCCCACGCCCAGGGCGATCACCGGCAAGGTGGCGACCTTGACGCCAATGCCCATGGCCACCATCAGCGCCTCGCACAGCACCGAGGTCAGCATCAGCGGCAGAATCGCCACCAGTGTGGCGCGCCAGCTACGGAAGGTGATCAGGCAGAACAGCGTGACCGCCAGGTACACCAGCAACAGCATGCGGTGGTTGGCCTCACGCACCACCACGTTGGTCGCGGCTTCGATACCGGCGCTGCCGGCAGCCAGCAGGAACTGGTGGTCGGCGTTGCTGTTGGCCTGGGCGAAGCGCTCGGCCACGGCGCTGACCTGGGCCAGGGTGTCGGCGCGGTGGTCCTTTAGGTAGGCGATCACCGGCATCAGCGAGCAGTCGTTGTTGAACAGCTCGGGGGCGTTGACCGAGGCCTGCTGGGCGGCGTAGTTAAGCACGTCCTGATTACGCTGCAGGCTGTTCAGGCGCGGGTTGCCTTCGTAGGTGCCGGCGGTGATCTGGCGCACCGCGTTGGCCAGCGACACGGTGGTCTGCACGCCCGGCAATTGCTGCAGTTGCCAGGCCAGGCGGTCGGCGAGCACCAGTGTCTGGTACTGCAGGCAACCTTCCGGGGCGGTCTTGACCATCACCGCGAAGGTATCGCTGGACAGCGCGTAGTGCGCGGTGATGTAGGCGTTGTCGAAGTTGTAGCGGGAATCCGCGCGCAACTCGGGGGCGCCGCTGTCGAGGTCACCGATTTTCAGCTGCAGGCTGCCCCAGATGCCCAGGCCGGCCAGGGCCAGGGCCAGCAGCAGTGCGGCGCTGGCCCATTGGCGTTCGGTGAAGCGGTCGAGCAAGGCCCATGGGTCGATTGAGGCGGCTTTGCAGCCCTTCGCGGGCGCGCCCGCGCCCACAGGTGTAACGCCGGCCCGGCGCGCATCGAGAGCCAGGGCGCGCTCGGCAGCCTTGCGGCCGACGCCGACATAAGACAGCGCCACCGGCATCAGCAGCAGCGAGGTGAAGATCAGCACTGCCACGCCAATGCTGGCGGTGATGGCGAGGTCCTGGATCACCGGGATGTCGATCAACATCAGCACGGCAAAGCCCACCGCATCGGCCAGCAAGGCGGTCACCCCGGCGACGAACAGGCGGCGGAAGGTATAGCGTGCCGCCACCTGGCGGTGGGTGCCACGGCCGATGTCCTGGAGAATGCCGTTCATCTTCTGCGCCGCATGCGATACGCCGATGGCGAAGATCAAAAACGGCACCAGGATCGAATACGGGTCGATGGCGTAGCCCAGCCAGGCGACGATGCCCAGCTGCCACACCACCGCCGCCAGCGAACACAGCACCACCAGCAAGGTACTGCGCAAACAGCGGGTATAGCAGTAGATGATCAGCAGGCTGGTCAGCACCGCCAGGGCGAAGAACGCCATTACCTGGATCAGGCCGTCGATCAGGTCGCCCATCAGCTTGGCGAAGCCGATCACATGCACGCGGTACTGGCCGCTGGCCTGGTACTGGCTGCGCAGCTGTTCGAGCTTCTGCGAGAAGGCGTGGTAGTCCAGGCCCTTGCCGGTGGCCGAGTCCTGGTCGAGCAGCGGCACGATCAGCATGCTCGAGCGGAAGTCGCGCGCCACCAGGCTGCCGACGATGTTGGCGCGCTCGATGTTCTGCCGCAGTTGCTCGATGTCGCCCGCAGCGCCCTGGTAGCCGTCGGGCATCACCGGGCCGCCCTGGAAGCCCTCCTCGGTCACCTCGGTCCAGCGCACTGCCGGGCTCCACAGCGACTTCACCCAGGCGCGGTCCACGCCCTGGCTGAGGAACAGCTCGTCGTTGATCTGGCGCAGCGTCTGCAGGTAGTCGGGGTCGAAGATGTCGCCCTGGGTGTTCTCCACCACCACCCGCACCGCGTTGCCCAGGCCACGCAGTGACGCGCGGTTTTCCAGGTAGTTGTGGATGTACGGGTGGCTCTGCGGCAGCATCTTGTCGAAGCTGGGGCGCAACTCCAGGCGGGTCAGGGCCATGTAGCCCAGCACCACGGTCGCCAGCAGCATGCACAGCAGAAACGCCAGGCGGTGGTTGAACACCAGCCGCTCCAGGGCGTTGCCCGAGCGTGGGTCGAAAGCGTCGAGGTTGCGGATTACCGGCAGGGTGTCTTGGCGGGTAGCGGCCATCAGGGTCTTCTCTTGTTATGGGTGCAGCGTGGGGTTGCCGGCCAGGTTGCGCACGCCCCGCTCGCCCACCAGCACCAGGCCGTTGCCGGTATCGGTGGCCAGTGCGGTCACCGGGCCGCGGGCGCCTTGCGCCACTGCGGCGAAGCTGGCGCCGTCGTCCCGGCTGAGCAGCAGGTCGCCGGCCTGGCTGGCCAGCCACAGCTGGCCGTCTCGGTCGACGCCCGCAGCGCTGAGGCTGGTGTTCACGCCGGTGGCGACCGGCTGCCATTGCCGGCCACCATCGGTGCTGCGGTAGGCATGCCCGCGCAGGCCGTACACCAGCAGCACGCCGGGCTTGCCGACCGCGCCGAACAGGGTGCCGGTGTAAGGTGTCTCGACACGGTTGAAACGCTCGCCGTCCAGCCTCAGCAGCAGGCCTTGCTCGCCGGTGATGTACAGCGTGTCAGCCACCGCCGCCAGGCTGGTCAGGTGCAAGCCTTGCGGGTTGTCGCTGTGCTCGAGCCAGGGCTGCCAGTGCTCGCCACCATCGACGGTGCGCAACAGCAGGTTGAACACGCCCACCGCATAGCCGGTGCGGGCATCGCTGAACCACACATCGAGCAAGGCATTGTCGTTACCGGTGCCTGGCAGTTGTGCGGCCAACGCCCGGCCATCGAGCTGCGTGTGCCAGTGTTCGCCGCCGTCGCGGCTATGCAGCACCACGCCGTCGTGGCCGACTGCCCAGCCCAGTTCGGCGGTGGCGAAACTCACCGCATTCAGGTCGGCGCTGACCGGCACCTGGGCCTGCTGCCAGTGCGCGCCGTGGTCATCGGAGTACACGATGTGCCCGCGCGGGCCCACCGCGACCAGGCGCTGCCCGGCCACGGTACATCGCGCAGCGCGCTGCTGGCGGCCAGGGCGCTGGGCATGGCCGGCAGGTCCAGCACATCGGTGAAAGGCGCCGCCTGGGCCGCGCCCTGCAGCGCGGCCAGGGCCACCAGCACCACGCTGCATCGTTTCAAGACAGACATTGCCACCTCTGCTCGGTGCGTTCAGCGAATGCCGTTGCCGGCCAGCGACTCGGGCGACCATTGGGTTTTCGACAGCGGGTCGATGTAGCGGATGCCGCCGTAGGCACCGACCACGCCATTGAGGTTGTAAGTGCCGCCAATCAGGTCGTAGATCATGAACGGCGTGGCGTCCGGGGTCTGCTTGTCGTAGCTCTGGGTGAGGAAGGCGAACGAGCCACGGTACAACTGGCCACGCGCGTCGTACTGGTCCGAGGCCAGGGCGATCCAGCTGTCTTCATCGAGGTAGAAGCGGCGCTTGTGGTAGATGTGGCGTGCGCCGTCCTTGAGCTTGCCCTCCACCACCCACACCCGGTGCTTCTCCCAGCGCACGAACTGCGGCGCCAGGTGGTTGGCGGTGATCAGTTGCTTGACGTCGGTGTTGTAGGTCAGCTGGTAGGTGTTGTACGGCACGTACATTTCCTGCTTGCCGACCAGCGTCCAGTCGTAGCGGTCCAGCGCCCCGTTGAAGACGAACACGTCGTCGTAGGTGCCCGAGCCCGAGGTGCCGGGGTTGGGCGTGTCGTAGGCCAGGTTGGGTGCCAGCTTGACCCGGCGCTGGCCGGGCAGGTACTGCCAGGCGCTGCGCGGCTGCACCAGCGGGTTGGCGGCATCGCGCAACATCATCGCTTCGCCGGCACGGCGGGCAGGCCCGGTGTACACCAGCTTCATCTGGTAGTAGGTGTCCTTGGCGCCGATCGGCCTGGCCATGTCCTCGTAGATCGGGTAGCTGATGTTGGCCTGGCCGGTGGTCGACAGCGATGGCTTGCCGGCGGCGTCGACGTTCCACGAGTCGTACTTGGCGGTCATGCTTACGCCCTGATAGCGCAGCAGGAAGTTCCACATGGCCTCGGCACCGTTCTGCGGAATGGGGAACGGGATGCCCGGCAGCACGTTGTCTAGCGCAGTACCGCCCTCCTTGCTGTTGGCGCCGGTGGCGTTCTTGCGGGTGTTGTCGAGCACCGCTTGTGGCAAGGCCACACTGCGGTGGGTCGGGTACACATCGACGCGGTAGCTGGGGTAGCGCTTGAGCAGTTCCAGGGTGGTGGCGGTCAGCTGGCCCTGGTACTGCCCGGCGTTCTTGCCATCGATGACCAGCAGCGGTTTGTCACTGGCGAACGGGTCGGGGCGCATGCTGGCGCCGCTCTGGTAGCTGGCTGGCGGCGTCAGCAGGCCGCCCTGGTAGGCCGGGATCGAGCCATCGGCATTGCCAGCCTTTTCCGCGCCGATGGCGGTCAGGCTGGTGCCCAGGCGCGCGGCCTGGTCAGAGGAGACGGCGGCCTGGGCGGCGTTCAGCGCGGCCAGCGACAGGCACGAAGCCAGCAGTGCAGGTACGAAATTCATGATGGTTGTCTTCCTGTGTAGGCGGTAGGAAACATGACTCAGAAGGTCGTCTTGACGGTCAGGTACAGGGCGCCACGGTCTTCGGTGGTGGCACCACCGCCGGAGAAGGAGGCGTAGCCGCCGCCGTAGCAGGTGTAATCCTGTTCGCCGTCCAGGGCGTTGGGGGTGCTGCCGTCGGTCTGGCCGTCCTTGCAGGCCTTGGTCTCACCGAAACTGTCGACGTACTTGAGGTCGACGAAGTACTGGTTGTAGATCGCCGCGCTCAGGCCCACCGCGTAGTTGCCGGTGTGTTCGGCGCCACCGCCCTGCACCGGCGAGACGCCGTCGAGGCCGACGTTGACCGACAGCGGCATGCTCAGGTCCATGCCCGGCAGCAGCTGGTACCAGGTGGGGGTGAAGTTGACGGCGATGCCCCAGTTGTCGCGGGTGGCCTTGTCGATGCCGCGGTAGCTGCTGTTGCCCTTGTACAAGGCCGCGTTGTGGCTATCGAGCTTGAGCAGGTTGCTGTAGAACAGCTCGCCGAGCAGGGTCGCCGAATCGAACAGCGGCGTGTCGCCGAGGGTCATCAGGCCGTTCAAGGTCCAGTGCAGGGTGTCACCGGTGGCGCTCAGGCTGTCGCCATCCTTGGGCACGTCGTAGATCACCCCGCTACTGGGCAGGCGGGCCGGCAGCAGGCCGAAGCCGCCGCCCAGGCCGCCCTGGCCGGGGGCGCTGACGATGGCCGGGATGCTCGCCAGGGGCATGTTGTGGCGGATGTTCAGGTCGCTACCGACGCTGATGCCACCGACATCCTTGGACAGGCTCAGGCCATAAATGTCGATATTGTCGGCGTAGGCAAACTGGTAGGTGGTGCTCTGCAGCGAGTTGTACAGGTTGCCGACCGCGCCCTGGCGGCTGCCCGGCGGGTTGCCGAACGGGCCGTTGGCCACGGTCATGCCGCGCGCGTCGAGCCAGGCCTGCGGGAGAATCTCGGAGGTCTTGCGGTAATAGAAGCCGAGGGTGCCGCCCAGCCACTCGGGCGACCACTTGGCCATGATGCCCCAGTCACCGCGCTTGCCCGGCGTCAGGTCGTGGCCACGGCGGATGCTGGTCAGCGCGCCGCGCACCGGGATCAGCCCCGGGGTGCCGGTGTGACCGAGCAAAAAGCTCTGCGCGCCCTCGCCCACCACATCCGAGCCGCCATAGTAGGTGCCGGCTTCCGGCAGGCGGGCGGCATCCCAGTCGAAGAAGTACTGGGCGCCCACGGTCAGTTCGGAATTGACCAGCAACGCGGTCGACAGCTGGTTGCGCGGCACGAACAGTTCCTTGGCCTCGGTGCCTGGCGAGGCCGCCAGCTTGGCCAGGTCAAGGCCCGACTGGCCGTAGCTCAGCGAGTGCACCGGGTTGAGCAGCGTCTCACCCCAGAACAGGTTGTGCTGGCCGAGCTTGGCACTGACCTGCGAGGCCTCGCCAACTTCACGGCTGAAGAACACGAAGGCGTCCAGCACTTCACCGGACGGGCCGCTGTAATAACGCTGGGCGTAGTTGCTCAGGTGCGGGCTCCCCAGCGGCACGCCGGTACCCGGCAGGCCATTGAGGCTGGGGTTGATGCCGGACTGCTCACCGTTGCCGTTGACGAACGGGTTGCTGTTGGAACCGGCGTTGTCGTAAGCCTTGTCGTACCAGCTGGCAGTGCTGACACGGAAACCGCTGTTGCCCTGGTAGACCACATCCAGCTCGGTCAGCAGGTCGACCCGGTTGGTGATGTTGGTGCCGGCCTTGCGGAAGTTGTAGTCGCCGTCGTTGCTATTGGGCGTGCCCAGCATGCGCTTGTCGGCGCTTTCGGTGCGCACGCCGTAGTTGTACTTGATGGTGTTGTCGAAGCGCACGGCCCAGTCTTCATTGCCGGTATCGACTTCGAAGGCCTGGGCGGCGGGCAGCGTGAGCAGGCCGATGGCGCAGGCGAGCAGGCAGCGCTGTGGCTTCACAGCACGGTGAATGCGGTGTTCTGGCATTACGATGGCTCCACGTATTGTTATTGTTCTTTACGCCGCCCGTCTTGTGCGGGCGTGGCTGGGGCGTCCATGCGTTACTGCAGGTGCGGGTTGTCCAGTCGGTGGACCAGGGCTTCGGCCAGTGGCCAGGGGCCGAAACCGGAAGCCGGGTTGAGGTGGCCGACGGCGCCCAGGCTGATCAGTTCGCTGCCCCAGCCACGCGCCAGCTGTTCGGCGGCGGCCTGGCTGGCCAGGTGGTCATCGCTGCTGGCAGCGACGATGCTGGGGAACGGCAGCGGCTTTTCAGGCAATGGCGACCAGCCGTTCTCGGCCAGGGTGGCCGGGCTTGGGTAGTGGGCCGGCCATTGCGCGGCCAGGTCCGGTGGCGCGGCCAGCAAGGCGCCTTTGATGGGGCGCTGATAACGCGCCGCCCAGTGGGCGACCATCAATACCCCTGCACTGTGCGCCACCAGAATCACCTCGCCATCGATTTGCTCCAGCTCGCGCTGGATCGCCTCGACCCGGGCGGCGCAATGCAGGCCGTCGGCTTGCAGCGGCGCGACGCTGCGTACCTTGGCCAGGCGGCCGGCGAGTACGGTTTGCCAATGTTCGGCGACATGCTCGCGCAGGCCGGGGATGATCAGCACGGTGGCTGTGGTTTGCAGTTTTTCCACGGTGAACCTCGTGTGCGGTGTAGCGCTTGAGGTTCACAGTAAACAGGCCACCCGCCAGCTGCTTCACATTGCGCGTCAAGGGCTTTTCATTTGATGACAACGGCCTGAACCGGGCTTTGCTTTTCAATTGATGACACGCAGGCTATAAAAACAGTGAGCCGCCGGCGCCGGCAAAAAGCCCGCGGCGGCCTGGAAAATAGGGATAACAATAAAAATGCCTGCGCTCGTCCGTGCCGCCAGTTTGACCAATTACCTCGAGGTTTCCCGCCACCTGGGCCTCAACCCCCATGCGCTGTTGGCACAGGTTGGCCTCAACGCCGCGTTGCTCGACGACCCCAACCGGCGCATCCCGGTGGCCAGCGTCATCGCCCTGCTCGAGGCCTCGGCCACTGCCACGCGCTGCGAAAGCTTCGGCCTGCGTATGGCCGAATTGCGCCAACTGTCGGATTTCGGCGAAATCAGCCTGCTGCTCAGCCACCAGCGCACCCTGCGCGATGCCCTGCAAGTGATCGTGCAGTACCGCCACCTGCTCAATGACGCCCTGGCCATTCATATCGAGGAAGCCGCCAAGACGGTGGTGATTCGCGAAGAGGTGATCAACGAGCGCGCGCCGTGCAGCCGCCAGGCCACCGAGCTGGCGATCGGCGTGATGATGCGCCTGTGTGCGGCACTGCTGGGTGCGCACTGGCACCCGATCAGCGCCAACTTCACCCACGCGCCGCCTGCCGACCTGGCCACCCACCGGCGGATTTTCGGCTGCACGCTGGTGTTCGGCAGCGAATTCAACGGCATCGTCTGCCCGGCCGCCGACCTTGACAGCGCCAGCCCGCAGGCCAACGAAGCCATGGCGCGCCTGGCGCAGCGTTACCTGGACAGTTTGCCGGCGGGCGGCACGCCGTCGCTGGAGCTGGAATTGCGCAAGACCATCTACCTGCTGTTGCCCATGGGCCGCGCCACCATCGAGCAGGTGGCGCAGACCCAGGGCATGAACGTGCGGACCCTGCAGCGGCGCCTGGAGGAAAGCGGGCTGACCTTTAAGGACCTGATCAACAGCGTGCGCCGTGACCTGGTGATGCGCTACCTGGAGAACCCCGGCTATTCGCTGGGGCGTATCGCCGACATGCTGGGTTACTCGATGCCCAGCTCGTTCACCCGCTGGTTCATCGCCCAGTTCGGCATGCCGCCGGCCAGCTGGCGGGCGCAGCGGGATGGTCAAGGGCTTCAGCTTTGAATCATTCTGGCCTATTGGGGCTGCCATGCAGCCCATCGCCGGCAAGCCAGCTCCCACAGGTATTGCGCGAGCCATAAGAATGCGCGATTTCATGTGGGGGCGGGCAAGCCCGCGAAGCAGGCGCCGCGCAGTGTTGCAACCCACGGTCAGTTAAAGGCCCCAGTGCATCAACGCCAGCACCAGAATCACCAGAAACACACTCTCCCCCACCATCAGCGCAATGGGTTTGAACCCCACCGAGACCAGCGCCTTGAGCTGGGTCTTCATGCCCAGGGCGCTGATTGCCACCACCAGGCAAATGCGCGACAGCTCATTGAGGCCGCCCTGCACCGCCATCGGCACCCAGCCTGTGCTGTTGACACAGGCCAGCAACAGGAAGCCGACCGCGAACCACGGCAGCAAGGGCGGCCGCTGGCCGCCGGCCTCCAGGCCCTGGCGCCGGGCGATCATCGCCGCGCAGACGATCACCGGCAGCAGCATGGCCACCCGCATCAGCTTGACCACCGTGGCGATGTCACCGGTCTCGCTGGACATGCTGTAGCCGGCCCCCACCACCTGCGCCACGTCATGGATGGTCGCGCCGAGGAAGACCCCGGCCTGCGCCGGCGACAGGTGCAGCCACTGGGCGATCATCGGGTAAAGGATCATCGCCAGGGTCGACAGAGCCGACACGCCGATCACGGTAAACAGCGTTGCGTGCTCCTTGCGCGGGTGCTGGGGCAAGGCGGCCGCCAGCGCCAGTGCCGCCGAGGCGCCACAGATGGCCGTGGCCCCGCCGGTGAGCATGCCGAACAGCCGGGAAAACCCCAGCGCCCTGGCCACCACCACCGAAACCAGAATGGTCACCGCCACCAAGGCCACGACCAGGGCCACCGGCTTCCAGCCCAGGCTGGCGATCTGGTCGAGGGTAATGCGCATGCCAAGCAGCGCAACGCCCAGGCGCAGCACCGTGCGCGCGGTGAATTCGATGCCGGCCTTGCATGGGCCGTCCAGCGCCAGGAAGTTCAGCCCCATGCCCAGCAGCAGGGCAAACAGCATGACCGGCGCCGCATAGTGTTCGCTGAGGAAACTGGCGGCCGCGCCAACGATGAGGCTGACCACCAGCCCCGGCGCAAGGGTGCGAATACGCTGATGGGTAGCGCTCAGTACCAGTGTGTTCATTGCCCTGCCTCCTCGCTGTCAAGCACGATGTAGACCTGCCCATGCTGCTGCTCGACCGGGTAGCTGGCCACCTTCAGCGCGTTGGAATTGACCAGGTAGCCGCTGGCCAGGTCAAAGCGCAGGCCATGTGCGCAGCACTGGATGACACGGCCTTCCAGACGCCCGCCGCACAGCGATGCGCCCTGGTGCGGGCAGCTGTCGTCGATGGCATAGAGCGTGTCAGCCACGTTGAACAGCGCCACGCTGCGCCCGGCGCAGGTCAGCAGCACCCGGCCGTTGCGTTGCGGCAGCTGCTCAGGGGCCAATGCAATACGCTGGCTCATGCCTGTTCAACCTCTTGCAGCGCTTCGCGCATGGCGGCGAACAGCAGCTCGGCAGGCTGCGCGCCAGCCACCAGCGGCCCCTGATTGAAGCGAAAACGCGGCACCGCACTGCCTGCGCGCCCTGCCCCAGCAAGGAACGGGCTGCCGTCGTCACGCAGGCAGTCGGCTATCTGCGCGGCCTGTAACCCGCAACGCTGGGCGATGCCAAGCAGCACGCGGCTGTCGCCGAGGTCACGGCCTTGGTGGAAATAGGCAACGAACAGCTGTGCCAGCAGGGCCTCCAGCTGCGCCGCATCGAGCAGCCGGCTGGCCCGTTGCAGCAGCCGGTGGGCATTGCCAGTGTTGGGCATGCGGCGGATACGCGAGAAATCGATGTCCTCGCCCACCACAGAGGCGGCCGCGCGCACCTGGGCCTGGCGCTCGCGCACTGCCTGCTCGCTGCCCAGGCGCTGCAGGTAGAAGGTATGGAACGGCACACCCTCGGCAGGCAGGCCTGGCAACAACTGCACACCGCGCCATTGCAGGTGCACTTGCACCTGCGGCTGTTCGCGTTGCAGCAGCAACAGGGCAGCCTGCAGGTGGCGCTGGCCGATCAGGCACCACGGGCAGACAAAATCGAAGAACACCTCGACGGACAACAGCTGTTTCACGGTTTCTACTCCCGGGATGCGTCGGCAGCGGGGTGTGCCGAGGTATGCAGACGCTCCATGTCGCGGTGGTAATGGCGCTTGCCGAGGAAGAACACCGCCGCCGCGCCGATGCTCACCAGTGGCACCAGCTGGAACGCGGCCTGCAGGCCGATCAGGTCGGAAACCCGCCCGGTGATCAACGGCCCGGTGGCCAGGCCCAGCAGGTTGTTGGCCAAGGTCAGGGTGGCGAACGCGGTGCCATGTACCGCGGCGTGGGTGAGGTTGGCGACCATGGCGCTGGACGGGCCGTTGGTGCCAGCGGCGATCATCATGCCCAGGCAGATCAGCAGCAGTTGCGCGGTGCCGGCTGGCAGCGCGAACGCCAGCGACAACAGCGCACAGCTGCCCAGGCAGTAGCCGATGGCCAGGCTGATCTTGCGGTCCGGGCGTTGCCGGCCAAGGCGGTCGCAGAGCATGGCGCAGAGGATCATGCCAATGCCGCTGCACAGCACGATGACTGCGGCAATCGCCCCGGCGCGGTCGGTGCCCATGGCGTAGTAACGGTTCAGGTAGCTGGGCATCCAGACGATCACGGTGCCGCCGACGAACAGCTGCAACCCGCTGCCGACATAGGCCGCGATCACCGAACGGCTGCTGTACAGGGTGCGCAATGGTCGGCTGGCGTTGCCCTGCATCTGTTGCGCGCACTTGGGGGCAATGCGCGCTTCCTTGACGATCAGCGGGTACAGGGCTGCCAGTACCAGGCCGAACAGCGCCATGCCGGCGAATGCCCAGCGCCAGCCCAGGTGCTGGGCCAGCACACCGCCCAGGGCCATGCCCAGCACCGAACCGAACATGCCGCCGGCCATGAACGCACCGGCCAGGGTCGAGCGCATGTCGCGGGGAAACACGGCGACCACCACGGCGATGCCGACACTGCCATAGGCGGCCTCGCCGACCCCGACCAGAAAGCGCGCGATGAACATTTGCGGGTAGTTCTCGGCCAGGGCGCAGCCGAGCGTGGCCAGGCTCCACAGCACCGCCATCAGCACCAGGCTGCGCACCCGGCCGAAGCGGTCGGCCAGCAGTGACAAGGGGAAGGTCAGCAGGCCGACCATCAGCGCGACGATGCCGCTGAGCAGGCCGAGCTGGCTGTCGCTCAGCGCCCATTCGCCCTTGAGCAGCGGGAACACCGCGTTGAGCACCTGGCGCGACATGTAGTCGGAAATCAACAGGCCGAAGGTCAGGGCGAAGACCAGCCAGGCATAGCGCCGCGGGACGTTGTGGGCGATGTCGGTGCCGGAGTCTGCGGCACTGGCGAGGTAGGTGGCCATGTTGCCTCCTTGGGAGATGAATAACAGCCGGGATGCGTGTTGCTGGTTGGGACCTCTTCGCGGGCATGCCCGCTCCCACAGGAACCGCGTCGACCGCCGAACCTGTGGCAGCGAGGCCGGGCCTGCCTGGTCAGCTACGCTGCGGCACGCCCTTCACCCCCGGCTGACGATTCGGCGCCATGCCATTGGCCACCAGCGTCTCTTCAATGCTTTGGTACTGCTGGCCAATGCGGTAAATGGCGCGCGCCTCCTTGCCGCTGGCAATCTCGCGGCCCAGTTCGTGCGCCACGCGCACGGTCTGCTGAATCTGCTGTACCGAGGTGAAGCGCTTGCCGTGCTGGTCGATGATGGTGTCTTCGTTGCCGCAGCGCGGGTGCAGGCCCATGGCCAGGGCCATGGTGTTGAACGGCAGCACGTTTTTCAGCAGCGATTCGGCGGTCAGCGTGCAGCCGTCCGGCGCGCGGTGGATGAAGTTGAAGAAGTTGAACGGGTTGGGGCCATCGAAGCCGCCGCCAATACCGATCCAGGTCAGGTTCAGCGGGCCCATGTAGTCACCCCGGCGGACAATCCGCTCCAGCGTTTCCAGGGCATGCATGCCGGTCAGCTGGAAATGCGGCTGAATGTTGCTGGCCTGCAACCGGCGCAGGTGCTCGCGGACCCAGGACGGGCCGGCCGGCACGGTCATTTCGCTGTAGGCGGCATGGATCGCCGGGCTGGCCAGCGAGGTGCCCTCCAGGTATTCCGGGTACAGCAACTCCATGATGTTCATCTGCGTGGTGTTGATGGCCACGGTCACCTGGTCAGGACGCGGGGTCAGCTCGGCGAGCATGTGCCGGGTGTCGTCCGACAGCCACTTGGCCGCCTCGCCTTCGCCTTCCGGGGCGAAGGAAATCGACCCGCCTACCTGAATGATCATGTCCGGCACCGCTTCGCGCACGCCGGCGATCAGTTCGTTGAACTTGGACAGGCGCTTGGAGCCTTTGCCGTCCAGCTCACGCACATGCAGGTGCAACACGCTAGCGCCGGCCTCGTAGCAATCGACGGCCTTCTGCACCTGCTCGTCCATGGTCAGCGGAATGTCTTCGGGGAAATCTTCGGGCATCCACTCCGGGCCGTAGGGGGCCACGGTGATCACCACCTTTTCCATGTTTTGCGGGTGCAACGAATCGTCGAAGAATTGCATGCTGTAGTCCTCGCTATTGTTATTGTGCGGTTGCCGCCTGCGACGGCGACGAACTCAGAACGTGGGGCCACCCTTGATCCCGGCGCGCTCCATCTTGCGGTGGCACGGCGGGTAGTCCATGACGGCGTAATGCTGGGTGCTGCGGTTGTCCCAGATCGCCACGCTGTTGGGCTTCCAGCGCCAGCGCACCTGGTACTCGGGCAGGTAGGCCTGGCTGATCAGGTAACGCAGCAGGTCGCTGGCGCCGGGGTTGGCGTCCTGGCCGAAGCGCACCCGCTGCGGCGTGTGGTAGTTGCTGAAATGGGTGGTGAAGGCGTTGACGAACAGCACCTGTTCGGCGGTTTCCGGGTGGGTGCGCACCACCGGGTGCTCGGCGTCGGGAAACTGCGCCTTGAGCGCCAGGCGCTTGTCCAGCGGCATGGCAGCGCCGAAGCTGGCTTCGATGCTGTGGCGCGCGCGCAGGCCTTCGATCTTCGCCTTCACATCGGCTGGCAGGTTTTCATAGGCCAGCACCATGTTCGCCCACATCGTGTCGCCGCCTACCGGCGGGCATTCGATGCAGCGCAGCACGCAGCCCATGGGCGGTGCCTCGCGCCAGGTGGCGTCGGTGTGCCAGGCGTTTTCATAGCGATCGTTTGGCTGGTCCGGGCGTTTGTAGATCTGCACCAGGCCCGGATGCTGCGGGTCGCTGCCGGCCACCGGGTGGTCTTCCAGGTCGCCGAAGCGGCGGGCGAAGGCCACGTGTTCGGCACGGCTGAAATGCTGGTCACGCAGGAACAGCACACGGTGCTTGAGCAACTGCGCGCGCAGCTGGGCGAACAGGTCGTCGTCGTGTATCGCTTCGGCCAGGTTGACCCCAGTTATCTCGGCACCGATCGCGCAGGTCAGTTGTTCGATGTGCATGCTGTTGCCCTGTTCAGATGATGAAGATCGACGAGCCGGTAGTCTTGCGCGCTTCCAGGTCGCGGTGGGCCTGGACGGCGTCCTGCAGCGCATAGTGCTGGTTGATTTCGATACGGATGCGCCCGCTGCTGACATGGTCGAACAGCTCGCCGGCCAGGTCGGCCTTTTCTGCCGGGTCGGCGATGAAATCGGCCAGTGCCGGGCGGGTCAGCTGCAGCGAGCCCTTGATCGCCAGCAGTTGCGGGTCGAATGGCGGGATGCCGCCCGACGCGGTGCCGACGCAGACCATCAGGCCACGGCGCTTGAGCGAATCGAGCGAGCCCATGAAGGTGTTCTTGCCGACGCTGTCGAACACCACGTTCACCCCTGCCCCGTCGGTCAGCTCACGCACGCGCGTGGCCACATCATCGGCGCTGTAGTTGATCACATGGTTGCAGCCATGGGCCCTGGCCACTTCGGCCTTGGCTTCGGTGGAGACGGTACCGATCACGTTCAGTCCCAGCAGCTGCGCCCACTGCGCGACGATCAGGCCGACCCCGCCAGCTGCGGCATGCAGCAGCACGCTGTCGCCGGGTTTGAAATCGTAGAGCCGGCGCAGCAGGTAGGCGCAGGTCAGGCCGCGCATGGTCATGGCGGCGGCCGTTTCGAAGGCGATGGTGTCCGGCAGCTTGATCAGCGCGGCGGCCGGGATCAGCCGTTCGGTGCAATAGGCGCCCAGGGTATTGAGAAAGCCGGTGTAGGTAACCCGGTCACCGACCGCCACTTGGGTCACCCCCTCGCCCAGCGCCTCTACCACGCCGGCCGCCTCGACGCCGATGCCGTTGGGCAGCGGGATCGGGTAGGTGCCGTTGCGGAAATAGGTGTCAGCGTAGTTCAGGCCGACCGCCACCTGGCGCAGGCGCACCTGCCCCGGGCCGGGCTCGCCGACCTCGGCGTCCTCGTAGCGCAGCACCTCAGGGCCACCGGTGTGATGGAAACGTACGACTTTGGACATGCTTGTCTCTCCAATCATCGATCTGGACGCCTGGGCGTCAGTTCTGGGTGATTGGACTGTATGCCCTTGATGCGCGGGGTGCTTCGCATCGGACGACAGCAGGTTTTCATTTCATGACAGGGCAAGGCGGCTCATGTTGCGGCGAACAAGGTTTTATTCATGAGCCGCCTTGATGCTTGTCCGGAGCCGGACTAATACTTAAGTCTCTGCCTGGGGAGGCACGAAACATGCAACCAAGATTCGTTATCGTTCCCGCTGTGCCGATCGAGAAGGAGTCGTTCCGCGTGGGTAGCCGCTATTACGCCGCTACCGTGGGTGGGGGCTTCGACATTTACGACAACCAGGCCAAGGAGCGGCTCAAACCCAGTTATCCAAGCCGGACGGATGCGCAGCTGTGCTGCGAGCAGATGAACAAGCGCAGTGATGCAGGCTGATCACGACAGGCGCGAGCGCGATCCCTGTGGGAGCGGGCAAGCCCGCGAAGCAAGCGACGCGGCCCCCACAGGGTAGCGCCAAGTCAATCCAGCGCGCCGTTCAGCACTTCGTAGATGATCCCCGTGGCGACGGCCACCAGAATCAGGTCGACACCGGCCTGCATCCACTCATACCCGTCGTAATGAGGAAGCTGCCCGAGCAATCTGCCGTCCAGCTTCTTGGCGATACCCGGCGGCAGCGGCTTGCCACGGGCCAGGTTTTTCTGAATGCCGGGGGGCAGCGCCGCCCCCGCGCTCCAGTAGCTGCGGTGGCCGTCAAGGATGCCGAGCACAGCGCCATGGTTTATCGACGGGCCGCCATGAGCGGCGCCCTGCCCCTGCCCTTGGCCTTGCTGGCCCTGAACGTGCTGCCCCTTGCCATGGCCTTGCCCTTTACCGTTACCCGGGTCGGCGTAAGTCAGCGCAGGCCCCGCAGCCAGCGCAATCGAAGTAGCGATGACTGCCCATCGACAATTAGCCATAGTTGTTTCCTTACCAGAGAGACGCCCCTGCACTGTAGACCAATCCCCGCTTCAGGGTAAAAGCCCCCAAACCCGGGGTCACGGCTTGGCCCCGCGATAGAGCACGATGGCAGCCACATCGAGGGCCAGCACGGCAACGGCGAAAAGAAACATGAGGTAGAGATCTTCTGGAAGCATTGCCGTATCCCCAACATGCACAGGTTTCCAGGGCTGCAGCAATTCCCGTTCCAAACGCCTGGCTACAGCGCGAGAACGGCCTTGCGGCTGGGGCAGGCAAATGCAAAGCCGATGGGCCCGCTTGCGGGTATCGCTGCCCGCTGCTGGCCGGCTCAGGCCGAGCGCGCCTGACGGATCGGCAGTTCAACCCTGAAGGTGGTGCCGACAGCCACCTCGCTGGTGACGCGGATCTCGCCGCCGTGGCGCTTGATGATGCCGTACGAAAGCGACAAGCCCAGCCCGGTGCCCTGGCCGATGGGCTTGGTCGTGTAAAACGGATCGAAGATCTTCTGCAGGCTCTCGGCCGGGATGCCGCAGCCGTTGTCGGCCACTTCGACCCACACCCACTGGTCGTTGGCGCCGGTGCGCAGGGTGATCTTGCCGCGCTCGTTGCCCATCGCCTGGGTGGCGTTGACCAGCAGGTTCATGATCACCTGGTTGATCTGCGACGGCAGGCACTCGACCTGCGGCAACGGGCTGTACGCCTTGACCAGGTCGGCCTTGTGCCGCAGTTCGCTGGCGACGATGTTCAAGGTCGACTCTATGCCTTGCTGCAGGTCCGCCAACTGCCAGTCCTGGCGGCTGTCCACACGGGAAAAGTCCTTGAGGTCCTTGACGATCCGCGCCACGCGGCTGATACCGTCCTTGGATTCGCGGATCAGCGCCGGGATGTCCTCCAGCAGGTAGTCCAGCTCGATCTCGGTGCGCAGTTTCGCCAGGTCCGCGCCGAGCCCCGGCGGGATCAAGGTGTGCTCCGCGTCAGCATAGGCCTTGAGCATGTCCTGCAGACGGGCGAAATAGTCATCCAGCGCGCCGAGGTTGGACGAGACGAAACCGATCGGGTTGTTGACTTCGTGGGCCACGCCGGCGGCCAGCTGGCCGAGCGAAGCGAGTTTTTCCGACTGGACCAACTGGTTCTCGAGCAGCTGGCGCTCATCCATTTCGCGTTGCAGCGCGGCGCTGGCCTGGGTCAGCGCCTGGGTGCGCCGTTCGACGCGCTGCTCCAGCTCGTCGTTGGCGCTCACCAGCGCGCGGTTGACACGGTTTATTTCGGCGTAGCTGCGCAGCAGCCACACGCCCATGTACAGCAACAGCAACACCAACAGGGTGGAAAACACCAGCAGGTAGAAATGGTAGCGCTGCGCCGTCAGCGTGGCTGCGCGCTCGTCGCGGTCCAGCATCAGCGTGATGGCGTCCAGGCGCTCGGCGATCGGCACCGCTTCGATCGCGACCAGCAGCTGGTCGACCTTGGGTTGTTCGCGAAGAATCAACTCGATGTGCTTGCTGATGGTATCGATGGGCAGCTGAAAATCGACTGGCAGACGTTCCTTGTTGACCGCCAGGTTGTTCAGGCCGACGAGGATGTCGGCGGCGATGTCGTCGGTGGTGGTCTGGGCAAACTCCAGGCTGCTGAGCATCAGGTCGTAGGTGTCGCTGGTGATTCTGCGCAGGCGCAGGGTATCGGCATCGACCAGTTGGCGCAGGCGCACCTGTATCACATCGGCAGCGGCCGGCAGAAACACCAGGGAGTTGCGCAGGATGGCGTTGTGCGACTTGAAGCGCGACACCAGCAGGACCTTGTCGGCAAACGCCTGCTGGTAATCGCGCGAGGCGGTTTGCCAGTCGGCCATTCGGGTTTTCTGATGCCGCCCTTGTAGCGCACTGAACTCTCGCCACAGGCGCTTCATTTCCATCAACGGCAGCACCAGCGGGTCGTAGTTGTAGTTGGTGGTGGTGCGGGACTTGAGCACGGCCCCCTCCCACTGGGCATCGTACTGTTTGATCTGGCGAATCAGTTCGCGCGCCTGGGCATAGCTACCGCTCTCGTCGGACCTGGACATCCAGTACAGGTAAACCAGCACGGACGCCAGCGACATGGCGCACGCAGCCAGCAGCAGCAGGCTGCGCCGGGCACTGAGCTTCATAGCGGTCTGCCCTCCCAGCGGCCGGTGAGGGTCTGGAGAAACTTGATGATCAGCGCTTTGTCATCGTCGCTCGGCGTACGCCCCAGCTGATAATGGAACATGGCATCGACAGCGGCTTCCAGGGTGGGTGCCGAACCGTCATGGAAGTACGGCGCGGTGACCGCCACGTTGCGCAGGCTGGGCACTTTGAACAGGTACAGGTCCTGCGGGTCGCCGGTCACGTTGTAGCGCCCGCGGTCCGCTTCGACAACACTGCCCCGGTTGGCGAAATAATCATCGAACACGCCGAATTTCTGCAGCATGTTGCCACCGATGTTCACGCCCTGATGGCAGGCAATGCAGCCGTATTCCTGAAAGCGCTGGTAGCCATGCTTTTCTTCCAGGCTAAGGCTGCTGGTATCGCCCTTCAGGTAGGTATCGAAGCGTGAATCGGGGGTCAGCAGGGTACGCTGGTAAGTGACCAGGGCGTCCTTGATGACGTTGGCGTCCACCGGCTGGCCATAGGCTTCGGCAAACCCCGCGCGGTAGGCCGGGTCGTCGGCAATGCGTTGCACAACGGCCACCCAGGCATTTTCTTTGTCGGTCGCATCAGCGCTTGCCAGGTGCACCAGGCCCTCGAACGACTGCGCGCGGCCGTCCCAGAACTGCAGGAAGTTCAGGCTCGCGTTGAACACGCTGGGGGTGTTGACCGGCAACGGTTGGCCATCGCCACCTGGGGAGCGCGCCTGCCCGTCCGCGCCGCCACGGTCCAGGCGATGGCAATCGGCGCAGGACTGGCGGTTGTCGGCAGACAGACGCGGGTCATTGAACAGCTTGCGGCCCAGCTGCACCTGGGCCGGGTCAAGCGCAGGCACCGGTGGCAAGGGGGTCAGCGGCCCGCCGATGCTCTGCGCCAATGCCAATGCCGGTAAAAGCACCAATGTTGCGGCAACGATGCGAACCTGTAGACGGGTCGGCAAAGCACATCCCTCCCTGGCGCAATGCTCGTTTTCTTCGAACATGCTGTTTCCGCGCATGTCGTTCTGGAGCATAGAAAGGCCAACCGACAAAAGCGAACGGCCAAGGCAAAAATCACCTAGGCTTGAGTCACGGAGCAGTCTGGCTGAAACCGGCAAGGAGCGATCCATGGAGCTACCCGTTACCGATGGCACAGCAACAAAGCCAGTGATACTTCTGGTTGACGACGAACCGTCGATTCTCAACAGCCTTCGTCGTCTGCTACGCAACCAGCCCTATGAAGTCCTGCTCGCTGAAAGCGGCGCCGATGCCCTGCAACTGCTGCAACAGCGCCCGATAAACCTGGTGATGAGTGATGCCCGCATGCCCAGCATGGACGGTGCAACCCTGCTGGCGCACGTGCATGAACGTTTTCCCGACACCTTGCGCATTCTGCTAACGGGTTATGCGGACACGGACACCATCGCCAAAGCCATCAATGACGGGCATATCTACCGGTACATCAGCAAACCCTGGAACGATGAAGAACTGTTGGTCGCCCTGCGCCAGGCCCTGGCCCACCAACACTCGGAAAGCGAACGCAAGCGCCTGGAACAGCTGGCCCAAGTTCAGCTGAAGCAACTCAAGGTGCTTAATGAAAGCCTTGAACAGCGGGTGGCGGCGCGCACGGCCGAGTTGCAGCAGACTGCCGACATGCTCGACCTCGCCTATGAGGAACTCAAACGCAGCTACGTAACCAGCACCGAGTTCTTTTCGCAGTTGGGCAACCTGCGCCTGCCCAAGGCCAAGCAGACCAACCGGCAGGTCATCGAACTGATACGGGTGTATTGCACCAGCCATGGGCTCGATGAAGCGAGCTGCCGCAACCTGACCATGGCAGCGGCGCTCTACAACATCGGCAAGATGAGCTGGACCGACACCATGCTCACCTGCCCTGCCGACCTCATCCCACCGCCAGAGCGCGAACTGTACCGGGCCTACCCGAAACAGAGCGAAGCGCTGGTGATGACCCTGGAGCCGATGAAAGAGGCTGCCCAGCTGATACTTCACCATCAGGAACGCTGGGACGGTAGCGGTTTTCCCGATCACCTCAAAGGCGCTGCCATCCCCCTCGGCGCACGCTGGCTGAAAATGGCAGTCGACTTCATCGAGTTGCAGCGCGGGCTGGTTCTGGAGCGTCAACTCAATAGCGATGAAGCGCTGCTTTACATTCGTAAATATGCAGGAAAGTTATACGATCCGGACCTGGTGGAGGACTTTGTCAGCGTCTGTGCCGATTATATGCGTGACATTACCTTGACTGACCCGGCCATCAAGGTATTGACCACGCACGAGTTGGCAGACGGCATGGTGCTGGCGCGCAACCTTCACGCCGATAACGGCATGCTGCTGTTGAATGCCGGCAAGGTACTCAGCGGCCTTCTGGTGAAGAAACTGATTGCCTTCGAAGAAATGGAAGCCGGCAAATACAGTGTGTTCGTCAGAATTCCGGAACAAGCAGAAGTGCAGCCAGCGCCCTCGACGGTAGGGTGAGGCGCCGGGCGGCATGGTTTTACGCGCCAGACGGGTAGCGCCTGACTCGAAAACCACTAGCTGAGGCGCTACGCTTAACCCACCCCTTTTGCAAACTGCGCAGTTCCAGCAGCGGAGGAATGACTGCATGCGGTTGTCTACCTTTATCGTTCAACAGATGGAAAGGATTCTGCAGGCCTGGGAAGACTTTGCCCGCACGGTTGACCTGCCGCGCGAGACCCTTAGCGCATCCGGCCTGCGCAACCACGCCTCGTTCATTCTCAGGGCCGTGGCACGGGATATGGAAACCAGCCAGACCGTGCAGCAGCAAATCGACAAATCCCAAGGCCTCGCACCGGTCAGCGCGAGCGAAAGTGCCGCCGAAGCCCATGCGGTCATGCGGTTGATGGATGGCTTCAGCATGGACCAGATGGTCTCGGAATACCGGGCGCTGCGTTCCAGCGTATTAAGGCTGTGGCTTGCACAGGAAACGCCGATAGACCAGCCCGAGCGGGTTGCGGAGATCATCCGCTTCAATGAGGCCATCGACCAGGCCCTGGCAGAATCCATCGCCTCCTACGGCAAGGCTGTTGAAACCACACGCAAGATGGTGCTGGGGGTGCTCGGCCACGACCTGCGCTCGCCGCTGACGGCAATCACCATGGGCGCCAGCCTGCTGACCAGGAATGCCCAGCTCGGGCCTCGTGAGCAAGCCTTGGCTACGCAGATCTACGCCAGCGTCGAACGTGCCAATGGCCTGGTAAACGACTTGCTCGACCTGGCCCGGTGCAACCTGAGCCTGGGCATTCCCATTCAGCGCGAACCGTATGAACTCAGCGCGCTGTGCAATGCCATCGTCAAGGAAATCCGCCTGGGCCACCCGCAGATCGAGATACGCCTGGAACAGCCGCCGCTGTTGCAGGCCAGTGTCGACCCGTCACGCATGGCTCAGGTGGTGTCGAACCTCATCATCAACGCCATACGCCATGGCGACACCCGGCAGCCGATCCAGGTAAGGCTTGCGACCGAGAATGACCGTGCAGTCATCGATATCCACAACTGGGGCAACCCTATTCCCGAAGACCGCAAGATGTACCTTTTCAACCCCGAAGCCCGCCTGGCCCGGGCAGGCACTGCCGAGGACGCGAAGCCGCAGGGATTGGGGCTCGGCCTGTTCATCGCCAACGAAATCGTCACCAGCCATGGCGGCACGATCGAGGTGCGGTCCAGTACCGACCTGGGCACGACCTTCAAGGTCGTCTTTCCGCTGGAACCGGGCCCGGGCACCAGCCCCCCTCGCCAAGGCGCTGCCGGCTGAGCACACCGAGCATTCGCTGTCGCCCCGTATAACTGCCGCCCCACCTATGCGACAATGCGCGCCAATGTCTGGTCTCGACCCCCGCATTTACCGCCCAACAGCTCGGGCATGGCGTGCAGATGCGCTTAACGGCCCCTGCGCGCAGGATTGACACAGCCGACGACTGGCAGGAGCCGGCCAGGCTCCACATTGCTCCGCAGCTGCGAAGAAGTCACGTAAGTTATTGATAGGTAACCCCTTTGATCTCCACCGCCAACATCACCATGCAGTTCGGCTCCAAGCCGCTGTTCGAAAACGTTTCCGTCAAGTTCAACAACGGCAACCGCTACGGCCTGATCGGCGCCAACGGTTGCGGCAAGTCGACCTTCATGAAAATCCTCGGCGGTGACCTCGAACCGTCCGCCGGCCAGGTCATGCTCGAGCCGAACACCCGCCTGGGCAAACTGCGCCAGGACCAGTTCGCCTACGAGGAATTCACCGTGATCGACACGGTGATCATGGGCCACGGGCAGCTGTGGAAGGTCAAGGCCGAGCGCGACCGCATCTACTCGCTGCCGGAAATGACCGAAGAAGACGGCATGGCGGTCGCCGAGCTGGAAACCGAATTCGCCGAAATGGACGGCTACACCGCCGAATCGCGCGCCGGTGAACTGCTGCTGGGCCTGGGCATTCCGCTGGAGCAGCACTTCGGCCCGATGAGCGAAGTGGCGCCAGGCTGGAAGCTGCGCGTGCTGCTGGCCCAGGCACTGTTCTCCGACCCGGACGTGCTGCTGCTCGACGAACCGACCAACCACCTGGACATCAACACCATCCGCTGGCTGGAAACCATCCTCACCGCGCGCAACAGCACCATGGTGATCATTTCCCACGACCGGCACTTCCTCAACAGTGTCTGCACCCACATGGCCGACCTCGACTACGGCGAGCTGCGCGTGTTCCCGGGCAACTACGACGAGTACATGACCGCGGCCACCCAGGCCCGCGAGCAGTTGCTGTCGGACAACGCCAAGAAGAAAGCCCAGATCGCCGAGCTGCAGACCTTCGTCAGCCGCTTCTCGGCCAACGCCTCCAAGGCCAAGCAGGCCACTTCGCGGGCCAAGCAGATCGACAAGATCCAGCTGGCCGAGGTCAAACCGTCGAGCCGGGTGAGCCCGTTCATCCGCTTCGAGCAGACCAAGAAGCTGCACCGCCAGGCCGTGACCGTCGAGAAAATGGCCAAGGCCTTCGACGACAAGGTGCTGTTCAAGGACCTGGGCTTCACCATCGAGGCCGGCGAACGCGTGGCGATCATCGGCCCCAACGGTATCGGCAAGACCACCCTGCTGCGCACCCTGGTCGGTGAAATGACCCCGGACAAGGGCGAAATCAAGTGGACCGACAGCGCCGAAGTCGGCTACTACGCCCAGGACCACGCCCACGACTTCGAAGAGGACATGACCCTGTTCGACTGGATGGGCCAGTGGACCTCCGGCGAGCAGGTGATCCGCGGCACGCTCGGGCGCATGCTGTTCTCCAACGATGAGATTCTCAAGTCGGTGAAGGTGATTTCCGGCGGTGAGCAAGGCCGCATGCTGTTCGGCAAGCTGATCTTGCAGAAGCCGAACGTGCTGGTGATGGACGAACCGACCAACCACCTGGACATGGAATCGATCGAGGCGCTGAACCTGGCGCTGGAAAACTACCCGGGCACCCTGCTGTTCGTCAGCCACGACCGGGAGTTCGTGTCGTCGCTGGCCACGCGCATCATCGAGCTGTCGGCTGATGGTGTGGTGGACTTCAGCGGCACCTACGACGATTACCTGCGCAGCCAGGGTGTGCTGGTCTGATCGAAGCGGGTTGATTGACGCGGGTTGATTGAAGGTTCAGGTCTGGCCATTCGCGTGGCTGGGCCGGCCTGTTCGCGGCTAAAGCCGCTCCCACAGGGATCTCGCGCAGGCCTTGGGCCCACGCTGTACCTGTGGGAGCGGCTTTAGCCGCGAACACCGGCGAAGCCGGTGTCATGCACCGCGCCGCCTGCTTCGCGGGCTTGCCCGCTCCCACAGGGCCCGCGCAGGCCTTGGGCTCACGCAGTACCTGTGGGAGCGGCCGTGGCCGCGAACACCGGCGCAGCCGGTGCCAGCCACCGCGCCGCCTGCTTCGCGGGCTTGCCCCACAGGATTTCGACAGGGTTCAAGGCCTGTGCGGTACCTGCGGCAGCGGGTTTGCCCTCGAAGTCTCCAGCGCCTGGCTGAAGAACGCTGCGGTTTCACGTTGCAGTGAATGGTGGATATGGCGGCGATCCACACCTTCGGCATCCTTGCACAGTGACGGCGTCCGCGCATACTGCTCGGCATCGCAACGGGCCATGAACACGAAATGCCCGGCGCCGGCCAGCAGGCGATAGTCCGGCGTCAGTGGCAGCTTGCGCGCCAGCGCTTCGGCGTTACGCTCCACCGCCACCAGCTGGTCGCTGTCGCCGCTGTAGATCAGCGCCGGCACCCGCACCCCGTTCAGGGCATGGCGCCCGAACAACAGGCTCAGCGGTGCCATCAGCATCACCGCCCCCACCCGCGGGTCGGCCTCGGGCGCCAGTTCGCTGCGATCGGCAATCAGCACGCCATGGGTCCGGCAGGCGTCGGCGTCGTTCGGGCGCTCCAGGCAATATCGGCGCAGGCGGTCGAGGTCCGGGCGCGCACCTGAAACAATCAACGCCGTTTCACCACCGGCCGAGTAGCCGATCACGCCCACCTTGCCATCGTTCAGGTAAGGCCCCAGCAGCGCATCGTTGCGCGCAGCCGTGATGGCGGCGCTGACTTGCAGCGGCCGACCATACAGGTTGCTCAGGCTGCCCAGGCGGCTGTGGTCGCGTGCGTTGTCCCCCGGGTGCACCACCGCCACCACGACAAAACCCCGGCGCGCCAGCGCTGTGGCCAGGTAATGCAAGGCCAGCGGGCTGCCGGTATTGCCATGGGACAACACCAGCAGCGGGAACTGGCCCAGCGCTACCGGCGCCTCTTCTGCCACGTCGATCGGGTAGCCATCCATGCGGCTGCTGCGCGTTTTGCCAATGGCCGGGTAAAAGGCCAGGGCCTGCATGGGCCGTGCATCGACGGGGTCGGCCAGGGTCATGCGGTGCAGGCCAGCCACCCACGGTGCGGCGTGGGCCTGAGCCAGCAGGCCACCGAGCAAAGCCAGCAGCACCATGCAGCGTGGAAAAGTCATCGGCCAGCGATTCCTTGCAGGGCGAAGCGAGGGTCCAGCATAGAACCGGCCTGGCCTGGGGCGGATGAAACCTGGATGAAACCGCCGTCATACAGTTCGCGCTTGCGCCTTGTGCATTTGCGCTTCTGGTGCAACCCATGGCATAGATGCAGGCCCACCTCTTTATGTGACCGTTTCGCGCCATTGAAGGAGATTCAAGCATGAGCAAGCCTGCCTACGTGCCACCCAGGGTCTGGCGCAACGACGCGGCCTCCGGCGGCCAGTTCGCCAGCATCAACCGCCCGGTTGCCGGCCCGACTCACGACAAGGACCTGCCCGTGGGCAAGCAGCCGCTGCAGCTCTACTCGCTGGCAACGCCCAATGGCGTCAAAGTCACCATCGCCCTCGAAGAGCTGCTCGCGCTGGGCCACCTGGGCGCCGAATACGATGCCTGGCTGATCCGCATCGGCGAGGGTGACCAGTTTTCCAGCGGCTTCGTCCAGGTCAACCCCAACTCGAAGATCCCCGCCCTGCTCGACCGCAGCGTCGAGCCGCCGGTGCGGGTGTTCGAGTCGGGCTCGATCCTGCTGTACCTGGCGGAAAAGTTCGGCGCCCTGCTGACCAAGGCCCCGGCTGCACGCACCGAAAGCCTGAACTGGCTGTTCTGGCAGATGGGCGCGGGCCCCTACCTGGGCGGTGGCTTTGGCCATTTCTATGTGTATGCGCCGGAAAAGTTCGAATACGCGATCAACCGCTTCACCATGGAAGCCAAGCGTCAGCTGGACGTACTTGACCGGCGCCTGGCCGAAAGCCGTTACCTGGGTGGTGAGGAATACAGCATCGCCGACATCGCCGTCTGGCCGTGGTATGGCCAGCTGGTGCGCGGCAACCTGTATGGCGCGGCGGAGTTCCTGGCGGTGGAAGAATACCCCCATGTGCAGCGCTGGGCCGAGGAGATTGCCCTGCGTCCAGCGGTGCAGCGCGGCACCCGGGTCAACCGCACCTGGGGTGATGAAAGCAGCCAGGTGCCGGAGCGGCACGCGGCGGCAGACCTCGACTGAACGGCAATCGGGGCCGCACAGCGGCCCCGACAATGCCCGCCTGCAAAAAACCGTTTGCCCCTGCGCAAACCTGCGTCCGCCAAGCCCTTCTTGTACACTCCTCGCATCAGCCCCCACTTGCACATTTTTTGGTGAACGCATGATCGAGGTAACCGAGGTTTCCATTGCCGAGCTGCGCGACGCACTCGAGTCGGGCCGCACGACGGCAGTCGAACTGGTCAAGGCCTACCTGGCACGCATCGACGCCTACGATGGCGCCGACACCGCCACTGCCCTGAACGCCGTCGTGGTGCGCAACCCCGAGGCGCTGCAAGAAGCCGAAGCTTCCGACGCCCGCCGTGCCAAAGGCCAGCTGCTGAGCCCGCTGGACGGCATCCCCTACACCGCCAAGGACAGTTACCTGGTCAAAGGCCTGACCGCAGCCTCTGGCAGCCCGGCCTTCAAGGACCTGGTCGCCCAGCGCGACGCCTTCACCATCGAGCGCCTGCGCGCCGCCGGCGCGGTGTGCCTGGGCAAGACCAACATGCCACCCATGGCCAACGGTGGCATGCAGCGTGGCGTGTATGGCCGCGCCGAAAGCCCATACAACGCCAACTACCTGACCGCGCCGTTCGCCTCGGGCTCGTCCAACGGCGCCGGCACCGCCACCGCCGCCAGCTTCAGTGCCTTCGGCCTGGCCGAAGAGACCTGGTCCAGCGGCCGTGGCCCTGCTTCCAACAACGGCCTGTGCGCCTACACCCCGTCGCGTGGGGTGATCTCGGTACGCGGCAACTGGCCGCTGACGCCGACCATGGACGTGGTAGTGCCGTATGCCCGAACCATGGCCGACCTGCTGGAAATCCTCGATGTGGTGGTCGCCGACGACCCCGACAAGCGCGGCGACCTGTGGCGCCTGCAACCTTGGGTAGCGATCCCGGCGGCCTCGCAGGTACGCCCTGCCTCGTACCTGGAGCTGGCAGCGGATGCCGCCACGCTCAAGGGCAAGCGCTTTGGCGTGCCGCGCATGTACATCAACGCCGACCCCGAGGCCGGTACTGCCGAAAAGCCCGGCATCGGCGGCCCGACCGGCCAGCGCATCAACACCCGCGCCAGCGTGATCGACCTGTGGCAGCAAGCGCGCCAGGCCCTGGAAGCGGCCGGCGCCGAAGTGCTGGAAGTGGATTTCCCGTTGGTGTCGAACTGCGAAGGCGATCGCCCAGGCGCACCCACCGTGTACAACCGTGGCATCGTCAGCAAGGAATTCCTGCATGACGAACTGTGGGAGCTGTCCGGCTGGGCCTTCGACGACTTCCTGCGCGCCAACGACGACCCCAAGCTCAACCGCCTGGCCGATGTCGATGGCCCGCAGATCTTCCCCCACGACCCGGGTACCCTGCCCAACCGCGAGGACGACCTGGCCGCCGGCATGGACGAGTACGTCAACATGGCCAAGCGCGGCCTGAAGACCTGGGACCAGATCGAGACCCTGCCCGACGGCCTGCGCGGCCTGGAGCAGACCCGCAAGATCGACCTGGAAGACTGGATGGACGGCCTGGGTCTGGACGCCGTGCTGTTCCCCACCGTGGCCGATGTCGGCCCGGCGGATGCCGACGTCAATCCGGTGTCGGCGGACATCGCCTGGAGCAACGGTATCTGGGTGGCCAACGGCAACCTGGCGATCCGTCACCTGGGTGTGCCTACCGTGACCGTGCCGATGGGCGTGATGGCCGATATCGGCATGCCGGTGGGGCTGACCTTTGCCGGGCGGGCCTACAGTGACAATGCGCTGTTGAGCTTCGCGGCGGCCTTCGAGTCGACCGGTTCGCGCCGCCTGGTCCCGCCGCGTACACCGCCTTTGAGCTGATAACCGCGCTGCTTCGCAGCCCATCGCCGGCAAGCCGGCTCCCACAGGTAACCTGTGCACGCCCAGCCAGCGCACTGCCTGTGGGAGCGGGCAAGCCCGCTACCGACCCGCTGCACCCTTTACAACTCCCTCGAACAACTGCGCGGAGCCAGCCAATGACCTTGCACATTCACACCCCTCTGATCGAATCGCGCCCGCTGTCGCTGGCCGCAGGCCGCACCATCTGGCTCAAGCTCGACGCTCTGCAGCCCTGCGGCTCGTTCAAGCTGCGCGGCGTCGGCCACGCCTGTGAAGTGCACCACGCGCGCGGTGCGCGGCATTTCGTGTCTTCCTCCGGGGGTAATGCGGGCCTGGCCGTGGCCTATGCCGGGCGCAAGCTGGGCGTGCCAGTGACCGTGGTGGTGCCCGAAACCACCACGGCGCGGGCCAGGGAACTGCTGAGCCAGGAAGGTGCCAAGGTGGTGGTGCATGGCAGTTCCTGGCAAGAAGCCAATGCCCTGGCGCAAACCTTGGTCGGTGCGCAGGACGCATTCATTCACCCGTTCGACGACCCGCTGCTGTGGGCCGGGCATGCCAGCCTGGTGGATGAAGTCGCCGCAGCGGGGGTGAAGCCAGATGCCGTGGTGTTGGCGGTGGGCGGTGGCGGCTTGCTCAGCGGCGTGGTCGAGGGGCTGCAGCGCAACGGCTGGGCCGACGTGCCGGTGCTGGCGGTGGAGACCACAGGCGCGGCGTCGCTGCATGCGGCGCTGCAGGCAGGGCATTCGGTGGAGCTCGAACGCATCGCCTCGGTGGCAACGTCACTCGGTGCAAAGCGTGTCGCCGAGCAGGCGCTGCTGTACGCGCAGCAGCACCCGGTGCACAGCCACCTGGTCAGCGACCGCGCCGCGCTGCAAGCCTGCGAGCAGTTCCTGCTGGACCATCGCCTGCTGGTCGAACCGGCGTGTGGCGCGGCCTTGGCATTGGTGCATGCACCCGCAGCCCTGGCGAGCTACCAGAATGTGCTGGTGGTGGTTTGTGGCGGCGCTACGGCGACGCTGGAGCAGATTCAGGCCTGGTTGCAGCAGGTCGATTGACTTTGCTTGTACCGGCCTCTTCGCGGGTAAACCCGCTCCCACAGAATGGACTGCACAGATTGAAGCACCAACGGGACTGCACAAGGTTCGAAGAGAACGCAGTCCCTGTGGGAGCGGGTTCACCCGCGAACACGGGCGTAGCCCGTGCCATCCTGCACAGAACGTTGCTCATCGGATTCTCCTTGCGCCACGCGGCTGCTGATTACGATAGTCACATGCCGCTGTTCTACTGAGCCCGTCGTAACCGGAAAAACCCCTCGCAAAGGCGTCAACCCTGACGAAATGCGTATCCCACCCTTTCGGTCTGCGGCAAGTGAAGGCACAATGCGTGTCCTTTTTTTGGCCGGCCTGGCCGGGGGCCTTTAAATGATCAAGACGCCGTACTACCTCATCGATAAAACCAAGCTGCTGGGCAACATGGAGAAGATCGCCTACGTGCGCGAACACTCCGGTGCCAAGGCACTGCTGGCCCTCAAGTGCTTTGCCACCTGGTCGGTATTCGACCTGATGCAGCAGTACATGGACGGCACCACCTCTTCGTCGCTGTACGAGCTCAAGCTCGGCCGCCAGAAGTTCGCCGGCGAAACCCACGCCTACAGCGTGGCCTGGGCCGACGACGAAGTCGCGGAAATGCTCGAGAACTGCGACAAGATCATCTTCAACTCGATCGGCCAGCTGCAGCGCTTCGCCGAACAGTCCGAAGGCAAAGTCCGTGGCCTGCGCGTCAACCCGCAGGTCAGCAGCTCCGACTACCTGCTGGCCGACCCGGCCCGCCCGTTCAGCCGCCTGGGCGAATGGGACCCGGCCAAGGTCGAGCAGGTAATCGAGCAGATCTCCGGCTTCATGTTCCACAACAACTGCGAGAACGGTGATTTCGGCCTGTTCGACAAGATGCTCACGCACATCGAAGAGCGCTTCGGCCACCTGTTGCACAAGGTCGAGTGGGTCAGCCTCGGTGGCGGCATCCACTTCACCGGTGAAGACTACGCGCTGGACGCCTTCTGCGCGCGCCTGAAAGCCTTCTCGGAAAAGTACGGCGTGCAGGTGTACCTGGAGCCGGGCGAAGCGGCCATCACCAACAGCGCCTCGCTGGAAGTGACCGTGCTCGACACCCTGTACAACGGCAAGCACCTGGCCGTGGTCGACAGCTCGATCGAAGCCCACATGCTCGACCTGCTGATTTACCGCCTCAACGCCAAGATGGCCCCCAACGACGGCGCGCACACCTACATGGTCTGCGGCAAGTCGTGCCTGGCCGGTGACATCTTCGGCGAATACCAATTCGATCGTCCGCTGGCCATTGGTGATCGCCTGTCGTTCGTCGACGCGGCCGGTTACACCATGGTCAAGAAAAACTGGTTCAACGGTCTGAAAATGCCATCCATCGTGGTCAAGCAACTCGACGGCAGCGTCGAAGTGGTGCGCGAGTTCGGTTTCGAAGACTACGTTTCCAGCCTGTCGTAAGACCGGCTTTCAGTAAGGAGCAAGGGATAAATTGAAGAAGAACGTTCTTATCATTGGTGCAGGAGGTGTCGCCAAGGTGGTGGCCCACAAGTGCGCGCAGCATAACGACGAACTGGGTCGTATCGCCATCGCGTCACGGAACATCTCCAAATGCCAGGCCATCATCGACAGCGTCAAGGCCAAGGGTAGCCTCAAGGTACCCGCCGACATCCAGGCCTTCGCGCTCAATGCCCTCGATGTCGAGGCAACCAAGGCGCTGATCCGCGAGACCGAATCGCAGATCGTCATCAACGTGGGTTCCGCCTTCCTCAACATGTCGGTGCTGCGTGCCTGCATCGATACCGGCGTCGCCTATCTGGACACCGCCATCCACGAAGAGCCGGGCAAGATCTGCGAGACCCCGCCGTGGTACGGCAACTACGAGTGGAAACACCTCGAAGAGTGCCAGGCAAAGAACATCACCGCCATTCTCGGCGTCGGTTTCGACCCGGGTGTGGTGAACAGCTACGCCAAGCTGGCGCAGCAACAGTATTTCGATAGCATTGACTCGATCGACATCCTCGACGTCAATGCCGGTTCGCATGGCAAGTACTTTGCCACCAACTTCGACCCGGAAATCAATTTCCGCGAGTTCACCGGGCAAGTGTGGAGCTGGCAGAACAGCCAGTGGACCAGCAACAGCATGTTCGAGGTCAAGCGTACCGACGACCTGCCGGTGGTAGGTTCGCAGAACCTGTACCTGACCGGCCACGACGAAGTTCACTCGATTTCGAAAAACCTCAACGTGCCGAACGTGCGTTTCTGGATGAGTTTCGGCGAGCACTACATCAATGTGTTCACGGTACTGAAGAACCTTGGCCTGCTCTCCGAGCAACCGGTGAAAACCGCCGAGGGCCTGGAAGTGGTACCGCTGAAAGTGGTCAAGGCCGTGCTGCCGGACCCGGCTTCGCTGGCCCCGGGCTACACCGGCAAGACCTGCATCGGTGACCTGGTCAAGGGCACCAAGGATGGCCAGCCTCGCGAAGTGTTCATCTACAACGTGGCCGATCACGAAGAAGCCTACGCCGAGACCGACAGCCAGGGCATTTCCTACACCGCCGGTGTTCCGCCGGTGGCTGCCGCCCTGCTGGTCGCCCGTGGCGAGTGGGATGCCGGTCGCATGGTCAACGTCGAGGAGCTGCCAGCCGAGCCGTTCCTCAAGGCGCTGAACGTGATGGGCCTGCCGACCCGCGTCAAGGATGAAAAAGGCGATCGTCCTTGGGACGCTGAAGCCTAAGCCGCAACACAGAGAGGGCGCCGACAAGGCGCCCTTTTTGTTTTTGCAGGCCCGGCCCCTTCGCGGGCGCGCCCGCCCCCACGGCTAGCATGCCTGCTTCAGGCCTGGGCCGGTCCTGTGGGAGCGGGCATGCCCGCGAAGGGGCCGGTGCAGGCTCAGCTACCCGGCCCGGCCAACTTGTCCAGCAGCGCCTTGGCCAATGCCTTGTCGGAGAACGGGTTCTGCCCGGTAATCAGCTCGCGGTCCACCACCACATGGGGTTGCCAGGCCTCGGCATAGCCCATCTCACCCCCTGCGGTTGCCATGGCGTTGGCCGGGTAGAACAGCAAACGCTGGTCCTTGAGCGAACCCTCGAACACCTGTTCCTCAGGGTCGGAGAAAATGGTCATCCGGTAGCCCTTGTACACCCAGTCAGTAGCCGCCGGCTGTTCACCCCGCGCCAGCGCCGCCTGATAGCCGGCCGGGTCCTGCTGAGCCGAGAGCAAGGCGATGGGGCCATGGCAGATGGCGGCCGTCGGCTTGCCGGCCTGGTGGAAATGCCGCAGCAAGGCGCCCACCTCCGGGTTGTTGGCCAGGTCGATCAAGGGCGCATGGCCGCCGGGGATGAACAGCCCGGCATAGCGGCCCAGGTCACCCGCCAGCACCTGCTTCACCGACAGGGTGTCGTCGATGCCGTGCAGGCTCCGCACCACCTTCTCGATCCGGCGCATCTCGGCCGCGTCACCCGCAAAGTAGCGCGGGTCGATCGAACGCCGGTCGACCCGCGGCGCATTCCCCTTCGGGGTGGCCAACACAAGCTTGTAGCCAGCCTTGAGCAGTTGGTCGGCAGGCACACCGAATTCATTGAGGTAGTAGCCGGTGGCGTAGCGCTTGCCGTCCTGCAGCGGCAACTGATGCTCGCTGGACAGCAGCACCAGTACTTCACCCTTGGGCGCGGCATGGGCACCGCTGGCAAGCAGGGTGGCGCCAACAGCCAAGGCGAGCCGGGACATTCGAGCCATGCAAACAATCTCCTGATCAGACGAATAGGTCGTGCACGCATGTTAATGGCCGGGCTATGATTCGATAATTCGAAAGCCTGCATGTCTGCGATCCATAAAATGAATATCAGCAGCAAGGACCTCAACCTGTTGTACCTGTTCCATGTGCTCTATCAGGAACGCAACGCCACCCTCGCCGCCCAGCGCATGGCCCTGAGCCAGCCCGCCCTCAGCCACAAGCTCAACAAGCTGCGTCATCAGTTCGGCGACCCGCTGTTCGTCCGCGCGCCCAGGGGCCTGACGCCGACTCCGCGCGCCCACGAACTGGCACCTGAGGTAGAACGCCTGGTGGCGGGCCTGGAGCATTTTTATGAGCGTTGCGAAGGCGAAGACTTTCTCGCCCGCCCTGCGCGCCTGCACCTGTACAGCACCGATTTTCTGGAACAGACCCTGTTGCCCCGGCTACTGCCGATCCTGCGCAGCCAGGCGCCGAACCTGACCCTGGTCACCCACAACACCCGTGGCCAGCTCCCTCGCGAAGCGCTCGAGAAAGGCACCTGTGACCTCGCCGTCGCCGGGTTCTACAACGATCTGCCGGACACCTTCCACCAGCAGCGGCTGCTCAGCGAACACTTCGTGGTGCTGGCCTCGCGCAGTCATCCGGGCCTGGCAAACGGCCTGGAGCTCGACACCTTCCTCGCCAGCGACCACCTGCTGACCACCCTCAGCGGTGACCTCGATGGCCTGGTGGACCGCGCTCTGCGCAACCTCGGCAAGCGCCGGCGGGTGGTCGCAGGCCTGTCCAGTTTCATCGCCCCCACGCGCCTGCTGCGCGGCACCGACCTGCTGCTGTGCTGCCTGCGCTCGCTGGCCGTCGAAGCCAGCGAGCGTGATGATGACTTGCGCATGTACCCCCTGCCACTGGCGCTGCCTGCGGTCGAGGTCATGCAGATCTGGCACGAACGCACCCACACCGACCCGTTGCGCCGCTGGTTCCGTCAACAGCTCCAGGCCGTAGCACAGCAGGCAGCGGCTGGCTCAGGTCACAATATCTAAACAACGGTGTGACATTTTTTTTCAGCCTGCCTCTCAAGGAGCTGTCAGATGAATGTCACGGTCTTCGGTACCGGCTATGTCGGCCTCACCCAGGCAGTGTGCCTGGCCCAGGTGGGGCACTCGGTGTTGTGCATGGATGTCGATGTCGAGCGGGTCGCCAGCCTCAATGCCGGCCATTGCCCGATCTTCGAGCCCGGCCTGGCCCCGATGCTGGAAAACAACCTGGCCTGCGCCCGCCTGCGCTTCACCACCGACGCCAGCGAAGCGGCCAACTTCGCCAGGGTGCAGTTCATCGCCGTCGGCACCCCGCCCCAGGCCGATGGCAGCGCCGACCTGAAACATGTCTTCGCCGTGGTCGACAGCATCCTCGAACATGCCGACGGCCCCAAGCTGATCGTCAACAAGTCCACCGCCCCGGTCGGCACGGTGCAGCGCATCAAGGCGCGCATCGCCCAGGCCGTGGCCGACAAAAGCCGCTTCCAGGTCATCAGCAACCCGGAATTTCTCAAGGAAGGCTCGGCCGTGGAGGACTGCATGCGCCCGCAGCGCATCATCATCGGCGGCGCCGAACCGGCCGAGGTGGAGCTGCTGCGCGAGCTGTACCTGCCGTTCAGCCGCAACCGCGAAAAGCTCATGGTCATGGACGCGCGCAGTGCCGAGCTGACCAAATACGCCGCCAACTGCATGCTCGCGACGAAGATTTCCTTCATCAACGAAATCGCCAACCTGGCCGAGCACCTGGGCGCCGACATCGAAATGGTGCGCCGCGGCATCGGCTCGGACCCGCGCATCGGCTACGACTTCATCTACGCCGGCTGCGGCTTTGGCGGTTCGTGCTTTCCCAAGGACCTGCAGGCCCTGCGCCGCAGCGCCGAGGCCGAAGGCTTCGAGCCACAGTTGCTGCGGGCGGTAGAGTCGGTCAACGAACAGCAGAAGAGCCGGTTGTTCGGCAAGATCCAGCGCCATTACCCGGGCGGCCTGCGCGGCAAGGTCTTTGCCCTGTGGGGGTTATCCTTCAAGCCCAACACCAACGACATCCGCGAGGCGTCCAGCCGGGTGCTGCTGGAAGCATTGTGGGCTGCGGGTGCGCGGGTGCAGGCCCACGACCCGCAGGCCATGGAGGAAATCCGCCGGCATTACGGCCCGCGCACCGACCTGCAACTGGTGCCGTGCAAGGACGATGCGCTGCGCGGTGCCGATGCCCTGGTGATCGTCACCGAATGGCAGGAGTACCGCGTGCTCGACCTGGAAAAGGTCCCGCCCCAGCTGGCCGACCGGGTCGTGTTCGACGGGCGCAACCTGTTCGAACCCGAGCACATGGCCGCCGCCGGCCTGACGTACTATGGCATCGGCCGCGGTAGCCGCCTGCCAGGCCAGCCCCACCTGGCCACCCCGACAGGTCGCAGCGCGGGTTTCACCCCGTCAGCACACTAAGGCGCAGGCGGCTCGAGCTGCAGCAACTGGTTGGTGTAGGCCCACTCCTTCTGCACCTCGTCCGGGTGGTCGTTCAGGCGCAGGCCATAGGTTGGAATGATCTGCTTGATCTTCGCCTGCCACTCGGGCGACGCCACTTTGTCCTTGAACACCTTGCTCAACACATCGAGCATGATCGGCGGTGCCGTCGAGGCGCCAGGCGAAGCGCCCAGCAGGCCGGCGATGCTGCCGTCCTTGGCGGTGACCACTTCAGTGCCGAGCTTGAGCACGCCACCCAGGGCTTGGTCCTTCTTGATGATCTGCACCCGCTGGCCCGCCTGCCACAGCCGCCAGTCCTGCTTCTGCGCCTCGGGGAAGTAGGTACGCAACGCTTCGAAACGGTCATCGTCCGATTGCAGCACCTGGCCGACCAGGTACTGCACCAGGTCGAATTCGCGCACCCCGACCCGCACCATCGGCCAGGCGTTGTGCACGCTGGTACTGGCCAGCAGGTCGAGTAGCGAGCCCTGCTTGAGGAACTTGGTCGAGAAGGTGGCGAACGGGCCGAACAGAATCATGCGCTTGCCATCGAGTACCCGGGTGTCCAGGTGCGGCACCGACATCGGCGGCGCCCCGGTGGCGGCGATGCCATACGCCTTGGCCATATGGCGCTGGGCGATGGCCGGGTTGTCGGTCACCAGGAACGAACCGCCGACCGGGAAGCCGGCGTAGTCCTTGGCTTCGTCTATACCCGACTTCTGCAGCAGCGGTAACGCCGCGCCGCCAGCACCGATGAACAGGAATTTGGCATCGGTGGCGGCCGTGCTGCCGTCCTTGAGGTTCTTGTACTCGACATGCCAGGAGCCATCGTCGTTGCGGGTAATGTCCTGCACTTCGGTCGATAGCTTCAAATCGAAATTCGGCCGGGTCTGCAGGTAGCCCACATATTGCCGGGTGATCTCGCCAAAGTTGACGTCGGTGCCAATCGGCGTCCAGGTTACCGCCAGCTTCTGCGCGGGGTCGCGGCCTTCCATCATCAACGGCACCCACTTGCGGATCTGGTCGTGGTCCTCGGAGTACTGCATGGGTTTGAACAGTGGGCTGGCCTGCAGCGCCTCATAACGCTTTTTCAGAAAGCGGATGTTGTCGTCGCCCCAGACGAAGCTCATGTGCGGGGTGGTGTTGATGAACGAGTGCGGGTTCTTCAGCACCCCTTGCTTGACCTGCCAGGCAAGGAACTGCCGGGTTACCTGGAACGATTCGTTGATTTCCACCGCTTTGCTGATATCGATCTTGCCGTCTTTTTCCGGCGTGTAGTTGAGCTCGGCCAGGGCCGAGTGGCCGGTGCCGGCGTTGTTCCAGCCGTTGGAGCTTTCTTCGGCAACCTTGTCCAGGCGCTCGACCATTTCCATTGACCAACCCGGCTCCAGCTCGTTGAGCCAGACGGCCAGGGTTGAACTCATGATGCCGCCGCCCACCAGCATCACATCGACTTTTCTGGTTTCCGCAGCCTGGGTACCGAGCACGCTGAGTGCCAGGGCCAGCCCGGTCAGCGTCAGTACTGGCTTGATGGTGATCTTCATAACCGCTCCCTTGCCTGGTTGCTATCCCGATTCCAGTCACAAGCTTAGCTGAGGGATTTTGTCGGGTATGACCGCCCAGGCTGCAGCGACAGGCTATCGCCGGCGCTTGCAATTCATGACTTCTCGAAATACTGTATGAATATTCAGTATTTCGAGACAGCCCCATGCAGCTCATCGCCAAGCTTGGCATCCTGGCCGATGCCGCCAAATACGACGCCTCGTGCGCCAGCAGCGGTGTGCCCAAGCGTAACTCGCGCGGCGCCGAAGGCCTGGGCGCTACCAATGGCATGGGCATCTGTCACAGCTACACGCCAGATGGCCGCTGCGTGTCACTGCTCAAGGTGCTGCTGACCAACTTCTGCCTGTACGACTGCCAGTATTGCGTCAACCGCCGCTCCAGCAATGTACCCCGCGCGCGTTTCACCCCCGAAGAAGTGGTGCGCCTGACCCTGGACTTCTACCGGCGCAACTGCATCAGCGGCCTGTTCCTCAGCTCCGGCATCATCCGCTCGGCGGACTACACCATGGAGCAGCTGATCCGCGTCGCCCGGCTGTTGCGCGAGGCGCACAACTTCCGCGGCTACATTCACCTCAAGACCATCCCCGATGCCGACCCGCTGCTGATCGAAGAGGCCGGCCGCCTGGCCGACCGCCTCAGCGTCAACATCGAACTGCCCACCGACGCCAGCCTCAAGCGCCTGGCGCCGGAAAAGCAGGCCCACGCCATTCGTCAGGCGATGAGGGTGATCCATCAGGGCCAGCAAGCCGTGGCCAACGAACCCAAGGCCCCACGCTTCACGCCCGCCGGGCAAAGCACCCAGGTCATCGTCGGTGCCGACAATACCGACGACAGCACCCTGCTGCGCAATGCCGAGTCGCTGTACCAGGGCTACGGCCTCAAACGGGTGTATTACTCCGCCTTCAGCCCGATCCCGGACGCCCCGGGCAGCGTGCCACTGGCCGCGCCGCCGCTGCTGCGCGAACACCGCCTGTACCAGGCCGACTTCCTCCTGCGCGGCTACGGCTACCAGGCCGGCGAACTGCTGGGGCAAACGGGCAACCTGGCGCTGGACATCGACCCCAAACTGGCCTGGGCGCTGGCCAACCGCGAGGTCTTCCCGCTGGATGTGAACCGCGCCGAACCCGCGCTGCTGGCGCGTATTCCCGGGATCGGCCTGCGCAGCGTGCAGCGCCTGGTCGCGCTGCGGCGCGAACGGCGCATTCGCTACGACGACCTGATCCAGCTGCGCTGCGTGCTGGACAAGGCGCGCCCGTTCATCGTCACCAGCGACTACCGCCCGGCCCAGGCCGAGCTGTGCAGCGGCCTGTTGCGCGCCCGTCTGCGTGAACCGCAGGCACCGCTACAGATGGGCTTGTGGGGGTGATCGCGCTCGACTGCGACAACCTGTTCGCCACCTGGCGCGAGCAGGCGCGGGCGTTACTGGGGCATGGCATCGACCCGGCACACGTGACCTGGTCGCAAGGCCCGACAGCCGACCTGCTGGCGGTACCGGCTGCGCTCCCGCAAGGCCCGGGGCCTTTTCGCGCCAAGGTCCCGGCAGCGTTATTGAGCCAGCTGGAACAGGCGGCATGCTACCGCGGCGAGCAACGCTGGAACCTGCTGTACGAAGTGCTGTGGCGGGTTGCCCACGGTGACCGCACGGCGATGCTGGCCGGTGATCGCCTGGGCAGCGAGCTGCAACGGCGCATCAAGCAGGTCACCCGGGAGGCCCATCACCTGCATGCGTTTGTGCGCTTCGTGCCGCTGCCTGAACAGCTGGTTGCGCATTTGCAGCTGGATCTGGTGGCCTATCACGAGCCTGCGCATGACATTCTGCACAGTGCCAGTGCGCATTTCGCCGACCGCCTGGGGCGTCTGCGCTGGTTGATCGCCACCCCGCAGGACGGCATTCGCTTCGATGGCCAGGCATTCGATTACCAACGCCAGTGCCCCGAGCCCTGGCGCCAATGGGCGCGCAACGCCGAAGACCCTGGCGCGGAGCTGTGGCGCACCTACTACCGTCACACCTTCAACCCCGCCCGCCTCAACCCCGACGCCCTGCGCCTGCATATGCCCGGACGCTTCTGGCGGCACCTGCCGGAAGGGATGCTGATACCGCAACTTGAAGGCCTGGCGCGCCAAGGCAAGCAACGGGACGGCCAGGCGCAGGAAGTGGCTACTCAGGCCGGCAAACAGATCAGCAAGCCGACGCGGTTGTCTTAGCTGCAGGCGCTTCCTGAAATCACCCCAGCAGCCACCCGGCGTCGCCCTCCTCCAGCACACCACCATGGTCCGTGCGGTCGCCCTTGCGCGCTACGGCCGCGCCCTCGATCAGGAAATACTCAGCCCCGGTTTCGATGACAGCACCACAGGTCGTCCGGTCCCCCACCCTGGCAACCGCTCTGCCGTTGAACGTGTACGTAGCACTGCCGCTTTCTACCTGATTGACGCCATGCAGCGGGCATTCGTGTCGATGGCCTACCAATACGACCGGTTTCATTGCGCCTCTCCTTCTGAGGGGGCGGTACGGGATTCACGATCGATTGCCGCTGGCCAGTGAACCTTGGGGGCCAGGCAGTGCATGTGGCTCAGGCCGTCGTCGTCGTTCCAGTCACGGGGTGGGTGGATGAACTGCGGCAAGGCTTCGGGACCTTGCTGCATGAACAGACGGGCAATGGCCCAGTAGGCTTCGCCGCGGTAGAGGTCATGGGTGAAGAACACGCGGTCGATGACCTCGTCGGTTTCCGGGTTGCGCACCGACAACATGACGTTCTCGATCAGCCCACCGTGGCCGGGGGCGTAGACTCGGTAGACTTCGGCGGTGACGTCGTCCCAGTTGTAGGCGACTGGTTTGACGCCCCAGTGTTTTCGGCTGAACAGGTAGAGGTAATGATGCCTGAATTGGTATATATATATTTTCCGGCGCGAGCGATTAAAACGTATTGGCTCGTCTCGTGGAAGTGTTAAGTCTAGCCTGACAAATGTAAAGACGACCCATAGGCAGATCACGGGCCCGAGCATCAAAGTAAGCATCATCATCCAATCGAAGTCCTGGATGTAATCAATGAGGTTCCAATACACGCATACTGTGACATAAAACAAGAACAGCAGCATTGGAATACCAAGCAAGGCCACTACCCCATGTAGAAGGACTGTAGATCGAGGCAGCTCCATGTATACACCATCAGCATGGTTTGGTGGCGGATTAATGTCGTTCAGACTGAAGCGAGATGTGGGTACTTCGTGAACGCTCGGCAGATCGTAGCGCCAGCCTGGCGCACGTCTCATTAGCGCGCTTGGCTCAAGCGTCGTCATTCTCCCTCCGGTGACATAACTCAATATACGCACTTTCAATTTTTCGATCCGGCCAGTACATCACCAACAATGTTGCTGCAACGATGGAGTGCGCTCCAATTGTCGGCATGAGCTCTACAATCCCAGAAATAGCCAATTGGGGCAGGTCATTGTGCCCAACGGAAGAGAGCTTTTTATCAAATTTAAAATCGTTTTTATAGTCGGGCAGCCTAGGCGGAGAAAAGCCAGGGAAGCTGGCGGACTTGGAAACACCAGTTGAGCGACGTGCATGAAACTCATCCACAATAAGCGTTTCTCCTCCCGTGTAGTCTGGGAACTGTCCATCACCTTGACGATGGACTATCAGGCACCACCGATAGGCCGATACTGCGTCTTTATACTGAGGTAGCACCATCTTGAATTTTATTTTTTGCTCCCTTTCAAGGCTGATCAGTCCTCCTATCTTTGGAGCGGCCGGGTCGCTTACCAGATTCGATTCGAAGTGGAATTCTGCCTGTACACCTAGCGTGGCGGCGTTGAGTTCTGCAAATGCAATGTCTGCGTAGTCCGGACTATCCCAGTGAATGACAGGCGTCTCATCTGCCTTTCCAAAACAGCATCGGCGGGCCCACCGCTCCAGAGCGGATGACTCATTCTCTTCAGCGCTTTTGCTTAGCGTGTATGCAGTCAATGCCAGCATTACAGCGAGGCCGACGGGGCCCCATACAGTGGAACTTAATGCTGCCCCAGCGACAGCAATGGCACTGACCCCGTAAAAGCCCGCAGCCACCCAGTATTGTATCGCTGCTGCACTATCTCCCGCTGCCGATGCACGTTTAGCAGCAGCAACTGCCTGTGCTGCTTCAATAAAGCCGACGACAGCGCCTACCACAGCACCGATTTTCACCAAGGTCTCGCCTGTGGCAATAGCACCTTTGGCCCATGGCATGCCCTTATAGGCACTTGCCCGCAACATGAGCCCCACCAGTTCGATTTGCCCTCCTAACACGCCCAAGTACGATCCTTGCAACGCCAACTTGGCCTCATGCGCCTTCGGCCCAATTTCCGTTTCCGCCTTCTCCTGATTCCTGCCCAAGCTGTCTGACTGCAAATACAACCCACCTATCGCCAATAGGACTTCCCAACTCCCAGCCAC
>NZ_PUQD01000013.1 GCF_003331055.1 Pseudomonas sp. AFG_SD02_1510_Pfu_092 | reverse complement strand
GTGACCCAGGTCACCGATACCATCGATACCACTACCGTGACCTTGACCGCGACTCCGTCCGTGGCAGAAGGCGGCGTAGTGACGTACACCGCATCGGTCAACCACAAGGTCACCGGTTCGGATCTGGTGGTGAAGTTGGCCAACGGCCAGACCATCACCATCCCGGTGGGTGAGTCGTCGGCTTCGGTACCGTTCACCGCGCCGAACAACGTCCACAACACCAACCTGGACCTGAGCAACAAGATCACCAGCATCTCGGGTGGCAACTACGAGAAGACTGTGGCTGTCGGCGAGCCAGTGACCACCGTCACCGACAACCCGGCAACCCCGGACATCACCACGCTCTCGCTGACCGCGACCGACACCGTGGCCGAAGGCGGCAAGATCACCTACACCGCCACCTTGAGCAACCAGGCCGGTACCGATCTGGTGGTCAGGCTGAGCAATGGCGAGAGCATCACCATCGCGGCGGGCCAGAAGCAGGGTTCGATCACCATCGACGCCCCGGGCGACGATGTGTACGTTGACGCAGGGAACGTTCAGGCCAAGATCGACGGCACCACCGGCGGCGACTTCGAGCTGCTGGCTACCAGCGGTGCCTATGCGGTAACCAAGGTCACCGACACCATCGACCAGACCGGCCTGAGCCTGAGCGCCACGCCGACCGTCGCAGAAGGCGGCCAGATCACCTACGTCGCCACCCTGACCAACAAGGCTGGCACCGACATGACCGTCAAGCTCAGCAACGGTGCTGTGATCAGCATCGAGGCGGGCAAGCTCTCCGGCTCCGTGACCGTTCCGGCGCCCGCCGATGACGTCTACATCGATGCAGGCAACGTTTCGGCGAAGATCACCGAAACCAGCGGTGGCAACTTCGAGAAGCTGAACGTCAGCGAGACGGCGGCGGTGACCGCGGTCTCGGATACCATCCAGACCACCACCCTGAGTCTCAGCGGTACCACTGCCGTGGCTGAAGGTGGCAACGCCACCTACGTCCTGAACCTGACCAACAAGGCCGAGACCGACGTCACCGTCAAACTCAGCTACACCGGTACCGCCGCCGATGGCACGGACTACACCGGCGTCGCCACCGTGGTGATCAAGGCCAACACCACGCAGGGCACGTTCACCATCCCGACCTTCAAGGACAACGTCACCGAGGGCACCGAGCACTTCACCGTCAAGATCGACTCGGCCACTGGCGGCAACTTCGAGAAGCTCGACATCAGCACCAGCGCCGGTAGCGTGACCACCCAGATCTTCGAGCCGGCTCCGGTGCTGGACCTGGATGGCAACAACTCCAGCGGCAAGACCGGTGCCGACTACCAGACCACGTTCACCGAGAACCAGCCGGGCAGCGGCGTGTCGATCGGCGATGTGGACGTCACCATCACCGACTTCGACAGCTCGCAGCTGACAGGCGCGACGGTCACCCTGACCAACCGCCAGCCGGGTGATGCACTGAACCTGGGCAACAGCGTCAACGGCATCTCGATCAACGCCAACAGCACCGATGGCAAGGTAGTCCTGACCTTGAGCGGCTCTGCATCGCTGGCCGACTATATCCAGGCAATCAAGAACATCACCTTCATCAACAGCAGCGAGAACCCGAGCACCACGCCACGCGTCATCACCGTGACGGTGACTGACGGTGTGAACACCTCCAACACCGCCACCACAACGGTCAATGTCATCGCCGTCAACGATGCCCCCGTCGCCACCGGCGGCGCCGTCAGCGGCGTGGAAGACACCCCGCTGGTGCTCGGCTGGAGTGACTTCAACGTTTCCGACGTCGACAGCGCCCTGTCGAGCCTGGGCTTGACCTTCACCCAGCTGCCGACCGGTTCCCTGCAGTTGTTCAATGGCAGCGCCTGGGTCAACGTCGCCCAGAACCAGACGGTCAGCCAGGCCGACATCGCTGCTGGCAACCTGCGGTTCGTGCCGAAAGCCAACGAGTCGGGTACCGATGGTTATGGTGGCACCGGCGTTGGCAACAAGCAGGCCGACTACGCCCAGATCAAGTACAAGCCTACCGACGGTAGCGCTGCGGGCGGCGAGGCGACGCTGAAGGTCGACATCACGCCTGTGGCCGACAAGCCTGACCTGAACATCGGCAGCAACAACGCCGCTTCGCTGGGCCTGACCCGTGAAACCTGGACTAGCCTCACTGGCCTGGGCACCAACGGCAACGGCATCAGCGGTGCAGCGCTGAAGACCGTGTTCGCCAACTCCGGCAGCGCCGGCAAGACCGAGCAGGTTACCAGCGCCGACTCGGCTGGCAGCGTCGCCGCCGGCAGCGGCTCGAAGACCTCCGGCCTGATCTATCTGGAAGCCGGCCAGACCTACACCTTCAGCGGCGTAGCCGATGACAGCATGCAGGTGTATATCGGAAAAACCGCCGTGGTCGGCGCCACCTGGGGTGCGGGTGGCGGCATCGCAGGCAGCTACACGCCGCCGGTCAGCGGCTACTACACCCTGGAAATCTACCACGCCAACCAGTCCGGCCCGGGCAGCCTGGACATCAACGTCAAGGTCGGTAACGGCCCGGTGACCGACCTGAACAACTCGGCCATCCCGATGTACCCGAACGTGACTGCGATGGGTAACGCCGGGCTTTCCGTGTCCGACTTCCATGGCAGCGACGGCCAGGGTTACTACGACGGCTACAAGCTCAACGAAGGGCCGGAGAACGGCACCGTCAAGCTGGTCGGTATCTCGACCAGCCTGACCGACACCGACGGTTCGGAAAGCTTGAGCGTCAAGCTGGACGGCATCCCGGCAGGTTCGGTGCTCAGCGATGGCGCCGGCCATACCGTCACCGTCGGCGCCACTTCGGTCGACGTCACCGGCTGGAACCTTGGCGGCCTGAGCATCAAGCCGCCGGCGTACTACCAGGGCAGTTTCGATGTGAAGGTCACCTCGACCGCCACCGAGGGTGTTGGCGGCAGCAAGGCCTCCACCGAAGGCTTGATCAAGGTAACCGTCTATCCGGACACCTATACCACCAGCAACCTGACCACCGACAGCGACTCGTTCACCGGCACCGTCAGCAACGACGTCATCGTTGCCGACATCAGCGGCCTGCACGTGACGCCGGGTCAGGACTACAACATTGCGTTCATCGTCGATACCTCCGGCAGCATGGGCAGCGCGGTCGATGCCGCGCGCAACTCGCTGAAGTCGGTGTTCGATACCTTGGCCAACAGCGTCAAGGGCGCGCAATCCGGCACGGTGAACATCCTGCTGGTGGACTTCTCCACCCAGGTGAACAGTACCGTTTCGGTCAACCTCGGCGACAAGAACGCGTTGAGCTCGCTGTACACCGCGCTCAACACGCTCTACTCCAGCGGTTCGACCAACTACGAGGATGCCTTCAAGACCACCGCCAACTGGTTCAAGCAGTTGATGGAGGCGGGCAACACCGGCAGCCGCCAGACCTTCTTCATCACCGACGGTCAGCCGAACGTGTATCAGTCTGGTGAACGCGAGGGCACCTTCAAGAACATCGGCATCACGGTGGATTCCGTGCTCAAGTCGATCGGCTACAAGTTGGGCGACGTGGTCAGCTACAAGATGGTGGGCAGCGACAACCGCTTCAGCATCGATGCCAAAGGCAACATGACCGCCGAGTACTACAACAAGGGATGGCGTACCGACAGTGGTGCTTCTGGGCAGCTGCACCCGCAGGGCGATGGCACTTTCGAGTTCTCCTACACGGAAAACGGTTACTACGCGGACTCCAATTCGCAACAGAGCTTCCTGTTGCTGTCGAGCCTGTCCGGCGTGGAAGCCATCGGCTTGAACAGCGCGGTCAATGTCAACGACCTGAAGCCTTACGACAGCGATAGCAAGCCGCAGACCAACATCGACCCGAGCAAGCTGGCGGAAGCAATCCTGGGCCACAGCGAAGCCACCACGCCAGGCAACGACACTGTCAACGGCGGCGACGGCCACGACATCATCTTCGGTGACCTGGTGAGTTTCGGTTCGGTCGCCGGCAACGGTGTGGAGGCCATACAGGGTTATGTGGCAGGCCAGCTGGGGATGGCTGTGGGGGATATCGACGGCCGCGTGCTGCACAAGTACATCGTCGAGCACGTCAGCGAATTCGATGTCTCGCGCAGCAACGACGGCAATGACCTGCTCAACGGCGGCGCCGGCAATGACCTGCTGTTCGGCCAGGGCGGCGACGACACTCTGGATGGTGGCAAGGGCAATGACATCTTGATCGGCGGCCTGGGCAAGGACACCCTGCTGGGTGGTGAAGGTAACGACATCCTGCTGGGCGGCAAGGGTGATGACACCCTGACCGGTGGCAGCGGCGCCGATACCTTCGTGTGGAAGTCTGGCGATACCGGCAGTGATGTGATCAAGGACTTCAAGGTGGCCGAGGGCGACCGTATCGACCTGAAGGACCTGCTGCAGGGCGAGAAGGGCAGCACCATCGACAACTACCTGAAGCTCACCACGGTGGAAGGCACGACGACGCTGCAGGTCAGCAGCGAAGGCAAGCTCAACGCCGCCGGTGGTATCGCCAACGCCGACGTGACCATCAAGCTGGAAGGGGTGAACTGGTCCAACACCACGATCAACTCGTTGATCAGCGGTGCTGACCCGACCATCATCATCCACAATAAAGACAGCTGATCGCCGGCAAGTCAGCTCCTACAGGGATAGCGCAAGGCTTTGGTCAATTTCCAAAAGCTGGCGCGGTCCCTGTGGGAGCGGCCGTGGCCGCGAACACCGGCGTAGCCGGTGCCATCCACCGCGTCGCCTGCTTCGCGGGCTTGCCCGCTCCCACAGGGGAATGCGTATGCCACAGGTCAACGCTGCACCTGTGGCTCTTTCCTGCCATCTTCCGACAGCGCATACTCTGGCGCCGGAGCTGCGTGCCCGGCGATCTTTGCCTATGCTGCTGTCTACCATCAAAGGACCAACGTGACGAGGGACACCGCCATGTTCTACGTGCAACGCGATGCCGCCGGCCAGTTGCGGCGGGTAGAAGCGGCCGCTTTCGACGAGTTCACCGAAATGCTTCCCGCCGACCATGCCGACATCCAGGAATGGTTTGCCGATGACGTCGTGGAAAACAGCCTCAACCAGCTCAAGCAAAGCGACCTGGACATGATCCGCGTGCTCGAGGACCTGATCGATGTGCTGACCGCCAAAGGTGTGTTCAACATTACCGACCTGCCGGCTGGCGCGCAGACCAAGCTGCTCAACCGCTCCAAGGCGCGCAAGGCGCTCAGCAGCCTGACCAACCTCATCGAAGAAGAAGAGCAGGGCGGGTTGATCTGATCATCGGCGAGCAAATCCCGGTGCTATGGTTATTCTCTAAAGGTATTTAAATTATTGCTCTTATGACTTTATAGTCACTTCCACTGCGTACCCGTCGACCAATCGATGCGCCGCACGACTTGAACCCACACGGGAAATCCCCGTGCGTTTCTGATCGTTGCGCGCCATTGAAGTCGCGCACTGCGTGGGAGTGAAAAATGTCAGCCGCCTCGAACGCCTTGTCGATCATCGACAGCGCCCAGCCGCAACGCTTCGAAATCCGCCCGTTCTCCGGTGCCGTAGGCGCCGAGATCGTCGGCCTGGACCTGGCCAGACCGGTCAATGCCGAGGATTTCACCCGTATCCATCGCGCCCACCTCGACCACCATGTGCTGGTGTTCCGCGACCAGCGCATCAGCCCGGACCAGCAGATTGCCTTCAGCCGCCGCTTTGGTGAGCTGCAGATCCATGTGCTCAAGCAGTTTCTGCTCGCAGGCCATCCCGAAATCCTGATCGTTTCCAACATCATCGAGAACGGCCAGAACATCGGCCTGGGTGATGCCGGCAAGTTCTGGCATTCGGACCTGTCGTACAAGGAATTGCCCAGCCTCGGCTCCATGCTGCATGCCCAGGAACTGCCCAGCGAAGGTGGCGACACCCTGTTCGCCGACATGCACAAAGCCTGGGACGCCGTCCCGGCAGCCCTGCGCAAGGTGATCGAGGGCCGCAGTGCCGCTCATTCCTACACCGCCCGTTACGCCGAGACCAGGTTCGAAGGCAACTGGCGCCCGACCCTGACCGCCGAGCAGCTGGCGCAGGTTCAGGAAGTCATCCACCCGGTGGTCCGTACCCACCCGGAAAACGGTCGCAAGGCACTGTTCGTCAGTGAAGGCTTCACCACCCGCATCGTCGGCCTGCCAGACGACGAGAGCCGCGACGTGCTGCAACAGCTGTACGCCCTGAGCGTGCTGGAGCAGAACATCTACCGCCATCAGTGGCAGCCCCACGACCTGGTGTTCTGGGACAACCGCTCGCTGATCCACCTGGCCACCGGCTGCCCCGCACACCTGCGACGCAAGCTGTACCGCACCACCATCCAGGGCGATGCCCCGTTCTGACGACTGAGGAACCCATCATGCGCAAATCCATCAGCCGCCTGGCGGCAAGCATCGGCCTGGGCGCAAGCCTGGTCATCGGCAGCCTGGCGGCCCCCGCCGTGGCGCAGGCCGAAGGCAAGATCCGCATCGCCGAGCAGTTCGGCATCGTCTACCTGTTGCTGAATGTGGTGCGTGACCAGCACCTGATCGAAAAGCACGGCAAGGAGCAGGGCATCGACATCGAGGTCGACTGGGCCCAGCTGTCGGGCGGGTCGGCCATCAACGACGCCCTGCTGTCCGGTTCGGTGGACATTGCCGGCGCTGGCGTCGGCCCGCTGCTCACGGTGTGGGACCGCACCAAGGGCCGACAGAACGTCAAGGCCGTCGCCTCGCTGGGCAACTTCCCGTACTACCTGGTCAGCAGCAACCCCAACGTGAAGACCGTTGCCGACCTTTCCGACAAAGACCGCATTGCCGTGCCAGCGGTAGGCGTGTCGGTGCAGTCGCGCTTCCTGCAGTACGCCGCTGCCCAGCAGTGGGGCGACAAGGAATACAACCGCCTCGACAAATACACCCTGGCCGTGCCGCACCCGGATGCCACCGCTGCGCTTCTGGCCGGCGGCACCGAGCTCAACGGGCACTTCTCCAACCCGCCGTTCCAGGACCAGGTACTGGCCAACAAGAACGTGCACGTGGTGCTTAACAGCTACGACCTGCTCGGCCCCAACTCGCCGACCTTGCTGTTTGCTACCGAAAAATTCCGCCAGGACAACCCGAAAACCTACAAGGCCTTCATCGATGCCCTGGCCGAGGCTGCGGATTTCGCCCAGAAAGACAAGGCGGCCGCCGCCGATACCTACATCCGCGTGACCAAGGCCAAGATCGACCGCGACACGCTGATCAAGCTGATCGACAACCCGCAGTACGAATTCACCGTCACGCCAAAAAACACCTACAAGCTGGCCGAGTTCCTCTATCGGGTGGGTGCCATCAAGCACAAGCCGGCGTCGTGGAAGGACTACTTCTTCCAGGATGAACGCCCGCTGCAAGGGAGCTGACCGATCATGACCGCCCCATTGCCAGGCCACACGGCCAGCAACCTGAGCCGTGTCGCCACGCCGCCGTTGCTCAAGGTGGCCAACCTCAGCCTCGAATACCGCACCGCGCAACGCGTGGTGCGCGCCACCCACCAGGTCAGCTTCGAAGTCGACCGTGCCGACCGGTTCGTGCTGCTTGGCCCCTCCGGTTGCGGCAAGTCCACCCTGCTCAAGGCCGTGGCCGGGTTCATCCAGCCGCAGGAAGGGCAGATTCTGCTGCAAGACCAGCCGGTCCGCGGCCCGGGCCCTGACCGTATCGTGGTGTTCCAGGAGTTCGACCAGCTACCGCCGTGGAAGACGGTGAAGCAGAACGTGATGTTCCCGTTGCTGGTATCCGGCCAGCTGAAACACGCCGAGGCCGAAGAGCGGGCACTGCATTACCTGGAGAAGGTCGGCCTGGCCGCCTTCGCCGATGCCTACCCGCATACGCTGTCGGGCGGCATGAAGGCCCGCGTGGCGATCGCCCGGGCGTTGGCCACGCAGCCGAAGATCCTGCTGATGGACGAGCCGTTTGCCGCACTGGACGCACTGACCCGGCGCAAGATGCAGGAGGAACTGCTGCTGCTGTGGGAGGAAGTGCGCTTTACCCTGCTGTTCGTCACCCATTCCATCGAAGAAGCGCTGGTGGTCGGCAACCGCATTCTGCTGCTGTCGCCACACCCGGGGCGGGTGCGTGCCGAAGTGCACAGCCACCAGTACGACCTTGGCAGCCTGGGTGGCAGCGACTTCCAGGCCAGCGCCCGGCGCATCCACCGTCTGCTGTTCGACGAGGCGGACGACCTGCCGCAGCCGGACGACCTCGGTTTCAACGACATCCGCATCGCATACTGACAGGAGTTTCAGCCATGACCCCTACACCTGTACGCCAGGAATACGAGGTGCAGCTGCAGCCCCTGCTGAGTGTGCCTGTGGAGCGCCGACTGCCTCTGGCCCAGCGCCTGTGGCAGCAGGGCTGGTTGCGCAAGGCGGTTATCCTGCTGGTGATCGCTGCGCTCTGGGAAGCCGTCGCCCGTTATCAGGGCAACGACCTGTTGCTGCCAGGTTTCCTGCAAACCGCCGTGGCCCTGTGGGATGGCCTGGTCAGCGGAGAACTGCCGGCCAAGGTCGGCGTGTCGCTGGTCATTCTGCTCAAAGGGTACCTGCTCGGCATCATCCTCGCCTTCGGCCTGACCAGCCTGGCAGTTTCGACCCAGCTGGGCCGCGACCTGCTGGGCACGCTGACCTCGATGTTCAACCCGCTGCCGGCGATTGCCTTGCTGCCATTGGCCTTGCTGTGGTTCGGCCTGGGTGACAACAGCCTGATCTTCGTGCTGGTGCACTCGGTGCTGTGGGCGCTGGCGCTCAATACCTACGCCGGCTTCCTCGGCGTGTCGGAGACCTTGCGCATGGCCGGTCGCAACTATGGCCTGAGGGGGTTGCGGCTGGTGCTGCACATCCTGGTGCCGGCGGCGCTGCCGTCGATCCTGTCGGGGCTGAAGATCGGCTGGGCCTTCGCCTGGCGCACCCTGATCGCCGCCGAGCTGGTGTTCGGCGCCAGCAGCGGCAAAGGCGGGCTGGGTTGGTACATCTTCCAGAACCGTAACGAGCTGTATACCGACAAGGTGTTTGCCGGCTTGGCGGTGGTGATCCTGATCGGCCTGCTGGTGGAGGGGCTGGTATTCAACACCCTGGAGCGGTTGACCGTGCGGCGCTGGGGGATGCAGCGCTAACTGCAGGCCTGTGCCGGCCTCTTCGCGGGCTTGCCCGCTCCCACAGGAAAACCACACGCTTCAGCATCTGCGCAGTACCTGTGGGAGCGGGTTTACCCGCGAAAGGGCCAGCACAGGTTACGAATTCTGGTACTGCGCAGCCGCATTGCTAAGAATCCGGCCAATCTCCTCGCGCAACCCACCCGGCTGTTCCACCACAACCCCATCGCCATGGCTCAACAGCCACCAGCGCAACGGCCAGCCATCGCTTACCGTGGCGCGCAACCGGTGCCCATGCTCCAGCGCCGTCAGCTGCATGTCGCTGCTGAGCGGCGCATCCCGCAACTGTCGCGCCAGCGCATCGCTGATCCGCGCTACCAGTTCCACACCCTGACCTTGCGCCACTTGCAGCGCATCCCCGCGCAGGTGCGTCAGCAAGTCGAAGTTGCCGCGCAACTCGCCCACCGCGCTCGCCGACCAGTGCCAGCCAAACGGGATGCTCTTGTCATTGCGCTCCAGCGGAAATATCAGTGATAGCTCGTTGAGGTCGCGTTCGACCGTGCGTTTGCTGACAGAGAAGCCCACATCACGCAGGCGCCAGACCAGCTCGGCGCTGGTAATGCCTGGGGAACGGCTGGGCAGCTGGCGCAGCAGCGCCCACTGACGGCTGAGGGTGGCGCGAGTGGTGGCGAACGGCAAAAGATAACGTCCTTGTCTAGGCTTGCCGCAATAGGATGGCGGCAGGCGTGGGGCATGGCAATTGGCCACGGCCTGCTCAGATCAAGGAAGTCGCATTTGGTTGCCTGGTGCCGAATCGTTCGCGACAGGTTTTGACGTTACGTCACGCAGAATCACGCCTCATCACAGCCGAAGGTTGGGGTTGTGCGTCGTTCAATGAGGATGAACATGTCTGCTGCCAGCAATATCCATTCGCTGCTCGCCCGCTTGCTGCCCGAGCGGGTCATTGCCCCACCGGCCGTTGTCGGAAGGCGACAGCGCCTGTTTGCCGGTGTGGGGCTGCCCAGTTCGCGCGCGCTGCTGGTCAGCCGTCTGGACGAGGCCAGCGATGTGCAGGCGGTCTATATCGACCTGCGCCGGCAGGCGCTGCAAGGCAACGTGGCGGCGCTGAACGACCTCGGCTGGATCTGGCTCAACGGCAAGTACTGGCGCGCCGACACTGTGTTGGCCGGCCACCTGTTGCGCATGGCGGCCCTGCAAGGCAATGCGGCAGCGTGGTTCAACCTGGGCCAGCAGCACTACTTCGGCAAAGGCATCGAGCCCTCCTATGTGCAGGCGGCGGAGTGCTACCGCCAGGCTTTTGAGCGGGGCATGCTGCATGCCGCTGCCGCGTTGGGTGACCTATACGAGGAAGAGGTGTGCGATGGCGAGCTGCAGTGGCAGGTCGACCTGGTGCAGGCCTATCAGTGGTTCCTGCGCGGTGCCGAACGGGGCGAGGCACGCTGCCGATTCGAGGTGGGTTACCGGTTGCTGCACGGGCTGTATGTGGAGGCCGACATCAAGGCTGCGCTTTATTGGCTGGAGCTGGCGGCTGCGGCAGGGGTGGTGCAGGCGGCCGAAGAGCTGGCGGTGCACTTCAGCAGCCGGGACGAGGCGCGCTACCAGGAATGGCGTGACCGAGCGCTGCAGATGGGCAGTACTTTGGCCTTGACCATGAAGCTGGAAGACCAGATACAGCCTTGAATTCTTGTTGTCTGTCCGGCCCTCTTCGCGGGTAAACCCGCTCCCACAGGTACCGCACATGGCTTGAACCTAGGCAGCACCTGTGGGAGCGGGTTTACCCGCGAAGAGGCCGGCACAGGCAGGCAAAAGCCCTGCATGAACAACAATTCATCCATCCCCCCGGTTGACGACAGGGGTAGGCACAAGCGTATATTGATAGTTAGCAAACTATGAATATGCCTGGTTCCTGTCATGTCCCTTGATCTCCTGCGCCTGCAAGTCAGCAGCGGCATGGTGGTTGCCGCCCGCCACTGGCGGCGCATTTGCCAGACCGCGCTGACCGGCTACGGCATTTCCGAGGCCTGCGCCACGCCGCTGCTGATGATCGTGCGCCTGGGCGACGGCGTGCATCAGGTGGCCGTGGCCCAGGCCGCCGGCCTGGAAAGCCCGTCGCTGGTGCGCCTGCTCGACCAACTGTGCAAGGCTGGCCTGGTCTGCCGCAGCGAAGACCCACTGGACCGCCGTGCCAAGGGCCTGAGCCTGACCGCTGAGGGCCGCGCCCTGGCCGAAGCGATCGAAGCCGAGCTGGTGCGCCTGCGTCGCGAGGCGTTGCAGGGTATCGACCAGGCCGACCTGGAAGCCGCCTTGCGCGTGCTGCGGGCTTTCGAGGCCGCCGGCCTGGGCAAAACAGGCGGGGCGGCATGAGCGGGTTTTTCAGCTCGGTGCCCCCGGCCCGCGACTGGTTCTACGGCGTGCGAACTTTCGCCGCTTCGATGATCGCGCTGTACATCGCCTTGCTCATGCAATTGCCGCGGCCCTACTGGGCCATGGCCACGGTGTACATCGTTTCCAGCCCATTCCTCGGCCCCACCAGTTCCAAGGCCTTGTACCGTGCCTTGGGTACGCTGCTCGGTGCCGGTGGCGCGATTTTCCTGGTACCGCCGCTGGTACAGTCGCCGGTGCTGCTGAGCATCGCCATTGCCCTGTGGACCGGCACCTTGCTGTTCCTGTCGCTGAACCTGCGCACTGCTAACAATTACGTGCTGATGCTGGCTGGCTACACCTTGCCGATGATCGCCCTGGCGGTGGTCGACAACCCGCTGGCGGTGTTCGATGTGGCGTCCTCCCGTGCCCAGGAAATCTGCCTGGGCATCGTCTGCGCGGCGGTGGTCGGGGCGGTCTTCTGGCCGCGCCGGCTGGCACCGGTGGTAGTCGGCGCCACGGGTAACTGGTTCGCCGAGGCGATTCGCTACAGCGACACCTACCTGGCCCGCCAGGCCAGTGCCGAACAGGTGGGCGGCATGCGCGGGACCATGGTCACCACCTTCAACTCGCTGGAGCTGATGATCGGCCAGCTCGGCCATGAAGGCGCCGGGCCGCACACCCTGAAGAACGCCCGCGAGCTGCGCGGGCGCATGATTCACCTGCTGCCGGTGATCGACGCCCTCGACGACGCCCTGGTGGCCCTGGAAGGCCGCGCTCCGGCACAGTTCGCCCAGTTGCAGCCGCTGCTCGACGCCTCCCGCGAATGGCTCAAGGGCACTGCCGACAGCGCCTCGGTGGCCCGCTGGAGCGCCCTGCACGAACAGATCGAGCGCCTGCAACCCGGCGCCGCAGCCCTCGACCAGCGCGCCGAACTGCTGCTGTCCAACGCCCTCTACCGCCTGAGCGAATGGGTCGACTTGTGGCAAGACTGCTGCAGCCTGCAACATGCCCTGCGCAGCGACGACGCCAAACCCTGGCGCGCGGTCTATCGCCACTGGCGCCTGGGCCGCCTGACGGCGTTCTTCGACCGTGGCCTGATGCTGTATTCGGTGGCCTCCACCGTACTGGCGATCGTTGTCGCCTGCGGCCTGTGGATCGGCCTGGGCTGGAACGACGGCGCCAGCGCGGTGATCCTCGCCGCCGTGTCGTGCAGTTTCTTCGCCGCCATGGACGACCCGGCGCCACAGATCTACAGGTTCTTCTTCTGGACGCTGATGTCGGTCATTTTCTCCAGCCTGTACCTGTTCCTGGTGCTGCCGAACCTGCACGACTTCCCGATGCTGGTGCTGGCCTTCGCCGTGCCGTTCATCTGCATCGGTACCCTGACCGTGCAGCCGCGCTTCTACCTGGGCACCTTGCTGACCATCGTCAACACCTCGACCTTCATCAGCATCCAGGGCGCTTACGACGCGGACTTCTTCACCTTCCTCAATTCCAACCTGGCCGGCCCGGTGGGGCTGTTGTTCGCCTTCATCTGGACCCTGGTGATGCGCCCGTTCGGCGTGGAGCTGGCGGCCAAGCGCATGACCCGCTTTGCCTGGCGCGACATCGTCGAAATGACCGAACCGGCCAGCCTGGCCGAGCACCGCCAGGTGGGTGTACAGATGCTCGACCGCCTGATGCAGCACCTGCCGCGGCTGTCGCAAACCGGCCAGGACAGCGGCGTGGCGCTGCGGGACCTGCGCGTGGGGCTGAACTTGCTGGACCTGCTGGCGTACATGCCGCGGGCCGGGCAGCAGGCCCGCGAGCGGCTGAACACGGTGGTCGCAGAGGTGGGCGCGCATTATGCCGCCTGCCTGCGCGCCGGCGAGCGCCTGCACGCCCCGGCCGCGTTGCTGCGCAACATGGAACGCGCGCGCCTGGCGCTGAATCTGGATGAACTGTACGAGCGTGGCGATGCCCGTACCCACCTGCTGCATGCCTTGAGCGGCCTGCGCCTGGCGCTGTTGCCGGGGGTCGAGGTGATGCTTGAGCCAGCCGAACAACCGCAACTGCCCCCCGGCCTCGACGGAGCGCCCCTGTGATTGGTGAACTGGATATCAGCGGGGTCTTCCTGCCTACGCTGCTGGTGATGATGTTTGGCACCTACCTGCTGTTCCTCGGGGTGCACGCGGTGCTGGTGCGCGTGCACTTCTACCGCCTGGTCTGGCACCGGGCGTTGTTCAACGTTGCCTTGTATGCCGTGCTGCTTGGCGCGGTGGACCACTTTTGCCGAAACCTGATGCTGCCATGAAAAAACCTTTGCTGACCTTGGGCCGTGTGGTCCTGACCTTGCTGGTAGTGACCTTCGCCGCCGTGCTCGTGTGGCAAATGGTGGTGTACTACATGTTTGCCCCCTGGACCCGCGACGGCCACATTCGCGCCGATGTGATCCAGATCGCCCCGGATGTGTCCGGGCTGATCCAGAAGGTCGAGGTGCGCGACAACCAGACCGTCAAGCGTGGCGATGTGCTGTTCACCATCGACCAGGACCGCTTTACCCTGGCCCTGCGCCAGGCCAAGGCAACCCTCGGCGAACGCCAGGAGACCCTGGCCCAGGCCGCCCGCGAGGCGCAGCGCAACCGCAAGCTCGGCAACCTGGTTGCCGCCGAACAGCTGGAAGCAAGCCAGTCCCGCGAGGCCCGCGCGCGGTCCGCCGTCAGCGAAGCGCAGGTGGCTGTCGATACCGCCCAGCTCAACCTCGACCGCTCGGTGGTGCGCAGCCCGGTGGACGGCTACCTCAACGACCGTGCGCCGCGTAACCACGAATTCGTCACCGCCGGCCACCCGGTGCTGTCGGTGGTCGACAGTGCCTCGTACCACGTCGACGGCTACTTCGAGGAAACCAAGCTGGGCGGCATCCATATTGGCGATGCCGTGGACATTCGCGTGATGGGCGACAACACTCGCCTGCGTGGCCATGTGCAAAGTTTTGCGGCTGGTATCGAAGACCGCGACCGCAGCAGCGGCGCCAACCTGCTGCCCAACGTCAACCCGGCGTTCAGCTGGGTGCGCCTGGCCCAGCGTATTCCGGTGCGGATCGCCTTCGACGAGGTGCCGCAAGACTTCCGCATGATCGCCGGGCGCACTGCCACGGTGTCGATCCTAGAGGGCCAGCGGCCATGAAGCAGCTGATCCTGGCTGGCCTGTGTCTGTCGCTGGGGGCCTGCATGATGGCAGGCCCCGACTACCAAGTGCCGAACGGCGCGGCGGTGCAGCGCAGCGACCTCAACGGCCCGCTGCGCCAGGATGCCGATAGCGTGGTATCGGCGCCGGTGCCCGAGGACTGGTGGCAGCTGTATCAGGATCAGCGGCTGAACCAGCTGGTGCGCCAGGCGCTGGCGGCCAACACCGAGTTGCGCGTAGCTGCAGCCAACATCGCCAAGGCCCGTGCCCAGGTGGAGGTAGCCGAGTCGCAGGGTGGTTTCAACGGCGGCGTCAAACTGGGCGCCCAGCGCCTGCAGGAGTCTGGCGAAGCCTTCCTGCTGCCCGAGAAAGTGCCGGTGGCCAACATCGGCGAGGCCATCCTCAGCGCCTCGTACCAGTTCGACCTGTGGGGTACCTTCAAGCGCGGCACCGAGGCTGCCAAGGCCAATGCCGACGCGGTGCAGGCCGCCGCCGATACCGCCCGCATCACCCTGGTCGCGGATGTGGTCAAGGCCTACACCCAGGTGTGCTCGGCCAACGAGGAATACCACATCGCCCGCGCGTCGCTCGACCTGCAGGAGCAGAGCGTGAAGCTCAACCAGCGCCTGCGTGATGCTGGCCGTGGCGATGAAACCCAGGTCACCCGCTCGCAGACCCAGTTCAAATCCTTGCGCGCCGAGCTGCCACGCTTCAAGGCCGAGCGCGAGACTGGCCTGTACACCTTGGCGGCGCTGCTGGCCACACCGGTCGACCGGCTGCCTGCCGGCACGGCCGATTGCGCCGAGCTGCCACACCTGAGTCAGCTGGTCCCGGTGGGCGATGGTGCGGCCCTGCTCAAGCGCCGCCCCGACGTGCGCCAGGCCGAACGCCAACTGGCGGCCGCCACCGCCAACATTGGCGTGGCCACCGGCGCGTTGTACCCGGACATCAGCATCGGCGCTCAGGTCGGCACCATCGGTATCCTCGAAAACCTCGGTGAGCCGGCTACCAACCGTTGGGGCTTCGGCCCGCAGGTCAGCTGGACCATCCCCACCAACGGCACCCGCGCGCGCATTCGCATGGCCGAAGCCTCTACCCAGGCGGCCTTGGCTAACTTCGATGGGGTGGTGCTGAACGCCATTCGCGAAACCCAGACGCGTCTGGCGCAGTACAGCGCTTTGCTGGACCGGCGCGATGCGCTGGCCGAGGCAGAGAAATCGGCGAAGGAAGCGGCGGAGCAGACGCACCGCTATTACCAGGCAGGGCGTGAGTCGTTCTTGGCGGATTTGCAGGCGACGCGGACCTATACCGACATGCGCGCGCAGCTGGCAGCGGCTAATAGCCAAGTGGCGCAGGGGCAGATTGGCGTGTTCCTGGCGTTGGGTGGGGGGTGGAAAGACACCGCCAAGCCTTAAGGCCCGATCGCCGGCAAGCCAGCTCCCACAGGTACTCCACTGCATTCGAGACCTGTGATTAACCTGTGTGAGCCGGCTTTTCCATGCCTTGAAGTTGGTGCGGGTCCTGTGTGGCTTGCCGGCGATCGAGGGCAAAGCCCTCGCCTAGGTTCTGGAGCCGTAAGACATTTCCGAACCTGAAACCAAATGCTTCAGTTCGGACGCCCTGTCGAATTATCCTACAGCACCTGTCGGAAGGTGCTGTCTTGGCTGGAAAGTGTTCCCGGAATACTGTCGTGGGGTCGCCTCGCAAGGCGATCGGGCGTGAGACACCCGGATTTCATTCGGTAGCACCGCTTTATGGCGGTCGTGTGCGGACAGGCTTCGGCCTGGCCGGGATTACCGTATGTCCCGTGTCTCACACCGTGCACGACTGCCACCCAACTTCGTGAGACAAGGAGGGGAGCAGTTCAATCCCCATACGGAGTTCCGCCATGAACAAGCTCGTCCCCGATCCACCAGGTACCGATCTGCTGCTGCTCGACCCTCCCGCGCTCTCACTGATCGATCCACTCAGCCCCCAAGACTGCGAAGTGCTGATCAGCGCCATCACCCTGACCATCGATCACACCACCACAGTCCTGCTCGACAACCCTCCCGGCGACATGCGCAATGCCATGGGCATGAATATTCGATTGCTCTGCCGCCTGATCAACGCCGTGTGCGACCACACCCATGCAACCCACCGCGATCAAGGAGCGACCCGATGAGCGATGATCCGAGAGATTCCGCAACCGCTGGGGTGGAAACCTTCGACCTGTTCCGCCTGCAACCCAATGTGCCGTTCAGCCATGCCTTTTCGCAGTTGTCCATGCTGCTCGGTTGTATCCGCCACCTGACTACCGAAGCGGAAATGGAGAATGACTGCATTGCCGGCAGCGCTGCGCGGATACTCAGTGAAATGGCCAAGGCGCTCATCGATGATATGGAGCGAGGAATGAGCAAGGTTCTTCAATAGCCTTCAAGCACCTGGGGCCGCTGTGCGGCCCATCGCCGGCAAGCCAGCTCCCACAGGTACTCCACTGCATTCGAGACCTGTGATTAACCTGTGTGCTGGCTTGCCAGCGATGAGGCCCTGACAGGTCAGCTCCTGCTGTAAAACTGATGAGTAACTTTGTGGGAGCTGGCTTGCCAGCGATGGGGCCCTCACAGGCAATACCCGATCAGAGCCAGATCGCATCCCAATGCGGATAATCCCCTACCCTCACAACCAGACCCGCCCGTTTCGGGTTCATGACGATATACCGCGCCACATCTTGCACATCCTCCTCCCGGCGCAACGCCCGGTCATGAAAACCTTTCTGCCAGAGCTGACCGCTTCGCCCTCTATGCCTGTTGATCATCATGGTGCTACGAGACTTCACCCGGCGCATCAAGCGCTTCAGGCTGGCCGGCCCAAGTTCGACCAGCCAGTGAAGGTGGTCAGGCATTACCACCCATGCCAAAGATCGGGCGGCACCTTCCTCTTCAGCCTGGCGGAACTCCGCCACCAGCAAACGGGCCGAGTGAAAGTCATTAAAGATTGGGGCTCTGTTAAGGGTGGTAAGCAAATACAATCGGCTGGTTTCCGAGAACCGGCCGAGCCGCAACTGCTCTGAATGGGGACGATCCATGTTCCCTGCCTCCTGATGTATTGCTCGACAGGCTAGTGGCTATGGATCTGCTGCTGATGAATCAATTGGTACCCGGTGTTTCCAGTGACATCCGTGTAGCCTTGATCGCCGGCAAGCCAGCTCCCATAGCGATCCCGTCCGGTCCTCGCTCAGGACATCCTGTTTCATCTGATTTGTAGCAAGATTTTTCATGAAATCCGCCCGACGCCCTTGAGCGAAGCAAAGTGGAAGTGAACAATGTTCTCTTTCGCATTCCCTTCGAGACTGGCCATGAAAACCCGTTCCCGTCTGCTTGCCTGGCTGCCGGCCATATTGCTCGGCCCGGTGCTGGCGCTGTGTAGCACTTTGGCGCTGGCCGAAGCCCCCGCCGAGGCCACCAAGGCCCTGCACCTGCTGGATTACATTGGCGCCGACTACCCGCCGACCGTGCAGGACGGCAAGGTGATCGACGACGGTGAATACCGCGAGCAACAGGAATTCAGCGCGGTGCTGGCCGACCTGGTCAAACAGTTGCCCGCAAATGCCGAGCAAGCCCACCTGGAGCAAGGCATCCAGGCGCTGCGTGAGGCCATCGATCAGCGTCAGGAAGGCCCGGCAGTCGCCAGGCAGGCCCGCCAGCTGGGCGCGCGCCTGGCGGTAGCCTACGAAGTCAGCCAGGCCCCGGTGATTACCCCGGACCCGGCCCGTGGCGCTGCACTGTATGCGCAAAACTGTTCGATCTGCCACGGCGACACCGGCGCCGGCGACGGCCCGGCTGGCGTCGGCCTGGAACCTGTCCCCGCCAACCTGCGCGATGCCTCGCGCCTTGACCAGTTGAGCCTGTTCGACCTCTACAACACCCTGGCCCTTGGCATCGATGGCACCGAGATGCCGTCGTTCGCCGACCAGCTGGACGACCGCCAGCGTTGGGATGTGGCTGCCTACATCGCCAGCTTCACCGCCAAGCCGGAAGCCGGCAAGGGCGACAAGGCCTGGAACATCGCCGACCTGGCCCGCCAGACGCCGGCCGAAGTGGCCGCCACCGAGGGCGCCGCTGCGCTGGACGCCTTCCGCGCCCAACGGGCCCAGCCACCGCAGGTCAAGCGCGGCCCGGCGCAACTGCTCGAATACACCGCCAGCACCCTGGACAAGAGCCTGGCGGCCTACCGCGCAGGCGACCACGACCAGGCTTACGACCTGTCGGTGGCGGCCTACCTGGAGGGCTTCGAGCTGGTGGAGAGCTCGCTGGACAACATCGATACCCAGGCGCGCAAGGACACCGAAAAATCGCTGATGGCCTATCGGCAATCCTTGCAGGATGGCCTGCCCGTAGCCCAGGCCGAGCAACGCCTGGCCGAAGCCAAGGGCAAGCTCGAACAAGCGGCAAAACTGCTGGGCAGCGATGGCCTGAGCTGGTCGCTGAGCTTTGTTTCCGGCTTGCTGATCCTGCTGCGTGAAGGCCTTGAGGCGATTCTGGTGCTGGCGGCGATCCTGGCCTTCCTGCGCAATACCGGCCAGCAGTCGGCGGTGCGCAGCGTCAACATCGGTTGGGGCCTGGCGCTGCTGGCCGGTTTCGCTACCTGGGCGCTGGCGGCCTACGTCATCGATGTGGGCGGTGCCCAGCGGGAATTGCTGGAAGGCTGCACGGCGTTGTTCGCCGCAGTGATGGTGCTGTGGCTTGGCGTGTGGATGCACGACCGCCGCCACGCCGCTGCCTGGCAAGACTACATCAAGAGCAGCCTGGTCAGTGGTGGTGGGCGCTTTGGTTTTGCCGTGCTGGCGTTCTTCTCGGTCTACCGCGAACTGTTCGAAGTGATCCTGTTCTATGAAACCCTGTGGCTGCAGGCCGGGCCTGCCGGGCACCAGGCGGTGCTGGCGGGTGGCGCCACGGCGCTGGTGCTGCTGGTGGGGTTGGCCTGGGTGATCCTGCGTGGCTCGGCCAAGCTGCCGCTGTCGCTGTTCTTCAGCATCAACGCCGGGCTGCTGTGCGCCTTGTCAGTGGTGTTCGCCGGGCATGGCGTGAAGGCGCTGCAAGAGGCCGGGGTGCTGGGTACACGGCCGGTGGCGTTCTTCGAATTCGATTGGCTGGGGATTCATGCCGACGCCTATTCGCTGTCGGCGCAGGCAGTGGCCTTGCTGGCCATCGTGTTCCTGTACGGGCGTTCGCGTCTGGTAGAAAAACGCAGGGCGACCGTTCACTGACCGGGGCCGCGCTGCGGCCCATCGCCGGCAAGCCAGCTCCCACCCCGAGCGCATAGGCTTCAAGCCATTTGCAGTACCTGTGGGAGCCGGCTTGCCGGCGATGGGCTGCAGGGCAGCCCCTAGCATTATCAGTTCAAGCCGGTTGTGGCGCCTTGAGGATGTTCTGCAACAGCTGGACACTTTCGACGGCGTCATGACCCAGGCTGGTCAGGTAGCCACCATCAGGTTGGTCGGTCAGCCCCTTTTCATGCAGGCGTTGCGCCGCGGCAACCAGAGCAGGGGAGGCGTTCTTGTGAATCTTGATGCCTTCCTGGCTGCTGTCATGCTTGAACAGCGCGAGCACTTCCAGTTCGGCGATCAAATCGGGGGTAAAAGGCATGGCGACTCCTGACTTCCAGACAAGGATGGCGGCACCTATGGTGGTGCCTGACCTAGGAGTGTAGTCGGGTTATTCGTCGTCGCCTTGATCCATCTCAGGGGGCAGTTCCGGCAGCGCACGCAGGGCGTTTTCATACCACTCGCCGTTGAACGCGCGGTCTTCCACCAGCATGTTGTCGATCTCGAAGGCCAGCACATGGGCCATCAGGTTGAGGATGTCTTCACGCTCGTAGCCAACCAGGGTCAGCTTGTTGAAGGTGGCCTTGGCTGCAGGCGGCTCGCCGCTTTCGATCTGGTTTTCGATGGCCTGGGTCAGCGTTGCCTCGGCGAAGGCTTCGTCGTCGTCATTGTCGATATCGGTTGGCTCGCTCATGGCGCTACTCCTGTGTTTGGACGCACAGTGTGCCACGCCTGTAGCGGCAATGCCCGGGCATTGACGTGGCGCATGACACTGGTCAGCAGCTGGCGATCGGTCTATAAAAGCCGGGCCAACCCCTTACGGCCTGGAGGCTGTTACCTCATGCTCAAGCTTCATGGATTTGCGGTCAGCAACTACTACAACATGGTCAAGCTGGCCCTGCTGGAAAAAGGCCTGCCCTTCGAGGAAGTCACCTTCTATGGCGGCCAGGCCCCACATGCGCTGGAAGTGAGCCCGCGCGGCAAGGTGCCGGTGCTGCAGACCGAACATGGCTTTCTCAGCGAAACCAGTGTGATCCTCGACTACATCGAGCAGACCCAGGGCGGCAAGGCGCTGCTGCCGGCCGACCCGTTCGGCCAGGCCAAGGTGCGCGAGCTGCTCAAGGAAATCGAGCTGTACATCGAGCTGCCGGCCCGTACCTGTTACGCCGAGTCGTTCTTTGGCATGTCGGTGGAGCCGCTGATCAAGGAAAAGGCCCGGACCGACCTGCTGGCCGGGTTTGCCACGCTCAAGCGCAACGGCCGCTTCGCACCCTACGTGGCGGGTGAGCAACTGACCTTGGCAGACCTGATGTTCTGCTTCTCGGTCGACCTGGCCTGTGCCGTGGGCAAGAAGGTGCTGAACATCGACTTCCTGGAAGATTTCCCCCAGGCCAAGGCGTTGCTCGGGCTGATGGGCGACAACCCGCACATGGCGCGGATCGTGGCAGACAAGGAGGCGGCGATGCCGGCCTTCATGGAGATGATTCGTAGCGGTAAACGCTGAGAATAGTGTTGCGGCATTCGCGGGTAAACCCGCTCCCACAGGTACAGCACTGCTTTTGAAGCCAGTGCAACACCTGTGGGAGCGGGTTTACCCGCGAACGAGGGCGAAGCCCTCGCAATAGGGGTTAACGCGAAGCCAGCAGCGCCTTGCCGCGAGCAACGGCGGCACGCACCTGCGCCGGCGCCGTACCACCAATGTGGTTACGCGCATTCACCGAGCCTTCCAGGGTCAGCACGGCAAACACGTCCTGCTCGATCTGGTCGCTGAACTGGCGCAGTTCGTCCAGGCTCATCTCGGCCAGGTCCTTGCCGCTGTCCACGCCATACTTCACCGCATGGCCGACGATCTCGTGGCAGTCACGGAACGGCAGACCACGGCGTACCAGGTAGTCGGCCAGGTCGGTGGCGGTGGAGAAACCACGCAGGGCCGCTTCACGCATGATCGCATGCTTGGGCTTGATCGCCGGGATCATGTCGGCGAAGGCGCGCAGCGAGTCACGCAGGGTATCGGCGGCGTCGAACAGCGGTTCCTTGTCTTCCTGGTTGTCCTTGTTGTAGGCCAGCGGCTGGCCTTTCATCAGGGTCAGCAGGCCGGTCAGGGCGCCGAACACGCGGCCGCTCTTGCCGCGTACCAGTTCCGGCACGTCCGGGTTCTTTTTCTGCGGCATGATCGAGCTGCCGGTGCAGAAGCGGTCCGGCAGGTCGATGAACTGGAACTGCGCGCTGGTCCACAGCACCAGCTCTTCAGAGAAGCGCGACAGGTGCATCATCGCCACGCTGGCGGCGGCGCAGAATTCGATGGCGAAGTCACGGTCCGACACACCGTCCAGCGAGTTGCCGGCCACGGCCTCGAAGCCCAGCAGCTTGCAGGTGAGCTCGCGGTCGATCGGGTAGGTGGTGCCGGCCAGCGCGGCGCTGCCCAGGGGCATGCGGTTGGCGCGCTTGCGGCAATCGACCAGGCGCTCGTAGTCGCGGCTGAGCATTTCGAACCAGGCCAGCAGGTGGTGGCCGAAGGTGACTGGCTGCGCTGTCTGCAGGTGGGTGAAGCCGGGCATGATGGTTTCCGCTTCACGCTCGGCCTGCTCCAGCAGGCCCTGCTGCAGGCGGGTGATTTCGGCCAGGATCAGGTCGATTTCGTCGCGCAGCCACAGGCGGATGTCGGTGGCCACCTGGTCGTTGCGGCTACGGCCGGTGTGCAGCTTCTTGCCGGTGATGCCTATACGGTCGGTCAGGCGTGCTTCGATGTTCATGTGCACGTCTTCGAGGTCGACGCGCCAGTCGAACGTACCCGCCTCGATTTCGCCCTGGATGGTCTTCAGGCCATCGATGATGGTGTCGCGCTCGGCATCGCTGAGCACGCCGACCTGCGCCAGCATGGTGGCGTGGGCGATCGAACCCATGATGTCGTGGCGGTACAGGCGCTTGTCGAAATCGACCGAGGCGGTGAAACGGGCGACGAAGGCGTCGACGGGCTCACTGAAGCGGCCGCCCCAGGACTGATTGGTCTTGTCGGTGCTCATGGATTCACTCATTGCAGGCGTGAACGAAAAAGTGGCGCCGATGATAGCAGGGTTGGGCTGGCCGCCGCAGGGCGCTGGTCGAGAGAAATGCCCGGAAAATGCTGGCGAACGATTTCAAGGAATGAACGGCAGTGTTCCACGGACCGTCTACAGTTGGACAGAGGACGGGCAGTGAATCTGCCGTCGGAGTGAATCTTTGGCCATCGCACCGGTCTAGAGCGTGACCTTGTGTCGCTCGAACCCCACCTGTCTACGCTATACCTGTGCGAGACTCATTCAGGAATCCAGCGCAACTATGAATGTCCTGATCGTTGATGACGAACCCCAAGGCCGTGAGCGCCTCAGCCGGCTGCTCGGCGAACTGGAGGGCTACACCGTGCTGGAGCCTAGCGCCACCAACGGCGAGGAGGCCTTGGCGCTGATCGACAGCCTGAAGCCCGATGTGGTCCTGCTGGACATCGGCATGCCTGGCCTGGATGGCCTGCAGGTTGCCGCTCGCCTGTGCGAGCGCGAAGCGCCGCCGGCGGTGGTGTTTTGCACCGGGGATGATGAATACGGTGCCGAGGCTTTCAAGGACAGTACCCTCAGCCATGTGACCAAGCCGTTCCAGGCCCAGGCCCTGCGCGATGCTTTGCGCAAGGCCGAAAGACCCAACCGCACCCAGCTGGCGGCGCTCACCCGGCCGGCCAACGAAGGTGGCGGCCCGCGTAGCCACATCAGTGCCCGCACGCGCAAAGGCATCGAGCTGATCCCTTTGCCCCAGGTGATCTATTTCATTGCCGACCACAAATACGTGACCTTGCGCCATGAGGCCGGGGAAGTGCTGCTCGATGAGCCGCTCAAGGCCCTGGAAGACGAGTTTGGCGAACGCTTCGTGCGTATCCACCGTAACGCGTTGGTCGCCCGGGAGCGTATCGAACGCCTGCAGCGCACCCCGCTGGGGCATTTTCAGCTGTACCTGAAAGGCCTCGACGGTGACGCCCTGACCGTGAGCCGGCGCCATGTGGCCGGCGTGCGCAAGATGATGCAAACCCTCTGACTCGACGCCCTCTTGGCAAGGGCTGCGCCCTTGTTCGCGGCTAAAGCCGCTCCCACAGGTACGGTGCCGGTCTGAAGGCAGTGATGACCCTGTGGGAGCGGGTTTACCCGCGAAGGGCCCTATGCTGATCCACATCTGCTAGCGATACCGGCGATGCTGTTATCATCGGCAGCATTTCTCTGGATCGGGGCGTTTCATGTCCACTCGCGAAATCCGCATTGCCACCCGTAAAAGTGCCTTGGCCTTGTGGCAGGCCGAATACGTCAAAGCCCGCCTCGAGCAGGCCCACCCCGGTCTGCTGGTGACCCTGGTGCCCATGGTCAGCCGTGGCGACAAGCTGCTCGACGCGCCGCTGGCGAAAATCGGCGGCAAGGGCCTGTTCGTCAAGGAACTGGAAACCGCCCTGCTGGACAACGAAGCCGACATCGCCGTGCATTCGATGAAGGACGTGCCCATGGACTTCCCCGAAGGCCTGGGCCTGTACTGCATCTGCGAGCGTGAAGACCCGCGCGACGCGTTCGTCTCCAACCGCTTCGCCAGCCTCGACGCGCTGCCGGCCGGCAGCATCGTCGGCACCTCCAGCCTGCGCCGCCAGGCCCAGTTGCTGGCGCGCCGCCCGGACCTGCAAATCCGCTTTCTGCGCGGCAACGTCAACACCCGCCTGGCCAAGCTCGATGCCGGTGAGTACGACGCCATCATCCTCGCTGCCGCCGGCCTGATCCGCCTCGGTTTCGAAGAGCGCATCACTTCCACCATCAGCGTCGATGACAGCCTGCCGGCTGGCGGCCAGGGCGCGGTGGGCATCGAATGCCGCAGCGCCGACCGTGAGATCCACGCGCTGCTGGCGCCGTTGCACCATGCCGACACGGCCGACCGGGTGGTGGCCGAACGCGCCCTGAACAAACGCCTGAATGGCGGCTGCCAGGTGCCGATCGCCTGCTACGCGGTGCTCGAAGGCGACCAGCTGTGGCTGCGCGGCCTGGTCGGCCAGCCCAGCGGCGGCATGCTGCTGGTGGCCGATGCCCGCGCACCTCGCGCGGCCGCCGAAACCCTCGGCGTGCAGGTGGCCGAAGACCTGCTCGGCCAGGGCGCCGAGGCCATCCTCAAGGAAGTCTACGGCGAGGCCGGCCACCCGTGAGCCCATGGCGCCTGTTGCTGACCCGCCCTGCCGAGGACTGTGCGGCACTGGCGCAAAGCCTGGCGGCAGCGGGGGTGGGCAGCAGCTGCCTGCCGCTGCTGGCGATTGAGCCGATCGCTGTGGATAACCGGCAACGCCCGTTGCTGGAGGGCTTGCAGGACTTTCAGGCGATCATCGTGGTCAGCAAACCGGCGGCCAGGTTGTTGCTCGAGCAATTGGCCCTGGCTGGCCTGCAGCCACCCCGGCAAGGCTGGTTCACCGTAGGCGAGGCGACTGCCGCAGTGCTGCAAGCGGCGGGCCTGGCGGTGAACGTTCCGCCGCGTGGCGATGACAGCGAGGCCCTGCTCGCGCTGCCGGCCCTGCGCCAGGCAGTGGCCGGGCCGGCGCCACGGGTGCTGATCGTGCGTGGCCTCGGAGGTCGCGAACTGCTGGCAGAGCGTCTTGCACAGCAAGGTGCTAGTGTCGATTATCTGGAACTGTATCGTCGCTGCCTGCCGGCTTACCCGGCAGGCACGCTGATGCGCCGCATCGAAGCGGAACGCCTCAATGGCCTGGTGGTCAGCAGTGGGCAGGGTTTCGAGCACTTGCAGCAGCTGGCCGGCGCCGATTGGCCGCAGCTGGCGCGGCTGCCGCTGTTCGTGCCCAGCCCGCGGGTTGCCGAGCAGGCCAGGGCCGCCGGGGCCCAACAGGTTGTGGATTGCCGTGGCGCCAGTGCCGCGGCCTTGCTGGCAGCCGTGCAGCGCAGCGCTGCACCTGCCTCTTAAGGCGCTAAGCTGAACGCGATGCGCCCCCATGCAAAGGATGGATACGTGAGCGAGACTGTCTTGTCCAATAACGATCAACCGTCGGCACAGGCGCCGGCGGAGCCCGTCACCCCACCTGCCAAGCGCTCCGGCAGTGGCCTGGCAACGCTGGCCCTGCTGTTGGGCGCGGCCGGGGTTGCGGTAGGTGGCTGGGGTGTCTGGCAGGTACGTCAACTGCAGGGCAGCGAATTCGACCAGGGCCAGCACATCGAGGCGCTGAACCAGCGCGCCGAGGCCCTGCAGCAGCGTGAACAGCAGATCAGCGCGCAACTGGCCAGCCTGCCGGCGGCCAGCGAGCTGGAAGACCGCCGCCGCCTGGTGGCGCAGTTGCAAGGCGACCAGCAACGCCTGAGCCAGCGCCTGGAAACCGTGCTGGGCGAAAGCCGCAAGGAATGGCGCCTGGCGGAAGCCGAGCACTTGCTGCGCCTGGCCACCCTGCGCCTGTCGGCCTTGCAGGACATCACCAGTGCCAAGGCGCTGGTCGAGGGCGCCGACGAGATCCTGCGCGAGCAGAGCGACCCGGGTGCCTTCGCCGCCCGTGAGCAGTTGGCGCGCAGCCTGGCCACGCTCAACAGCACCCAGCAACCGGACCGCACCGGGCTGTTTCTGAAGCTGGCCGCACAGCGCGAACTGGTGCAGCAACTCAGCGCCCAGTCGCCGGAATTCGACAGCAATGCCGATGCCCTGGGGGCCCTGACCGCCGACGGTGATGGCGCCAGTCGCCTGTCGCAATGGTGGGCGGAGATTTCCAAATACTTCCAGATCGACTTCAACGCCGATGACAACGTGCGTCCGCTGCTCGCCGGGCAGCAACTGAACCAGCTGCGCCTGGCCCTGAGCCTGACCATCGAGCAGGCCCAGTGGGCGGCGCTCAATGGCGACGCCAAGGTCTACACCCAGGCGCTGGATGACGCCCGCAGCGTGCTGCTGGCCAACTTCAATGCCGACAACCCGCAAAGCAAGGCCATGCTCGACAGCCTCAACGCACTGGCCGAGCAACCGGTGTCGGTGGTTACTCCCGACCTCAGCCAAAGCCTGGCGGCAGTGCAGGCTTACATCCAGCGCCGTCACCTGCCGGCCGAGGCCGAAGGGGGCAAACCATGAAGCGCGTCTACTTGCTGGCGGTGCTGGCGATTGTGCTCGCCGCGGCGCTGGGCATCGCGGTCGCCAAACACAGCGGCTACGTGCTGATTTCCTATGGCAGCTTCCGCTACCAGTCGGGGTTGTGGGCAGCGCTGGCCGGCCTGCTGGCCGTGGTCGCGCTGCTGTGGCTGCTGCGCTATCTGGTTGGCCTGGTGCTGACCTCCAGCGGCGTGGTCAACCCGTGGTCGCGGCGTAACCGCAGCCGGCGTATTCGCCTGGCCATCGAGCAAGGCCAGCTGGACCTCGCCGAGGGTCGCTGGGCCAGTGCCCAGCGCCACCTGCATCGGGCTGCCGAGGCTGAACGCCAGCCGCTGCTGTTCTACCTCGGTGCCGCGCGTGCGGCTAACGAGCAAGGCCGTACCGAAGACAGCGACAACCTGCTGGAGCGTGCCCTGGAGCGCCAGCCGCAAGCGGAACTGGCCATCGCCCTGACCCATGCGCAGTTGCAGATGGACCGTGGCGAAAGCGATGGGGCGCTGGAAACCCTGCTGGCCATGCAGGAGCGCCACCCGCACAACAGCCAGGTGCTGCGCCTGCTGCAGCGCCTGTATCTGGAGCGCGGCGACTGGTCGGCACTGATTCGCCTGCTGCCCGACCTGCGCAAGCACAAGGTGCTGCCAGCTGCCGAACTGGCGGCCCTCGAGCAACGTGCCTGGGGCCAGAACCTGAGCCTGGCCAGCACCCGTGGCGAGGACGCGCAAAGCGCCCGCCAGGCGCTGGAGCGCGCCTGGCAGCAACTGACCGCGGCTCAACGCCAGGAGCCACAACTGGTGCTGGCTTACGCTGAGCAACTGCGCCAGGTGGGGGCCCAGAGCGAAGCCGAACAGGTGCTGCGCACTGCCCTCAAGCGTGACTACGAAAGCCACCTGGCCCGCCTGTACGGCCTGGTGCGCGGCGATGACCCGGCGCGCCAGCTGCAGACTGCCGAAGGGTGGCTCAAGGATCACCCACAAGACGCCAGCCTGTTGCTGACTTTGGGCCGCCTGAGCCTGCAGAACCGGCTGTGGGGCAAGGCACGCGACTACCTGGAAAGCAGCCTGCGCATGGAGCGCAACCCAGAGGCCTGCGCCGAGCTGGCGCGCCTGCTCGCCGGGCTTGGCGAGACCGAGCGCAGCAACCAGTTGTTCCAGGAAGGCCTCGGCCTGCTGGATGAGCGCCTGCTGGCCCTGCCATTGCCGGAAGGCGTCCGCGCCTGACCCTACCCCAGGGCCCGCGCCAAGGTGCGGGCTTCGGGGGCGGGTAACTTTTCTATCGATGTAAGTTTGATCTGCAGTCCATTTCTTCAGACGTTTCCTACTGCACCGCTGGAAATTTCCTTCGCTATTCAGCGACTTGTCGCTGCTGTCGCGCCTTGAAACAAAGCGCGTCTTTCCTCTACCGTTTCAAGCCACTTCATTGCCCCCGGACCTTCACCGCCCATGCTGCCGGCCCGTTTGCGCACCTTTTACCTACCTGCCTGCCTCGCTGCACTGGCGGTACTGGCCGCGTCCTTCCACCTGGAAAACGTGCTGGGGCTGGTGCCGTGCCCGTTGTGCTTCAGCCAGCGCCTGCTGCTGGGGCTGTACGCCCTGCTGTGCCTGGCGGCGGTGCTACACGCACCGGGTACGGCGGGCATTCGCTGTTACGCACGGGCGACGCTGGGCTGTGCGCTGGCCGGGGCGACGCTTGCCGCACGCCATGTGTGGCTGCAGGGGGCCGATGGCGCCTTGCCGGTGTGCCCGGTGCCTATCGGCCGGCTGATCGAGCAATCCTGGGGCGAGGCGGCTCGGCAGCTGCTGTTCGGCGGCCCGGATTGCAACGCGCTGGCCTGGAGTTTTCTCGACCTGACCCTGCCTGAGTGGAGCCTGCTGGCGTTCCTGCTGCTGGCGGTGCTGCCCTTGAGCTGCCTGTTGGCGTATCGTTTCCGCACCGTGGCAAGAACATGACCTGGCGCAAGTTTCGGCCATTGGCACGACCAATGGCCAAGTAACAGGGTATTAAACACTTGTATGAACTTTGTCTGCTGCATACCTTGAAGGCCAGCCCGTGCGGGAATAATCTCCCAGCACGCATACCGAAAACACAACTGCTCGATGCCGCCTGCTGATGTCACCTTTGTGCTGCATGGTCGTGGTGCGAGGTGCAGCGGCATCTACCCAGAAGGGAAGAGATCGCCATGCTCGATAGTTGTCAGAACGCTCAGGAACGCTGGGGTGGGGTTCACAAGCTGATCGATCGCTGGCTGAAGGAGCGCCAGGACCTGGTGCAGGCTTTCCGCGCGTTGCGCGATGCCAAGCCGGCCTTCGCCGACAAGGACACGCATGGGGACTTTTGCGCACTCCTTGTCGATTACGTTTCGGCGTGGCATTTCGAAGTCTGCGAGCAGTTGGTCAGCGAGGCCAAGGCTTTCGATGACGAAAAGGCGCTGAAGCTGGCCGAAGAGATCAACCCACGACTCAGCGACATCACGCAGATCGCACTGGCCTTCAATGACCATTGCGCAAAGGGCGAGTGCAAGGACACCGAACGCTTTGCCGAAAAACTGGGCAAGCTGGGCGGCCTGTTGCACGAGCGCTTCGAACTGGAAGACTGCCTGATCGAGGTACTGCACAACGCGCACAAGGAAGTAGACGCCGTCCAGGCTTGAGGGTTGGCGTCAGTCGCCAACCGCCAGCAGCTCGATCTCGAACACCAAGGGTGTGTAGGGTGCGATCAGGTCACCTGCGCCCTCGGCACCATAGGCTTGTGCCGACGGGATCACCAGGCGCCATTTGGCGCCGGCGTGCATCCGCGGCAGGGCCACCTGCCAGCCTTCGATCACCGAGTCCAGGTTGAACCACTGGGGCGTCTGGTTCTGGTCGAACACCGAGCCATCCGGCAGCCTGCCGACATAGCGCACTTGCACCTTGCCGCCGGCTTTGGCTTGCGCGCCCGTACCAGCCTGCAGTTCGCTGTAGAGCACGCCCTCTGGTAATTCGTGCATGCCATGACGGGCACGCTCGTTGGCCAGGAAACGTGTTTCGGCAGCTTGCAGCTTCTGCATGGCTGCATCGCCTTCCTGCGCTTCCTGCTCCTGAAGCAAGGCCTGCATGCGTGCCTTGTCGAGTTTCAGCGGTTGCCCCTGGTAGGACTGGCGCAGGCCTTCTACCAGCGCATCCAGCTGCAGGCCCGGCATATCCTGGCGCAGCCGTTCACCCAGGCTGGCGCCGAGGCTGTAAGCCAGGTCGTGTTCGTCGCTGTCGGCCAGGGCAAGAGGCGCCAGCAGGCATAAACCTAAAACAAGAAATCGAGGCATGGTCAGTTCCTGCGCCAATGAGCGTGGAAGTATGCCAGTGTTCACTACTTGTATCGGCCTTTTCATAGACCTTGTGGGAGCGGCCTTGTGTCGCGATAGGGCTGCAGAGCAGCCCCGCGATATTTACGGCGACGCTAGAATCCGGGGGCCGCGATGCGGCCCTTTCGCGACACAAGGCCGCTCCCACAAGGCGATAGTGGCCTGTAGATAAATGCCAAATATCAGCAATGATTTATTCAGCAACTACACTTGCTCGGAGCTGCACGATAACAACTTTGCCCAGGCATGCAACGCGGCGTAAACAATACTGTCAACATGCCCTAGCGGCGGTAGCAGCAGAAGCATAGTATGAGCCGCAATCTCGTCAGCCAGGAGGTAAACCATGTCGGCCAAGAAGAAGCCAGTAAGTACGCCGTTACACCTGCTCCAGCAACTTTCGGGCAGCCTGCTCGAACATTTGGAAGAGGCCTGCTCGCAAGCGCTGGCTGATGCGGAAAAACTGCTGGCCAAGTTGGAAAAGCAGCGAGTCAAGGCCCAGGAAAAACTGCACAACGGTCGCCTGAAACTGCAAGACGCGGCCAAGGCCGGTAAAGCCAAAGCGCAGGGCAAGGCGCAAAAAGCCATTGGCGAACTTGAAGAACTGCTCGATTCGCTCAAGGAGCGTCAAACCCAGACGCGTACTTATATCCAGCAACTCAAGCGCGATGCCCAGGACAGCCTGAAGCTGGCCCAGGGTGTCGGCAAGGTGCGCGAAGCTGCAGCCAAGGCGCTTGACCAGCGTGCAGCCAAGGCGCTTGACCAGCGTGCGGCCAAGACCAGCAAACCGGCAGCCGCGAAACCCGCTACCCGAGCGGTTGCGGCAAAACCTGCAGCCAAGCCAGCTGCTAAAACCACCGCTACTGCCAAACCTGCAGCCAAGCCAGCCGCCAAAGCCACTGCTGCTGCCAAACCTGCAGCCAAACCAGCTGCCAAGGCCACTGCTGCCGCGAAACCTGCAGCCAAGCCAGCCGCCAAAGCCACTGCCGCTGCCAAGCCTGCAGCGAAGCCAGCTGCCAAAACCACCGCTGCAGCCAAACCGGCAGCCAAGGCTACTGCTGCGGCCAAGCCTGCGGCCAAGCCTGCGGCCAAAACCACAGCTGCTGCCAAACCTGCAGCCAAACCAGCTGCCAAGGCCACTGCTGCTGCAAAACCTGCAGCCAAACCAGCCGCCAAAGCCACTGCCGCAGCCAAGCCAGCGACGAAACCAGCTGCCGCCAAAGCCCCAGCGCGTTCGGCCGCCAAGCCAGCAGCCGCCAAGCCTGTTGCCAGCAAGCCAGCCGAAGCCAAACCGGCTACGCCCGCCGCCAGCACTCCGGCCGCCACAACCAACTCGGCGACCCCGGCCGCTTCGGTAGCGCCATCGGCACCGGCCAGCACCTCGGCTCAGACACCGTCTTCGGCGTCCTGAAGCGCCGCCGCCGCGACGCGCAACCTGATCAGCGCGTCGTGGTGGCGGGCCTGGTCCGGCGCCAGCCGGCTCAGCCAGTCGCTCGTGGGCTCATGGGAGCCTGCGGGCCACTGCCACGCGCGTTCCTGCAAGCGCGTCAGCAATGCCTTCTCGGCCTGTAGTTCCAAACCCTTCAATTGCTCACGTAACGGCGCCAGCTGCGCATCACCTTGCGCGGCTGCCCGCCACTGTTGGCGCAAGTTGCGTAACGGGCTGACCACTTCACGCTGCCAGGGCTCGGCAACCTCGCGCAATGCCTGCAGGTACTCGTCACGCACGGCCACGCCACGCGCCTGCAGCCAGGTTGCGCACAGCAGCAGGCAGACATCGCCACCCAGCGCCTGAAGGTCGAGGCAGGCGGCTTCCACGCCGGGCCTGGCGTACAGGGCCAGGGCGTGATTCCACAGGTCGGTGTGCATGGTTCAACTCGCGCTATGGGCCAAGGAAGCTGGTAGACTCCGCGACCATCATGATCAGACTATCCAACCTCACTTTACAGCGTGGTCCGCAGCGCTTGCTAGAAGGCGCCGAGATGACCCTGCACGCCGGTCACAAGGCCGGCCTGATCGGCGCCAACGGTGCCGGAAAATCCAGCCTGTTCGCCTTGCTGCGCGGTGAGCTGTCGCCCGATGGCGGCGATTGCCAGTTGCCCGGCGACTGGCGCATCGCCCACATGCGCCAGGAGGTCGATACCCTCGACCGCCTGGCCGTGGACTATGTGCTCGACGGCGACGCGCGTCTGCGCAAGGTTCAGGCTGAGTTGGCTGCCGCCGAGCAGGCCCACGACGGCACTGCCCTGGCGCGCCTGCACAGTGAGCTGGAAAGCGCCGATGGCTATACCGCCGACGCCCGCGCCCGCAAGTTGCTGGCTGGGCTGGGCTTCACCAACGAGCAGATGGACCGCCGCGTCGGCGACTTCTCCGGTGGCTGGCGCATGCGTCTGAACCTGGCCCAGGCGCTGATGTGCCCGTCCGACCTGCTGTTGCTCGACGAGCCCACCAACCACCTGGACCTGGATGCGATCCTGTGGCTGGAGGACTGGCTCAAGGGCTACCCCGGCACGTTGTTGCTGATCTCCCACGACCGCGACTTCCTCGACGCCGTGGTCGACCATGTGCTGCACGTCGAGCAGCGCAAGCTGAACCTGTACAAGGGCGGCTACAGCGCCTTCGAGCGCACCCGTGCCGAGCGCCTGGCGCAACAGCAACAGGCCTACGAGAAGCAGCAGGCGCAGCGCGCGCACATGGAAAAGTACATTGCCCGCTTCAAGGCCCAGGCCACCAAGGCGCGCCAGGCACAGAGCCGGATCAAGGCCCTGGAGCGCATGGAGGAGCTGTCGGCGGCGCATGTCGATTCGCCGTTCGACTTCGTCTTCCGCGAATCGCAGAAAATCTCCAGCCCGTTGCTGAGCCTGTCCGAAGGCCGCCTGGGTTACGCCGACAAGGTCATCCTCGACAAGGTCAAGCTGCAGCTCACCCCGGGTGCGCGCATTGGTTTGCTGGGCCCCAACGGTGCAGGCAAATCGACCCTGATCAAGAACCTTGCGGGCGAACTCGAACCGCTGTCAGGCCGCCTGGTCCGGGGTGAGAACCTGGCCGTGGGTTACTTCGCGCAGCACCAGCTGGACTCGCTGGACGACAAGGCCAGCCCGCTGCTGCACCTGCAGCGCATCGCCCCCACCGAGCGCGAGCAGACGCTGCGCGACTTCCTCGGCGGCTTCGACTTCCACGGCGACCGCGTCGACGAGCCGGTGGTGAACTTCTCCGGCGGCGAAAAGGCCCGTCTGGCGTTGGCGCTGATTGCCTGGGAACGGCCAAACCTGTTGCTGCTCGACGAACCGACCAACCACCTAGACCTGGAAATGCGCCTGGCGCTGACCATGGCGTTGCAGGAGTTCGCCGGTGCCGTGGTGGTGGTGTCGCACGACCGTCACCTGCTCAAGAGCACCACCGATGATTTCCTGCTGGTCGCCGACGGCAAGGTCGACACTTTCGATGGCGACCTCGACGACTACAGCCGCTGGTTGGTCGAGTACCGTCAGCGCAGCGCGCCGGCCAGTACTGCCTCGGCCAACCCGGACAAGACCGACAAGAAGGCCCAGCGCCAGGCTGCGGCAGCCTTGCGCCAGCAACTGGCGCCGCACAAGAAGGCGGCCGACAAGCTGGAAACCGAACTCAACCAGGTGCACGCGCAACTGGCCGAGATCGAGACCGCGCTGGGTGATGGCGGCCTCTACGATGCTTCGCGCAAGGACGAGCTGCGTGACCTGCTGGCGCGTCAGAGCAAGCTCAAGCAGCGTGAAGGCGAGCTGGAAGAAACCTGGATGGAAGCGCTGGAAACCCTGGAAAACATGCAGGCCGAACTCGAGGCGTTGTCTTGATCGAATGCTGCAGAAATTACTGGTGATTTTTTCGCCAACGCCTTAGCTTAACGTTTTGCAACATATGTTCGAGCGAGGTGTGTGATGTCGATGGAAGTGTGGTTGGGCTTCTTTGCCGCCTGTTGGGTGATCAGCCTTTCACCCGGCGCGGGGGCGATTGCTTCGATGTCCAGCGGCCTGCAGTACGGCTTCTGGCGTGGTTACTGGAACGCCCTGGGCCTGCAACTGGGCCTGATCGTGCAGATCGCCATCATCGCCGCCGGCGTCGGTGCCATTCTGGCGGCCTCGGCCACAGCCTTCCAGATCATCAAATGGTTCGGCGTCGCCTACCTCGTCTACCTGGCCTACAAGCAGTGGCGTGCCCTGCCCATGGACATGAGCGACGAGTCCGCGGTACGCCCTATCGGCAAGCCGCTGAGCCTGGTGTTCCGTGGCTTCCTGGTCAATGTCAGCAACCCCAAGGCGCTGGTGTTCATGCTGGCGGTACTGCCGCAGTTCATCAACCCGCATCAGCCGCTGCTGCCGCAGTATGTGGCGATCACCGTCACCATGGTCAGCGTGGACATGTTGGTGATGGCCGGGTACACCGGCTTGGCCGCGCGGGTGTTGCGCATGTTGCGTACGCCCAAGCAGCAGAAGCGTCTGAACCGGACCTTTGCCGGTTTGTTCCTGGGTGCTGCCACCTTCCTCGCGACCCTGCGCCGCGCGCCGATCTGATAGATAAAGCTGGCGCGATCCCTGTGGGAGCGGCCGTGGCCGCGAACACCGGCGCAGCCGGTGCCATCCACCGCGTCGCCTGCTTCGCGCGCTTGCCCGCTCCCATAGGGGAAGATTCCCCACTGCTTTTATTGCACGCGTTCAGCGCTGCCTGCTACCAGCGGGCCTAGAATTGAACATTGGGGGCGAAACCGGAGGTGCATCATGCGTATGGCAAAGACCCTGCAGGATCGCCTGAACAAGGCCAACTGCGACTACGACATCATTCCCCATCCCCGTTCGGCCACCAGCCTGGAGTCGGCCCGCACGGCCGGCGTGCCCGCCGAGCGCGTCGCCAAGTCGGTAATGCTCGATGACCGCCGTGGCAACTACCTCATGGCCGTGTTACCGGCCAACCGGCATCTGGACATGACCAAGGTGCGCATGTCCGGGGCCTGGCAACTGACCCGGGAAAGCGGCCTGCCGAGCCTGTTCGGCGACTGCGAGCGCGGTGCCGTGCCGGCGCTGGGCGAGGCCTACCAGATAAAGATGCTGCTTGATTCGAGTCTTACCCGCCAAGGCGATGTCTATCTGGAGGCAGGTGATCACGATCATCTGATTCACATGAGCATGGAGCAGTACCTGAAGCTGGTGCCGCGCGCCGAAGTGCGTGAGCTCAGCTGATGCTCTCAACCCATGCCGGGCTGGCATCGTCGATGACCGGCCCGGCGACGAGGAGGAACCATGGATAAGCCGATTCATCCTTTGTCGGAGATTTTCCAACAGCTGGGGTTGCCGGACGATCCGGTCGAAATCGACCGTTTCATCACCACCCATTCGCCGCTGGACGACGATGTGAAGCTGGTTGATGCGCCTTTCTGGAACGATTCACAACGCGCATTCCTGAAAGAAAAGTACATTGCCGATGACGACTGGATCCCGATGATCGACCAACTGAACGAGGCGCTGCACCTACCCAAGAAATAAAGCGCCGAGCGGTGCCTGACGAGTGATTGGCCGTTGCTATGCTCAGGAAAACAACAAGGGGATAGCGCGATGAAAGATCCCTATGCACCGGGTTTCTGGTGCTCCGTGACGATCCTGGGCACGCTGACGGCCAGTTACTTCTACGGCATCAGGCACACGCAACAGATGAACCAGGCCGTGCATTTCCTGTATGCGGCTGCGGCTGTCACTGTGGCGGTGGTGCTGGTGGCGCTGACCTGGATCGCCTGGCAGCAGCTGCACCTGAACAAGCGCGAAGTGGTGCAGGGGCGAACGTTGCTGACCATCTGGAACACCAAGGTCGCGCTGCGCCGCGTCGAAACGGTGTTCGATCGCTATTTCTGGGGCAGTTACTGGCATTCGGGGCGCACGTTCGAAGAAGTCATGGGCGAACTCAGGGGCACACCGCTGGAGCAGAGCCTGGACGCGTTGAAACGCCAGTGCCGGCTACTCGACCGCGAGATTCATGACCACCACCATCACTGGCTGGCCAATGCCCGCGACCTGTCCAGCGTGGCCCAGGCCATGGCCCGTGAACGCTACCAGCTGGACCTGGGCGAACCTACCCACAGCGGCCACGGCAATACCGCCGTGCTCAACCGCGATCTGGAAGTGTTGGTGTACACCTGGTCGGCGCGCCTGCGCAGCTTCGACCATCAACTGGACGAGCTGGAGCGCGCATACCATTGAAGCGCGTCATTCGCCGCGGATGTACTGCTCCAGTTTGACGATCAGGCTGGCCTGTTCGGCGATGGTTTCCTTGACCAGGTCGCCGATCGACAGCAGCCCGAGCAGCTCGCCGTTGCTGACCACCGGTAGGTGGCGCAGATGGCGGTTGGTCATCAGGTTCATGCAGTACTCGAGGTTCTGTTTCGGTTCCACGGTGACCACCGGTGCACTCATGATCTCGCGCACGGGCGTCGCGGCGGACGAGCGGCCTTTGAGTACCAGTTTGCGTGCGTAGTCCCGTTCACTGACGATACCGACCACTTCGTTGCCCTCGACCACGGGCAGCGCACCGACGTTTTTCTCCGCCAGCATTTTCAGGGCGTCGAGCACCGAGTCATCCGGGCCGATGGTGTATACGGTCTGGTGCTGGGACTTGGTCTTGAGGATTTGTTCGACGGTCTTCATACGGGCCTCTGCGGGTGAAAAGTGCGCTGTCTCGGAGTAACTAAAGCATCCGGTACGGCGCTCTGCACGGCAATGCAGGAAACGGCATGGAGTCGATTGAAAAACGTCATGAAGGGGGGGCCTGTACCGGCCTCTTCGCGGCTAAAGCCGCTCCCACAGGAATTACACCGCCTTTGAAAACTGCGCTATCTCTGGTGGGAGCAACTGCTTGCTCAATTTTGAAACATTGGCGCCAACTCTGTGGGAGCGGGCGCGCCCGCGAACATCGGCGCAGCCGGTGCCATCCACCGCGCCGCCTGCTTCGCGGGCATGCCCGCTCCCACAGGATTGGTGTGGCCTGTGGGCCTTGTGCAATACCTGTGGGCTTTAGCCGCGAAGACCGTCACCACCAATCAGAGCTTCGGCAACTGCCCGATCCGCGCGACCATCTCGCTCACTACCTGCAGGTCCAGCATGAACTGTTCCACGGTCTTGAACTCGTTGTCGTTGTGCCCGGTGTACTTCACATCCGGCATGGCCAGGCCAAACTGCACGCCGTTGGGCAGGTCATGCACCGAGGTGGCGCCGGCCGAGGTGCCGAACTCGTGCTTCATGCCCAGGTTTTCAGTAGCCACGGCAAGCAGGGCCTTGACCCATTCGCCTTCAGGGTTACGGTACATCGGCTCGTCCAGGCTGTAGTCGAAGGCCACCGAGGTGTGGCTTTGGCGGGTCCATTTGCCCAGCTTGTCGGCCAGCTCGTCCTGGATCGTGGCAATGGCTTTGCCTTTGGGAATGCGCAGGTTCACCGCCAGCTTCAGGCCTTTGTCATCCACCCCGACAAAGGTCAGCGAGGCGGTCAGCGGGCCCATGAACGCGTCCTTGTAGGCAATGCCGAGCTTGTTGCCCAGGTAGTCCAGGCCCCAGTTGTCGGTGGCATAGCGGGCCGCATCGGTGAAGTGGTTGTGCTTGAGTGGTACCTGCTTGCCCAGGCCGTTGATGAAGTCGAGCATGCGGGCTACCGGGTTGACGCCAGACTCCGGCTCCGAAGAGTGGGCGGAAACGCCGGTCACCGTAAGCAGCACATTCTTGCCTTCAGGCTTGGCGTCGATGCTGAAATCGCCGCCATGCTTTTTCACGTACTTGGCGCCGGCTTGCTGCAGGCGCTTGGCCAGTTCTGCCGGGTTATCGGAGGTCAAGGTCGCCACCGAGGTGGTCGGGATCTGGTTGGTGGCCAGGCCGCCGGTCAGGTTGACGATTTCTGCGCCCTGGCCACTGGCCGGGCGTTTGCTGAAGCTGGCCATGACCGTGCCGTAGCCTTTTTCAGCGATGACCACCGGGTAGCCGCCATCGAGGGCCAGGTTGTAATCCGGGGTCGGGTTGCGCTCGAAGTAGTAGGGAATGGCATCGCCGCTGGTTTCTTCGGTGGTATCGATCAGCAGCTTGAACTGCCGGGCCAGCGGCAGGTTCTCGTCCTTGGCCACTTTCAATGCGTACATCGCCACGACAATGCCGTTCTTGTCGTCCTCGGTGCCGCGGCCGTACATGCGGTCACCGACCAGGGTGACCTTGAACGGGTCCAGGCGCGTGCCATCGGCCAGCTTCCAGTTGTCCGGGTTGACCGGCACCACGTCGGCGTGGGCGTGAATGCCGATCACTTCCTTGCCGCTGCCCAGCGAAATCTCGTAGACCCGGTTGTCGATGTTGCGGAACGCCAGGCCGAAGCTGTCGGCCAGGGCCTTGATCTTGTCGGCGATCTTGAGGAACTCGGGGTTCTCGTGCTGCGGCGTGCCCTCGACGTTGAAGGTGGGGATGGCCACCAGTTCACGCAGGGTCTCGCTGGCGGCCTTGCCGTACTTGATGCGGGTGTACAGGCCGAGCAGGCGGTTGATTTCGTTCTGTTGCTCGGCGGCCAATGGCTTGCCGGCCAGGTAGGCATCGAGGGTTGCCTCGAGGTTGTCGGCCTTGGCCAGGTCGTTGCCTTTGAGCTTGCCGAGGAATTGCTTGAAATCGCTCGGGTCGCTGCCGTCGAAGGCTTTGACGATGGCAGCGGACTGCTGCTGGGTAAGGTTGGCCTGGGCCGGCTGGGTGAACAGGCCGATGCTGGCCAGCAGCAGGGTAGTGGCGGTGAGTTTTTTCAGGTACATGGTTGTGCGCATTCCTTCGCCAATCATTGTTGTGGGTTACCCGTCGGGAAACGGGAAGACGCCCACGCTAACACCAATGACCCCTGGCACGGGAGTGCCAGAAACGCGACATGTCGCACAAACGAAAAAGCCCTGGGCGCAGGCCCAGGGCTTTTTGATATGGCGCACTCGGCGGGATTCGAACCCACGACCCCTGCCTTCGGAGGGCAGTACTCTATCCAGCTGAGCTACGAGTGCAACGCGCACGCATGATACCCATCTGCGTCGGTGGCGTCCATCGCCTTGATCTATGGCTGTTTTTCCCCGTTTGCCTGGTCCAGAGGCAAATCCATCTATCCATATGCGATATCAGTATTTCCTTACAGCTGCTTATGCCGACTACTCTCCGGTCACAACTTGTTATAACAAGTCACTGATCAGCGAAGAGACACCATGGCCGAACTGCTTCCCCTGTCCCCGGTACCGCTTTATACCCAGCTGAAGGAACTGCTGCGCGAGCGCATTCTCGACGGCACCTATCCACCGCACAGCCGCATGCCCTCGGAAAGCGAACTGGGCAAGGCCTTCGACGTCAGCCGCATCACCGTGCGCCAGGCGTTGGGCGACCTGCAGAAAGAAGGGCTGATCTTCAAGATCCACGGCAAAGGCACCTTCGTCGCCAAGCCCAAGGCGTTTCAGAACGTCACGACCTTGCAGGGCCTAGGTGAATCGATGACGCAGATGGGCTACGAGGTGATCAACCGCCTGCGCAGCTTCCGCCATGTGCCGGCCAATGCCGTGGTGGCGGCGCGCCTGCAGGTCGAGGAAGGCAGCCTGGTCACCGAGATCCGCCGCGTGCGCCTGATCAACCGCGAGCCGGTGTCGCTGGAGCTGACCTGGCTACCCAAGGCGGTCGGCGAAAAACTGGAGAAGGCCGACCTGGTCACCCGCGACATCTTCCTGCTGCTGGAGAACGACTGCGGGATTGCCCTTGGCCATGCCGACCTGGCGATCGACGCGGTACTGGCCGACAGCGACCTGACCCAGGCGCTGGAGGTGGAAGAGGGCGCGCCGATCATGCGCATCGAGCGCCTGACCCACGCCGCCGACGGTACCCCGCTGGACTTCGAACACCTGTACTACCGCGGCGATGCCTTCCAGTACCGCCTGCGTATCGACCGCCAGAAGGGGAGCAAGGCATGAGCATCCAGACCCAGGACTACGACATCATCGTCATTGGCGGCGGTACCGCCGGGCCGATGGCCGCGATCAAGGCCAAGGAGCAGGACAAACACCTGCGGGTGCTGTTGCTGGACAAGGCCAACGTCAAGCGCAGCGGCGCCATCAGCATGGGCATGGACGGGCTGAACAACGCCATCATCCCCGGTCACGCCACGCCGGAGCAGTACACCAAGGAAATCACCGTAGCCAATGACGGTATCGTCAACCAGGCCACCGTGCATGCCTATGCCACCCACAGCTTCGAGACCATCGAGCAGCTCGACCGCTGGGGTGTGAAGTTCGAGAAGGACGAAACCGGCGATTACGCGGTGAAGAAGGTTCACCACATGGGTGCCTATGTGCTGCCCATGCCCGAAGGCCACGACATCAAGAAGGTGTTGTACCGGCAGCTCAAGCGGGCGCGGGTCGAGATCAGCAACCGCATGGTCTGCACCCGTGTGCTGCTTGACGACGAAGGCGCCGCCGCTGGCGTGCTGGGTTTCGATTGCCGCAGCGGCGAGTTTCGTGTGGTCCGCGCCAAGGCGGTGATCCTCGCCTGTGGTGCCGCCGGGCGCCTGGGCCTGCCGTCATCGGGCTACCTGATGGGCACCTACGAAAACCCGACCAATGCCGGTGATGGCTATGCCATGGCGTACCACGCTGGCGCCGAGCTGGCCAACCTCGAATGCTTCCAGATCAACCCGTTGATCAAGGACTACAACGGCCCGGCCTGCGCCTACGTCACCGGCCCTCTGGGCGGCTACACCGCCAACAGCAAAGGCGAGCGCTTCATCGAGTGCGATTACTGGAGCGGGCAAATGATGTGGGAGTTCCACCAGGAGCTCGAAGGCGGCAATGGCCCGGTGTTTCTCAAGCTCGACCACCTGGCCGAAGAAACCATCCAGAACATCGAACAGATCCTGCACAGCAATGAACGCCCCAGCCGTGGCCAGTTCCATGCCGGACGCGGTACCGACTACCGCCAGCACATGGTCGAGATGCACATTTCCGAGATCGGCTTTTGCTCGGGCCATTCGGCCTCCGGGGTGTGGGTCAACGAGAAGGCCGAGACCAGCGTCAAGGGCCTGTATGCCGCCGGCGACATGGCCGCCGTGCCGCACAACTACATGCTCGGGGCCTTCACCTATGGCTGGTTTGCCGGGGTGAATGCGGCGCAGTACGTGGCCGGGCGCGAGTTCGCCGAGGTCGATGCGGTGCAGGTCGAACGCGAGCGTGCGCGGGTGTTCGCCCCGCTGCAACGCGAGCATGGCCTGCCGCCAGCCCAGGTCGAATACAAGCTGCGGCGGATGGTGAACGATTACCTGCAGCCGCCGAAGGTCACCAAGAAGATGGAAATCGGCCTGGCGCGCTTTGCCGAGATCGAGCGTGACCTTGCCCAGATGAAGGCCAGCAACCCTCACGAACTGATGCGGGCCATGGAAGTTTCGGTGATTCGCGACTGCGCGGAAATGGCCGCCAGGGCCTCGCTGTTCCGTGAGGAGAGCCGCTGGGGCCTTTATCACAACCGGGTGGATTTCCCCGAGCGAAACGATGGCGAGTGGTTCTGCCATTGCCACCTGAAAAAAGGCGAAAACGGCGAAATGACCAGTTTCAAGAAAGCGGTCGAGCCGTACCTGATCGCTTTGGATGCCGAAGAGCAGACCGCCTATGACCGGCTGCGGGTGAAAGCCGACGCTGCCTGAGTAAAACAGAGGGCCAAAGGCCCCAAGGACCCGTGAAATGGCTTACCAGCCCCAGGAAATCTTCTTCCGCAGCAGCGCCCCGGTAACCATCGATGAAGACAAGTGCATCGCCGAAAAAGGCTGCACCGTCTGTGTCGAGGTCTGCCCCATGGATCTGCTGGCGATCAACCCGGCCACGCAGAAAGCCTATATGGCCTTCGACGAATGCTGGTACTGCATGCCCTGCGAAAAAGACTGCCCCACCGGCGCGGTGAAGGTCGACATTCCGTACCTGTTGCGCTGATTCATCTCCGCCATCCGGTAAACCTCCGGACGCGACTTCTGCAATGCCCCCTCGTTTCCCACCACCCAGGCCCGGTGGCGGAGACGACACCAGAACTCAAAACGATTCGAGGGGAAACACTCATGCGCCTTGTAGCAACCGTGGCCGGCCTCGTGCTGGCGCTCGCTGGTGTCAACGCCAGCGCCGAAACCATCCGTATCGCCATCGGCACCCAGGACACCACCATCAACTGCGCCACCGGTGGCCTGCTGATCCGCGAGCTGGGCCTGCTGGAAAAGTACTTGCCACACGATGGCAAGTACAAGGACGCCCAGTACCAGGTCGAGTGGAAGAACTTTACCAGCGGTGCGCCGCTGACCAACGAGATGGTTGCCGGCAAACTCGACTTCGGCGCGATGGCCGATTTCCCGGGTTCGTTCAATGGTGTTGCGCATCTGGATGCCGGCAAACGCAGCCTGTTCATCAGTGTGCTGTCGGGCAGTGTGCATGGCAGCGGCAACGGCATCGTGGTACCGGCGGCGTCCAGTGTGCAGTCGCTTGGCGATCTCAAGGGCAAGACCATTTCCGTGCCGTTCGCTTCCACCGCCCATGGCATGCTGCTGCGCGCCGTCGCAGCCCAAGGCTGGGACCCGCAGAAAGATGTGCGGATCATCGCCCAGGCGCCGGAAATCGCTGGCTCCGCCCTGCGCAGCAACCGCATCGAGGCCCACGCCGACTTCGTGCCGTTCGCCGAACTGTTCCCCAACCGCGGCTTTGCCCGCAAGATCTACGATGGCGCCCAGGCTGACGCGCCGACCTTCCATGGCGCCCTGGTCGATGCCGGCTATGCCAGCAAGTATCCGGAAGTGGTGACCGCTTACCTGCGTGCCAGCCTCGAAGCCAACCGCCTGATCGCCGCCGAACCGGAAAAGTACAGCGAGTTGATCGAGAAGGTCACCGGCATCGAAGCCGAGGTCAACTACCTGTTCCACGGCCCACTCGGGCTGCAGACCCGCGACCTGACCTGGAAGCCTGAGTACCGCAAGGCCGTGGCGACGTCCATCGATACCCTCAAGCTGCTGAAAAAGACCGACCGCGGGCTCGACACCAGCAAGTTCATCGACGACCAGTACATCCGCGCCGCCTTCACCCAAGCCGGCCTGGACTACGAAAAGGCGCTGCACGATTACGCTGCGCTGCCACTTCAGGCCAATGACGCACTGACCGGCAAGCCAATCACCGATTTCACCCGCCTGGCGCAAATCTGGGTGCGCGGTGAAGACAAAGTTCGCCATTACGCATCGCCGCAAGCCGCGTTGGCAGCCTTGGCCCAGTTGGAGCAAGAGGGCAAGGATATCCGCGCCATCTACGCCCAGGCTGCCGACAGTGGCATCAAGTTGCTGGCCAACCAGGCCTGGTTCGTCCGCAACGCCAAAGGTGAGCTGGCTGCGTTCCTGCTCAAGGACCAGGCCGAGCAGTACGCCAAGGCCCATGGCGGTGAAGCGCTGGACTTCGTCAGTGCCAACCAGAAGCTGGTTGCCCAGCGCTGACCCAGGAGCCCGCCACATGATCCGCACGCTCAAGCGCTGGCCTGTGCGCCTGGTTTCGCTGCTGGCCTGCCTGCTGTTCTGGCAGTTGGCGGCCAGCCTGAAGCTGGACCTTGGTCTGCTGACGTTCACCTATGTACCTACGCCGAGGTCGGTGCTGGATGCGACCTGGCAGTTGCTCACTTCCAGCGCACTGCTGGCACACCTGGGCAGCAGCCTGTCGCGGGTGTTTGCCGGTTATGTCGCTGCGGCGCTGCTGGGCGTGGCGCTAGGGTTGCTGATCGGGCGCTGGAAGTGGGCCGAAGACCTCCTGCTACCGCCCCTGGAAGTGCTGCGGCCAATCCCGGCGGTGGCGTGGATACCGTTGGCGATCCTGATGTTCCCGTCGTCGGAATTGTCGATGGTGTTCATCACCTTCACCGGCGCGCTGTTCCCGATCCTGCTCAACACCGTGCATGGCGTCGAGGCGGTCGACCCGCGCCTGGTGGCGTCGGCGCGCAGCCTCGGCGCCGGGCGTTGGGCAATCCTGCGGGAAGTGGTGCTGCCTGGCGCGCTGCCGAGCATCGTCACCGGGCTGGCCATCGGCATGGGCACCTCGTGGTTCTGCCTGGTAACCGCCGAGATGATTTCCGGGCAGTTCGGCATCGGCTATTACACGTGGGAGTCCTACACCCTGCAGAACTACCCGGACATCATCGTCGGCATGCTGTTGATCGGTGTGCTTGGCATGGGCAGCAGTGCCCTGGTCAAGCGTCTCGGTGCATTGGCCACGCCTTGGTATCGCACGCGGAGGGCTGCCTGATGAACAGTTATCAACAGGCCCCTGGGCGCATCGATGGCCAAGGCGTGTCGATTTGCCTGGGCCAGGGCCGCGAGGCATTCGAAGCGGTACAGCGCCTGGACTTTGCCGTGGAGCCCGGCGAGTTCGTGTGTATCCTCGGGCCTTCCGGCTGCGGTAAATCGACCTTGCTCGGTGCCTTGGCCGGGCACCTGTCGCCCAGTAACGGGCAACTGCGCGTGGACGGCCAGGCCATTGACGGGCCATCCCCGCAGCGCGGCATGGTGTTCCAGCACCACACCCTGCTGCCCTGGCGCAGTGTGCTCGACAACGTGGCGTTCGGCCTGAAAATGCAGGGCCTGGGCAAAGCCGAGCGGCGCCAGCAAGCGCATGAAATGCTGCAACTGGTCGGCCTGGCCGATTTTGCCGGGCGCTGGCCCAGCCAACTGTCTGGCGGCATGCAACAACGTGCGGAGATCGCCCGGGTGCTGATCAACCGCCCGCGCCTGCTGCTGATGGACGAACCCTTCGGCGCGCTCGACGCACAGACCCGCGCGCGTATGCAGGAGCTGCTGCTGGAGGTATGGACGCGCATCCGCACGACCGTGGTTTTCGTCACCCACGATATCGATGAAGCGCTGTTCCTGGCCGACCGCATTCTGGTCATGAGCCCGCGCCCCGGGCGCTTTATCGAAGACCTGCGCCTGGCCTTTCCCCGCCCACGCCGGGTCGGCCTGCTGACCAGCCCCGAATTCACCCACCTCAAACGCCACTGCCTGGCCTTGCTGCGCCATGAAGAGGGCCGCGAACTGCCGCGCCTGACCCCGCTTGGCCTGCCAGGCACCGACCACCTGCCATTACGGATCGCGCTATGACTGAACGAAGCACCGACAACCCCGACGTCCTTGAACTGCTGCCGCGTCTGGAGGCGGGCGACGCCGGTGTGCGCCGAATCGCCCTGATCGAACTGGCGGATCTGGAAGACCCCGAGGCGCTGCCATGGCTGACCGACGCGTTGCTGGTCGACAGCGCCGACGAGGTGCGTGCCGAGGCCGCGCGCTTGCTGGAGGCCTGGGAACAACCCGAGGTTATCCAGGCGCTGTGCGCGGCGTTGGCCGATAGCGCCGAAGCAGTGCGCCTGGCTGCGGCCCAGAGCCTCAGCGAATTGAAGAGCCAGGAGGCCGGGCAACTGATCCTGCCGTGGGCCGCCCATGCCGATGCGTTCGTCCGCGCCAGTGCCCTGCGAGCGTTGCGCGAATTGCGCCTGGAGGACGCTGCCCAACCCGCACTGCAAGCGTTGCAGGACCCGGACGCAGCTGTGCGCCGCGAAGCGGTCGGCATTCTCGGCTGGCTCAAGCATGAACCGGCGTTGCCGGCACTGGCGTTGCTGGCTGAACGCGAGCCGGATACCGAAGTACGCCGTGCTGCCATCGGCGCCTTGGGCCTGGCCCGTGACGGCACTGTGTTGCCCGCCTTGTTCGCTGCGCTGAATGACCACGCCTGGCAAGTACGTGAAGAAGCGGCCACCACCTTGGGCAAGGTTGGCCATGCCCAGGCCGGCCCGGCGCTGGTCGAAGCGCTGGGCGACAGCTTCTGGCAGGTGCGCCTGCGTGCCGCGCGCTCGCTGGGCCGGCTGCGTCATGCCGCAGCGCTGGAGGCGCTTGTGGCGCTGCTTGGCCACGGCATTGCCAACCTGCGCAAGGAAGCTGCACTGGCATTGGGCGAACTGGGCCAGGCAGGTGCCTTGCCGGCGTTGCAGGCGGCCGAGGCCGACAGCGATCCAGAAGTGCGCAAGGCGGTGCGTATCGCCCTGGCGCAGTTGCGCGGGGTGGCCTGATGGCAGCCCCGAGCGCGATTCGCAACCAGCGTGGGGCCGGGCAACTGGTCTTGCAGTGGGCCGATGCCGAGCTGGTGTTCAGCCATGCCCGGCTACGCGGCGCCTGCCCCTGCTCGCAATGCCGGGCTGCCAGGTTGCAAGGGCGGCTGTCGTTGGTCAGCGCCGATGTGCATGTGGAACAGGTAGTCATGCAGGGCTATGGCGTGCAGCTGCTGTTCAGCGATGGGCATGAGCGGGGCATCTATCCTTGGCAATACTTGCGCGATCTCGGTCAGTCGCTACAGCTATAGCGCGATCAATTCGGGCCGCAGGCCTTCCACCCGGCGCGCTGGCGGCGGCAGGTAGCCGCCGTCGCCGGTAATCTGGTGCAAGACCTTTTCGCGCAGGCCGTGCAACGCTGCACCGGTGCGCAAGCGCGGGTGCGGCAGGTCGATCTGCACCACCGACTTGATCCGGCCCGGGCGCGGCTCCAGCACCACCACCCTGTCGGCCAGGTAAGTGGCTTCTTCGGCATCGTGGGTAACCAGCAGCACCGTGATGCCGGCACGTTCGCGAATGGCCAGCAGTTCGTCCTGCAGTTGCTGGCGGGTCAGCGCATCCAGCGCGCCGAACGGCTCGTCGAGCAGCAGGATGCGCGGGCTGGCCACCAGGCCGCGGGCAATCGCCACGCGCTGGGCCATACCGCCAGACAGTTGGTGCGGGTAGGCCGACTCGAAGCCGGCCAGCCCCACCAGTTGCACGAACTCGTGTACCCGCCGCGCGCGCTCACCCTGAGTGAGCCGTTCGTTGACCAGGCCCAGGGCAATGTTCTGTTCCACACTCAGCCAGGGGAACAGCCGGTGTTCCTGGAACACGATACCGCGCTCGCCGCCGATGCCGCTGACGGTATGGCCGTCGATGCGGATGCTACCGCTGTAATCGGTGTCCAGCCCCACCAGCAGGCGCAGCAAGGTGGACTTGCCGCAGCCGGACGCGCCGACGATGGCAATGAACTCGCCCTGGTTGATCGACAGGTTGAAGTCGCGGATGGCCTCCAGCGGCTGACCATCGACGCGGAACACTTTGCCAACCCCCTCGAAGCTGACCAGGGGCGGGGTGGCGTCGGGCTGGTTGGCCGCGCGCAGGTACGAGGTATTGAATGCAGTCATGCGGTTCTCCAGCGCGTGGCGCGCGATTCGAGGCGTTGTCCAAGGGTGCCGAGCAGGGCGCCGACCAGGCCGATCAACAGCATGGCGGCCATTATCTGGTCCATGCGGAACAGTTGCTGGGCGCCGATCATCAGGCTGGCGATACCGCCGTCCGAAGGCATGAAGTATTCAGCACCGATCGTGCCCAGCCAGGCGTAGATCAGTGACAGGCGCAAGCCGGCGAAAATTGCCGGGGCCGCGCCGGGCAGCACCAGCAGGCGCAGGCGTTGCCACAGGTTCAGGCGCAGGGTGCGGGCCGCTTCGCCCAGCTGCGGCGAAAGGCTGGCGATCCCGCGTTGGGTGGCGATCAGCAGCGGGAAGAACGCGGCCAGGCCGACGAATACATGCTTGGCCCCCTCGCCCAGGCCGAACCAGGCGGTCAGCAGCGGCACCCAGGCGAACAGCGCCACCTGGCGCAAGGCCGACAGGCTGGGCCCGAAGACCCGCTCGGCGGGGGTGCATAGCCCCAGCAGCAAACCGCCGAGCAGGCCTGCGCTGCCGCCCAGCAGCAGGCCAGTCAGGGTGCGCTGCAGGCTCAGCAGCAAGGCCTGCGGCAGGGAACCATCGGCCAGGCCGGCCAGCAGCGTATGCAGTACCTCGAGCGGCGAGGTCAGGATGTTCGTATCGACCCAGGCAAAGCTGCTGCTGGCCTGCCACAACGCCAGGAGCGTCAATGGCAACAGCAGGCTTTGCCAGCCGCGTGGCAGCGGCCCGCGCTGCTGTTCGCCCGTGGCCGGTTGCGGCCAGTACAACAGGCGCCGTTCCAGGGCAGAGAACCCGCGCTCCAGCAGCGCGCCAACCAGGCCGATCACCAAGATGCACAGCAGCACCAGGTCGAGCATGAACAGCTGGCGCCCCCACACCATCAGGTAGCCGATCCCTTCGCTGGAAGCCAGCAACTCGACGGCCAGCAGCGAGGTCCAGCCGGTGGCGAGGGCCAGGCGTACGCCGGTAAGAAAGGCCGGCAGGGCGGCCGGCAGCAACACGCGCAGCAGGCGAAGGTGGCGAGGCAAACGCAGCACCGCAGCGGCCTCGCGCAGTTTTGGCTGGGCATCGCGCACACCGACCAGCGTGTGCAAGGTGACGGGGACTACCACCGCTTTCACCAGCACCACCAGCTTGAGCCATTCGCCGATGCCGAAGAACAGCATGAACAACGGGATCCAGGCCAAGGTCGGGATCTGCGCCAGCGCCACGAAGGTTGGCAGCACCAGCGTCTGCGCCTGTCGCGAAGCACCCAGCCAGATGCCCAAAAGCAAACCAGTGCCGATGCCGACCGCCAACCCCCCGAACAACCGCTGCAAGCTTATCCACAGGTGCCCCCACAGCTCGCCGGAGCCAAACTCCAGCGCGCTCTGCCATACCAGTGTCGGCGCCGGCAAAATCTGCTCGCTCATCCACTGCTCTCGGCTGGCCACCACCCAAAGCAGCGCAATAACCACAGGCAACAGCCACGGCAGCAAGCTGGCGCGATCTTTGTGGGAGCGGCCTTGCGTCGCGATAGGGCCGCGCAGCGGCCCCCGAAACCAACCCCGACCTCTGCTCAGAATTCCATTCATCGGCCATCTCTCGAAACGTTGCCAGAATATTCACTTATGGAATAAAAAAAATTCCAAAGTAACGTTCAAGAGATAAGACCATGCGCTCTCTGCATGCGGAAGTCCTTATCCGTTGCGTTTTCCTCATATTTTCCATGCGTTTTTCGCAAGCCAGCCCGGGGCCCCCGTCCCACCTGGTTTATGCAAATCGGTTACTAGCGAATGAAGTTTTGATCTTTTGCGGTTCTAACCAGACCTGCCTAGCTTCTGGCCAAAGCGCCGGCCATCGCCGGTGGCAGCCTGCCAAGGAGCCTTGCCATGAAAACCCCGCTGCGCCACCTGATCACCGCCCTCGGGCTGGCCTTCACCCTCAGCGCCCACGCGGCTGAGCCAGCCAAGCCGCAAAGCATCCGTATTGCCGTGCCCGACCTCAGCGCCGGCAGCAAGCCCAGCGCCGGCGGCGTGGTCGATGTGCTGCGTGAGCAGCAGCTGCTGGAGAAGGAATTTGCCAAGGACGGCATTCGTATCGACTGGCACTTCTTCAAGGGCGCCGGGCCGGTGGTGAACGAGGCGTTGGCCAACGGCCAGGCGGATTTCGCCTACCTCGGCGACCTGGCAGCCATCGTTGGCAAGGCCAATGGCCTGGATACCCGCGTGCTGTCGGCGGGCGTGCGGGGGGTGAAGAGCTACCTGGGCGTGGTGCCCGGTTCCGGCATCAAGACCCTGCACGACCTCAAGGGCAAGCGCGTGGCAGTGTTCCGCGGCACCGCCAACCAGCTGTCATTTGCCAGCGCCCTGGCCAGCCAGGGGCTGAGCGAGCGCGAGCTGAAGGTGATCAACCTGGACTTCAACGCGGCCAACGCTGCGCTGGCGGCCAGGCAGATCGACGCCACCTGGGGGCTGTCCAACCTGCTGTCGCTGCGCGAGCGCGGGCTGGTCGAGTTGCCGGTCAACTCGCGTGACCTGGAAGGCGCCGGCAGTACCCAGGCCGTGCTGCTGGGTACCGGCGACTTCATCCGCCAATACCCCGAACTGGTCCAGCGCCTGGTCAATGCCCAGCAGCAGGCCAGCGCCTGGCTACGCGACGAACATAACCGCCAGGCCTATATCGACCTGGTGGCCAGCAACGCCAACTGGCCGCGCAGCATTCTCAGCGACGACCTGGCCAGGGAAGACCTCGCCCATTACTTCGACCCTCGGCTGGATGCCGGCTTCGTCGGCCAACTGCAGCAAGGCGTGGACCTGGCGGCCAAGGAGCGCCTGATCCGCCGTGGCTTCCAGGTGGCCGACTGGATCGAACCGCGTTTTCTCGATGCTGCACTGAAACACGAACAGGCCGTGCAGGCCGCCCGCTGAACCCCGAAACCCGCCAATGACCGCAAGGACCACGACCATGAGCAATGCCGCCCTGGCCACCGTGCCACACGCCCTCGAACTCGACATTCACCCGGTTGCCGGCCGTATCGGCGCCGAGATACGCGGCGTGCAGTTGTCCGCCGACCTCGATGCCGCCACGCTCGACGCCATCCAGGCCGCGCTGGTGAAGCACAAGGTGATCTTCTTCCGTGGCCAGACCCACCTCGATGACCAGAGCCAGGAAGCCTTCGCCAAGCTGCTCGGCGAGCCGGTCGCGCACCCCACCGTGCCGGTGGTGGATGGCACCAGCTACCTGCTGCAGCTGGATGGCGCCGAGGGGCAGCGGGCCAATTCCTGGCACACCGACGTGACCTTCGTCGACGCCTATCCCAAGGCGTCGATCCTGCGCAGCGTGGTAGCGCCGGCCGCGGGTGGCGATACCGTGTGGGCCAACACGGCGGCGGCCTATCAGGAGTTGCCGGAGCCGCTGCGCGAACTGGCCGACAAGCTGTGGGCGGTGCACAGCAACGAGTACGACTATGCGAGCCTCAAGCCCGATGTGGACCCGGCCAAGCTGGAGCGCTACCGCCAGGTATTCACCTCCACCGTGTACGAGACCGAGCACCCGGTGGTGCGCGTGCACCCGATCAGTGGCGAGCGGGTGCTGCAGCTGGGGCATTTCGTGAAGCGCATCAAAGGTTATTCGCTGGCCGATTCGCAGCACCTGTTCGCCGTGTTGCAGGGGCATGTGACGCGCCTGGAGAACACCGTGCGCTGGCGCTGGCAGGCGGGCGATGTGGCGATCTGGGATAACCGCGCGACGCAGCATTATGCGGTGGATGATTACGGGACCCAGCCGCGGGTGGTGCGGCGGGTGACGCTGGCGGGTGAAGTGCCGGTCGGGGTGGATGGGCAACTGAGCCGCACTATCCGCAAGGGTTGAGGGATATGAGGAGCCCTGTGGGAGCGGGTTCGCCCGCGAATACGATGGCGGCCTCACCGCCGCATTCGCGGGTGAACCCGCTCCCACAGGGGCTGCAGCCAGCCTTCAGGATTCGGTATCACAGGCAATCAACTGCCTGACCAACCCCTGGGCCAGCGGCGACAAGCCATACCCCACCCGGCTCACCACCCCGTAACGGGTGTAGAACGCCTCTTCCTGCTCCGGCGTCAGGTCGGCCAGCTGCAACGGCACCAACCCACCGTCCCGCTGATACGGCCGCAAATTGGCATTGCAGGCAATGCCGATGGTGTCCGAGTGCATCACCACGTTCAGCAGCGCATAACCATGCTCGCACTCCACCGACGGCAGAAAGTCCTGCCGCCCGCTGAGGTCGCTGAGGATCTTGCGGATGTTCGGCGGGCGGAAGGTAGTCGCCAGCGGGTAGTCGAACAGGTCACGCGCCTGCACGCGCTCGCGTCCGGTCAGCGGGTGCCCGGCGCGGCAGCAGAAATGCCAGCGCTGCGGCGCCAGTTTGTGCACCTGGTAGTCCGGGTCGGACTCGAACTGGCGCGTGTCGGCGACGAAGAACTCGATCTCCTCGGCAACCAGCTTGCGGTTCAGCGCCTGCCAGTTATCCACCTGAAAGCAGGTCCGCGCCGCCGGGTACTCGGCAACGAAGCGCGCCACCGCCCGTGGCACCAGGCCACCGGCTGGCGCCGGGCCCGAGCCGAAGCGCACCACCCCGGTGGTGGCGCCGTTGAACTGGTGGATTTCATTGACCAGGTTGTGCGCGCCATGCACCAGCCGCCGCGAATGCTCCAGCACCAGCAGGCCCTGGCGGGTCGGCGCCAGCTCTTTGCTGGCGCGGTCCACCAGGCGGCAGCCGATGTTGTGCTCGAGGGTCTGGATGCTGCGGCTGAAGGCCGATTGCGACAGGTTCACCGCCGCCGCTGCGGCGACGAAGCTGCGGTGCTCGACCAGGGCGATGTAATGGCGCAACTGACGGAGATCGATATGCATTTTCTACATTGAAACCTTCGGTCAAATGCAATTGCTGACAAGGGCGAGTCCCCTTATAAAGGGAGTCACTTATTCCACAAAATATGAATTACAAATATTTATATTTCTTAAAAGAATATAAGCCCGACTGACCGCGATTCGGTTCCGCCAACGGAAATGCTCGCCAGGGCCCATGCCTCAAGGAGCATTTGCATGTCCGGAGTTTCCCGTTGGCCGGCGCGCGCGTCGCGTTTCACCTTGCAACCCTTGGCTGCCGGCGTATTGCTGGCGGCGTCTTCTGCCAGCTTTGCCGAAGAGCCGGTAAGCGCCACCCCGGTGCTGGAACAGGAAGCCAAGCTCGGCACCGTCACGGTCAACGCCCGCCGTCGTGAAGAAACCGCGCAAAGCGTGCCCACGCCCATCAGCGTGCTGGATAGCGAAACCCTGGAAACCCAGCGCATCTACCGCGTGCAGGATCTGCAACAGCTGGTGCCCAGCACCAACGTCGCCTACGTGCATGCCCGCCAGTCGAGCATCTCGATCCGCGGCCTGGGCAACAACCCGGCCAGCGATGGCCTGGAAGGCAGCGTTGGCATCTATCTGGACAACGTCTACCTCGGCCGCCCCGGCATGGCTGTGTTCGACCTGCTGGATGTCGAGCAACTCGAAGTGCTGCGCGGCCCCCAGGGCACGCTGTTCGGCAAGAACACCACGGCCGGCGTGCTCAACATCACCACGCGCAAGCCCACCTTCCACCGCGAGGGCAGCGTCCAGCAATCGATCGGCGAAGACGGCTACCTGCAGACCCAGGGCAGCTTCTCGGGGCCGATCAGCGAGACCCTCGCCGGGCGCATCAGCGCCTATCGCACCGAAGACGACGGCTATGTGAAGAACATCCACAACGGCGATGACCTCAACGGTGGCAAACGCCAGGGTTTTCGCACCCAGCTGCTGTTCAAGCCCAGCGAAACCTTCAACCTGCGCTGGATCGGCGAATACAACGAAGAGGATTCCAACAACGGCATCCTCAGCCTGTACAGCACCGGCCCCACCATCAACGGCGTCAACCGCTACGAAAGCCTGGCCGCCCAGGCGGGCGCGACGCTGGTGTCGGGCAAGGACCGCAAGGTCAACTTCGACGCCGACCAGCAGGTGACGGTGTTCCAGGGCGGTACCTCGGTGGAAGCCAACTGGACCCTGCCCAACGACTTCACCCTGACCTCGATCACCGCCTACCGCTGGTGGGACTTCACCCCGCGCAACGACGACGGCCTCGATGTACCGGTGTTCTACAGCGCCGGCGTGTCGGTGCGGGACAAGCAGTATTCCCAGGAAATCCGCCTGGCTTCACCCACCGGTGGTGCCTTCGACTATGTGCTCGGCGCCTACTACTTCAAGCAGGACCTGGACAACAAATCGTTCACCTATTACGGGCCGCAGGCGGATATCTGGAACCTCACCCCGGCGGGCGCCCTGGCCAACGTCGACACCATCGGCAATGGCCATATCGATACCGACAGCTACGCGCTGTTCGCCCAAGGCACCTGGCACCTCACCGACCGCCTGGACTTCACCGCCGGCATTCGCGGCACCTATGAAGAAAAGAGCGCCTGGGTGACCCGCGATGCGCCGACAGGTGGCGCGGCAGTTACCGGCGCTGCCGCTGCGGCGCGCCAGGGCAGGGTGGGTGCCTACGATTCCGGAGACCTCAACCAGTACAGTTTCAGCCCCTCGGGCCTGCTGGGCCTGAGCTATCGCTTCAACGAGCAGCTGCTGGGCTACGCCACCCTGACCCACGGCGAGAAGTCCGGTGGTATCAACCTGACCGTCGGCGCCGCGCCACGGCTGGGCACCGACTCGCTGCTGGTTGGCACCGAACGGGTCAACAACGCCGAGCTGGGCTTGAAAAGCACCTTGTTCGACGGCCGTCTGCAACTCAACAGCAACCTGTTCTGGGCCGAAGTGCATGGCTACCAGGCCAACGTCTACGACCAGATCAACCGCGTGCAATACCTGGCCAACGCCGGCCGGGTGCGCTCGCGGGGTCTGGAATTCGAAGCCACCGCGTTGCCGATCCGCGGCCTCACGGTCAACTTCAACGGCTCGTGGAACGATGTGCGCTACACCGAATACAAGGACGCCCCGTGCCCGCCAGAGGTGAGCCTGGCCAATGCCACCGCCACCTGCGACCTGTCCGGCCACCAGGTGGTCGGCGCCTCCAAGTACATCGCCAACCTCAACACCCAGTACCAGTGGCAGGCCAGCGAGCACATCCAACCCTACGTCACCGCCAGCTACGCCTTCCGTTCGAAGGCGGTGGGCACCATCGACGATTCCGATTTCGGCCAGATCCCCAGTTACGCGCTGGTCAACCTGTCTGCCGGGGTACGCCTGGACCAGGGTGACGGCGTGGTCGACCTGTCGTTGTGGGTGAAAAACGCCGGCGACAAGACCTACTTCACCAGCCTGTGGAACTCCGCCAACGGTGGCTATGCCGGCGTGCTCGGCACCCCGCGCACCTTCGGCGCCACCGCCCGTTACGACTTCTGAGCACAAGGAGCTTTGCCATGAATGCCAAGACCGAAACCCCAGCCCTGCCCGAGGGCGCGTGCCTGACCGCCAAGGTCCCCGAGCGTGACGAAGCGCTGCTCGGCGATGTGGTGGTGAACCCCTATCGCCTGGCGCCGCTGACCGCGATCATTCGCGATGGCGGGCGCAGCCTGAGTGGCGCCCATGTGCGTGTGCTGGGGCGTGGCGAGCGCGGCGTGGACATCGTCTACGACGTGGCCGACCGTTCGCTGTGGACCTACGGTGGCATCCCGGTGTTCGGCCTGTACCCGGACCACGTCAACCAGGTGGAGGTGACCTACAAGCTGGACGGCGAGCGCATTCGCGAGCAGTACCAGATTTACGCCCCGGCCGTGCGCCTGCCGGTCGTGGCCAGGCAAACCGCGGCGTTGCCGGAGGTAGAGCCGGTCAAGGTGGCGCCGGGCTTCGAGCAGCGCCTGTATCTGTTCAACCACCTGCAAGGTGACATTCCGGGCGGCCGCGCCTTCAAGTGGAACGCGCTGGGTGGGGCAGCGGAGTGGGACCAGGTGGGCACCAACTGGATTGCCGACAGCAATGGCGATGTGCGCTGGTACCTGGACATCGAGCAGATCCACGACTCCAACCGCCGTGACGGCCTGGGCGGCACCATGGGCTTCCAGCAGACCCGCGACGGCAAGCTGATCTGGGGCCAGGGCCAGACCTACTCCAAGTACGACCTGCTGGGCCGGCGCATCTGGCAGCGCAGCCTGCCCGACAAGTTCGCCGACTTCTCCCATGAAATCCGCGAAACCGCCAATGGCACTTACCTGCTGCGGGTCGGCACCAGCGATTACCGCCGGCCCGATGGCAAGCGTGTGCGCTCGATCCGCGACCACATCATCGAAGTCGACGAGGCGGGTGATGTGCTGGACTTCTGGGACCTCAACCAGATCCTCGACCCGTACCGTGGCGACCTGCTGGAAACCCTGGGCAAGGCCGCCATCCAGCTGACGCCAGGGGTGCACAAGCAGGACGAGCGGCTGGCCAACGAACTGGCCGAGGGCGACCTGCCCTTTGGTGACACGCCGGGGGTAGGTACCGGGCGTAACTGGGCGCACGTCAACGCTATCGATTACGACGCCGATGATGACAGCATCATCGTTTCAGCGCGGCACCAGGGCGTGGTGAAGATCGGCCGTGACAAGCAGGTGAAGTGGATTCTTGCCTCGCCCCAGGGTTGGCCGCAGCATCTGCGTGAAAAGGTACTGAAACCGGTTGAAAGTGCAGGTTTCGACTGGTCATGGACCCAGCACACCGCCTGGCTGACTGGCAAAGGCACACTGACCGTGTTCGACAATGGCTGGGGCCGCGACTTTGCGCCCACCAAGCTGACCGGCAACTACAGCCGGGCCGTGGAGTACCGTATCGATGAGGCCAAGGGCACAGTCGAGCAAGTGTGGGAGTACGGCAAGGAACGTGGCGACGAGTGGTACAGCCCGGTGACCTCGGTGGTGGCCTACCGGCCGGAGACCGACACCCAGTTCATCTACTCGGCGTCGGTGAATTTCCTGACCCCGCAGAAGCTGACCACCACCGTGCTCAACGAGGTACGGCGCGGCACCCAGGAAGTGCTGGTGGAGCTGAAAGTGCACAGCCGGCAGCCTGGCAGCGTGGGTTACCGGGCCCTGGTGATCGACCTGGCCAAGGCGTTCTGACCTGTTCCTTCCGGGAGGGCCGTCGGTCCTCCCATCACATTTCCTTCGGCTCGTTCGTCTAACCTGTACTGGCCTCTTCGCGGGTAAACCCGCTCCCACAGGATCTCTACAGAATTCAAAATCTGTGCAGTACCTGTGGGAGCGGGTTTACCCGCGAAGAGGCCGCTTGCCATTACACAGACGATGAAATTTCCGCCAGGGTGTTCAACCATTCGTTCTTTTTTTCGAACAGCCTATTGTCCAACACCCCAGCAGCCGCTTAGCATTCGTTTGAGATTTCAAACGCTCGATGCCCTGCGTTGGGCGCTTTTCAACAATCAACAATTCGGGAAGCCGACATGCAGCTCAAAGACGCTCAGTTGTTCCGCCAGCAAGCCTACATCAATGGTGAGTGGCTGGATGCGGACAACGGCCAGACCATCAAGGTGACTAACCCGGCCACCGGTGAAGTCATCGGCACCGTGCCGAAGATGGGCACTGCGGAAACCCGCCGCGCCATCGAAGCCGCCGACAAGGCCCTGCCGGCCTGGCGTGCCCTGACCGCCAAAGAGCGTTCGGCCAAGCTGCGTCGCTGGTTCGAACTGATGATCGAGAACCAGGACGACCTGGCGCGCCTGATGACCACCGAACAAGGCAAGCCGCTGGCCGAAGCCAAGGGCGAAATCGCCTACGCCGCCTCGTTCATCGAGTGGTTCGCCGAAGAAGCCAAGCGCGTCTACGGTGACACCATCCCGGGCCACCAGCCAGACAAGCGCCTGATCGTCATCAAGCAGCCGATCGGCGTCACCGCGGCCATCACCCCGTGGAACTTCCCGGCCGCCATGATCACCCGTAAAGCCGGCCCGGCCCTGGCCGCTGGCTGCACCATGGTGCTCAAGCCTGCCTCGCAGACCCCGTACTCCGCCCTGGCCCTGGTCGAGCTGGCCCACCGTGCCGGCATCCCGGCTGGCGTGCTGAGCGTGGTGACCGGCAGCGCCGGCGAAGTGGGCGGCGAATTGACCGGCAACTCCCTGGTACGCAAGCTGTCCTTCACCGGCTCGACCGAAATCGGTCGCCAGCTGATGGAAGAATGCGCCAAGGACATCAAGAAGGTTTCCCTGGAGCTGGGTGGTAACGCCCCGTTCATCGTGTTCGACGACGCCGACCTGGACAAGGCGGTCGAGGGCGCGATCATCTCCAAGTACCGCAACAACGGCCAGACCTGCGTTTGCGCCAACCGTATCTACGTGCAGGACGGCGTCTACGACGCGTTCGCCCAGAAGCTGGCCGCCGCGGTTGCCAAGCTGAAGATCGGTAACGGCCTGGAAGAAGGCACCACCACCGGCCCGCTGATCGACGGCAAGGCTGTCGCCAAGGTTCAGGAGCACATCGAAGACGCCGTTGGCAAAGGCGCCAAGGTGCTGTCCGGCGGCAAACTGATCGAAGGCAACTTCTTCGAACCGACCATTCTGGTCGACGTACCGAAGACCGCCGCTGTCGCCAAGGAAGAGACCTTCGGCCCGCTGGCGCCGCTGTTCCGCTTCAAGGACGAGGCCGAAGTCATCGCCATGTCCAACGACACCGAATTCGGCCTGGCCTCGTACTTCTACGCCCGCGACATGAGCCGTGTGTTCCGTGTTGCCGAAGCCCTGGAATACGGCATGGTAGGTATCAACACCGGCCTGATTTCCAACGAAGTGGCACCGTTCGGTGGCATCAAGGCGTCGGGCCTGGGCCGTGAAGGTTCCAAGTACGGTATCGAGGACTACCTCGAAATCAAATACCTGTGCATCAGCGTCTGATCGCACGGTAGCGGCTTTACCTCTGCCAGCGGGGCGCGAGAGCGACGTCTCGCTGGCCTTTTTTACATTGCGGTACCTGGTGGCCAGGGCGTTCACGGCAGTCGATCAACGAATACTGTTCGCGAGCACTCCCAGCCACCCCCGAATAAAAGCGCCACTCCAGACCGGCGCAATGAGGGCATTATGAGCAAGACCAACGAATCCTTGATGCAACGTCGTGTCGCCGCCGTCCCACGTGGCGTTGGCCAGATCCACCCGATCTTCGTCGATACCGCGAAGAATTCGACGGTGATCGACGTTGAAGGCCGCGAACTGATCGACTTCGCCGGCGGCATCGCAGTACTGAACACTGGCCACCTGCACCCGAAAGTGGTTGCAGCCGTGCAAGAGCAGCTGACCAAGGTCAGCCACACCTGCTTCCAGGTGCTGGCCTACGAACCGTACGTAGAGCTGTGCGAAAAGATCAACAAGCTGGTCCCAGGCAACTTCGACAAGAAGACCCTGCTGGTCACCACCGGCTCCGAAGCCGTTGAAAACGCCGTCAAGATCGCCCGTGCCGCCACCGGCCGCGCTGGCGTCATTGCCTTCACCGGCGGCTACCACGGCCGTACCATGATGACCCTGGGCCTGACCGGCAAGGTCGTGCCGTACTCCGCTGGCATGGGCCTGATGCCAGGCGGCATCTTCCGCGCCCTGTTCCCGAGCGAGTTGCACGGTGTCAGCGTTGACGACGCCATCGCCTCGGTCGAGCGCATCTTCAAGAACGATGCCGAGCCGCGCGACATCGCCGCGATCATCCTCGAGCCAGTACAAGGCGAAGGCGGTTTCCTGCCAGCGCCGAAAGAGCTGATGCAGCGCCTGCGCGAGCTGTGCGACAAGCACGGCATCCTGCTGATCGCCGACGAAGTGCAGACCGGCGCTGGCCGTACCGGCACCTTCTTCGCCATGGAGCAGATGGGCGTCGCGCCTGACCTGACCACCTTTGCCAAGTCCATCGCTGGCGGCTTCCCGCTGGCCGGTGTGTGCGGCAAGGCCGAGTACATGGACGCCATCGCCCCGGGCGGCCTGGGTGGCACTTACGCCGGTTCGCCGATCGCTTGCGCCGCGGCCCTGGCCGTGATCGAAGTGTTCGAAGAAGAGAAACTGCTGGACCGCAGCAAGGCAGTCGGCGAGCGCCTGACCGCCGGCCTGCGCGAAATCCAGAAGAAGCACCCGATCATCGGCGACGTCCGTGGTCTGGGCTCGATGATCGCTGTCGAAGTCTTCGAGAAAGGCACTCACACCCCGAACGCTGCTGCTGTTGGCCAGGTTGTCGCCAAGGCCCGCGAGAAGGGCCTGATCCTGCTGTCCTGCGGCACCTACGGCAACGTCCTGCGGATTCTGGTTCCGCTGACCGCCGAAGACGCCCTGCTGGATAAAGGCCTGGCCATCATCGAAGAATGCTTCGCTGAAATTGCCTGATGTGATGTGCTGTAGAAAAAACCCGCTTCGGCGGGTTTTTTTATGCCCAGAAAACCCAGGTGGCGCTATCGTTGTGGCAGGACTCGCTTAGGAAGCTGCGATGGATTGCGTGTCAGGGATTTTCAGGAGTCGGCGATGAGCGCTGCAAACCCCACCCCACCAAGCGTGCTGATTGTCGAAGGCGACCCCTGGGTGCGTGACATGCTCAGCGAAATGTTGCTTAGCGTGCGCTGCGATGCCCGCCTGCAGGTCTGCGCCGACGGTGAACAGGCGCTCGGGGCCTTGTCCGGCAAGCCCGATCTGATCATCGCCGCGCGCGAGCTGGCCGGCGTCGATGGCCTCGACCTGCTGCGCAAGGTGCGCGCCAAAGGCTCGGGGTTGCCGTTCATCCTCATGAGCAACCGCAGTGACAGCGCAAGTGTGCGTGAGGCGCTGCCCCTGCACCCCACGGCCTACCTGAGCAAGCCGCTTGACCTGGACAACCTGCGCAAGCGCCTGGAAGAGCTGCTGCTGGCCGTGGGCGAAGAGATCGCCTGCCCGGTGCCGGCCTTGCAGCCTGGTGCCAGCCTGCCGGCGTATCTGGAACAGCGCCGCGCCAGCGCCGACGGCGGGCCGCTGCTGGCCGATGTGCAAGTGGCGATCAAGCGCGCGCTCAACCCCCACGGCCTGAACCTGAGGGTGCTGGAAGAGGAAGTGCAGCAGGACCCGCAGATCACTGCCGTGCTGATTGCTGCCGCCAACAGCGCAGCGCTGCACCGCGAAGCGCCAGTGCAGACGTTGTTGCAGGCGCTGAACAAGCTTGGCAGCACGCAGAGCATGAACCTGATTCTGGGCATGACCCTGAAACGCAGCGCGCGCCTCAGCGACCCGCTGCTGGCCGAGCATGCGGCGCGTTACTGGGACCTTTCGCTGCACGCTGCCGAATATGGCCGAACCTTGGCGCGCATGCTCGAGCTGGATGAAGGGCGTTGCTATTGCGCGGGGTTGCTGCATTGCCTGGGCGACCTGGCGGTGCTGCGCTGCCTGCAGGAATGGCGGCTGGCCGGTGGTGAGCTGGATGAGGACAAGGTGCAGCTGTCGCTCAACGAATTCGGCGCGGCGTTCGGCTCGGCGCTGCGTACCCGTTGGCGGTTGCCGCTGACCCTGCGCGAATTGATCGCGGCGATCTACCAGTTGGGTGGCGGGGTCTATTCGCGGGAGATTCTGGCCATGAACCTGGCTGGGCTGTTGTCGCGGCTGCCGGCCGAGCAAGGGTTGGAGAAGGTCGCCAGCAGCAAGACCGCGCGCCTGCTCAAGCTTGGGCTGCCGGAGCTGAGCCGGCTGCGCAAGGTGGACAATCTGGAGGTTAAGCCGCAGGAAGAGCCGCCGGTGGCTGAGGCCGAGGTTTCCAGCTGAGATTTTGCGGTTAGGTTCGTTGAACCCCGCGCAGATCCTGTGGGAGCGTACAGGCCGGCAAGTGGTGAAAAACAGTCAGCTGCGAACGATCCGGTTCTTGCCCTGGCGCTTGGCCTGGTACATCGCCGCATCGGCCCGGGCATACAGGCTGTCCAGGTTCACATCGTCGTCGGTCAGCCCGGTCACGCCCTGGCTCACCGTCACCCCGTAGGTCTGCTCGCCATGGCTGAAGCTCAGCCGCTGGATCTGCCGCTGCAAGCGTTCGGCAATTTGCTCGGCTACCTGGGCGCTGCAGCCCGGGAATACCGCCGCGAACTCTTCGCCACCAATGCGCCCGAACAGGTCGCCACGGCGTAGCACGGCTTTGCCGCTGTCGGCGATCTGCTGCAGTACCTGGTCGCCTTCCTGGTGGCCGTAGCTGTCGTTGATGACTTTGAAGTCGTCGATGTCCAGTAGCAGGAAAGCCAGTGGCGTACCGTCTTCGCGGGCATTGGCGAAGGCCTGCTGGGCACATTCGAAGAAGTGCCGGCGGTTGCTGCTCTGGGTCAGCACATCGGTGGTGGCCAGGCGCTGCAGTTCGCCTTCGAGCTGCTTCTTCTCGGTGATGTCTTCGGCGATGCCGACAATGATCACCCGGTCGCCGTCGCGTTGCTGGTTGATGTAGCACTTGTCGCTCAGCCAGCGCAGCTGGCCGTCGGCATTGAGGATGCGATACTCGCGGTCTTCCACCGCGCCCTTGAGCAGCACCTGGGCCAGGCTGCGTTCGGCGAATTCCAGGTCGTCGGGGTAGATGCTGTCGCGCCACTCGTTGAAGTTGGCCATCAGCAGGCTCACCGGGCGGCCGAAGATGCGTTCGTAGGCGGGGCTGACGTAAAGCACCTGGCGGGTTTCCCAGTCGAAGGCCCACACCACGGCATTGACGCTGTCGAGCAGCGAGCTGAACAGCTGTTCGCGTTCGCTCAGGCGGGCTACCTCACCCTGGGCGTGGAGTAGTGCCAGTAGAGTCTGGGCGGCCTCGGGAGGCGGGGTGCCGGGCAGTGTCGTTGGAATGTTCTTGGCCATGTGCACGGAGCAGGTCTCGACATGAAAGCGTGCGGCCAGCATCCGGCCCGCCACGCGGGCGATGTGCCATTTTGGAGTGGAGACCCGTGGGCTAAGTTCCGAACGGCATGCCTCGGCCAGGAGGCATGCCGATCAACGGCGGTCAGGCGCCGGTCGGGCGCAGGGAATAGGTTTTCAGCTGTGCCGCGAAGTCGCGCAGGGCATGGATGCCGCTGGTTTCCGCCTCGTGAACCCAGTCCTTGATGGCGGCCAGCATGTCATGGCCGTTGGCGCTGGTGCGCGCCCAGATCTGTTGCAGGGCCAGGCGTTTTTCGTAAATGGTCTTCAGTGCCTGGCTGTGGGCGAGCATCGATTCGATGCGCACATGGTGGCGGTCTTCCAGCAGGCTGGTTTCACGCGACAGCAGGCGCTTGGCACGGCGGAAGTGGTGACGCACCGAGGCATCGACGCGGGCCAGCTCCTGCTTGACCAGCGGGCCGATCACCAGCTTGCGGTACTGCGCCATGATCTGGAAGCGGTTGTTGAGGATGGCCATGGCGGTGTCCATGTCCAGGCTGCCTTTGCCTTCGACGCGGTGGGCGATTGGCGCCACGCGCTGCACCTTGGCCAGGCGCAGCAGGCAGAACAGGCGGATCCACGCCCAGCCCATGTCGAATTCCCAGCGCCTGACCGACAGCTTGGCCGAGTTGGGGTAGGTGTGATGGTTGTTGTGCAGCTCTTCGCCACCGATGACGATGCCCCACGGCACCAGGTTGGTGGCGGCGTCGCGGCATTCGAAGTTGCGGTAGCCGAGCGCGTGGCCCAGGCCGTTGACCACCCCGGCGGCCCAGAACGGAATCCACATCATCTGCACTGCCCAGATGGTGATGCCGATGCTGCCGAACAGCAGCAGGTCGATCACCGCCATCAGCGCGATGCCGCCCAGCTTGTAGCGGGAATAGAGGTTGCGCTCGATCCAGTCTTCGGGGCAGTTCTTGCCGTAGATGCGCAGGGTTTCCGGGTTGCGCGCCTCCTCGCGGTAAAGCTCGGCACCTTTGCGCAACACCGTACTCAGGCCCTTGTGCACCGGGCTGTGCGGGTCGTCCGGGGTTTCGCACTTGGCGTGGTGCTTGCGGTGCACGGCAGTCCATTCACGGGTGTTCTGCGCCGTGGTCAGCCACAGCCAGAAACGGAAGAAGTGCTTGAGCGCGCCATTGAGCTCCAGGGCCCGGTGCGCGGAGTAGCGGTGCAGGTAGACCGTGACGCTGACGATGGTCACATGGGTCATCAGCAGGGTGATGCCGACCAGTTGCCAGGCCGACAAGTCGAGCAGGCCGTTGTACCACATAGGTATGAATACCCTCGGAATGCAGGGGGAAGGGGTGATTATCCCTTGGCAGGGAAATAAAACCAGTCAACCGTTCAGATAGGAAGTCACGGCATGTTTCAGCCTTTATAATGCCCCTTCCTTTTTGATGGACTCTCGCACCCGACATGTCTGTTTCCGTCCGCGACGCCTTGCGCATGGCTGCGCTGTATGTGGTGCTGTCGATCCTCTGGCTGACGCTGGCCGAGGTGGTGCTGCGCGGCATGACCGAAAATTCCCTGGCACTGACCGTGGGCCGGCAGATCAATGTGGTGGTCTGGGTGCTGTTCAGTGCCGTGCTGATCTATGTGTCGCGGGTGCGCCTGCTCAATTTCATCGGCCGTGGCGCGCGCCTGCGGTGCGAAGACCGGGAACGGCTGCGCATGGCGGCTGCCGTGTTCGACAGCACCCTGGAGGGCGTGCTGGTGACCGACCGCCATGGCCTGATCGTGCATGTCAACCGCGCCTTCATGCGCATCACCGGCTACCAGCAGGACGAAGTCATTGGCCAGCGCCCGAACAAGTTCAAGTCTGGGCGCCACGGCCTGGCGTTCTACCAGCAGGTGTTCGCCACGTTGGCCGAGAAGGGCGAGTGGAGTGGCGAAATCTGGAACCGGCGCAAAAGTGGCGAAATCTACCCGCAGTGGCAGACCATTTGCGCCATCCGCGACGATGAAGGCGAGCTCAGCCATTACGTGGCGGTGTTCAGCGACATCAGCGCCATCAAGCATTCGGAACAGGAGCTGGCCTATCTGGCCCACCACGACCCCTTGACCGGGCTACCCAACCGCCTGCTGTTCACCGACCGGGTCGAGCAGGCGCTGGCGGCGGCCCAGGCCAACAAGCGCGGTTGCGCCTTGCTGCTATTGGACCTGGACCACTTCCAGAGCATCAACGACGGCCTTGGCCATACCATCGGCGACCAGTTGCTGAAGCTGGTGGGCGAGCGCCTGGTCGAGGTGCTGGGCGGCGGCGTGACCCTGGCGCGCCTGGGCGGCGACGAGTTTGGCGTACTGGCGGAGAACTGCCAGCAGGTCGGCCAGGCGGGCAAGCTGGCGCAGGGCATCATCGAGCGCATGCGCGAGCCGTTCGTGTTCGATGGCCATCGTCTGTTCATCAGTATCAGCGCGGGCATCAGCCTGTTCCCCGACGACGCCTTGAGCGCCGAGCAGTTGCTGCGCAACGCCGACTCGGCCTTGTACAAGGCCAAGAGCAACGGGCGAGCCTGCTATGCGCTGTATACCGAAGAGCTGACCGCCCATGCCCAGCACCGGGTCGAAACAGCTGGCGAGCTGCGCCGCGCGCTGGAGCAGGACGAGCTACGCGTGTTCTACCAGCCGGTGCACGACCTGGCGACCGGCCGCCAGGTCGGCGTCGAGGCCCTGGTGCGCTGGCAGCACCCTCTGCGTGGCCTGGTGCCGCCGGGCGAATTCATCCCGATTGCCGAGCGCACCGGGCTGATTGCCGAGATCGACGCCTGGGTATTGCGCCAGGCGTGCCGGCAGATGGTGCAGTGGCAGGGTGACGGCCTGCAGCTGGCGTTCGTGGCAGTGAACATTTCCAGCCGGCTGTTCGGTCAGCATGAGTTGTACCAGCAGGTCGCCGAGGTGCTGCATGACACCGGGCTGGACCCGGCCCTGCTGGAGCTGGAAGTGACCGAGAGCGCGGTGATGGAAGACCCGGAAGTGGCGCTGGAGCAGTTGCATCGCTTGCGCGAACTGGGGGTAGCGCTGGCCATCGACGACTTCGGCACCGGCTATTCGTCGTTGTTGCGGCTCAAGCGCCTGCCGGTGCAGAAGCTGAAGATCGACCAGGGTTTCGTTGCCGGGTTGCCGCATGATGAGGACGATATCGCCATCGTTCGGGTGATTATCGCCCTGGCGCGCAGCATGGGCATGCAGGTGCATGCCGAGGGTATCGAGCAGGCCGAACAGGCCAGTTTCCTGTTGCAGGAACTGTGTCAGCTGGGGCAGGGGTACTGGTTCGGGCGGCCGGTGCCGGCTGCCGACTTGCGCTGGAGCTGAGGGCCTCTTCGCGGGCGCGCCCGCTCCCACAGGTACTGCACCGGGCTTGAGGTCAGTGACATCGCTGTGGGAGCGGGCATGCCCGCGAAGCATTCAACGCTTGTTCAAGCCTTTCGCCAAACGGTCCCCGCCCAGCTGGATCAGCGCCACCAGCGCCACCAGCATGGCGATCACGGTCAGCATGATCTGGCTGTCGAAGCGCTGATAGCCATAGCGGTAGGCGATATCCCCCAAGCCACCGGCCCCTATCGCCCCGGCCATGGCCGACGAGTTGATCAGGGTCACCAGGGTAATGGTGAAACCACCCACGATCCCCGGCAGCGCCTCCGGCAACAGCACATGCCAGACGATGTGCCAGCGCCGGCAACCCATGGCCTGCGCAGCCTCGACCAGGCCATGGTCGACTTCGCGCAAGCTGACTTCGGCAATTCGCGCGAAGAACGGGGTGGCGGCAATGGTCAGCGGCACCACCGCCGCCCATACGCCATACGTGGTGCCCACCACCAGGCGGGTGAAGGGGATCAGCGCGACCATCAGGATCAGGAACGGGATCGAACGGAACAGGTTGACGAAGGCACCCAGCACCCGGTTCAGCAGCGGTGCCTCGAAGATGCCACCCTTGTCGCTGGTGACCAGCAGCACCGCCATCGGTACGCCCACCAGCAGGGCAATCAGCGACGACACGCCGACCATCAGCAGGGTATCGAGCAAACCTTCCAGCAGGCGATCAAACCACATGGCCCAGTACCTCCACATCCTCGGCCCAGCGGCGGGCGCGTTCCAGCAATTGGTGGGTGTCGTGCGGCGAGTGCTGTACCGACAGGATCAACTGCCCCAGGGCGTGCTCGCCGACCGTTTCCACGCCGCCCTGCAGCAGGCGCACGCGGCCGCCCAGTTCGTTGAACAAGGCCGACAGCTCCGGCTCGCCGAGCAGGGTCAGCTTCAGCACCACGGCACTGTCGCGGCTCGCCGGGCTGGCCTGCAGGCTGGCTTGCAGTGCGGCGGGCAGCCTGGCCTGCAACGGCGCGAGCAAGGTACGGGTGACCTCGTGGCGCGGCGAGCCGAATACCCGCCAGACCTCGCCCTGCTCGACCACTTCGCCGCGCTCCAGCACCACTACCCGGTGGCAGATATCGCGGATCACCGCCATTTCGTGGGTGATCAGCACGATGGTCAGGCCCAGGCGCCGGTTGATGTCGCGCAGCAGCTCGAGGATCGAGGCGGTGGTTTCCGGGTCCAGTGCCGAGGTCGCCTCGTCGCACAGCAGGATCTCGGGGTCATGCACCAGCGCCCGGGCAATGCCCACCCGTTGCTTCTGGCCGCCCGACAGCTGCGCCGGATACACGTGGTGCTTTTCCTGCAGCCCGACCAGTTCGAGCAATTCGCGCACCTTGCGCTGGCGTTCGGCCTTGGCCACGCCGGCTACCTTCAGCGGCAGCTCGACGTTCTGCCACACGGTCTTGGCCGACATCAGGTTGAAATGCTGGAAGATCATGCCGATGCGCCGGCGCAGCGCCACCAGGTGGTCTTCGTCGAACGGGGCGATGTCCACCTGGTCGATCAGCACCCGGCCCTGGCTGGGTTGCTCCAGGCGGTTGATGGTGCGCAGCAGGGATGACTTGCCGGCGCCGCTACGGCCGATGATGCCGAAGATCTCGCCATGGCGGATGTTCAGGTCGATGCCTTGCAAGGCCGGTTGCGCCTGGCCGGGGTAGGTCTTGCCGAGGCCAATGAAGCGCACATGGGCGGCATTGACCTCCGGGCGCAAGGCCTGCTCCCTGGCCGTTGGCGGCAGTGCTTGTGGGGTGGGCGCCCGGAGCGCGCTGGCCTGGCTCATGTCAGCCTTCCCAACCGGCCTGGTACAGCTTGCCGTGGGCCTTGTCGAGGGCGGCGCGAACGGCTGGCGAATGCTGGTAGATGTCGACGAACCTGGCCAGGCGCGGGTCATCCTTGCTCTGCGGGCGAATGACGAACTGGATCACGTATTCCTTGTTCTCCAGGCCATCGAACAACAGCGCGGAGCCTGCGTCGAAGCTGTTGGCCAGGCGGATGTAGGCCGGGTAGCCCTGCACCAGGTCGGCGTCGTCATAGGCGCGGACCAGTTGCACCGCCTCGACCTGCAGGATCTTCAGCTTTTTCGGGTTGGCGGTGATGTCGTCCTCGGTGGCTTTGTAGCCGACCCCCGGCTTGAGCGTGATCAGCCCGGCCTTGGCCAACAGCTGCAGGCCGCGCCCGCTGTTGATCGGGTCGTTGGCGATGGCCACGCTGGCCCCTTCAGGCAGCTCGGCAAAGCTTTTGTATTTCTTTGAATACAGGCCGACGTTGTTGATGATGCCCGGCGCGTAGGGCACCAGGTTGAAGCCGGCGGCTGCCTTGGCGTTTTCCAGGAACGGGATGTGCTGGAAGTAGTTCACGTCGATGTCGCCGCTGTTGAGGCTGACGTTGGGCGCGATCCAGTCGCTGAACTCGACCAGTTTCACTTCCAGGCCTTGCTTGTGCGCTTCTTCGACGGCTGCTTCCAGCGGGATGGCGAAGGCCGAGGTGGTGCCGATCTTCAGCGGCTCGGCAGCCAGGGCGTTGGCGGACAGGCCGAGGCTGAGGGCGATGGCCGCGACGGGCCGGATCAGTTTCTCAAGCATGGTGCAGGGCTCCAGTCGGGGCAGGGGTAGAGGTGAAGCGGTAAGCCGCGCCAGGGTGGTCGGCGGGCAGGTGCGGGTGGTCGGCCTGGAACAGCTTCTCGCGCAGGGTGCCTTCCGCGTAGGCGGTCTTGTAGCGGCCGCGCTGTTGCAACTGCGGGATCACCAGGTCGATGAAGTCTTCGAAGCTTTCCGGGGTGACCGTGCGGGTCAGGTTGAAACCGTCCAGGCCGGTTTCATCGACCCAGGCGATCAACTGCTCGGCCACCTGTTCCGGCGCGCCGACCAGGGTCACGTAGCGGCCACCCAGGGCGTGCTGTTGCAGCAGGCGGCGGCGGGTCCAGGCGTTGTCCTGCAGCTGGCGTGTGGCCGACTGGATGGCGTTGCCCTGGCTGAAGGCAATCGGTTCGTCCAGTTCGAAGGCAGCGAAGTCGATGCCGGTGGAGGCGGCAAAGTGCGCCACCCCGGCCTCGGCGCTGGCGTGGCGCAGGTACTCGGCATGCCGGGCCTGGGCCTGTTGCTCGGTCGCGGCGACGATCACCGTGATGCCCATGAACACTTTGACCGCGTGCGGATCGCGCCCGGCGGCCTGGGCGGCGGCGCGCACCTTGTCGACCTGGGCGCGGGTGGCGGCCTTGTCCTGGCCACTGATGAACACGCACTCGGCATGGTTGCCGGCGAAGGCCAGGCCACGCGGCGAGCTGCCGGCCTGGAACAAGACAGGCGTGCGCTGCGGCGAGGGTTCGCACAGGTGGTAGCCCTCGACCTGGTAGAACTCGCCCTGGTGGCGGACCTTGCGCACCCGGTCGGGCCTGGCGTACACGCGCTGCTGGCGGTCGGCGACCACCGCATCGTCGGCCCAGCTGCCTTCCAGCAGCTGGTATAGCACCTGCAGGTACTCGTCGGCCTGGTCGTAGCGGCGGTCATGTTCGGGTTGCTGGGCCAGGCCCATGGCCCGGGCGGCGCTGTCGAGGTAGCCGGTGACGATGTTCCAGCCGACCCGGCCGTTGCTCAGGTGGTCCAGGGTGGAAAGGCGCCGGGCGAACAGGTACGGCGCCTCGTAGGTGAGGTTGGCGGTAAGGCCGAAACCCAGATGACGGGTCACGGCAGCCATGGCTGAGACCAGCAGCAGCGGGTCGTTGACCGGCAGCTGGATCGACTCCTTGAGGGTCACATCCAGCGATTGGCCGTAGACGTCGTAGGTGCCGACGATGTCGGCGATGAACAACCCGTCGAACAGGCCACGCTCCAGCAGGCGCGCCAGGCTGGTCCAGTACTCCAGGGTCTTGTACTGGGTCGAGGTGTCCCGTGGGTGGGTCCACAAGCCGTGGTTGATGTGCCCGATGCAGTTCATGTTGAAGGCATTGAGCAGAATCTGCCTGGCCATCAGATGGTCCCCCGGCGTGGCGGGTTGGCATCGTTGAGGTAGTAGTTGCCGATGGCGTGGTACTTCCAGCGCACCGGGTCGTGCAGGGTGTGCACGCGGGCATTGCGCCAGTGGCGGTCGAGGTTGTGTTCGGCCAGGGTGGCCTGGCTGCCGCCGAGTTCGAACAAGGTGGTGCCGGCGGCGAGGGAAACCTCGGTGCTGATGGCGCGGGCTTCGGCCACGGCAATGGAGGCGGCGGCGACGTTGTCGGCTGTGCTGTCGTCGCGGGCGCGGTCGAGGTATTCGCCGGCACGTTCCAGCAGGGCTTCGGCGGCATGCAGGCGGATCGCCAGGTGGCCGAAGCTTTTCAGCGTCAGCGGGTCATCCGTGGCCTTGTCCAGGCCGGAGTCGACCCACGGGCGGCTGCGGGTGCGCACGAAGTGCAGGGCATCCTCGAAGGCGGCGCGGGCGATGCCGGTATCGATTGCGGCGTGGAGAATCTGCGCCAGCGGGCCGACCGGGGTGGGGCGTTCGAAGGCGCTCTGGAATGGCACCACATCGGCGGCACTGACGTACACGTTGTCGAACACCACCGAACCGCTGCCGGTGGTGCGCTGGCCGAAGCCGCTCCAGTCGTCGATCACTTGCAGGCCATGGCTGTCGGCCGGGACGAAGGCCAGCTGTTGCGTGCCCTGGTCGTCGATCACCGAAGTGGGAATGCGCTGGGCGTAGATGGCGCCGGTGGAATAGAACTTGCGGCCATTGATGCGGAACCCTTCGCCGTCACGGCTCAGGCGGGTGGTGCGATCGTTGGCGGTTCTGGTGCCCAGTTCGGCCAGCGCGTTGCCGAAGCGGCGGCCGGCCAGTACTTCGGCGTACAAGCGCTGTTGCTGCTCGGGGCTGCCGTTTACCCGCAGCACTTCCAGGCTGTAGAAATGGTTCTGCGGGATTTGCCCGAGCGAGCCGTCGGCCTGGGCGACAAGGGCGATGACCTTGGCCAGGGTGACGTTAGACACGCCGGCACCGCCGAAGGCCTTGGGTACGCTGATGGCCCACAGGCCGGAGCGGGTGAACAGGTCCAGTTCGGCATGCGGCAGGCGGCGCTCGCGATCGCGCAGGGCGCTGTCGCGGCGCAGTTGGCGGGCGATGTCTTCGGCGACGGCCAGGGCCTGGGCGTCGTCGGTGATGATGTTCGTCGTCATGAGTTTCTCCGGGGGCCGCTGCGCGGCCCTTCGCGGGCATGCCTCGATCCTGTGGGAGCGGGCGTGCCCGCGAAGGGCTGCACAGCAGCCCAAAGGCAGCAGATCAGATCCAGGAATGCCGCGCAGGCAAGGTGCCGTTCAGGTGGTAAGCGCCCACCGCGTGGTACTTCCAGCGCACCGGGTCATGCAGGGTGTGCACCCGGGCATTGCGCCAGTGGCGGTCGAGGTTGAATTCGGCAAGGGTGGCGCGGCTGCCGGCCAGTTCGAACAGCTTTTCGCTGGCCTGCAGGGCAATTTCGGTGGTCAGCACCTTGGCCTCGGCTACCGCGATCGACGCCCGTGCTGCGCTGGCGGCATCCACCGGCGCTGCGTTGACCGCGTCGAGCACCCGCGCGGCCTTGCGCAGCAGGGCTTCGGCGGCGTGCAGTTCGAGCTTCAGGCGGCCGATATCGGCGATCACATAAGGGTCATCGCTGGCACGCTCCACGTTGGCGTCGACCCACGGCCGGGATTTTTCCCGCACGAAGCTGATCGCGTCTTCGATCGCCGCTTCGGCAATGCCGGCATCGATCGCCGCCTGGATCAGCTGCGAAGCCGCGCCCTGGGTGTTGGGGACGTCACGCTGGCGCCAGTTGTCGATTACCAGGTCGGCCTCCACCGGCACTTGGTCGAGCAGCACCGTACCGCTGGCGGTGGTGCGTTGGCCGAACCCGGACCAGTCATCGACGATGCGCAACCCCGGGCTGCCGCGGCGCACGAACGCCAGGCGCTGGCGGCCTTCGTCGTCCAGTGCCTTGACCGCCACCCAGTGAGCGAACAGGGCGCCGGTGGAATAGAACTTCTCGCCGCTGATGCGATAGCCGTCGCCGACGCGGGTGATCCTGGCCTTGAGGGTGAGGGTGTCTCTGGTGGTGCGTTCCGGGCCGGCATTGCCGATGCGCCAGCCGTCCAGCACGCTGCGGAAGATGACGGCCTGTTGCGCCTCGGTGGCGGTCAGGCGCAGCAGTTGCAGCATGCCGAACTGGTTTTGCGGTATCTGCCCCAGGGCCGGGTCGGCAGCGCTGATCAGGCGGAACACTTCGGCCACGGTCTCGAACGAGACCTCGGGGCCGCCATGCGCCTTGGGTACGCTGATGCTGCCCAGGCCGCTGCGGGTGAACAGTTCGATCTCGGCCCATGGCAGTTTGCGTTGCTGGTCGCGGCGGGCAGCCTGCTCGCGAGCGACGGCGGCCACTTCGCGGGCTGCTTGCAGGGCTTCGGCGTCGTTGCGCAGGACCTTGGCAGGCAGCAGCAGGGGCGAACTGTCCAGGTCGCTATGAAATTGGGTATTGGCTTGGCTGGACATCAGTACCGCTCCGTGGCTGCACTCAATGCCCTGGCGTTACGCACTGGGGTGATGGTGATCCTGACCATTGCTGACCTCACAAGAAAGTTATGTCGCTACAGCTGATTGCGACAGACGTGTGCTGGTCCGGTGGTCCGGTCGATATACCCTAATGCTTTATAAAAAGTTTATGAATTAACTTTTTGGAATATGTTTAGAAGGGGGGATTTGCTGGGGATGTGCCGGCCTCTTCGCGGGCACGCCCGCTCCCACAGGGGCTCCACAGGCTTTGAGAGCTGTGGAGGCTCCCTGTGGGAGCGGGTTTACCCGCGAAGAGGCCAGTGCAGGCTTACTCGGAGGCAGCAGTACCGAGGAACTTGCGCAAGAACTGGCGGGTACGCTCTTCCTTCGGCGCCGCGAACAGCGCCTTGGCCTCGCCCTGTTCGACGATCACACCCTTGTCGAAGAAGATCACCCGGTTGGCTACATCCCGGGCAAAGCTCATCTCGTGGGTAACGATGATCATGGTGCGCTTTTCCTCGGCCAGGCCGCGAATGGTCGCCAGCACTTCACCCACCAGCTCCGGGTCCAGCGCCGAGGTCGGCTCGTCGAACAGGATCACTTCCGGCTCCATGGCCAGGGCCCGGGCGATGGCCACCCGTTGCTGCTGGCCACCGGACAGGCGCCGTGGATAGGCGTCTTCCTTGCCCGCCAGGCCGACCTTGGCCAGCAGGCGCCGGCCCAGTTCCACGGCCTGTTCGCGGGCGGTTTTCTTGACGATCACCGGCCCCTCGATCACGTTCTCCAGGGCAGTGCGGTGCGGGAACAGGTTGAAGTTCTGGAACACGAACCCGGCCTGCTGGCGCAAACGGCGAATCGCATTTTGCTGGCCACCCAGCGGGCGGTTGGCGTCGATGCTGATTGCGCCGATCTGGATCTGCCCGGCGTCGGGTGTTTCCAGCAGGTTGAGGCAACGCAGGAAGGTGGTCTTGCCCGAGCCGCTGGGGCCAATGATGGCCACCACCTCGCCGGGCTGCACGGTCAGGTCGATACCGGCGAGCACGGTCTGGCCCTTGAACCGCTTGGTCAGGCCTTTGACTTCAATCATGCTCAGTGCTCCTGGTCATGCTGGTTGACGCGCGCTTCCATGCGGTTCTGGAAGTGCGCGAGGATGCTGCACAGCACCCAGTAGATGACCGCCACCGCCACGTACATGGTGAACACTTCGAAGGTGCGCGCGGTAATCAGCTGGGCCTGGCGGAACAGCTCGGGCACCTGAATGGTCGCCGCCAGGGCGGTGTCCTTGACCAGCGAGATGAAGCTGTTGCCCAACGGCGGCAGCGCGGTGCGCAGGGCCTGGGGCAGGATCGCCCGGCGCATGGCCTGGACGCGGGTCATGCCGATGCTGGCTGCGGCTTCCCACTGGCCACGATCGATCGAAGAGATCGCCGCGCGAAGGATTTCGCAGATGTAGGCTGCCATGTTCAGTGACAGGCCGATCAGCGAGGCCGGGATCGGGTCGAGCTCGATACCGATTTGCGGCATGCCGAAGTAGATGACGAACAACTGCACCAGCAACGGCGTGCCGCGGAAGAACGACACGTAGACCCGCGCCAGCCAGTTCAGCGGCAAGATCTTCGACAGCCGCATCAGCGCCAGGGCAAAGCCCAGCACCAGGCCGAAGAACATGCCGCCAACACTGAGCAGCACCGTATAGCCCGCGCCCTTCAGCAGGAAGGGCGCGGAATCGACAACGAGTTGCAGGCTTTCAGCGATCATTTGGTGACATCGGCACCGAAGTATTTCTCGGACAGCTTGGCCAGCGTGCCGTCAGCCTTGAGCTTGTCCAGCGCCTTGTTGATCGCGGCCAGCAGTTCCGGCTCGCCCTTGCGCAGGGCCACGCCGCTTTCCAGGCGCGAGAAGGCATCGCCGGCCAGTTCGGTGTCCTTGGCTTTCTGCGCGTATTCCAGCGCGGCCAGGCGGTCGATCAGGATGGCATCGATGCGGCCGTTGCGCAGGTCGGCGAACTTGCTCGGGTCGTCTTCATAGGTGCGTACGTCAGCTTGCGGGACGTCCTTTTTCACCCATTGCTCGTAGTTGGTGCCCAGGCCTACACCTACCTTCTTGCCGGCCAGGTCCTGCGCACCTTTGATGTTCAGCTGCTCGGCCTTCTTCTTCAGGATCAGCGCCTGGATACCAGAGATGGTGTAGGGCTCGGAGAAGTCGTACTTCTTCTTGCGCTCTTCGGAAATGGTCACCTGGTTGATCACCACGTCCAGGCGCTTGGACTCCAGTGCGGCGAGGATGCCGTCCCACTTGGTCGGCTGTACCTTGGCCTTGACCCCCAGTTCCTTGGCCAGCAGTTCCGACAGCTCCACTTCGAAGCCGGTCAGCTTGCCGTTTTCGTCCTGGAAGCTGAACGGTGGGTAGGTGCCTTCGAGGCCGACGTTGATCACGCCTTTTTCCTGGATGGTCTTCAGTTGCTCGCCGGCAAAGGCCTGGCCGAGCAGGCCGGCACCCAGCAGGAGAGCCAGGCTGGCGTTGAGTAGCGGTTTGGCGAATTTCGACATGTCAGAGCCCCGCGCTTGTTGTGGAAGTGGTGGGTGGCGACTATAGGGTTGGCCGCTTAGGCCTGGAAATAATAAAAAATTATTTTGTTATTCCCTTATGTTTTTTGCCAAGGTGCTGGCTGCGTTGAGGGTAGGCGAGGTTGCCGGCGCCGTCATCGCTGCTTATGCCTGACTTAGCGCAGGATGGAATAAAGCGTTGTTTTTTCCAAGGGCCGGATTTGCCGTAGAGTGGATTGCAAGTACGCAGGTAGGGCCTTTTCGCGGGCCTGACCTGCCAATAAAAATATTCAGGCAGGAGAAAACCGTGAGCGAACACCCTTCATCCGGGCATTGGCAGTTGCAGAACATCGTCACCGGCCTGCGCGGCGCCCGTGAACAGTGGCGCACCCGCAACGGCCGCAGCAGCGGCGAGCAGGGCGGGCGTGAGCTGCCGTCGCGCGAGGCGATGCGGCAGATTCTCGAGCAGCTGTGCGGCGCGCTGTTCCCCATGCGCCTTGGCCCGGTCGACCTGCGCGAAGAAAGCGAAGACTTTTACGTCGGCCATACCCTGGATGCTGCGCTGACCGCCTTGCTCGTCCAGGCCCGCCTGGAACTGCGCTATGCCGCGCGGCAGAACAAAGCCGAGCTGGCTGGCGTCGATGCCCATGCCCTGCGCCTGGTCCAGGACTTTGCCGCCGCCCTGCCGGGCCTGCGTGTGCTGCTCGACACCGATGTGCTGGCCGCGTACCACGGCGACCCGGCAGCGCGCAGCGTCGATGAAGTGCTGCTGTGCTACCCCGGCATCCTGGCGATCATCCACCACCGCCTGGCGCACCACCTGTACCAGGCCGGCCTGCCGCTGCTGGCGCGGATCAGCTCGGAGCTGGCGCATTCGGCCACGGGGATCGACATTCACCCTGGGGCACAGATTGGCCCGAGTTTCTTCATCGACCACGGTACCGGCGTGGTGATCGGCGAAACCGCGATCATCGGCGAGCGCGTGCGCATCTACCAGGCGGTGACCCTGGGCGCCAAGCGCTTCCCCAGCGATGAGTCGGGCACCCTGCACAAAGGCCTGCCACGCCACCCGATCGTCGAGGACGATGTGGTCATCTATGCCGGGGCCACGGTGCTGGGGCGAATCACGATCGGCAAAGGCTCGACCATTGGCGGCAATGTGTGGCTGACCCGCAGTGTGCCGGCCGATAGCAACATTACCCAGGCCAACCTGCAGCTGGATTGCCAGGACAAGAACTGATCCTCCGTTGCCTGTACTGGCCTCTTCGCGGGTAAACCCGCTCCCACAGGTACCGCACAACACTCATCTTCTGTGCGGCCCCTGTGGGAGCGGGCAAGCCCGCGAAGAGGCCAGTGCAGGAGCACACCAACCAGCGCCTCAATTCGCATTGAAATCCGATCCATGTTTAACTTGAACGCTTGTTCAATGAAAAAACGCTGGTCCGCTGCCGGTGTTCAACAGGAGGATTCCTTTGCTGAACCCGTTCATTCCGAACCTTACGTCATTTGACGAGGTGCGCCCCCTATGAGTGCACCGACCCCATCCCTTGCCCACGGCAAGATCCGCATGAACCCCCCGGTGTTCTATTTCGCGGCGAGTTTCATCCTCATCTTCGGCCTGGTGGTCATTGCCTTTCCGCAAGCAGCCGGCGACTGGTTGCTGGCGGCGCAGAACTGGGCGGCCAACACGGTCGGTTGGTACTACATGCTGGCGATGACGCTGTACCTGGTCTTCGTGGTGGTCACCGCCTTGTCCGGCTACGGCAAGATCAAGCTCGGTGCCGACCACGACGAACCCGAGTTCAGCTACCTGTCGTGGGCTGGCATGCTGTTCGCCGCGGGCATCAGCATCACCTTGTTCTTCTTCTGCGTTTCCGAACCGCTGACCCACATGCTGCAGCCGCCCCAGGGCGAAGCGGGCACGGCCGAGGCCGGGCGCCAGGCGATGCAGATACTGTTCCTGCACTGGGGCCTGCATGGCTGGGGCGTGTTCGCTTTCGTCGGCATGGCCCTGGCCTACTTCGCCTACCGGCACAACCTGCCGCTGGCCTTGCGTTCGGCGCTGTACCCGCTGATCGGCAAGCGCATCAACGGGCCGATCGGTTATGCGGTGGACGGCTTCGGCATCATCGCCACGGTGTTCGGCCTGGGCGCCGACATGGGTTTTGGCGTGCTGCACTTGAACGCCGGCCTCGACTACCTGTTCGGCATCGACCATAGCCAGTGGGTGCAGGTGCTGCTCATTACCTTGATGATGGGCGCGGCGGTGGCAGTGGCGGTTGCCGGGGTGGAAAAGGGCGTGCGGGTGATGAGTGACATCAACCTGTTCCTGGCCTGCGCGCTGCTGCTGTTCGTGTTGTTCGCCGGGCCTACCCAGCACCTGTTCAACACCCTGATCCAGAACCTCGGCGACTACCTGGGCGCCTTGCCGCGCAAGAGTTTCGACGTCTATGCCTACGGTGACAACCGTGACTGGCTGGGCGGCTGGACGGTGTTCTACTGGGCCTGGTGGATTGCCTGGGCACCGTTCGTGGGCTTGTTCATCGCCCGCATCTCCCGGGGCCGTACCATCCGCGAGTTCGTCTTTGGCGTGCTGCTGATTCCGCTGGGCTTCACCTTGGCGTGGATGTCGATCTTCGGCAACAGCGCGCTCGACCAGGTGATCAACCACGGCATGACCGCGTTGGGCCAGTCGGCGCTGGATAACCCGTCGATGAGCCTGTACCTGCTGCTGGAGACCTACCCCTGGAGCAAGGCGGTGATCGCCATGACGGTGTTCATCAGCTTCGTGTTCTTCGTCACCTCGGCCGACTCCGGCACGGTGGTGCTTTCGACCCTGTCGGCCAAGGGCGGTGATGCCGACGAGGACGGGCCGAACTGGCTGCGGGTGTTCTGGGGCGCGATGACGGCGCTGATCACCAGTGCGTTGTTGTTCGCCGGCAGCATCGATTCGCTGAAGTCGGCGGTGGTGCTGACTTCGCTGCCGTTCTCGCTGATCCTGCTGTGCATGATGTGGGGGCTGCACAAGGCGTTCTACCTGGAGTCGCAACGGCAGATCGCGCAGATGCACTCACTGGCGCCGTTCGCCCAGTCGCGTCGCGGCCGTGGTGGCTGGCGCCAACGCCTGAGCCAGGCAGTGCACTTCCCGTCGCGTGACGAGGTGTACCGCTTCATGGATGATGTGGTGCGCCCGGCGATAGCCGATGTGCGGGAAGTGTTCGAGCAGAAGGGCTTGGTGCTGATTACCCAGGACGACCCCAGCCACGACAACGTCAGTTTGAAGATTGGCCATGGCGAGGAGCAGCCGTTCATCTATCAGGTGCAGATGCGCGGGTATTTCACACCGTCGTTCGCCCTGGGTGGGCTGGGCACGCAGGAGTTGAAGAACCGCCGCTACTACCGGGCGGAGGTGCACCTGAGCGAAGGCAGCCAGAACTACGACCTGGTCGGCTATAGCAAGGAGCAGATCATCAACGACATCCTCGACCAGTACGAACGGCACATGCAGTTCCTGCATCTGGTCAGGTAGTAACCTGTACCGGCCCCTTCGCGGGCTCGCCCGCTCCCACAGGTTCAACGCAGTTTCTGAAAGCTGTGCCGCACTTGTGGGAGCGGGCGAGCCCGCGAAGAGGCCGGCACAGGCGCCAACTAAAAGGGCGCATCCCCAAGGATGGTCGCCCGATGCATCACCCGCCGGTTCGGCCGGTAATCATCCACGGCAAAATGCTGGGTCACGCGGTTGTCCCAGAAGGCCACATCATTCTCCTGCCAGCGCCAACGAATGCTGAACTCCGGCCGCGTGGCATGGGCGAACAGCAGTTTCAGCAACGCCTCGCTTTCCAGCTCGCTCAGCTCATTGATGCGCGTGGTAAACCCCTCGTTGACGAACAACGCCTTGCGCCCGCTTACCGGATGCGTGCGCACCACCGGGTGTGACAGCGGCGGATTGTTGCGCCGCGTGGCTTCCCAGCGCGCCAGGTCCTCCGGTGTGGTACCGAAGCGCTCCAGCGGGAACGACTTGGTGAAGTCGTGGGTGGCAGTCAGCCCCTCAAGCATATCCCGCAGCGGCGCCGACAAGGCTTCGAAGGCCGCGATGCCGCTGGCCCACAGTGTGTCGCCACCATAGGCTGGCAGCTGCTTGGCGCTGAGCACCGCGCCCAGTGCCGGGGTTGCCAGGAAGGTCACATCGGTGTGCCACACGGCATTGTCGCGCACATCGGTCACCGCAGTGTCGAGCACCAGCACCTGCGGGGTGTCCGGCACGTTGGGGTAGATCGGGTGGATGTGCAGGTCGCCGAAACGGGCGGCAAAGCGTGCCTGTTGCTGCGGGTTGATCGGCTGGTCGCGGAAGAACAGCACCTGGTGTTGCAGCAGCGCCTGTTCGATGGCGTCGCGCTGTTCGGTGGTGATCTCGCGGCTGATGTCCACGCCACTGATCTGGGCGCCGAGCGCCGGGCTGAGGGGGGTGATGGTCAGGCTCATGTCGGTCTCTTCAATCAGGCGCCAGGCTGCTGGCGTGGTCAACAGGGTTCAGTGGCTCTGCCCGTGCCAGGGCACCAGTTTGCGTTGCAGGGCACGCAGGCTCATTTCCAGGGCAAAGGCGATCAGCGCGATCAGCAAAATGCCCAGCACCACCACATCGGTAACCAGGAACTGCGCCGCCGACTGCACCATGAAGCCCAGGCCGCTGGTGGCGGCGATCAGCTCGGCGGCCACCAGGGTCGACCAGCCGACCCCCAGGCCGATGCGGATGCCGGTAAGAATGTCGGGCAGGGCGCTGGGCAGGATCACATGGCGAATCAGCTGCGCCTTGGTCGCGCCCAGCGACTGCGCGGCGCGCAGCTTGGCCGGGTCGACCGTGCGCACCCCCGTGGCGGTGGCAATGGCGATAGGCGCGAAGATCGCCAGGTAGATCAGCAGCACTTTCGACAGCTCGCCGATGCCGCACCAGATGACGATCAGCGGCAGGTAGGCCAGCGGCGGTATCGGCCGGTAGAACTCGATCAGCGGGTCGAAAATGCCGCGGGCGACCCGGTTGTAACCGATGGCGATGCCCACCGGGATAGCGCTGAGGACGGCGGCCAGCAGGGCCACGCCGATGCGCCCGAGGCTGGCGCCCAGGTGCTGCCACAGGCTGGCATCCATGTAGCCTTGGCTCAGCAGCACCCCGGCCTTGGCCAGGATATCGCCGGGCGACGGCAGGAACAGCGGCTCGATCCAGCCGGCGGCAGTCACCAGCCACCAGGCCAGCAGCAGGCTTGCCAGGGTCAGGGTGCTGATCCAGCGGGTGGGCAACGGGCGGCGCAGCGTGGCGGCTGGCCGCGGTCGGGCGTTGCGTTTGCCGGCAACCGGCAGGTCCAGGCTGCTCATGCGCGCTCCTGCAGACTTTGACGTTGGGAGAACACCCGCGCCAGCACATGCTCGCGGGTTTCGATGAAGGCCGGGTCGGACTTGATCGCCCGCGCCGATTCGCCAGCGGCATAGCGCTGGCCGAAATCCAGTTGCAAGCGTTCCACCACGCGCCCCGGGTTGGGCGCCAGCAGCACCAGCTCGCTGGCCAGGAATACCGCTTCCTCAATGTCATGGGTAATCAGAAACACCGGCTTGGTGGTGCGTTGCCACACTTGCAGCAGCAGCTCCTGCATCTGCTCGCGGGTGAAGGCATCCAGCGCGCCGAACGGTTCGTCCATCAACAGCACCCGGGGGTCGGCCGCCAGCGCCCGGGCCAGGCCCACGCGCTGTTTCTGGCCACCGGACAACTGCCAGATACGCCGCTCGGCAAAGCCGTCGAGGTCGACCAGGGCGAGCATTTCGCGGGCTTTGGCTTCGCGCTCGGCGCGCGCGACACCGGCCAGCTCCAGGCCGAAGGCGACATTGCCCAGCACGTTCTGCCAAGGCAGCAGCGCATCGTCCTGGAACACCACGCCGCGCTCGGCACCGGGGCCTTGCACCGGCACGCCGTCAAGGGTGATACGGCCGCCGCTGGGGCTGACGAAACCGGCAATCAGGTTGAGCAGCGAGGTCTTGCCGCTGCCGGACGGCCCCAGGGCCACCAGCAGCTGGCGTGGCCCCAGGCTCAGGTTGATGTCGGCCAGCACCGGGGTATCGGCGCCGGGGTACTGTGCGCTGATGCGCTCCAGCTCGAGCAAGGCCATGGCAGGCTCCGGTCGGTTTCTACAGGCTTAGTTGGGGAGGTATTGGGCGCTGACGTAGGGCGAGTAGTCCGGTAGCACCGCGTCGACCTTGCCTTGCTGCTTGAGGAAGGTGGCCGTGTCGGTCAGTGCCTGGGTGGTCGGCGCACCCAGTGCGTTGGCCTGGTCGGCGGCCAGCGGGTAGACGTTGCCCTGCAGCAGCACCGGGATGTCGGTGGGTTTGGCGCCGGACAGCTTGGCCAGCTTGGCTACGTTGTCGGGGTTGGCCAGCCAGGCTTTCGGGTCTTTGCGGTAGTCGGCGTAGGCGTCCAGGGTGACCTTGGCGAAGGCCTTGACCACGTCCGGGTGCTTGGCGGCGAAGTCCTTGCGCACGATCCACGCGTCGAAGGTTGGCGCGCCTTTTTCGGCCAGCTCGCCGGAGGTGATCAGGACCTTGCCGTTTTCCTTGGCCACGCCAAGGGCCGGGTCCCAGACGTAGGTGGCGTCGATGTCGCCGCGCTTCCAGGCGGCAATGATCGCCGGCGGGGCGAGGTTGAGAATCTGTACCTTGGCCGGGTCGATGTTCCAGTTTTTCAGGGCTGCCAGCAGGCTGTAATGGCCGGTGGAGACGAACGGCACGGCGACTTTCTTGCCAATCAGGTCCTGCGGAGCCTTGATGCTGTCACGTGCGACCAGTGCTTCACCGGCGCCAATCTGCGTGGCGATGAGGAAGGTCTCGACCGGCAACTTGCGGGTTGCGGCGGCGGCCAGCGGGCTGGAGCCCAGGTAGCCGATCTGCACGTCGCCGCTGGCGACGGCGGTGATCACATCGGCGCCGTTGTCGAATTTGCGCCAGTCGATGCTGGCCTTGCTGGCTTTCTCGTAGCTGCCATCGACCTGCGCCACCTTGGCCGGATCGACGGTGGTCTGGTAAGCGACGGTCAGGTCGGCAGCCTGGGCCAACCAGCTGGCGCTGGCGAGGGTCAGGGCGGCGAACAGGCGCAGCGGAGCGTGCGGGATCATGGTGAACCTCTCGTCAGGCAATTGGTGTATTGGATGGCGAGAAGGCTAAATGATCTAAGAAAACTAAAATAAATAACTTTTTAGCATTAGCTTAGGAGGCAAATGCTTTAACCCTGTGGGAGCGGGCATGCCCGCGAAGCAGGCGACGCGTTGGATGGCACCGGCTTCGCCGGTGTTCGCGGGCGCGCCCGCTCCCACAGGGGCCGCAACAGGTGATCTTGCTCAATGGCGAAACCACAAGCGGCTGCTACGCTTTTCCGTCCCGATAGAACGATCCGGAATTAGGTTATGAGCAAACGTTTGCAAATAACATTTGGTTATGAATTGCGACGTTGATACAACGAATGGCAGTAACAGTTCCTAACATATTCCGTAAAAATCTTAGCAATTCATAAAACGGTCATTTTGGATTTATAGGATTGTCATTATCCTGTAGCGCAGTGGCGTCTTAGACCAAAGTCGCGAAACGTTTAGAAACGATTGACTTCATGGTCACGCTTTGGGACTAAATCGCCAATCCACGGTGAGCGGGGCACAAGACCCCTCCGCCAGAGATACACAAGAATTAGAACGTAGAGGAGCAAAACATGTACAAGTCCAGCCTGGCCCTGGCCGTGGCACTGGGGGTTCTCGCCCAACAAGCAGGCGCTGCCGGTTTCGTCGAAGACAGCAAGCTGTCGCTCAGCTCGCGCACCATGTACTTCAACGATGACAACCGCGAAAGCGGTATCGACCAGAAAGAAAGCGGTCAGGGCTTCAAGCTTGACTACCTGTCTGGCTTCACCGAAGGCACCGTAGGCTTTGGTGTCGACGTTCAAGCGCTGTGGGGCATCCACCTGGATGGTGGCCGTGGTAGCCGTCCAGATGCCAACAACACCTTCTTCCCGAGCGACTCCGATGGTTCGGCAGTCCATGACTGGGCTCGCATTGGCGGCAACGCCAAGGCGCGCTTCTCCAAGACCGAAGTCCACTACGGCAGCGCCCTGGCGCCTAACCTGCCGATCCTGGTCTCCAACGACGGTCGTGTGCTGCCGCAGACCTTCGAAGGTGGCACCCTGCAGTCGAAGGAAATCGACAACCTGACCCTCAACGCCGGTCAACTGACCCATGCCATGGGTCGTGCGTCGAGCAACCGTACCGGTCTTTCGGTTTCTGGCGCCTTCCGCGACAGCAACAAGTTCCAGTTCGCCGGTGGTGACTACAAGCTCACTCCAGACCTGACCCTGCAGTACTACTACTCGAACCTGGAAGACTTCTACAAGCAGCACTTCCTGGGTGCCACCCACGTCTACAAGATTGCCGACAACCAGTCGTTCAAGACTGACCTGCGCTACTTCGACAGCAGCAGCGATGGCAAGAATGGCCAGACCGGTTACGCCTTCGACAACAACGGTGGCTTTGCGCAAAACGCCGGCGAGGTCGACAACAAGACCTGGAGCGCCATGTTCACCTACACCCTGGGTGGCCACGCGCTGATGCTCGGCCACCAGCAGGTGGGTGACGATGGTGGTTTCGTCTGGCTGAACCAGGGTAGCGTTCGCAAGGACGGCGCCACTTCTTCGCTGGAAGGCAATGGCGGCGCGAGCTTCTACCTGTTCACCGACAGCATGATCAACCAGTTCGCCCGCGCTGGCGAGAACACCACCTTCGGTCAGTACTCCTATGACTTCGCGGCCCTGGGCGTTCCAGGCCTGAAGGCTTCGGTGGCCTACCTGCGTGGTGACGATGTACGCAACAAGTCCGGCGACGGTAGCTACAACGAATGGGAACGTGACGCACGCGTCGACTACACCCTTCAGCAAGGCACCCTCAAAGGCCTGGGCTTCAGCCTGCGTCAGGGTGTCTACCGTGGTAGCGGCGAAAGCGCTGCGGACAAAGACCAGACTCGCTTCATCGTGAACTACACTTACAACTTCCTGTAAGCCGTAGCTGAACAACAAGCCTCGCCTCGTGCGAGGCTTTTTTGTGTCTGTAACTATGTATTCCTATTGGTTATAAATAAATCATTATTTATTCTTTTTATTTTTAACCGAATGCAGGCACATTGAACCCACACGGTGTACAGAACCCAGCACAGGAGCCGCAGCCCATGAGCCTCAAACTCGGCGATATCGCCCCCGATTTCGAACAGGATTCCAGCGAAGGCAAGATCCGCTTCCACGAGTGGCTGGGCAACAGCTGGGGGGTGCTGTTCTCGCACCCGGCCGACTTCACTCCGGTGTGCACCACCGAGCTGGGCCTGACCGCCAAGCTCAAGGACGAGTTCGCCCAGCGCGGGGTCAAGGCCATCGCCCTGTCGGTGGACCCGGTCGATTCGCATCACCGCTGGATCGATGACATCAACGAGACCCAGAACACCGTGGTCAACTTCCCGATCATCGCCGACGCCGACCGCAAGGTGTCCGACCTGTACGACCTGATCCATCCGAACGCCAGCGACACCCTGACTGTGCGCTCGCTGTTCGTCATCGACCCGAACAAGAAGGTGCGCCTGACCATCACCTATCCGGCCAGTACCGGGCGCAACTTCAATGAAATTCTGCGGGTGATCGACTCGTTGCAGCTGACCGACAACCACAAGGTCGCCACGCCCGGTAACTGGCAGGACGGTGACGACGTGGTGATCGTGCCTTCGCTGAAAGACGAAGAAGAAATCAAGCAGCGCTTCCCCAAAGGTTACCGGGCGGTCAAGCCCTACCTGCGGCTCACCCCGCAGCCAAATCGTTAAAGAATCCTCGTTGCATTGCTCTTAGCCATAGCAGGGATATTCGGGCCGTTTCGACGGCCCTTTTTTATGTCCGCTGAAACCGCGTGAGCTTCTTCTCGGGCACGCCCGCTCCCACAGGGATAGCGTAATTCTCAGGCTTTGTGCGGTCCCTGTGGGAGCGGGCGTGCCCGCGAATAGGCCTTTGAAGCTAAATGCAAAAATGGAATAAACAAATGAAAAAATATGATTTCTAGATATATGTGTCGGCTGTTAATGTCAGCTCCAACAGAACACAAGGAAACGCTGCAATGCTGGTCGTCTCAATCGGTGGTAGCCCAAGTACCCGTTCACGCTCTGGCGTGTTGCTGGAGCGTTCGCGCCAGTGGCTGCAAGAGCGTGGCGTCGAGGTGGTGACGTTCCAGGTACGTGGCTTTCCCGCCGAGGACCTGCTGCACGCCCGCTTCGACAGCCCGCAGGTGCAGCACTTCCAGCAATTGGTGGCCCAGGCCGATGGCCTGATCGTCGCGACCCCGGTGTACAAGGCATCGTTCGCCGGGGCCCTGAAAACCTTGCTCGACCTGCTACCCGAACGCGCTCTGGCCAACAAGATCGTGTTGCCAATCGCCACCGGCGGCAGCATCGCCCACATGCTGGCGGTGGATTACGCACTCAAGCCCGTGCTGTCGGCACTCAAGGCGCAAGAGACCCTGCAAGGGATCTTCGCCGACGACAGCCAGGTTGCTTACGCAGAAGGCAGCAAGCCCGCGCAGCTGGCAGCAGCGCTGGAAGAACGTCTGCTCGATGCGCTGGAAACCTTCCACGGTGCATTGGCCCGTCGGCCTCGCCCCGTGGCCCCCGGTGTGTTGAATGAACGGCTGATCAGCGCTCGCTGGAGCATCTGACCGGCCCCACCCGCTTCACCACCTTACTCGCCCGACAACGAGGCAAGCAGGTGCAACCCGAACCTACTCGCACAGGAGAGCGCCATGCGCACAGTCTTCTTGCGTCGCGGTCTGGTCGCCCTGTTTGCGGCGGCTGTGTCCTTCGGCGCCATCACCCAAGCCCAGGCCGAGAGCCTGCGTATCGGTTATCAGAAATACGGCACCCTGGTGCTGCTCAAGGCCAGGGGCACGCTGGAAAAGCGCCTGGCCGAGCAGGGCGTGCAGGTGCAATGGACCGAGTTCCCCGGCGGCCCGCAGCTGCTTGAAGGGTTGAACGTTGGCTCCATCGACTTCGGCGTCACCGGCGAAACCCCACCGGTGTTCGCCCAGGCTGCCGGTGCCGACCTGCTTTACGTGGCCTACGAACCGCCAGCCCCGCACAGCGAGGCGATTCTGGTGCCGAAGGGCTCGCCGGCCCAGTCGGTCAAAGACCTCAAGGGCAAGAAAGTCGCCTTCAACAAAGGCTCCAACGTGCACTACCTGCTGGTCCGCGCCCTGGAAGACGCAGGCTTGAAATACAGCGACATCCAGCCGGTGTACCTGCCCCCGGCCGACGCCCGCGCTGCCTTCGAGCGCGGCAGCGTGGACGCCTGGGTGATCTGGGACCCGTACCAGGCCGCCGCCGAACGGCAACTGCAAGCGCGCACCCTGCGTGATGGCAAGGGCTTGGTCGACAACCACCAGTTCTACCTCGCCACCCGCAACTATGCGACCCAGCACCCGGCGGTGATCAGCACCTTGATCGAGGAAGTGCGTGCCGTGGGCGAGTGGTCCCAGGCCAACCCTCAGCAAGTGACCGACCAGGTCGCACCGCTGCTCGGCCTGCCCGCCGACATCACCCTGACATCGGTCAAGCGCCAGGGCTACGGTGCCGCGCCGCTTACCCCGGAGGTGGTGGCCGCGCAGCAGAAGATCGCCGACACGTTCCAGGCGCTGAAGCTGATTCCCAAGCCGCTGAGCATCAAGGATGTGATCTGGACACCCCCGGCCAAGGTCGCCAGCGCGCCTTGATTGATTCGCCTGCGTCGGGGCGCCGCCCCGGCTGAGCCCCCCTTGAGGAGACAACTCCAATGAGCCTGAACATCTTCTGGTTCCTTCCCACCCATGGCGACGGCAAATACCTGGGCACCGCCGATGGCGCTCGCGCCGTCGACCACGGCTACCTGCAGCAGATTGCCCAGGCCGCCGACCGCCTCGGTTTTGGTGGCGTGCTGATCCCGACCGGGCGTTCCTGCGAAGACTCCTGGCTGGTCGCGGCGTCGCTGATTCCGGTGACCCAGCGCCTGAAGTTTCTGGTCGCCCTGCGCCCCGGGATCATTTCGCCGACCGTGGCAGCGCGCCAGGCGGCCACCCTCGACCGCCTGTCCAACGGCCGTGCACTGTTCAACCTGGTGACCGGCGGCGACCCGGATGAGCTGGCCGGTGACGGCCTGCACCTGAACCATCAAGAGCGCTACGAGGCTTCGGTGGAGTTCACCCGCATCTGGCGCAAGGTGCTGGAGGGCGAAACCGTCGACTACGACGGCAAGCATATCCAGGTGAAGGGCGCCAAGCTGCTCTACCCACCGATCCAGCAACCGCGCCCGCCGCTGTACTTCGGCGGCTCTTCCGAAGCCGCGCAGGACCTGGCCGCCGAGCAGGTCGAGCTGTACCTGACCTGGGGCGAGCCGCCGAGCGCGGTAGCGGAAAAAATCGTCCAGGTCCGTGAAAAAGCTGCCGCCCAGGGCCGCGAAGTGCGTTTTGGCATCCGCCTGCATGTAATCGTGCGGGAAACCAACGAAGAAGCCTGGGCCGCTGCCGACAAGCTGATCTCGCACCTGGACGACGACACCATCGCCCGCGCCCAGGCCTCGCTGGCGCGCTTCGACTCGGTCGGCCAGCAACGCATGGCCGCGCTGCACAACGGCAACCGCGACAAGCTGGAAGTCAGCCCCAATCTCTGGGCCGGAGTCGGCCTGGTCCGTGGTGGTGCCGGTACTGCGCTGGTGGGCGATGGCCCGACTGTCGCGGCACGGGTCAAGGAATACGCCGAGCTGGGCATCGACACGTTCATCTTCTCCGGCTACCCGCACCTGGAAGAGTCGTACCGGGTGGCCGAACTGCTGTTCCCGCACCTGGATGTGCAGCGCCCGGAGCAACCCAAGGCCGGCGGTTATGTAAGCCCGTTTGGCGAAATGGTGGCCAACGACATCCTGCCCAAGTCCGTTGCGCAGAGCTGAGGGCCGGGCCATGAGTCGTGCAACTTCCAACAACCTGGCCCAGCGCCTGGCGCCGTGGGCGCTGCCGCTACTGCTGCTGGCCGTCTGGCAGCTGGCGGTCAGCGCCGGCTGGCTGTCGACGCGCATCCTGCCGGCGCCCAGCGCGGTGCTCAGCGCTGGCGTCGAGCTGGTGCGCAGCGGTGAAATCTGGACTCACCTGGCCATCAGTGGCTGGCGTGCCGGGCTGGGCTTCGTCATCGGCGGCAGCATCGGCCTGGTGCTGGGCTTCATCACCGGCCTGTCGAACTGGGGCGAGCGCCTGCTCGACAGCTCGGTGCAGATGATCCGCAACGTACCGCACCTGGCGCTGATCCCGTTGGTGATCCTCTGGTTCGGTATCGACGAGTCGGCAAAGATCTTCCTGGTGGCGCTGGGCACACTGTTCCCGATCTACCTGAATACCTACCACGGCATCCGCAACGTCGACGCGGCACTGGTGGAGATGGCGCGCAGCTATGGCCTGTCCGGCTTCAGCCTGTTCCGCCAGGTGATCCTGCCGGGGGCGCTGCCTTCGATCCTGGTAGGCGTGCGTTTCGCCCTGGGCTTCATGTGGCTGACCCTGATCGTTGCCGAAACCATTTCGGCCAGTTCCGGCATCGGCTACCTGGCAATGAACGCCCGTGAGTTCCTGCAGACCGATGTGGTGGTGCTGGCGATCGTCCTGTATGCCGTCCTCGGCAAGCTCGCCGACCTCGCCGCCCGCGGCCTTGAGCGTGTGTGGCTGCGTTGGCACCCGGCCTATCAGGTAGCGAAGAAGGTGGCCGCATGAGCGTACTCAAGGAACAGCCGCCACGCTTGCTGCGTGGCATCCCGCTGGCCGCCAGCGGCCTGCGCAAGGCTTTTGGCCAGCGCGAGGTGCTCAAGGGTATCGAGCTGCATGTTCCGGCTGGCCAGTTCGTCGCCATCGTCGGCCGCAGCGGCTGCGGCAAGAGCACCTTGCTGCGCCTGCTGGCCGGTCTCGACCAGCCCAGCGCAGGCCAGTTGCTGGCCGGTGCCGCTGCGCTGGAGGAGGCCCGCGAAGAGACCCGCCTGATGTTCCAGGAGGCGCGCCTGCTGCCGTGGAAGAAGGTGATCGACAACGTCGGCCTGGGCTTGTCTGGCGACTGGCGCGCACGTGCGCTGGAAGCCTTGGAAGCGGTGGGCCTGGCCGACCGCGCCAATGAATGGCCGGCGGCGCTTTCTGGCGGCCAGAAGCAGCGCGTGGCCCTGGCCCGGGCGCTGATCCACCAGCCGCGCCTGCTGCTGCTGGACGAGCCGCTCGGTGCGCTGGATGCGTTGACCCGGATCGAAATGCAACAACTGATCGAACGCCTGTGGCGTCAGCACGGCTTCACCGTGCTGCTGGTCACCCACGATGTCAGCGAGGCGGTTGCCGTGGCAGACCGGGTGATCCTGATTGAGGACGGCGAGGTCGGGCTCGACCTCACTGTCGATCTGCCACGGCCCCGCGCGCGGGGTTCGCATCGCCTGGCCGCGCTGGAAAGCGCAGTGCTCAACCGTGTTCTGTCGGCCCCGGGCGCTGCGCCCGAGCCGGACCCTGTAGCCCCTTTGCCCACGCAACTGCGTTGGGCGCACTGAACCCCAGAAGCCAAAAGGAAGCAAATCATGACCATCAAAGCAATCAACGTTCGCAACCAGTTCAAAGGCACCGTGAAAGAAATCCTCGAAGGCCCGGTACTGTCGGAAATCGATGTGCAGACTGCCTCGGGTATCGTGACTTCGGTCATCACTACCCGCTCCGTGCGTGAGCTGGAGCTGCAGGTGGGCAGTGAGGTTATTGCCTTCGTGAAGTCGACTGAAGTGTCCATCGCCAAGTTGTGATGCGGGCTTCTGGGGCTGCTCTGCAGCCCTATCGCAACACAAGGCCGCTCCCACATTTGTCCGGTGTACGCAGGACCATGTGGGAGCGGCCTTGTGTCGCGATAGGGCCGCAACGCGGCCCCAAAATCTTCAGCTGGAACGCTTGGCCAGAAACGGCGGCAGATACAACCCCAGGTACGCCTCGAACACCCGTTTGCCTTCCTCGGCCATACGCGGCGTGATCGCCTCATGCAGCTGCACTGACCGCGCATACACGCGATCGCTCAATTCCATGGCCAGGGCAAACACATCCATATCCAGCGGCATCACCGGCAAGTGAAAATGCTGGTCGAACAACTTGTGCATCAGGTCGCCCAGCTCCATGTCATGCTGCCGGTCGGCCTGCACCACTTCGCTCAGCCCGTGTTGCGCCAGAATCAACTGCCGCGCCGCCGCATCTTCGTTGTAGATATCCAGCATGCGCTGCTCGATCAGCCGTGACAGCTCATGCCAGGTGCTGAACGCGCAGCTGTCGATCGGTGCACTGAGCGCCTCGCGAAATGCCCGGTGCACATCGGCCGTCAACGCCTCCAGCAACGCCGGTACGCTGGCGAAGAAGTGATACACCGATGACGGTGGGATCTGCGCGCGCTCGGCCACGTTGTAGATCGACAGTGCTGCCACCCCTTGTTCGGCCAGCAGCTCGCGAGCGGCCGCCAGGATCGCCTCGATCCTGGCCTGGCTGCTGGCGCGCGGCTTGCGCGGGGTGGCGTTGCGGGTCATCAGTTGCTGATTGCCAGGATACTGGCCTGGTAGGCGCCGACGAACAGGTCGAAATCGCCGACTTCTTCCTGTTCCAGTTCGGCCTGTTTGGCCAGCGACTCGCGAGCGAGGGTTTCGAAGGCCTGTTGGCGCTCGACCGGCAGTGGCTGCTCACGGAAGGTTTCGGCGTGGATGCGGCTCTGGCGCAGCGAGAACTGCACGAAGTTCTCGTCATGCTCGGTCATGCGTGCCAGCACCTGGGCCGAAGGCGTCAGCGAGGCGTCATCGACCTTGGCCTGTTGCGCATCCAGGGCCTTGGCGTGTTCCTGGCCGCCTTGTGCCTGGTCGAGCAGCTCGGCCAGTGGGCGGATGCGCTCGATCAGCTCGCCGGCCCATTCCTTGAGGCCGATCGGCTGGCCATTGCGGTGCAGTTCCAGGCCCGGGCGACGTCCTTCCTTGACCACGGTCAGGAAGTTGTTGGTGCAATGGCCGCATTCGCCGTTGTCCAGCTGTGGGCTGTCCTCCAGCGCGCAGAACAGCAGGAACGCGTCGAGGAAACGCGCCTCGGTCAGGTCGATGCCCACCGGCAGGAACGGGTTGATGTCGAGGCAACGCACCTCCACGTACTGCACGCCCCGCGCGGTCAAGGCCTGGATCGGCCGCTCGCCGGTGTAGGTGACGCGCTTGGGGCGAATGTTCGAGTAGTACTCGTTTTCGATCTGCAGAATGTTGGTGTTCAGCTGCACCCACTCGCCGTCCACGTGCGTGCCGACTTCAACATAGGGCGGGTAGGGCGTGCCGACCGCCTTGCGCAGGCTGTCGGTGTAGCTGGCCAGGTTGTTGTAGCACGGCGTAAGGCCTGCCTGGGCGTTGCTCTGGTAGCCCAGGTCGCTCATGCGCAGGCTGGTGGCATAGGGCAGGTACAGGGTTTGCGCGTCCAGCTCTTCGAGCTGGTGCGGGCGGCCACGCAGGAAGCCTTTGTCCAGGGCCGGCGAGGCGCCGAACAGGTACATCAGCAGCCAGCTGTAGCGGCGGAAATTGCGGATCAGCGCGATGTAGGCCGACGACTGGTAGTCGCGGTCGTTCTCGCTGCTGCCCTCGCTTGCGCGCAGCAGCGGCCACAGCGCCTCTGGCAGCGAGAAGTTGTAATGGATACCGGCGATGCACTGCATGGTGCGGCCGTAACGCAGGGCCAGGCCCTTGCGGTAGACGTGCTTGAGCTTGCCGATGTTCGAGCTGCCGTACTCGGCAATCGGGATGTCCTCCTCGGCCGGCAGCGTGCATGGCATCGACGGGCTCCACAGGTATTCGTCACCCAGCTTGCTGTAGACGAAACGGTGGGTCTCCTCGAGGCTTTCCAGCACCTTGGCCGGGTCGGGCAGGGCCGGGGTGATGAACTCCAGCAGCGACTCGGAATAGTCGGTGGTGATCTGCTCGTTGGTCAGCGCCGATCCCAGGGCTTGCGGATGCGGGGTCTGGGCCAGGCGACCTTCGTCGGTCACGCGCAGGCATTCGCGCTCAATACCGTGCAGGCACTGCTTGAGCAGGGGGAGATTGGCGCCGAGCAGGCTCAGGCGGCGGTTGAGGAGGTCGCTCAAGATGTATTCCTTCACGCGTCAGTCGCCCCAATATGGGGGTAGAAAAGACGGTCTACAAGGGTAGTGGGAAAAGGAACTGGCGTTGTCGCCTGGTTTACGCGGTTCCGGCATTGCGCAGCGCCGACTTCGGGGGGGGGGGGGGGGCCCCCCCCCCCCCCCCCCCCCGCCCCCCCCACGGGGGGGCCGGGGGGGGGGGGGGGGGGGGGGGGGGGGGGGGGGGGGGGGGCGGGGG